>NZ_JADBRK010000001.1:0-733545 GCF_014930595.1 Enterobacter cloacae complex sp. P42RS
GCGATGGTGCGGGACAATAAAAAATGGGCGGCAGCTTAGTCGTCAGATGTTGACTTTAAACACAGCTGCTCACCCCAACCCTCTCCCACCGGGAGAGTGAGAAGGGCGAGAACCGTAGGTCGGGTAAGCGCAGCGCCACCCGACGATAACATCAGAAGCGAGAATCAACCGCAGCTGCCAGCTTCTCCAGCAGCAGCTCGCTGTCTTCCCAGCTCAGGCACGGGTCGGTGATCGACTGACCGTATACCATCTGCTGGCCGGCAACGATTTTCTGCGTGCCTTCTTTGATAAAGCTTTCGGCCATGATCCCGGCAACGGCGGTCGAGCCGCTGCGGATCTGCTGACAGACCTCATCGCAGACGTCAAGCTGGCGGCGATGCTGCTTCTGGCAGTTGCCGTGGCTGAAATCTACCACCAGATGTTCCGGCAGGTCGAATTCGGCCAGCGTTTCACAGGCGGCAGCGATGTCTTGTGCATGGTAATTAGGCTTCTTCCCGCCGCGCATAATGATATGCCCATACGGGTTACCGCTGGTCTGGTAGATGGTCATATGGCCGTTCTTGTCCGGCGACAGGAACATATGGCTGGCACGCGAGGCGCGGATCGCATCGACCGCAATCCGCGTGTTGCCGTCGGTCCCGTTTTTGAAGCCGACCGGACAGGAGAGGGCTGAGGCCATCTCGCGGTGGATTTGGCTTTCGGTAGTGCGCGCGCCAATCGCGCCCCAGCTGATCAGATCGGCGATAAACTGCCCGGTCACCATGTCGAGAAACTCGGTGGCCGTCGGCACGCCCAGCTCGTTGACCTGCAACAGCAGCTTGCGCGCCAGCTCGATGCCGTGGTTTACGCGATAGCTGCCGTTAAGGTCAGGGTCGGAAATCAGCCCCTTCCAGCCCACCACGGTACGCGGTTTTTCAAAGTAGGTGCGCATCACAATCTCAAGGCGATGCTGGTATTTTTCCCGCAGCCCCTGAAGTCGTTTTGCATAATCCATCGCGGCATCCAGATCGTGGATGGAGCAGGGCCCAATCACCACCAGAAGACGCTTGTCTTCACCATTGAGGATTTTTTCAATGCGGCGGCGGGAGGCCGTCACATGTTCCGCGACCGCGGCGGAAACGGGGTGCCGCTCGGCCAGTTCAGCCGGGGTGACCAGGCTGTCTATGCGCGCCGTGCGGAGTTCATCGGTTTTATTCATGACTTGTCTCAGAAAATTTTTGCTTCATCGGCAGACTACCGGGAAGTGATGGGCATCACATTAAACCAATCCCTGCTGATTTCAAGTTCGGGGCGACACCGCCCCGCTGTTGAAAAGGATGATACATGAATCCGAGCTAATGTACTAGCTTATTAGTACATGCGGCGGTTAAGCCCCATGATGTCGAGAATTTTGGTGGCGATCTCTTCTACCGAATAGTTCGTGCTGTTAAGCCACGGGATCTGGTTTTTGCGGTACAGCGCTTCCACTTCGGAGACCTCCATGCGGCACTGGCGCATCGAGGCGTAGCGGCTGTTCTCGCGGCGCTCTTCGCGGATCGCCGCGAGACGTTCCGGGTTAATCGTCAGGCCGAACAGCTTGTGCTGCAGCGGCTTGAGCGCAGCAGGCAGCACCAGGTTATCCATATCGTCGGCAATAAAGGGGTAGTTTGCGGCGCGGATGCCGAACTGCATCGCCAGATAGAGGCTGGTCGGCGTTTTGCCGCAGCGCGACACGCCGAGCAAAATCACCTGCGCCTGGTCGAGGTTGCGCAGCGAGATCCCGTCGTCGTGCGCCAGGGTGTAATCGATGGCGGCAATACGCGCGTCATATTTGGTCAGGTTGCCGGGGTTCAGCCCGTGGGTTCGGTGGGCGATAGGCGTCGGGTCAAGCTTCAGTTCGCTCTGGAGCGGCGCCACCAGCGCCTGCACGATATCCTGGCAAAAGCCTTCACTTTGCAAAATGATGTGGCGAATCTCAGGAATAACGATGGAGTAGAACACCAGCGGGCGCACGCCGGTCTGCTGGAAGATGGCGTCAATCTGGTCTTTCACCGCTTTGGCACGGCTCTCATTTTCCACAAACGGCAGCGTGATGCTGTTAATCGAAACGGGGAATTGCGACATCACCGCGTGGCCCAGCACCTCGGCGGTGATCGCCGTACCATCAGAAATATAAAAAACGTGACGATCGACAGCATTATCCATTTTACCCACCCTGAATATCATACCTAATTGTCTGAAAGCATAAATTAAAAAAGTTAATTGCACAGCAAAGAAGTTATCTGAATTTAAAATGAAATGATGTTTTTGATTTTCCTGAAAAGCGGATTTCATTTTTCAAATAGCGACTTTATTTTTGTGGTTTCTGGCTGAATATAGAGGAATCATCAGCTTATTGGCTGGTGGGAAACTATCCGAAAAGTTGAAAATTTAAATTGCTTACACGATTCACCGTTTTTTTAGCGCAAATAATTATGCCAGTATAAATACGTAGTCAGGTGTTACTTACTCCGATCAAATATCACAAAAGGATTGTTTCGATGTCCAACAATGGCTCGTCACCGCTGGTGCTTTGGTATAACCAACTCGGCATGAATGATGTAGACAGAGTTGGGGGCAAAAATGCCTCCCTGGGTGAAATGATTACAAATCTGTCCGGTATGGGTGTCTCCGTACCAAACGGGTTTGCCACGACCGCCGACGCGTTTAACCTGTTTTTAGACCAGAGCGGTGTAAACCAGCGCATTTACGACCTGCTGGATAAAACGGATATTGATGACGTCACCGAGCTTGCCAAAGCCGGGGCGCAGATCCGCCAGTGGATCATCGACACACCTTTCCAGCCGGAACTGGAAAAAGCTATCCATGACGCGTACAACCAGCTCTCCGCTGACGACGCGCAGGCCTCCTTTGCCGTCCGTTCTTCCGCGACCGCAGAAGACATGCCGGACGCGTCGTTTGCCGGGCAGCAGGAAACCTTCCTGAACGTTCAGGGCTACGATGCGGTGCTGGTGGCGGTGAAGCACGTATTTGCTTCCCTGTTCAACGACCGCGCCATCTCCTATCGCGTGCACCAGGGCTATGATCATCGCGGCGTGGCGCTCTCCGCGGGCGTGCAGCGCATGGTGCGCTCGGACGTGGGTTCCTCCGGCGTGATGTTCTCCATTGATACCGAATCCGGCTTCGACCAGGTGGTGTTCATCACCTCCGCGTGGGGCCTGGGTGAGATGGTGGTGCAGGGCGCGGTGAACCCTGACGAATTCTACGTACACAAGCCTACGCTTGCCGCGGGCCGTCCGGCGGTGGTGCGCCGCACCATGGGCTCGAAAAAAATCCGCATGATTTATGCCCCAACCCAGGAGCATGGCAAGCAGGTTAAGATTGAAGATGTGCCGCAGGAGCAGCGCGACCGCTTCTCCCTGACCGACGCCGAAGTGCAGGAGCTGGCGAAGCAGGCGGTGCAAATTGAGAAACACTATGGCCGTCCGATGGATATCGAATGGGCGAAAGACGGGAACACCGGCAAGCTGTTTATCGTGCAGGCGCGCCCGGAAACCGTCCGCTCACGCGGTCAGGTGATGGAGCGTTATACGCTGCACGCGCAGGGTAAAATCGTGGCGGAAGGCCGCGCCATCGGTCACCGCATCGGTGCCGGTCCGGTCAAAGTGATCCACGACATCAGCGAGATGAACCGTATTGAGCCAGGCGACGTGCTGGTGACCGACATGACCGACCCGGACTGGGAACCGATCATGAAGAAAGCGTCGGCCATCGTCACCAACCGCGGCGGCCGTACCTGCCACGCGGCGATCATTGCCCGCGAGCTGGGGATCCCGGCGGTGGTAGGCTGCGGTGATGCCACCGAGCGCATGAAGGACGGGCAGAACGTGACCGTCTCCTGTGCCGAAGGCGACACCGGCTACGTCTACGCCGATATCCTTGACTTCAGCGTGAAGAGCTCCAGCGTGGATACCATGCCGGATCTGCCGCTGAAGATCATGATGAACGTGGGTAACCCGGACCGCGCGTTTGACTTCGCCTGCCTGCCGAACGAAGGCGTTGGTCTGGCGCGTCTGGAATTCATCATTAACCGCATGATCGGCGTTCACCCGCGCGCGCTGCTGGAGTTTGACGACCAGGACACGAAGCTGCAGAACGAAATCCGCGAGATGATGAAAGGCTACGACTCGCCGAAAGAGTTCTACGTCGGTCGTCTGACCGAAGGGATCGCCACGCTGGGTGCCGCCTTCTATCCGAAACGGGTGATCGTGCGTCTGTCAGACTTTAAGTCTAACGAATACGCCAACCTGGTGGGCGGCGAGCGCTACGAGCCGGAAGAAGAGAACCCGATGCTGGGCTTCCGCGGGGCCGGACGCTACGTGTCCGACAGCTTCCGCGACTGCTTCGCGCTGGAGTGCGAGGCGGTGAAACGCGTGCGCAACGACATGGGGCTGACCAACGTCGAAATTATGATCCCGTTCGTGCGTACCGTGGATCAGGCGAAAGCGGTGGTGGACGAGCTGGCGCGTCAGGGCCTGAAGCGCGGCGAAAACGGTCTGAAGATCATCATGATGTGTGAGATCCCGTCCAACGCCCTGCTGGCCGAGCAGTTCCTGGAGCACTTCGACGGCTTCTCTATCGGCTCGAACGACATGACTCAGCTGACGCTGGGCCTGGACCGCGACTCCGGCGTGGTTTCCGAGCTGTTCGACGAGCGTAACGAGGCGGTGAAAGCGCTGCTTTCCATGTCCATCCGCGCGGCGAAGAAGCAGGGTAAATATGTCGGGATTTGCGGTCAGGGTCCATCCGACCATGAAGACTTTGCCGCCTGGCTGATGGAAGAGGGGATTGACAGCCTCTCCCTGAACCCGGACACGGTAGTGCAAACCTGGCTGAGCCTGGCGGAACTGAACAAGTAACGGCAACACGATCGCAAAAAGGCGAGGATTTTATTCCTCGCCTTTTTTATTTCACCTCTAATTTGCTCCCCATCACAAATAATCTAAAAAACCAAATATCATAATTTGTCTGTTAATTAAGACAATTGTTAGTGCGCAACGCGTTGCTAATACTTGAGCCTTACTGCGCATTTCCCTTCAGATGATGCGCAACTGGTTGAAATACGTTTTAACCTGATAAAAAGGCAAATAACAATGACACTCTCCTCTGTATTGCGTACCAAAGATAAAATAGGTTATGGCTTAGGTGATATGGCCAGCGCGCTGGTCTGGCAAACGGCCACATTATTTCTTGCTTATTTCTATACCGACGTTTTTGGTTTGCCTGCCGCGATCATGGGTACCATGTTTTTAGTGGTGCGCGTGGTTGATGCGTTTGTCGACCCGTGCATTGGCGCCCTGGTGGATCGCACCCAGACGCGTCACGGTCGTTTCCGTCCCTGGCTGCTGTGGTTTGCTATTCCCTTTGGCGTAAGCTGCCTTATTACCTTCTACGTACCGGACGTCGGGCCGACGGCAAAAATTGTTTATGCCTGCGCGACCTACGCGATTTTAAGTCTGATTTACTCCGCCATTAACGTGCCTTACTGCGCCATGCCTGGGGCGCTGACGCTGGATCCGCGCGAGCGTCACTCCCTGCAATCGTGGCGCTTTGGCCTGTCATTTATTGGTGGGTTGATCGTAACGGTTATCGCTCTGCCGCTGGTCTCATTGTTGGGCCAGGGCAACGTGCAGAAAGGCTATTTCTTTGCCATGAGCCTGATGGGGCTGCTGGGAATTGTGCTGTTCTTTTGCTGTTTCCTGATGACCCGCGAACGTTATTCCCCGCGCAATGATACCTCCGGCTCCATGCTCACCGATTTAAAACTGCTGGCCGGTAACAGCCAGTGGCGCATTGTGTTTGTGTTTAATATTTTGCTGTTAACGGCGGTGGTGACGCGCGGCTCTGCCACCATGTATTACGTCAACTATGTACTGTTGCGCCCGGAGCTGGTTTTTGCCTTTATTGTTTCTGGCATGGTGGCCTCGCTAAGCGGCGCGTTATTATCTGAACGCCTGCTGGGAAAATTTGACCGCGTACGCGCTTATCAGTGGACGATAATGTCCTTCGTCATTTTCGGCGCGCTGATTTTCTTCCTGCCGCCTTCGCAGGTGTGGCTAATTTTTGGCCTTAACATCGTCTTTAGCTTTATTCAAAACCTCACCACGCCGCTCCAGTGGACCATGTTCTCTGATGTGGTCGACTACGAAGAGCATCGCAGCGGCCGCCGTCTGGACGGGCTGGTCTTCTCTACCGCACTGTTCGCCATCAAGTTTGGCCTGGCGCTGGGCGGGGCGGTGGTCGGCTGGGTGCTCGGCATGGTGGATTACGCCCCGGGCCAGGCAGCCCAGGCGCCACACGTGCTCTCCACCATCAACGCGCTGTTCACCCTTATTCCGTGCGCGCTGTTCCTCTGCATGGTGGCACTGCTTTCCATCTACAAGCTCAACAGCCGGCTGGTGGATTCCATCGCCCGGGAGCTGGCCAGCAAGCGTGAGGTAAGACCCGACGCGGAGCAGCTCAGCCCGGCAACCCCTTCCGCACTACAGGAGTAAAATATGACTGCTATCTATAAGGACGCGGGACGTCCCGTGCACGAGCGCGTCGCTGATTTACTGGCATGCATGACCCCGGAAGAGAAGTTCGCCCAGATGCACGCCTACTGGCTGATCCTCGATGAAAACGGCAACCACCGGGAGCGCAGCGATTTGAGCGACGAATTCGCCGGCGTCAGCGAGCAGGCGGCGCTGAGCGAACGGCTAAAACTGGGCGTCGGGCAGATCACCCGTCCGCTCGGCACCCACATCGTTGACGCGAAAACCGGGGTGCGCGCGGCTAACCGCCTGCAGCGCATGATGATGGAAGAGACGCGTCTCGGCATTCCGGCGCTGTTCCACGAGGAGTGCCTGGTGGGGCTGCTGTGCAAAGACGCCACGCTGTTCCCGTCCTCGCTCAACTACGGCTCGACCTGGGACCCGGAACTGGTGCAGCGCGCGGCAGAGCAGATCGGCAAAGAGGCGCGTTCCGTCGGTTGCCAGCAGGGGCTGGCCCCGGTGCTGGACGTTTCCCGCGACGTCCGCTGGGGGCGAACCGAAGAGACCTTCGGCGAAGATCCCTGGCTGGTGGGGGTGATGGCGACCGCCTACGTCAGAGGATTACAGGGTGATAAACGCGATCTGCTGGCGACGCTCAAGCACTACGTCGGCCACTCGTTTAGCGAAGGGGCGCGCAACCATGCGCCGGTACATCTGGGCTTTAGCGAACTGAACGACACCTTCCTGCTGCCGTTTGAAATGGCGGTCAAGCTGGCCAATGCCGGGTCGGTGATGCCCGCCTACCACGATATCGACAATCAGCCGGGGCACAGCGACAGCTTCCTGCTGACCACCGTCCTGCGCGAACAGTGGGGCTTCGACGGAATTATCGTCGCGGATTACGGCGGCGTCAGCCTGCTGCACCAGCATCACGGTGTGTCCCACGATGCGGCCGAATCCGCCGCGCTGGCCTTTAACGCCGGGCTGGACGTCGAGCTGCCGAAAGATGACTGCGCACGCCATCTGGCGGACGCCGTTGAGCGCGGGCTGATCTCTATGGCCAAAGTGGATGAGATCGTGGCGCGCGTGCTGACGGAGAAATTCCGTCTGGGCCTGTTTGAAAACCCGTACGCAGATGAAAACGGTATCGATCTGCAAAATGATTTGACCCGACAGATCGCGCGAGAGGTGGCGACAAAATCGGTCACGCTGCTGGAAAACAACGGCATTTTACCGCTCGGCGGTAAGCCCCGCGTGGCGCTTGTGGGGCCGACGGCAGACGATCCGCTGGCGTTACTGAGCGGCTACAGCTTCCCGGTACATCTGATCATCAGCGATATGGTGGAAGAGACCTCGCAGGTGACGACCCCGCGCGCGGCGCTGGAGCAGTATCTCGGGGCATCGAACGTCCGCTATGCCAAAGGGTGTCACATCATCGAGAAACGGATGGCGGGTGCGCCGGTCTTCCCGGGCGATAGCGGCGGTAAGCCGATGCAGCAATCGCCGGTCTCGCACAGTACTGCATTGATCCCCGAGGCCGTGAACGCGGCGCAGGAGAGTGACGTGGTGGTGGCCTGCGTGGGCGATCTTGCCGGGCTGTTCCAGAGCGGAACCGTGGGGGAAGGTTCCGACACCGACTCCCTGAATCTGCCGGGCGTGCAGCAACAGCTGCTGGACGCGCTGGTGGCGACGGGCAAACCGGTGATTGTCGTGATGACCGGCGGCCGTCCGTACAACCTACAGGGGCTGGAGGATAAGATTGCAGCGCTGATCGTGGCGTGGGCGCCCGGGCAGGAAGGGGGCTGGGCGATCGCGGACGTGCTAACGGGACGCGCTGAGCCGCAGGGGCGTCTGGTGGTGAGCGTGCCGAAAAGCGCCGGGGCCATGCCGTATTACTACAATCACAAGCTCAAAAGCGGCGGCACGCCGTTTGCGTTCCACTTCGGTTCACGTTATCCGTTTGGCTTCGGCCTCGGCTGGACGACGTTTAGCTGGGGGGCTGCCCGCGTAGCTGAAACCAGCGCGCCGGTTGACGGCGAGGTGACGCTAAGCGTGGCTATCACCAATACCGGCGAGCGCAGCGGCAGCGAGGTGGTGCAGGTCTACGTGCGGGACAAGGTCGCCACCCAGGTGCGCCCGCTTCAGGAGCTTAAGGCCTTCCAGCGCGTCATGCTCTCGCCGGGCGAAACCGCCACGCTCACCTTCACGCTGCCGGTTGAGATGTTCAACTTCACCCGCCGTGACGGCAAGCGCATCGTTGAGCCGGGCGAGTTTGAACTGCAGATTGGCGCATCGTCGGCGGATATCCGCCAGGCGGTGACGGTCAATGTGACGGGGGAAACGCGGGTGCTGCCTGCTGAGTGGCGGATGCTCAGTGCCTGTGAGGTTAAGCGCGCGTAGTCAGGATAAAAAAAAGCCCATCGTGGGAGATGGGCAAAGACTACACACAGCAATTCGTTGTTTCACTCAGGGGATTTCCATGCTTATAAATCAAGGTGTTGATTTATAACCGTGAGCTAATAGTAGGCATGTCCGCTTTTAGCGTCGATCGGATTCGTCTCAATAGTTAAAGAGATATAAAGATTTCTTGAGGTTATGAGCAGATTGAGTGCAGAAATTGCGGGTCTGACCAGTGAGCAACGAATAAATACTTTAGCGGCGTTAAAGTATTGTGAGGGAGAGTGTAGGCCGGGTGCGCGTTAGCGCCGCCCGGCAAAAAAACTTAATGCGTGTTCTTCTCTTCCAGCTCTTCCAGTTCGCTCAAAATCACGTCCGGGTCGGTTCCAGGCGGCGGCACTTCATGAACCCAGGCGGAGAACAGACGCCAGGTAACGGCAAGCAGCACCGGGCCAATGAACAGACCGATCATCCCGAAAGCAATTAACCCGCCGATAACCCCGGAGAGGATTAGGATCAGCGGCAGGTCCGCACCCATGCGGATGAGAATGGGGCGAATCACGTTATCCATGGTGCCAACCACGCAGCTCCAGACCAGCAGAACCGTTCCCCACGTGGTATCACCCGTCCAGTAAAGCCAGATAATGCTCGGAACCAGTACCAGCAGCGGCCCCAGTTGTGCAAGGCAGGTCATCAGCATGACTACGGTAAAGACGGTGGCGTACGGTACGCCGGAAATCGCCAGGCCGATACCGCCCAGCACCGCCTGCACCAGCGCCGTCACCACGACGCCCAGGGCGACCGCGCGCACGGCCTGCGCGGCCAGCAGCACCGCGGCGTCACCCCGTTTTCCCGCCAGGCGGGTGGCAAAGTGACGAACGCCTAAAGCCACCTGCTCACCGCGCCAGTAAAGCAGGGCGCTGAAGACCAGCATCAGGGTACAGTGCATCATAAAGCGGCCGATATGTGCGGCCTGACCGACAAACCAGGTGGTGGTGGTGCCAATATACGGACGCACTTTCGCCATCAGCGCGCTGCCGCCCATCTCCAGCAGGCTATGCCAGCCGCTGTAAAGTTTAGCGCCCACGACCGGAATGCTGTTCAGCCAGCCGAGGTCCGGCAGCGTGAGATCGCCGCTGGTCACGGCGCGGATCACCGGGCCGCTGGAGTCGACGAGACTGTTTACCAGCAACGCAATCGGAATAATAAACAGCAGGAACAGCAGCAGCGTCATGACCAGCACCGCTAACCCGCGGCGGCCGAACAGCAGCTTCTGCAAACGCAGCAGCAGAGGCCACGTGGCAACGACAACGGTCGCGGCCCATGCGAAGCCAAGAATAAAGGGTTGAACAATCCACAGACACGCAATAATCATGAGGGCCAGGAACAGCACCGACAGCAAAATTTGCGCAACATCCCTGGGCTGGCGAAGATTGACCATAAATGAAACTTTCCTTAAAAGAACGCCAGTACCACTGGCGGGAACGGAAAACCGCGTCTCTCTAATCATTAGCGATCGCAGCGGTTTTTGACAGGCGAATTCTGCCTGTAATTCAGCAGAGATTATAAGAAAAAAATGTGATAAAACTTTTAAGATACACGCAAACGATTCCCACAACTCTAATTAGGGTCGACAGTAATGATCCCACAGATTTCTCAGGCACCTGGCATCGTTCAGCTGGTGCTTAATTTTTTGCAGGCACTGGAGCAACAGGGTTTTACAGGTGATACCGCCACGAACTATGCCGACAGGCTGACGATGGCAACCGATAACAGTATCTACCAGCTTCTTCCCGATGCCGTGGTTTTCCCGCGTTCAACGGCCGACGTGGCGCTTATCGCCCGGCTGGCAACGCAGGAGCGGTTTGCCTCTCTGGTCTTCACACCGCGCGGCGGTGGCACCGGAACCAACGGTCAGGCGCTGAACCAGGGCATCATTATTGATATGTCGCGCTATATGAACCGCATCATTGAGATCAACCCCGAAGAGGGGTGGGTGCGGGTCGAAGCGGGCGTTATCAAAGATCAGCTTAATCAGTACCTCAAGCCTTACGGCTACTTTTTTGCCCCTGAACTCTCCACCAGCAACCGAGCAACCATCGGGGGGATGATCAACACCGATGCCTCCGGGCAGGGGTCGCTGGTCTACGGTAAAACCTCCGATCACGTGCTGGGCGTGCGGGCAGTATTGTTAGGCGGCGATATCCTTGATACCCAGCCGATGCCGGTCGAACTGGCGGAAACGTTGGGTAAAGATAACACCACCAGCGGGCGCATCTACCGCACCGTGCTGGAGCGCTGCCGCGACAACCGCCAGCTTATTCTCGATAAGTTCCCCAAACTAAACCGCTTCCTGACCGGGTACGACCTGCGTCACGTCTTTAACGACGACCTGACCCAGTTTGATTTAACCCGCGTGCTCACCGGCTCCGAAGGAACGCTGGCGTTTATTACCGAGGCGCGACTGGATATCACCCGCCTGCCGAAGGTGCGTCGCCTGGTGAACGTCAAATATGACTCCTTCGATTCCGCGCTGCGCAATGCGCCGTTTATGGTGGAAGCGAAAGCGCTGTCGGTGGAAACGGTTGACTCCAAAGTGCTCAACCTGGCACGGGAAGATATTGTCTGGCACTCCGTCAGCGATCTCATTACCGACGTGCCGGATAAAGAGATGCTCGGCCTCAATATCGTGGAGTTCGCTGGCGACGATGCGGCGCTGATTGAGAGCCAGGTCACCACGCTGTGCCAGCGGCTGGATGAGCTGATTGCGCAGGGCGAAGGCGGCGTGATCGGCTGGCAGCTTTGTAACGATCTGGCCGGGATTGAGCGTATCTATGCGATGCGTAAAAAAGCCGTGGGTCTGCTCGGCAATGCGAAAGGGGCGGCGAAGCCGATTCCCTTTGCCGAAGATACCTGCGTGCCGCCTGAGCATCTGGCGGATTATATCGTCGAGTTTCGCGCCCTGCTGGACAGCCACGGTCTGAGCTACGGCATGTTCGGCCACGTCGATGCCGGGGTGCTTCACGTGCGTCCGGCGCTGGACATGTGCGACCCGCAGCAGGAGATCCTGATGAAGCAGATCTCCGACGACGTCGTTGCCTTGACCGCCAAATACGGCGGTCTGCTGTGGGGGGAGCACGGGAAAGGGTTCCGCGCGGAATACAGCCCGGCGTTCTTCGGGGAGCAGCTTTACGCGGAGCTGCGCAAGGTCAAAGCGGCGTTCGACCCGGATAACCGCCTCAATCCGGGGAAAATCTGCCCGCCTGAAGGGGTGGACGCGCCGATGCTCCAGGTGGATGCCGTTAAGCGCGGTACGTATGACAGACAGATCCCGATTGCGGTGCGCTCGTCCTGGCGCGGCGCGATGGAGTGTAACGGCAACGGCCTGTGCTTTAACTTTGACGTGAAAAGCCCGATGTGCCCGTCAATGAAAATCACCAGCAACCGCATTCACTCGCCGAAAGGGCGTGCGACGCTGGTGCGCGAGTGGCTGCGTCTGCTGGCGGACCGTGGCGTCGATCCCCTGAAGCTGGAGCAGGAGCTGCCGGAAAAACGGGCCAGCCTGCGCTCGCTGATTGAGCGCACCCGCAACAGCTGGCATGCCAATAAGGGCGAGTATGATTTCTCCCATGAGGTGAAAGAGGCGATGTCCGGCTGTCTGGCCTGTAAAGCCTGCTCTACCCAGTGCCCGATTAAAATCGACGTGCCGGAATTCCGCTCGCGCTTCCTGCAGCTCTACCACACCCGCTATCTGCGCTCGGTGCGCGATCATCTGGTGGCGACGGTGGAAAGCTACGCGCCGCTGATGGCGCGCGCGCCGAAGACCTTCAACTTCTTTATCAATCAGCCGCTGGTGCGCAAGCTTTCCGAAAAGCATATCGGCATGGTCGATCTGCCGTTGCTGTCGGTGCCGTCGCTGCAGCGCCAGCTCGTCGGCCACCGCTCGGCGAACATGACCCTGGAACAGCTCGAAGCGCTTACTCCTGAGCAAAAAGCGAAGGTGGTGCTGGTGGTCCAGGATCCGTTCACCAGCTACTACGACGCGCAGGTGGTCGCTGACTTCATCCGCCTGGTTGAAAAACTGGGCTATCAGCCGGTAGTGCTGCCGTTCTCGCCAAACGGCAAGGCCCAGCACATTAAAGGCTTCCTGAACCGCTTTGCGAAAACGGCGCAAAAAACCGCTGATTTTCTCAACCGGATCGCCGAACTTGGGATGCCGATGGTCGGCGTCGATCCGGCGCTGGTGCTTTGCTATCGCGATGAATACAAGCAGACGCTGGGTGATAAGCGCGGCGATTTCCACGTCATGCTGGTGCACGAGTGGCTGCCGGCAGCCCTGGAAGAGAAGGCCATTCAGGAGGCTGGCGGTGAACCGTGGTATCTGTTCGGACACTGTACGGAAGTGACGGCGCTGCCCGGCGCCCCGGCGCAATGGGCGTCTATTTTTGCGCGTTTCGGCGCGAAGCTGGAGAGCGTCAGCGTGGGCTGCTGCGGTATGGCGGGCACCTACGGCCACGAGGTGAAAAACCACGCCAACTCGCTCGGCATCTATGAGCTGTCGTGGCATCAGGCGATGCAGCGATTGCCAAGAAACCGCTGCCTGGCGACGGGCTACTCCTGCCGCAGCCAGGTGAAACGGGTTGAGGGTAACGGCGTACGCCACCCATTACAGGCTTTACTGGAGATAATTGGATGATCTGGAAACGTGCCGTCACGCTGCAGGCGCTAAACGCCATGGGCGAGGGGAATATGGTGGGGCTACTGGATATCCAGTTCACCCGCATTGGGGAAGACGATCTGGAGGCGACGATGCCTGTCGATAGCCGCACCCATCAGCCGTTTGGCCTGTTGCACGGCGGGGCTTCCGTCGTGCTGGCGGAAACCCTGGGCTCCGTCGCGGGATATCTCTGCACCGAAGGCGAACAGAAGGTGGTCGGGCTTGAGGTGAATGCCAACCACATTCGCTCGGTGCGCAGCGGGCGCGTGCGCGGTATCTGCCGCGCGCTGCACGCTGGTAGCCGCCACCAGGTGTGGCAGATTGATATTCTCGACGAGCAGGATCGCCTGTGCTGCTCGTCGCGTCTGACGACGGCGGTCGTGTAAAGTTTTCAGATGAATTGCCTTTGGTCAAAAACTAGCCAGCATGTTGTGATATACTGGTCAGGATTTGTACATAAGCGAGGACATCATGGATACTGAAATAACCCCAACACAGCTGGCAATTGAATATTTACGTCGCGATAAGAGCAACCTGTCTCCGGCGCAGTACCTGAAAAAGCTGAAACAGCTTGAGCTGGAGTTCACGGATCTGCTGGCGCTCTCTTCGAATGAACTGAAAGAAGAGATCTACTTTGCCTGGCGGTTGGGCGTTCACGTCCATTGAGTGAGTGTTGTTGAACAGGCCGCGAGTGCGGCCTTTTTTGTGTCTGACATTCAGTATTTAGCGGGGAGCTTGTTGATTTTAATAAGCCTGCCTTCTTCCATTTCGATAAATCCGCCGGTTTTTAAATCCGCCAGAATGCGCATTACGCCGCTGCGGGAGAGCTGGGTTTTCTCCCGAATATACCTTTCCGCCGTTACGCTGCTGCGATAACTTTCATCTTCCTCCATCAGCTTTATGAGCTGCTGGCGAATCATCTCATACGCCGTCGGTGCGCCCTGCGGCATCACGTTGTTATAAAGCCGGCTATAGACAAACATCAGTTGTTTCGAGAGCAGCCCCCATAGCGCCTTTTCCTTGATAATCTCATTCACCCGTTCGGTGGTGAGTGTTCCTATCAGGCACGGGCTAACGGTCTTCAGGTAATCATTGAAATAGATATCTGTCAGATTAGCGAGACCGAAAAGGGCGGGGCTGCGGGCCGTGGAGAGCATCATGTCGTCGCTTCTTCTGTAGATAGCGACCGTCCCCTCAAGAATTAAATAGCACATTCCCTGACCGTTGATCTGAAGATCGAGCCGCTCACCGCGAGCGGTGCGTCGCGTTGTGCAATCAGGCAGTAAGTGAGAAATAAGCTCTTGTGCGTAGGGCGAGCCACGGTGAGACGTTTCTGGAAGGGACATGGTAGCCGGTAACCTTAAAAATAACCTGGCTAATTATAGCGTTTCTCGCCGGGACAGGCACGGTGGCAATCAATATTTGCGTGGCAGATGGTGAATTTCAAGCAGCACGCCGCGCTCCATGGTGATGTACTTCCCGGTCCGCAGTTCCGACAGAATACGCATAATTCCGCTACGTGAAAGATACGTACGGCTTTTTATGTAGGCTGCCGCCGTCGTATTTTGCCGTACGGCGTCCGGCTCCTGCATCAGCTCAACAAGCTGGAAGCGGATGATATCGTAAGCAGACATTTGCGATATTTGTGCACAATGTTCGTATACCCGCGAGGCGGTATAAATAAGCAGCCTGGAGAAGTGTTCCCATAAATCGTGCTGCGACACAATTTGATTGAAACTCTCCAGCGACACGCGTGCGATCTCGGCGGTCTCCAGCGCCCGGACGTACAGGTGCTCAGAGGAAAACTGGCTGCTGACGCCCAGAATAAACGGCGCAGATTCAGAATTTAACACAATGCCGTCGCCGCGACGATGAAGCGCTACGCTGCCCTGAATAAGCAAAAAGCACTGTCGGACATCATCTTTATAATAATGCACCGTCTCCCCCCGGCTGATGATCATTCTGCTGGCCGCGGGCAACACGTGCTTAATCAGCGCGTCTATGTGGGCGAAAGGCTTTAAATCCAGAACGGAGAGCTGGTAATTATTCAGTGGGGTGGACAAGCGTGTATTCATTAAGATACCTCACATCGACTTCGTATGTGATCAAATTTTGATCTGCGCAAAGAATTATCTTAAAAATGAAGAGCTCAGGGAATATTCCGACGAGGTCTAAAAGTAGACCCTCCTATCCTTGAGGACTAACCTGCTGAATAAAAACAAAAAGCCGGCCGAGTCTAATAATAGACCTTCATTATAAAAGATGAGATTTTCCTGTAGTAGATGTTGATTTTTCGTTAAATCAGAGTCCAGAGCTAGACCATCTAAAAGTTGTATTCATTAAAATGATTATATAAATTTTAACCAGTCAGTCAGGAAGGCCTTAAGCCATTCAGCGAAAAATAAAAGAATCCTTAGCGATTCTTTTATCGGTCTTCTGCTGCTTGAATTTCAATAATAAATAAAGTTATCCCGTAAACAGGAATATGAACATTATGAAAAAGAGTATTATTTTAGCGATGGTTGCGACGGGTTCAGCCTTAATGATGGGCAATGCTCTCGCCGCCGCAGGAATCGTTAATTTTAATGGTAACATCCTCGATTCAGCCTGTGACGTGGCGGTAGCCTCTCAAAACCAGGTGGTCGTATTAGGCGATTATTATAAAACAGAATTCCCGACGACGGGTTCCAGAACGGCGGCAACGAAATTCGATATTATTCTGAAGAACTGCCCGGTTACGGTCACCAGTGCTAAAGTTCGTTTTGACGGTACGCCCGATCTGTCTAATGCCGATCTGCTGGCGATTGATACATCTGTCGCCGGTGCGGCAACGGGTGTCGCCATTAATTTGATGACCGCTGATAAAGCCGATCTGCCATTGCACGGCAGCAACGGCTACAACTATGTACTGAGCAGCACCGCTGACAATACGCTGAATTTCTACGCACAGTATATTTCAACGGCGGCATCGGTAACGGCCGGTCCTGCCAACTCCGTCGCTAACTTCTCCGTTGTTTACAACTAGTCATTAAGCAGAACAAGAGTCAGCTCCGCGAGGCGCTGCGCGGGGGCATAAACTGCCCCCTTGTTTTAAGAGGTCCAAAATGAATTTTATTAGCAAAACCCTGCTGAGTGCGGCGGTTATTACTGTATCTGTTTCGCATGCTTATGCCGGGGTTATTATTGGTGGTACCCGTGTAATTTTTGATGGCGGGAAAAAAGAGGCATCCATAAGTGTAAACAATGCGGATACCGCCCCTTATTTAATCCAGTCCTGGGTCGACATGCCAGAGGGTAATGCTAATAAAGCACCTTTTATCGTCACGCCACCTTTGTACAGACTGAACGGCGGCCAGCAAAATATTGAACGGATTTTAATTTCCGGCTCATTGCCGCAGGATATAGAAAGCCTCTTCTGGTTAAATATTAAAGCGATACCTTCAGCGAGCAAACAGGAAAACTCGTTACAAATTGCCGTTAAAACACGTATTAAGCTTATTTATCGCCCGACAAGCCTGAAGGCGTCAACACCGGAAGAACAGGCGAATAAATTAACCTGGTCCCGGAGCGGAAACAACCTTCAGGTCACAAATCCTACACCGTATGTGATCAACTTTAATGAAATAAGCGTCGGCGGTAAAAGGCTGGAGGATGTTTCCTGGGTTGCACCTGGCGCAGTGGCAGCATTTCGCTTACCGCCAGGCGTTAATGGCAATCAGATCGTATTTAAAGTGATTAACGATTATGGCAGCCCGGGAATAATACATCAGGCCAGCTTTTAGTTCCTGAGAAAAGTGGCATCCGCAATATCGAGTCAGGTTTATGATGATGGCAACAAGCAATCTAAAAATGCAGCCCGCGCGTCTGGCAATGTGTATTGCCTTTGCGCTGGCGAATGCAGTCCCCGTGGTTAACGCCCGTGACTCCTTTAACGCCGAACTGGTGGAGCTGGATAATCCGGGAATGGTTAAAGCCGATTTATCTGCATTTGAATCAGGTTCGCAGGCACCAGGGAAATACCATGTTGACATCATCCTCGACGACCAGCTTATTGAGACCAGCGATATTGATTTTGTTGCCGGGAAAGATTGGCAGGAAAACGATAGCCTGCAGCCCTGCCTGAGCATGGATCAGCTAAAAAAATGGGGCGTTAAAACGGCGCTGTTCCCCAATCTGGCGGTTGAAAGCACCTCCTGCGTCGACCTCCAGGCAATTCCTCACGCCACTACGAATTTTCAGTTTGGTGCACAGCGGCTTGTTATCAGCATTCCCCAGGCCGCGATCGACCTGCCTGCGAGAGGGTATGTCCCGCCAGAACAGTGGGACGAGGGGATCGCCGCTGCGATGCTCAACTACAGCCTGAGCGGAGCCAACAGCTGGGCGAAACAGAGCGAGAGTAAAAACAGCAGCAGTCAGTATGCCAACTTACGTCCAGGCCTCAACGTTGGGCCATGGCGACTGCGCAACTACACCACCTGGTCGCGTGATGAGAACGGTCAGGACAAATGGGATACCGTCTACACCTATGCACAGCGGGCCATTATTCCGCTCAAGGCGGAGCTCACGCTGGGCGATAGCTCCGCGCCCGCCGACGTGTTCGACAGTATACCGTTTCGCGGCGGACAGTTGGCTTCCGATGACGACATGCTCCCTGATTCGCTCAAAGGTTACGCACCCGTCGTGCGTGGGATTGCGCGTACGAATGCTCAGGTCATTGTTCGCCAGAATGGCTATCAGATTTACCAGACCTACGTCGCGCCCGGTGCCTTTGAAATTACCGATATGTATCCCACCGGCGGGGCAGGCGATCTGGACGTCACCATTAAGGAAGCTGACGGCAGCGAGCAGCATTTCACCCTGCCTTATGCCTCATTACCGGTTTTGCAGCGCGAAGGTCGCCTGAAGTATGCGGTGACCGGAGGGCAGTATCGTTCTTACAGCAGCAGCGTGGATAAGACCCCGTTTGGCCAAATCACGGGGATTTATGGTCTGCCATATGGCCTCACGCTCTATGGCGGGCTGCAGGAGTCGAGCAAATATCAGTCGATAGCCACCGGGATCGGGAAAAACATGGGGGATTTCGGCGCGATATCGGCGGACATGACCCAGGCCTGGTCAACCCCGCAGGGGGAAGAAAAATCCAACGGGCAGTCCTGGCGTGCGCGTTACAGCAAGAACTTTGTCGGGACAGGGAGCCAATTTTCGATTGCGGGCTACCGCTATTCGACCAGCGGTTACTACGGCATGCAGGAGATCCTTGATTCCTGGGGAAACAGCTCTGCGCTCCAGGACCGTCGTCGTAACCGTGCCGAGCTCACGATGAGCCAGACGTTGGGCAGCAATCTTGGCTCGCTGACGCTGAGCGCGGTCCGTGAAGATTACTGGAATTCGGGTAAAAGGATGGCGTCTTACAGCCTGGGTTACAACAACTACTGGCACAACATTAGCTACGGACTCACCTGGACTTACAGTAAAAACGGCAGCGCGGGTTCATATGACGGCAATAAACGCGACGACAACGATCAGCTGCTGGCCTTTAACGTCAGCATTCCGCTTGAAAAATTCCTGCCGCAGACCTGGGCTAACTATAGCGTGAGCGCCAGCAAGAATAACGGCACCACGCAGAACATTGGTCTGAACGGCGTGGCGCTGGAAAACCATGGGCTGAACTGGAACGTGCAGCAAGGGTATGGGTCGGACGGCGTTGGCTATACGGGCAACATGAACGGGGATTACAGGGGCACGTACGGCGAAGTGACGGCGGGCTATAGCTACGACAAAAACAGCGAGCGTCTTAACTATGGTTTGCAGGGGGGCATTCTTGCTCACAGACAGGGGATTACGCTTTCTCAGCCTCTGGGGGAGACCAATGTTCTGATTAGCGCACCGGGCGCGCATGACGTAGATATCCGTAATCAGCCGGGGGCAAAAACAGATTTCCGGGGATATACGGTGGTCAGTAACCTTTCCGCGTACCGTAAAAATGACATCACGCTTGCCCCGGAAAGTATGCCGGATGACGTTGAGCTGGATATTAATACCCGCACGGTAACGCCGACGCGCGGTGCGATCGTCCTGGCCGACTATAAAGCGAAAGTGGGAAGGCGGGCATTATTCACGTTAATGCATAACGGCCATTTTGTTCCTTTTGGCGCAATCGTGAGCCTGAAAGGCAGCGACAACAGCAGCTTTATTGTTGGCGACAAAGGACAAGTCTATCTCACTGGTCTGGATTCGCAGGGGACAGTATTCGTTACGTGGGGAGTGGAAAGCGATCGGCAGTGCCGCGCGCCGTTCCGGCTTTCGCCGCAATCTTCGGCTGGCGGAATTACTGAAATTAACGTCACTTGTATTTAGGGTTTTTAAAATGCGCATACTTAACATCCTGTTCCTGCTGTGTATCACCGCTGCCTGGAATAGTGCCCATGCAGGAACCTGCACAACGATTACGCCACAGGAATCCACTTTGTCCATCGGCACAATTACGGTGCAGCGTGATGTCGCGGTTGGCACGGTATTATTTTCAAAAAATGCGTCGGTCACCGGGTCCTATTTAAGCGGCTGCACCAATCCGTTAATGCTCGGGTTTAGCATGCGGTACCTTAATGCAACGCCGAGTAGTTACGGTAATCACGTTTATAACACCAATGTAAGCGGTATTGGCGTGCGCTTTTCATCAGGTAATTATTTTGAAAACCCGACCTATACCTTTTCTTATAACGCGCAGACAAGTTATGTCGAATGGTGGGGCGGTAAAATAGAACTTGTCGTTACCGGACCCGTTGCCTCTGGCTCGCTGACGCCCGGCGTACTGGGTGTCGTTATGCTGCAGGGGAGCGATGGTGTGTATCGCGATGGCCTTACGACGACGCTTCTGGACGGGACCATCAACGTGCTGGCCTGCAGCATAACGACGCCGCAGCTGACGTTTCCCATCGGCGATATTTCTGCCGCGACGTTTGGCTCAACGGTCGGCACCACGCCGACGGGCGCTCAGAATACGCAAAACCTGGGTCTGAACTGCGACCCGGGGGCAAACGTCAACGTTTCGCTCAGTGGCATTCAGGACCCGGACGTAGCAACAACGAGCGTGCTCGCGCTGACGGGGCAGGGTAATACCGGCACGGCGAAAGGGGTTGGCGTTCAGCTCCTCTATAACGGTACGCCTCTCTCGTTAAATACCCGTCTGCCGTTAAATGCCGCCGCGGGTGGGCAGCAGGCATTTCCATTAACAGCACGTTATTACCAGACCCAAACGACGGTTGAACCCGGTACTGCCAATGCGTCTGCAACCTTAAATTTGACGTATCAGTAAAGGATAAATGATGAATATTCTGCGCACGGCAGCGCTTGCCGCCATATTAGTAAGCTGCAATACCGTTGCGACGGACAGCGTTAGCGTCAGCGTTACCGGAAATATTGTGGCCTCTCCCTGTATCTTTAATGGGGGAAATAACAGTCTGGATATCAACCTTGGCAATATTCAGGCATCCAATATGGCTACGCCGGGGTCATCGTCCGATCCTGTGCCGTTTAACCTGCTGTTTACCCAGTGTCCGACAGGGACGCGCAGCGTGACGGTCTCCTTTACCGGAAACCCCGATCCGGTCGCCGGGGCGGATTACTACATGAACAGAGGTTCGGCCACGAACGTCGCGATTGCGATGAGTGAGGCCGCAACGGGTGCAATGAAGGGAACCGGAACAAGTATTACACAAACTATTGCAGCAGACAGAACCGCAACGATGGCCATGCTGGCATCGGTCAGGTCTTCCACGGGCGGCGCAACGCCGGGGAGCATTAGTGCCGTCGTGGTCATGACGATGCAGTACAACTGATATGCTGAATATTGTGATTAAAGAGACCGACGCATTTTTCAGAGCGGGATTGCAGTGTTTTCTTGAGGATTTCTTCTTTCATAATTTCAAACATCTGCTTCACTTTGACTGCGAACTTTCTCATGAAAATGTCAGTGCCGCTGATATTATTTTTCTCTCTTTATGTCAGGGGGAAACCCTGACCTGTTATCCCGAATTACAGGCGCGGAAAAAAGGAATTGTGGTTGGGCTGGTGGATGATGAACACCGTTTCTCGACATATCCGTCCTGTTTTCAGGATATGATTTTTATCTCCCGCCGCGCTTCGCTGGACAGGATCACCGAGGCGCTGTTTATCGCATGGTACCGCACACAGCTCTCAAGCTTTCACTGGAGGAAGAGAACCTGCAGCGAATGCCAGCATAAAATATTATCGCCACAGCAAATTCGCGTTATGGTGAGTTTTTACAAAGGATTATCGGTAGGGCAGATCGCGAATAAGCTTAAAACAAGTGATAAAACTATTTTTACCCATAAATATTTGCTGATGCAAAAATTCAACCTGCGCAGTGATTTTGAGCTGGTGGCCTTGATTCACAGGATGGTGGAGAAGAATACCCCTGCAAACCGCTTGCGAGACTATCTGACTCATCATCATGGTTAACAAGTATTAGCCAATAACCTAACAGGGGCGCAATATTCTCATTCGTTATCGCGCCCCTGATTCTGTGAATTACAAAACATAGTGTGCGGTTATGCCTCTATAGAATAGCGTGTGCGGCATGGTATTTTTTATGCTTTATAAAATGACGCCTTAGCTATGCAAATTCATAAAACCATCAAACCGATTTTCGTCAGTAAGTTTCAGTGCGTGGGGTCAGCATGTTTAATCTCATGTTGTCGTGGCTGGACGATCGCTATTGATAAGAAAACCCACCAAAAGTATGTCCAGTCCACGCACGCAGAAATTGCCGCCATTGCAAAAGAGAATCTGATCCTTCAGCGCAAGGGCAAGAACAACTACTCCAGAGTGAAGCTAAACGAAAAAGGGGAGTGTCCTTTTATCGATGAAAACAAACTCTGCATGGTGCACCGTGATTTAGGGGAAGAGGCGCTCTCACATACCTGCAGTACGTATCCCAGAAGCGCAAGCCGTTATCAGGATGAAACACGGCATACGATGACGCTCTCCTGCCCTGAAGTGGTCAGACGCGTCCTGTTTGACCCGGAGGCCATGCTGTTTCAGGAGCAGGATGAGTTAGTGGCAACCTACAAAACTAACCTGATTGGGCAACGTCAATCCGCCTCACAGACGCAGCAGGTGATCCATCTTTTTGCCTGGAACCTTATTCAGTCGCCTTCCCGCAATGTTGAAGAAAATTTGATGGCGCTGGCGCAGTTTATTCTCTGTCTTCAGCACGTTAATTTTGATTTACATAATAAATTTGCCGAAGTAGAACAATTTTACGATGCGTTACGCAATGACCTGCAAAACGGGAAATCGCTGATCGATGCCTGTCACCTCACGCATTCAAATGCGATGAAATATCTGGCACTGTCCGTGATGGGAACGAACGTGGCGAAAGATTCGGTGCGGGACGGTTTTATTCTTCAGGGGCACCAGCAAATTGCCTCGTATCTGGACATGGCCGGCCTGAACGACGCTTCTGAACTGGAAGCTAAATTCGACGGGATTAATCAGCAGTGGCACAAGCTGTGCGAGTCATCCTGCTTGTCAGAACCCTACGTGTTACGCAATTACCTGCTGTATAAACTCTATAGCAGCTATTTCCCTGGTAAAAATACGGCAAACATCATGCGCCAGTTTTACCGTATTGTACTGGATTTTTTCTATATCAAATTCATTCTCAGCGTGCGGTCGATGCAGGAAGACATTGACCAGCAGGTCGTGATGAAAACCATCGCCAGCCTCTCTGAAAAGACCATGCACAATCAGACCATAGATGCGCGCATGGACTTTGCTATTGATAAAATCAACGGTGGGGATGATTTATCCTGCCTGCTGTTGATTGGATAAACGCGCAGACTCAGAGGCTCACGCGGTGAGCCTCCTCTCCTTATACGTTATACGTTATACGTTCACGGCATTGATCAACCGCGTTTTCATCGTCTGGTAAGACGACGCCGCAAAATCCTCCGCCCAGCGCTGGTCCTCAATGGCTTCCAGCTTTACCGCGCAGTACTTGGTTTCCGGCGTTTTGGAGACAGGGTCAAGGTTATCCTGCGTTAACTCGTTGCAGGCGCCAATCCACCACTGGTAGGTCATATAGACCGCACCGGCGTTGATACGCTCACTGATGCTGGCGCGGGTGATGACCTTGCCCCTGCGTGAACGAACCCACACCAGCTGGCCGTCACTGATTCCCAACTTATCCGCATCGGCAGGATTCACCTGCACCCGTCCCGGCTCATCGGCCAGGCTTTGCAGCGCGGCGCAGTTCCCGGTCATTGATCGGCACGAATAATGTCCCACTTCACGCACCGTGCAGAGCACAAGAGGGTAGTCATCATCAGGGGTTTCTGCCGGTGCGCGCCACGGTGCAGCAAAGAGCTGCCCCTTGCCGGTTGGGGTGTCGAACTGATTGTCTTTGTACAGGTATGGCGTTCCCGGATGATCCAGCGTCGGGCACGGCCACTGCACGTGGCCCATCTCGCCCATTTTTTCATACGTCACGCCGTAGAAGAGCGGGCACAGCTCGCGCATTTCATCCCAGATCTGCTGATTATCGTCGTAATGCATCGGATAGCCCATCTCGGTGGCGAGCAGGCTGACGATCTCCCAGTCGCGCTTCACGTTGCCTTTGGCCTCAACAGCCTGGCCAAAACGCTGGAAACCCCGGTCTGCGCAGGTAAAGACGCCGCCGTGTTCGCCCCATGAGGTGGCAGGGAGCAGAACGTCCGCCACTTCCGCCGTTTTGGTCATAAAGATGTCCTGAACCACCACGAAGTCAAGCGCCTCGAAACCGCTGCGGACCAGGCCGAGATCGGCTTCCGTCTGCAGCGGATCTTCCCCCATGATGTAATAGGCTTTAACCTTTCCTTCCAGCGCAAGGTGAGGCACCTCGGTAATGCGCGTCCCGACGCGATCGTCCATGTTATTCACGTCGATCCCCCAGGCATCGGCGAACTTCTGCCGGACAGCCGGATCGGTCACATCCTGATAGCCGGGGAACATATTCGGCAGAACGCCCATATCGCAGGCGCCCTGAACATTGTTTTGTCCGCGCACGGGACCGACACCGACGGCAGGGCGGCCGAGGTTGCCGGTCAGCAGTGCCAGGCTGGAAAGTCCTTTGACAACATCGACGGCCTGGCCAAACTGGGTCACGCCCATTCCCCACATTACGGTGGCGGAAGGGGCCGCCGCGAAGGTGCGCATTGCCTGACGAACGTCGCGGGCGGGGATGCCGGTGAGGTGTTCTACGCGCTCAGGGGCATACTCTTTCACCGTCTGCCGATAGGCCTCAAGTCCTTCGGTAAACCGCGCGACATAGTTCTTGTCGTACAGCTCCTCTTCCAGAAGTACGTAGCCAAAGGCGTTCACCAGCGCCATGTTGCTACCGTTCTTCAATTGCAGATGCTGATCGGCAATGCGCGCCGTTTCGATGCGGCGCGGGTCGCAGACGATGATTTTCGCGCCGTTTTCACGGGCCTTCAGCACGCGCCGGGCGACGATAGGGTGGGAGTCTGCGCAGTTATAGCCAAATACCAGCAGGCATTTGGAGTGTTCAATATCGTTGATAGAGTTGCTCATTGCACCGTTGCCGAGGGTCTCCTGAAGTCCGGCGACGGAAGGACCGTGACAAACGCGCGCGCAGCAGTCTACGTTGTTGGTGTTCAACACCGCGCGGGCAAATTTTTGCATTACGTAGTTGGTTTCATTGCCGGTTCCGCGCGATGAACCGGTGGTCATGATCGCCCGCGGGCCGAACTGCTGTTTAATGCTGCTGAGCCTGTGGGCGGTGTAGCGGATCGCCTCTTCCCAGGTCACGGGGGTGAATGCTTCGCCTTTGCGGTAGCGGATCATCGGCTGGGTGAGGCGGGGAGTGAGGAGGCGGGTATCATTGAGGAAGTCCCAACCGTAAAATCCTTTCAGACATAAGGTGCCCTGGTTTGTGACCCCCTCTGCCGCTTCGGCACGGATGATACGGTTATTTTCAACGACAAGGTTTAGTTTGCAGCCTGCACCGCAGTAAGGGCAGACGCTGGCGATCTTTTTCATCAATAACAGACCTGTTAAGAAATGAAGCGAAATGACTGGTAAGCCCAGTCCCGTAACAGGGAGTAAGCAGAAACCATGCCATCTTTATAACGCTTCTTTACAGGGGGGTTATGAAGAGAGGGGGGTGTCATCGTCAGCATGTTCGACAATTCTGACGATGACACGATCGCTGAATGCAGGGCGTTTAAACGTCATCCATGGTGTAGCCCACCACGATTTCCAGCGTCTTGCGAATCACATCCGCCTGAACCACGTCGTGAGTGGCTTCCAGCGTCTGAATGAGCCACAGGATGATCGCTTTATTGGAAATATGACCTTCAGAGGCCAGAACACAGCGTACTGCAGTAGAAAAAATAGCGGACTCTTCAGCAAAACGATCGCCTGCGTGACGGAAATATTCCGCCAGCGCACTGTCTAAAAAAGCAGAGTGGTATTCGGGTTGAAGCTGAATATTTTGTCTCATTTGTTCTCACCGTAGCTGTTAAAATGCAGTCAATGTATTTTTTTGGGATCGGACGGCTTTCCCTTTCCAAACAACGACACTACATTGCCTCTGTTATCATTGAGAGGTCCCTCTCTGCTCATTCGTCCTTGCGCGGTTCTGCGACGTTTTAATCCGAGGCTTTTTGATCCGATATCGGCAATCGCCTTCGCCAGTGTCTCCCGCCGCCGGGGATTCTTTTCATGTGTTTTCATCTGCCGCAGACGCTGAACCAGAGCTTCAGTTGTAACGGGGCCACGCTCTCTCAAAAGAGAAAGAACGGCTTCGCCAATCAGCTGATCGGTCAGTTTGTCTGCGTCACTGCGGTTCATCACGTTATCGTTCGAAGAGCAAGCCAAGCAGCATATGGTAATGCTGTTCCTCTTCGGGGCCCTCGGCCCTTTCAAGGCGACTTAACAGTTTGGTACAGAGCGATTTGCGATTGAGATTTCGCCCGTCGCTAAGGATCTCAACAACGACCTGACCCAGCGTTTCCTGTTGGGTTGGAAGTGTGGCTTTTTCGAAGTACTGTGCGATCGCTGCTGCGGAATCTGCGACGTAACCTTTCTGCTGCATGTTTCGCTCCTGTAAAATTTTGTAATCAGTAACGTTACATTTAAGGTATACACTTTTTCTAAATCTGTACATTAAAAATGTACAGATTTTTAATAAAATCAGGATATATTTAATAAATGCTATATTTATCAATCGCTTGCATGTTTATCATGAAACGGTAATGCTACAGAATATATTGTACAAATCGCACGGCCGCTGTTAAGTTGTACAACACTTGTGAGAGTGCCATTAACGGGCGTAAATGATTGAGATGTAAATTATTTGTGAGGCAATTAATGTGCTATAAGAGAAGTCTCTCCACATGTTTTTGTGGTCAAAACCCTTAACCCCCAGGAATCGCATGCTTACAACCATCATTTACCGCAGTCATATCTGCGAGGACGTTCCAGTGAAAGCACTGGAAGCTATGGTCGCTGCTGCAAACAATAAAAACCGGCAAGCCAACGTCACGGGGATCTTGCTGTTTAACGGCACACATTTTTTTCAGTTGCTTGAGGGGCCAGTGGAGCATGTTTCTGCTATTTATGAGGAGATCTGCAACGACCCGCGACACCATAACGTAGTCGAGCTGATGCGCGATCACGGCCCCGTCCGGCGTTTTGGCAACGTGGGGATGGAGCTTTTTGATTTGCGCCAGTTCGACAGGAACGAGGTGCTGCAACAGGTGCTGAACAAGGGAACAACACGCTATCAGCTGACTTACAATGACCGTCCGCTGCAGTTTTTCCGTACCTTTGTCGAGGCCACGGAAAAAGCGAACTATTTTGAACTGCCGCCTGCGGATTCCTGGGAGTTCGTTCGCGAAGAAACACGCTTGTCAGCGCAACCCGAGGTGGTCGCGAAAGGAGCGGATTGCAGCTTTGCTTTCCAGCCGATAGTTGATCCGTTTATGCAGCAGGTTGTCTCCTGGGAGGCGCTTCTGCGCACCCCGTCCGGCGACTCGCCGGGGGCCTATTTCGCCAGCCTTACGCATGATGAAGTTTACGCGTCTGATTTGCAGAGCAAGCAGGTGGCGCTCTCGATGGCCAGCGCGCTGGGGTTACAGGATCAGACGTTATCCCTTAACCTGCTGCCTATGACGCTGGTTAACATTCCCAATGCGGTGGACTTTCTGCTCACCGCAATTGAAGCAAACGGTTTTGTACCTGAACAGATCGTGGTGGAGTTCACCGAGAGCGAAGCCATTTCACGTTTTGAAGAATTCACGGATTCAGTCAGACAGCTAAAAAGTGCAGGCATCAGCGTGACGATCGATCACTTTGGTGCCGGCTTTGCGGGACTACAGCTACTGGCCCAATTCCAGCCCGACAGAATTAAGATTAATCGCGATCTCGTCGCGAACGTGCATAAAAGTGGCCCTCGACAGGCCATCATTCAGGCGATTATCAAATGCTGTTCCTCGCTTGAAATTCAGTTCTGCGCGGTCGGCGTGGAGAAGGCAGAAGAGTGGATGTGGCTGGAATCTGCGGGCATTTCCCAGTTCCAGGGCCATCTGTTTGCAAGCCCCCGGCATGGCGGAATTCCGGCGATTGCATGGCCGGAGAAAAAATTCGATTTTTGATAAAGCTGTACAAAACCCGGCAGACTTAGCTGTACGAGAAGCAAATTTTAGACAACAATGTATTAACAGGTGAAGGGAGAACGACCCCTTTCACCTGTGCAAAATGCGGTCTTAGTTATACAAATGGTTTGTACAATCTGATAAGGTTGGTGTAGTTAGGTATGGAAGTTCTGAGCGTGAGGGAGTTAATGGCCTATTACAGTATCGGCGAAGTGGCCGAACGATGCGGTATCAACCCCGTTACGCTGCGTGCCTGGCAGCGACGTTATGGATTGTTGAAGCCGCAGCGCAGCGAAGGGGGTCATCGTCAATTTGACGATGAAGATATCCTGCGTATTGAAGAGATCAAACGCCTGATGAAAAGCGGCGTTTCGGTCGGAAAAGTAAAAGCCTTGCTGGAAAATAAAGAAGTCCTGACTCAGGGTAATTGGGTCTCGTTCCAGGAAGAGATGATGACCGTTTTGCGTTATGCCAGCCCGGCAAAGCTGCGTGCCAAAATCGGCGAATTCCGCCGCAATCACGCCATGGATGCGATGATTGATAACATCATTTCCCCCGTCCGCCAGCGAATGAATCAGGATCAAAATACTGTACGCCACATGGCGAGCATGCTTGACGGCGTCCTGATTGAATTCGCGGTTCTAAGCCTGGCGGAGTCGCGCAAGAAAGCGGGTAAAGATGCGTTGCTTATCGGCTGGGAATGCGATGACCGCACCCGTCTTTGGCTTGAAGCCGCGCGGCTGGCGCAGCAAGGCTGGCACATTGACGTGCTGGCGGACCCGATTGATTCTCCGCGTCCTGAACTTTTCCCGGGGCAAAAAATCTTCGTCTGGACGGGAAAAACGCCAACACAGCGTCAGCAGGAACAGCTGGATCACTGGCGTGAGCAGGGTTTTAGCGTTTCATTTCACCAATAATAATCAGAGGCCTTGAGGGCCTTTTATTGTTTTAGACACTTCCAGAACAAAAGCTATCTTAAAAATAGGCATTTCCGATACATATTTTACTTTTCCTCTCTTCGCTGTTTTCTCCAACAGATAATCCATTAATTTTCAAAGTATTGAACAATTAAATCCATCCCGCCCGCATCTTCTGACAGGGTCTATGCTTAATAAAAGTAGACAAAAAGGGCGGTTTAGCCGAATGCCCCTGCTGACAGAGGGTTGAAGTGATAATCGTTATCACTAACATGGTGTTATGCCCTGATGGCTAATCAGATGAGGTGGACCTATGGAATTGCATTCAGAAACCTTCAATCCTGCCGATTTTGCCTGGCGAGGATTAACGCTCACGCCTGCGGCGGCGGCGCATATCCACGAGCTGGTAGCAAAAAATCCCGACATTCTCGGCGTGCGCTTAGGCGTTAAGCAGACCGGCTGCGCGGGCTTTGGCTACGTGCTGGATACCGTCACCGCACCGGAAAAAGATGACCTGGTGTTTGAAACCGACGGCGCAAAGCTGTACGTCGCGCTGCAGGCTATGCCGTTTATCGATGGAACCGAAGTGGATTACGTGCGGGAAGGTTTAAACCAGTTATTCAAATTTCATAACCCGAAAGCCCAGAACGAATGCGGCTGCGGCGAAAGCTTTGGGGTATAGGCGGTACTATGTCTCGTAATACTGAAGCAACGAGTGATGTAAACACCTGGAGCGGCGGACACCTCAACTATAAAGAGGGTTTTTTCACGCAGCTGCAGACCGACGAGCTGGCGAAAGGCATTAATGAAGATGTGGTGCGCGCCATTTCGGCCAAACGTAACGAGCCCGAGTGGATGCTCGAATTTCGCCTGAGCGCATTCCGTGCCTGGCTGGAGATGGAAGAGCCGCACTGGCTGAAAGCCCACTACGACAAGCTGAACTATCAGGATTACAGCTACTACTCCGCGCCCTCCTGCGGCAGCTGTGACGATACCTGCGCCTCGCAGCCCGGCGCGGTCCAGCAGACCGGTGCCGAGAACAGCTTCCTGAGCAAAGAGGTTGAAGAGGCGTTTAACCAGCTGGGCGTGCCCGTGCGCGAGGGGAGAGAGGTGGCGGTGGACGCCATTTTCGACTCCGTCTCGGTAGCGACCACCTACCGTGAAAAGCTGGCCGAGCAGGGGATCATTTTCTGCTCCTTTGGCGAAGCTATTCATGACCACCCCGATCTGGTGAAAAAGTACATCGGCACCGTGGTACCGAGCAACGATAACTTCTTCGCCGCGCTGAATGCCGCGGTAGCCTCTGACGGCACCTTTATCTACGTGCCGAAAGGCGTACGCTGCCCGATGGAGCTCTCCACCTATTTCCGCATCAACGCCGAAAAAACCGGACAGTTTGAACGTACCATTCTGGTAGCGGACGAAGGCAGCTACGTCAGCTATATCGAAGGGTGCTCCGCCCCGGTGCGCGACAGCTACCAGCTGCACGCGGCGGTGGTAGAGGTCATCATTCACAAAGACGCCGAGGTGAAATACTCCACGGTGCAGAACTGGTTCCCCGGCGACGGCAATACCGGCGGTATCCTGAACTTCGTCACCAAGCGCGCGCTGTGCGAAGGCGAAAACAGCAAAATGTCCTGGACGCAGTCGGAAACCGGCTCCGCTATTACCTGGAAATACCCGAGCTGTATTCTGCGCGGGGATAACTCCATCGGTGAGTTTTACTCGGTGGCGCTGACCAGCGGGCATCAGCAGGCCGATACCGGCACCAAGATGATCCACATTGGGAAAAACACCAAATCGACGATTATCTCGAAGGGGATCTCCGCCGGGCATAGCCAGAACAGCTATCGCGGGCTGGTGAAAATCATGCCGACGGCCACCAACGCGCGTAACTTCACCCAGTGTGATTCAATGCTGATCGGTGCCGACTGCGGGGCGCATACCTTCCCGTACGTCGAGTGTCGCAACAACACGGCTCAGCTAGAGCACGAGGCGACCACGTCGCGCATTGGGGAAGATCAGCTCTTCTACTGCCTGCAACGCGGCATCAGAGAAGAAGATGCCATTTCGATGATTGTGAACGGCTTCTGTAAGGACGTGTTCTCTGAACTGCCGCTGGAATTCGCCGTTGAAGCACAAAAACTCCTCGCCATTAGTCTTGAACACAGCGTCGGTTAAGGAAAGCACATGTTAAGCATTAAAGATTTACAGGTTAGCGTGGAAGAGAAAGCGATCCTGCGCGGTCTCAATTTTGACGTCAAGCCGGGTGAAGTTCACGCCATCATGGGGCCAAACGGCTCCGGGAAAAGTACGCTTTCAGCGACGCTGGCGGGACGTGAAGATTACGAAGTAACAGGCGGCTCGGTCGAATTTAACGGCAAAGATCTTCTGGAGATGTCGCCGGAAGACCGTGCGGGTGAGGGCATCTTTATGGCCTTCCAGTACCCGGTGGAAATTCCGGGCGTCAGCAACCAGTTTTTCCTCCAGACGGCGCTGAATGCGGTGCGCAAGTATCGCGGCCAGGAGGCGCTGGATCGCTTCGACTTCCAGGATCTAATGGAAGAGAAGATTAAACTGCTGAAAATGCCGGAAGACCTGCTGACCCGCTCGGTCAACGTCGGCTTTTCCGGCGGCGAGAAAAAGCGTAACGATATCCTGCAGATGGCGGTGCTGGAGCCCGAGCTGTGCATTCTGGATGAGACCGACTCCGGTCTGGATATCGACGCCCTGAAGATTGTCGCCGACGGGGTGAATTCCCTGCGCGACGGCAAGCGCTCGTTCATTATCGTCACCCACTACCAGCGCATTCTGGACTACATCAAGCCGGACTACGTCCACGTGCTTTACCAGGGACGTATTGTGAAATCCGGTGATTTTACGCTGGTTAAACAACTGGAGGAGCAGGGTTATGGCTGGCTTACCGAACAGCAGTAATGCGCTCCGGCAGTGGCACCGGCTGTTTGAGGAGCAGGGTAATACGCGCTCCGAGCAGGCGCAGCAACACCTGCAGCAGATGCTGCGCCTCGGCCTGCCGACGCGGAAGCATGAGAACTGGAAATACACCCCACTTGACGGCCTGCTGATCGGCGAGTTTGTGACGCGTCTGGCGGAGATTGATCTGGCCCGGCGTGACGCTCTGGCGCTGACGGTGGATGCGGTGCGTCTGGTCTTTGTCGACGGCGTCTGGCGTCCAGAACTGAGCGACGACGCCCGGGATAGCGGGTTCGATATCGTCATTAACGACGACCGCCAGAGCCTGAGCGCCCCGGTTCAGCCGGAAGTTTTCCTCCACCTGACCGAGAGCCTGGCCCGCAGCGTGACGCATATCCAGGTCAAGCGTAACCAGCGTCCGGCAAAACCGCTGCTGCTGATGCACATCACACAGGGCGTGGAGGACGATGAGATCAACACCGCGCACTATCGCCATCACCTTGAGCTGGCGGAGGGGGCGGAGGCCACGGTAATCGAACATTACGTCAGCCTCAACGAGACCCGCCATTTTACCGGGTCGCGGCTGACGATGAACGTTGCCGCCAATGCGCAGCTTCACCATATTAAGCTGGCGTTTGAGAATCCGCAGAGCCACCATTTTGCCCATAACGATCTTCTGCTGGGCCAGGATGCCGCGGCGTACAGCCACAGCTTCCTGCTCGGCGGCGCGGTGCTGCGCCACAACACCAGCACGCAGCTTAACGGTGAAAACACTACGCTGCGCATCAACAGCCTGGCGATGCCGGTGAAGGCAGAAGTGTGCGACACGCGCACCTGGCTTGAGCACAACAAAGGCTACTGCAACAGCCGCCAGCTGCACAAAACCATCGTCAGCGATAAAGGGCGGGCGGTGTTTAACGGCCTGATTAACGTGGCCCAGCACGCCATCAAAACCGACGGGCAGATGACCAACAACAATCTGCTGCTGGGGCGCCTGGCGGAAGTGGACACCAAGCCGCAGCTGGAGATCTACGCCGACGACGTAAAATGCAGTCACGGCGCGACGGTCGGTCGGATCGACGACGAGCAGATGTTCTACCTGCGCTCGCGCGGCATCGACCAGCAGGCTGCGCAGAAAATGATCATCTACGCCTTTGCGGCGGAGCTTACGGAAGCGCTGCACGATGGCGTATTGAAGCAGCAGGTGCTGGCCCGCATTGGTCAGCGTCTGCCCGGAGGCGAAGCATGAGTTTTCCCGTAGAGAAAGTGCGGGCCGATTTCCCGGTTCTGACCCGTGAAGTGAACGGCCTGCCGCTGGCCTATCTCGACAGCGCGGCCAGCGCGCAGAAGCCGAATCAGGTGGTGGATGCGGAAGCCGAGTTCTACCGCCACGGCTACGCCGCCGTGCATCGCGGTATTCATACCCTGAGCGCCGAGGCGACCCAGCGCATGGAAAACGTGCGCACGCAAATTGCAGCCTTCCTCAATGCACGCCTGCCGGAAGAGCTGGTATTTGTGCGCGGCACAACCGAGGGGATTAACCTCGTCGCCAACAGCTGGGGCAACGCCCAGGTGCGCGCGGGGGATAACATCATCATCACCCAGATGGAGCACCACGCCAATATTGTGCCGTGGCAGATGCTCTGCGAGCGTGTCGGCGCGCAGCTGCGGGTCGTTCCGTTGAACGACGACGGCACGCTGCAGCTGGAGCAGCTTGAAGCCCTGCTGGACGATAAAACGCGGCTGGTGGCGGTCACCCAGGTCTCTAACGTGCTGGGCACCGAAAACCCGGTGACAGAGATTATCGCAAAAGCCCATCAGGCCGGCGCGAAGGTGCTGATTGACGGCGCGCAGGCGGTAATGCACCACGCGGTGGACGTGCAGGCGCTGGACTGCGATTTCTACGTATTCTCCGGGCATAAGCTCTATGGCCCGACCGGGATTGGCGTGCTGTATGTGAAAGAGGACATCCTGCAGGCGATGCCGCCGTGGGAAGGGGGCGGATCGATGATCGCCACCGTCAGCCTCACGGAAGGCACGACCTACGCGCGCGCGCCCTGGCGTTTTGAGGCGGGCACGCCCAACACCGGGGGCATTATCGGGCTCGGGGCGGCGGTGTCTTACGTCTCCGCAATCGGCCTCGACGCCATTCAGGAGTACGAGCAGCTGCTGATGCACTACGCGCTGCAGGAGCTTGCCAGCGTACCTGACCTTACCCTGTATGGCCCGGCTGACAGACAGGGCGTGATTGCCTTTAACCTGGGGAAACACCATGCCTATGACGTGGGAAGCTTCCTCGATAATTACGGCGTGGCCGTCCGTACCGGCCACCACTGCGCCATGCCGCTGATGGCTTTTTACCAGGTGCCGGCAATGTGCCGCGCATCGCTGGTGATGTATAACACAATGGAAGAGGTCGACAGGCTGGTGGCGGGGCTTAAGCGCATTCACCAGCTGCTGGGCTAATAAGAGGCAAAAGATGGCAGAACTGCCGGACAGAGACAAATTGCTGCGCAACTTTGGGCGCTGTGCAAACTGGGAAGAAAAGTACCTTTATATCATCGAGCTGGGGCAGCGTCTGCCGCCGCTCGGTGAAGAGGCGCATAACCCGGAAAACATTATTCAGGGCTGCCAGAGCCAGGTGTGGATTGTGATGGAGCAGTCTGACGACGGCACTATCGCCCTGCACGGCGACAGCGATGCGGCCATTGTAAAAGGGCTGATTGCGGTCGTCTTTATTCTTTACCACCGGATGTCGGCGCAGGATATCGTCGCGTTCGATGTCCGCCCGTGGTTTGAAAAAATGGCCCTGACCCAACACCTCACCCCGTCCCGCTCCCAGGGGCTGGAAGCGATGATTCGCGCCATTCGCGCCAAAGCTGCAATCCTTAGCTAGACTTACAGAACAGCATTCATTCTGTTTCGCGAGGTGGTTCCCGCCTCGCTGGTTTTTCAGCTTTCTGGCATCCTGCCAGTGAATAAGGAATCTCAGCATGAAGCGCGCGTCTCTAATAACTCTATTACTCCTCAGTTCGCTCGGTACGTTTAATTCGGCCCGCGCGATGGACTATCCGTTGCCGCCTGCAGGCAGCCGCCTGATTGGGCAAAATCAAACCTACACGATACAGGAAGGGGATAATAAGCTTCAGACTATCGCCCGTCGGTTTAATACGGCGGCGCAGGTGATCCTTGAAACGAACAATACCATTGCGCCAGTAAACCCGGCACCGGGTACCGTTATCACGATCCCGTCGCAGATGTTGCTGCCGGATACCCCGCGCGAAGGCATTGTGGTTAATCTGGCCGAGCTTCGGCTCTACTACTTCCCGCCGGGAGAAAATATTGTCCAGGTCTTCCCGCTCGGCATCGGACAGCTGGGGCTGGAAACGCCGGTGAGCACCACCCGCGTCAGCCAAAAAATCCCTAATCCAACCTGGACGCCAACGGCGGGCATCAGAGCGCGTTCTCTGGCCCAGGGAATTAAATTGCCTCCCGTCGTCCCGGCGGGGCCAAATAACCCGCTGGGGCGCTATGCGCTGCGTCTGGGAATTGGTAATGGGGAATATCTTATTCACGGCACCAGCGCGCCGGACAGCGTAGGTCTGCGCGTCAGTTCCGGCTGTATGCGAATGAACGCCCCGGATATTAAAGCCCTGTTTGAACAGGTGCGGGTCGGCACGCGGGTACAAATCATCAACGAGCCGGTGAAATTCTCGGTTGAGCCGGACGGAAAGCGCTATATTGAGGTCCACCGTCCGCTGGCGCAGGTGGAGGGCGAGAACCCGCAGATTTCGCCCATTACCCACTCGGCAGACTTTGCCACCTTTGTTTCTCAGGCCGGAAGCGATAAGGCGTTAATTGATAAAGCCCTGGCCCGCCGTGCCGGGATCCCGGTTGTCGTATCCGCAGGTAGCGGCCCGTCGGCCAGCAATAGCGTGTTGTCAGTGCAGAACAGCCGGGTGTCTGCTGCGGTAGCAGAAGAGGAAGGGGAAAAGGTAACGCAGTAGCAGTTTGACGCAGGCAAAAAAAATGGCGCACAATGTGCGCCATTTTATTAACAGGTACTATTACTTACGGTATTTAGTAGCCTGGTTGTCCAGACGCTGGTTAGCGCGAGCTGCGTCGTCTTTAGCAGCCTGAACGTCGGAACGCATTGCGTTCACGTCGTTGCTCAGCTGGTCAACTTTAGCGTTCAGAGTCTGAACGTCAGAAGACAGCTGATCGATTTTAGCGTTGCTGGAGCAACCAGCCAGCAGAGTAGAACCCAGGATTACCGCGCCCAGTACCAGTTTAGTACGATTCATTATTAATACCCTCTAGATTGAGTTAATCTCCATGTAGCGTTACAAGTATTACACAAACTTTTTTGGGTTGAGAATATTTTTTTGATGGGAATACGCCTATTTTTGATCGTTCGCTCAAAGAAGCATCGAATCAGTGCGTTTTGAGTAAAAAGCTATGTAAAAAAAGGCATTTTTCATCGGATTCATCTTAGATAAATCGCATTTAAATAGAAAAACCCGATTTGCTTTTTGAATGAATTTGGCTAATGCCGGGAATAAAAAAAGCGCCCATTGGGCGCTTTTTATCAAATTTAATTCGTTCGTGAATTATTACAGCACGTGAACGGAGGCAGTATTGGTTGTTCCGCTTGGTACCAGAGCACCAGAAACCATTACAACCACGTCGCCCTTCTGCGCCAGACCGCTTTCCAGAGCCATTGCTTTACCCTGAATGTAGAAATCGTCAGTAGAGGCGATCTCTTTGACCAGGTGCGCAACCACGCCTTTGCTCAGCACCAGCTGACGTGCGGTGGTTTCGTTGGTGGTCAGGGCCAGGATGGTGGCATCCGGGAAGTATTTACGCACTGCGCGCGCAGATTTACCGCCCTGGGTCGCAACAACAATCAGTGGCGCTTCCAGTTTCTCAGCGGTTTCTACCGCACCGCGGCATACTGCTTCAGTGATGCGCAGCTTGCGGCTGTCGTTGTTGAAGTCCAGACGGCTGGTCATCACGCGGTCAGTACGTTCGCAGATGGTTGCCATGATGCCGACCGCTTCCAGAGGGTATTTCCCTTTCGCGGATTCACCGGACAGCATGACTGCATCGGTACCGTCGAGGATGGCGTTCGCCACGTCGCCTGCTTCAGCGCGGGTAGGGCGTGGGTTTTTGATCATGGAGTCCAGCATCTGCGTGGCGGTGATAACCACTTTACGCGCGCGAACACATTTCTCGATCATCATCTTCTGCGCGAAGATCACTTCTTCAACCGGGATTTCAACGCCCAGGTCGCCACGAGCAACCATGATGCCGTCAGACGCTTCGAGGATTTCGTCGAAGTTGTTCAGGCCTTCCTGGTTTTCGATTTTGGAGATGATCTGGATCTTCTCGCCGCCGTGGGCTTTCAGGTGCTCACGAATTTCAACCACGTCGGAACGCTTACGGATGAAAGATGCCGCAACGAAATCAACGCCTTGTTCGCAGCCGAAGATCAGGTCCTGTTTGTCTTTCTCCGCCAGTGCTGGCAGCGCGATAGAAACGCCCGGCAGGTTAACGCCTTTGTTTTCGCCCAGGTCGCCGTTGTTCAGCACTTTACAGATAACTTTGTTGCCTTCGATAGCGGTGACTTCCATACCGATCAGACCATCGTCGACCAGCACGGTGTTACCCACGGACAGATCGCTGGTGAAGCCTTCATAGGTGACCGCAACGATTTCGCTGTTACCAACAACGGATTTGTCGGTAGTGAAGGTGAAGGTCTGGCCCGCTTTCAGAGAGACGTCGTTACCGCCTTCCAGTTTGATGGTACGGATTTCCGGACCCTTGGTATCGAGCAGGATCGCCGCTTTTTTACCGGTCTTGCTCATCACGTTGCGCAAGTTCTGGATACGCTGACCGTGTTCTGCGTAGTCACCGTGGGAAAAGTTCAGACGCATCACGTTCATGCCGGCGTCCAGCATTTTGCTCAGCATCTCTTCGGATTCGGTTTTCGGGCCGATAGTACAAACAATTTTCGTCTTTTTCATGACAGTCTTAGTCTTTAAGTTGGGAAGGATATGGAAATCTCGCTCCGGGGGCGCACCGCCGCGGAGTCAAACCTGTGTTGCAAAAGAGTATATGACACGCACTAAGGATAGGAGACATCAAATGAGCGTGCAGAAGAAAGTGTGCCTGAGTGACAGCCCAACGAAGGAGAGGAGAAGTTGTACGTTGTTTTTTGTATTCCAAGCGCTGAAACCATTCACCAAGGATTTGGCGCGCATTATACGCTAATTTTAAGATAAAAGGAAAATGGAAACGGTGTTTCAGAATTAATCAATGCCGTTTCACATAATATTGTTATCAAGGCGTTAAGCCATGATGACAACTTTTGGCGGCAGGTAAGCGACCTGCCGCCGTTTGCTTATTTTTGCAGCGCCTGGCTGAGATCAGCAATCAGGTCTTTTGGATCTTCAATGCCTACCGAGAGGCGGATCAGCTGCGGCACAATGCCGTTTGCCAGCCGTTGTTCAAGCGGAATCGAGGCGTGCGTCATGCTGTAAGGCTGGCTCACGAGACTCTCCACCCCGCCCAGGCTTTCCGCAAGAGTGAACAGCTTCAGGTTGCGAATCACCTCGGTGGCGCGTTGCGCGTCACCTTTCACCACGACGGAAATCATCCCGCCCGGCAGGGCCATCTGGGTGCGGGCTAGTTGGTACTGCGGATGCGATTCCAGGCCGGGATAGAACACTTTTTCGACCAGAGGATGCTGCGCCAGCCATTGCGCAATCTCCAGCGCGTTGCTGCTGTGCTTTTCGACCCTCAGCGCAAGCGTGCGGATACCGCGCAGGGTCAGGAAGCTGCTGAACGGATCCAGGACGCCGCCCACCGCGTTTTGCAGATAGCCCAGCTTGTCCGCCAGCTCCGGATTATCTCCCACCACTGCCAGCCCGGCCACCACGTCAGAGTGCCCGTTAAGGTATTTGGTGGCGGAGTGCACCACGATATCGAAACCCGACGCCAGCGGGCGGTGGATCACCGGCGACGCGAAGGTGTTATCCGCCACGCTGATGACGTTATGACGACGGGCGATCGCCGCAATGGCCGCCAGATCCGCCAGCTTCAGCAACGGGTTGGTTGGCGTTTCGACCCACACCATGCGGGTCTCCGGGCGAATGGCGGCCTCAAGCCCGGCTAAGTCGTCCGGCTTAACCCAGCTGATCTGCAGGCCCGTACTGCGTTTGCGCACGTTTTCGATCAGGCGGTACGTCCCGCCGTAAACGTCATCAATGGCGACGATATGGCTGTCTTTATCCAGCAGCTCGAGCACCGTGGAGATGGCCGCCAGACCGGAAGCAAAGGCGTAGCCGCGCGTGCCGCCCTCCAGTTCGGCAATCGCCGTTTCCAGCGCATGACGGGTGGGGTTGCCGCTGCGGGAATACTCATAGCCGGTATGCTCGCCGGGTGATGGTTGCGCAAACGTCGACGTGGCGTAAATCGGCGGCATGACGGCGCCGTGCGGGTCGTTGAATGCGCCGCTGTGGACGCTCAGGGTTGCCAGGTTTTTCATCGTTTCATCCTTTATTGCTGTAGACGATTGCGCCATGCGGTCAGGACGTCGCTGCGCGTAATCAGGCCGAGAAAATGGTCATTGTCGTTAATCACGGCCACCAGACCGCGGTCGAAGATGGCGTGCAGGGCGCTCTCCGGGGCACGTTTATCGAGAAATTCCACCTGACGGGTCATGGCCGCCGTGACCGGCAGGGCAAAGCGGTCGCCGTCGCCGCCGATATGCCGCAGCAGATCCCACTCGTCGATAATGCCCACCACCTTGCCGTTCTCCAGGACCGGCAGCTGAGAGATGTCATACAGGCGCATGCGTGCCAGCACGGTGGAAAGCGTATCGTCCGGCGCGGCGGTAACGGTAGCGCCTTCATCATGACGCAGGGCAATGTAGTCAGAGAGATCCCCCGCCTGAGGGCGCGTGATAAGCCCCTGCTGTCGCATCCAGTCGTCGTTAAACATCTTCGAGAGATACTTATTGCCGCTGTCGCAGGCGAAGGTCACCACGCGCTTCGGCGTGGTCTGCGCCTGGCAATACTTCAGCGCCGCCGCCAGCAGCGTGCCGCTGGAGGAGCCCGCCAGAATGCCTTCCGTTTTCAGCAGCTCGCGCGCGGTGGCGAAGGCTTCGCGGTCGGAGATGCGCCAGGCGCGATTCACCCCTTCGATGTGGGCCAGCGGCGGAATAAAGTCTTCGCCAATGCCCTCTACCAGCCAGGAGCCCGCGTCGTGGTAGCGTCCGGTTTCCACCTGGTCAGCGAGAACGGATCCGGCCGGGTCAGCCAGGACAAACTCCGTGTGCGGAGAGTGCTCGGCGAACCACGCCTGCAGGCCACCGAGCGTACCACCTGAGCCGACGCCGACCACGATGGCGTCAATTCTGCCGTCAAGCTGCTCGTACAGCTCCGGTGCCGTGGTGGTGCGGTGCGCCAGCGGGTTGGCCACGTTATTAAACTGGTCGATGTAAAACGCGCCGGGCAGCTCGTTAGCCAGACGCCGGGCGTAATCCTGGTAATAGGCGGGGTGGCCCTTATTCACGTCCGAGCGGGTCAGCACCACCTGAGCACCCAGCGCGCGCAGGTGGAAAATCTTTTCGCGGCTCATTTTGTCGGGCACTACGAGGATCAGCGAGTAGCCTTTCTGGGCGGCGATCAGCGCCAGGCCGAGGCCGGTATTGCCCGCCGTGGCCTCAATAATCGTGCCGCCCGGCTGCAGCTGGCCGGTGCGCTCCGCTTCGTTAATCATCGACAGCGCAACGCGGTCTTTAATCGAGCCGCCGGGGTTCTGGTTCTCCAGCTTCAGAAACAGCGAGCAGGGACCGGTATCAAGCTTATGCAGCTGGATCAGCGGCGTGCGGCCAATCAGTTCGGTGACGGAGTGGTAAATCGTCATGATGTTTTCCTTTCGGTATGTCATGACGGGATGATAGGGCTGTGAAATTTTCTCAATAAAGAACCATTCACTGCCGTTTAGAACAGAAAGGAATATAAATGCCATTTTTGGATGTCAGGACAGCAAGACGTAAAGTTGTCTGGATGTGGGGATGGCTATATCGGGATAAAATGCTGCAAAAATGACCGTTTTTTGCGCGCGTCCGCCAGCAGATATGCATCCGGCAGATAATCATTGCTGAAATTGGTCTAAATGCTTCCCACCCGGTAAATCCGCTGTTTATTTCCGAAAGTTATAACACATTCTTTTTTGTTCATTTAAAAGCTGATAACGCCTGTTTACTATCGTTTGGACATCCATACTGCTAAACCGCCGAGGGCGGCACGGATAACGAATAAGAATGATTGTACTGAGCAATATTTCGAAGGTTTTTGACAACGGAAAGGTCGCGCTGACCGCCGTTGATAACGTCAATTTGACGATAGAGCAGGGACAGATTTACGGCATTATCGGTTACAGCGGCGCCGGGAAAAGCACGCTGATTCGCCTGCTGAACGGTCTGGAGAAACCCAGCGCCGGGAGCGTCACCATTAACGGGCAGGATATCTCCGCCGCAAAAGGTGAAGCACTGCGCCAGGCGCGTCTGAAGATCAGCATGGTGTTTCAGCACTTCAACCTGCTGTGGTCGCGCACGGTGAGTGAGAACATTGCTTTCTCTATGCAAATTGCCGGTGTGCCAAAAGCGAAGATTAAGGCGCGCGTCGCCGAACTGGTTGAGCTGGTTGGCCTGAAGGGACGCGAAAATGCGTATCCGTCGCAGCTGAGCGGCGGGCAAAAGCAGCGCGTGGGGATTGCGCGCGCGCTGGCCAACAACCCCGACGTGCTGCTCTGCGATGAGGCTACGTCCGCGCTCGACCCGCAGACCACCGATCAGATCCTCGATCTGCTGCTGGACATTAACCGCCGCTTCAAACTCACCATCGTACTGATCACGCACGAGATGCACGTGGTGCGCAAAATCTGCGACCGCGTGGCGGTAATGGAGAACGGCAAAGTGGTGGAAGAGGGCGACGTGCTGAGCGTCTTTACCCATCCACAGCAGCCGATTACGCAGCAGTTTGTCCGCCAGGTGAGCCAGTACGCCGAGGAAGAGACCTTCAATACTGAACTCGCAAACGATCTGGAAGGTACGGTGATCAGGCTGACCTTTACCGGACACAGCACGCACAAGCCGATTGTCGGGGAACTCACCCTGCGCTACGGCCTGCCGTTTAACATCCTGCACGGAAAAATGACGCAGACCGCCCACGGTGTTTTCGGGCAGCTCTGGGTCCACGTGGCGGCATCCGATGAACAACTGAACAATATCCTCGCCGACCTGCAGCACAGCGATATTGAAGGCGAGGTAATTAAACATGTTTGAGAATCTCTTTCCGCATCTCAAGTGGGATCAGCTCTGGGCTGCAACGCTGGAGACGCTGTACATGACCGCGCTGTCCGGCGTGGCGACCTTTGTTCTGGGCATCGTGCTGGGGCTGGCGCTGTTTTTAACTGCGCGCGGTGGCTTGTTCCACAACCGCACGGTCTACAGCGTCATTTCGATAGTGGTGAACGTGTTCCGCTCTATTCCGTTCATCATTCTTATCGTTCTGCTGATCCCGTTCACCAAGACCGTCGTCGGCACCATCCTTGGCGCTAACGCGGCGCTTCCGGCCCTGATTGTCGGCGCTGCGCCGTTCTACGCGCGTCTGGTGGAGATCGCCCTGCGCGAAGTGGACAAAGGGGTCATTGAAGCAACGCGCTCGATGGGCGCACGACTGAGCACGCTTGTGTTTCGGGTTTTACTGCCGGAATCATCACCTGCACTGGTATCAGGTATTACGGTGACGCTGATTGCGCTGGTGAGCTACAGCGCCATGGCGGGGGTGATTGGCGCCGGTGGTTTGGGAAATCTGGCTTATCTGGAAGGATTCCAGCGCAACCATGGTGACGTCACGCTGGTGGCAACGGTGACCATTTTAATCATCGTTTTCATTATCCAGTTCTGCGGCGATGTCATTACTTCACTGTTAGATAAACGCTAATAAATACACACAGGAACCACATCATGAAACAGACACTGACACTGATCGCCGCCGCAACCCTGAGCGCCCTGAGCTTCGCCTCATGGGCCGACACCCTGACCGTGGGCGCATCCAACACGCCGCACGCCGAAATTCTGGAGCAGGCCAAGCCGATTCTGGCGAAGCAGGGTATCGACCTGGAGATTAAACCGTTCCAGGACTACATTCTGCCGAACACTGCGCTCGCGGGTCATGACATCGACGCGAACTATTTCCAGCACATTCCTTACCTGAACAGCGTGCTGAAAGATCATGCGGGCGATAAAGACTACGATTTTGTCAGTGCGGGCGCGATCCACATTGAGCCAATCGGCATCTACTCAAAAAAATACAAATCCCTGAAGGACCTGCCGGAAGGCGGCAAGATCATCATGCGTGATGCGGTTTCCGAGGAAGGGCGTATTCTCTCCATCTTCGAAAAAGAGGGCGTGATCAAGCTGAAGCCGGGCATCGACAAAGTGACGGCGCGCATCAGCGATATCGTTGAGAACCCGAAAAAACTGAAGTTCACGCCAAACGTGGAAGCGTCCCTGCTGCCGCAGATGTACAACAACGACGAAGGCGACGCGGTGGTGATTAACGCCAACTATGCGATAGACGCCGGCCTGGATCCGGTTCACGACCCGATTGCGGTAGAGAGCGGTGAAAACAACCCGTACGCTAACATCATTACCGTGCATCGTGGCGATGAGAAAAAGAAAGACATCGTCGCGCTGGTGAACGTGCTGCACTCCAAAGAGATTCAGGACTGGATCCGCACCAAATACAAAGGCGCGGTCATTCCCGTGAACAACTAATTATTTGATTTTCCAGATGAAGCCCGGCGAGATCCTCGCCGGGCTTCTTTTTTGTATCCGGCGGGAGAATCATTTAAGCTCAACGTTTAACAGGCAATGGAGTGATGACGATGGGTAACGTGACCAAAGATGAAGCGCTGTACCAGGAGATGTGCCGGGTGGTCGGAAAGGTGGTGCTGGAGATGCGTGATTTAGGGCAGGAGCCGAAGCATATTGTCATTGCGGGCGTGCTGCGCACGGCGCTGGCGAACCAGCGCATCAAGCGCAGCGCACTGACAACCGAAGCGATGGAAACGGTGGTTAAGGCGCTGGCCGGCTAACGCGCCAGCGTTTCGCGACCTGTTCAAGCGAGCAGCAGAGCAGGTAATAGACCGCACCCGTAAAGATAAAGATGGCCGCCGGGTAGATTTGCACCCGGTTGTTGACCTGTCCCGCCACCGTGGTTAGCTCCGGGACGTTGACGATGAATGCCAGCGACGTATCCTTCAGCAGGCTGATAAAAATTCCCACCAGCGACGGCAAAATATTTCTCAGCGTCTGCGGCAGCAGCACGCGCCACAGGGTTTGCTGTGTGCTGAACCCCTGAGACAGCGCGGCCTCGTTTTGACCCGCAGGGAGCGCCCTGAGCCCGGCAAAAACCGAATGCATCACCGATGCCGCCGTAAACCAGGCCAGCGCCAGCGTCACGGTCAGCGCCCCCGGCAGATCCCCGCCGGTGATCAGCGGCAACAGGTACCACATCCAGAAAATCACAAAAATCAAGGGAATACCGCGAATCAGCTCCGCCCACAGAAAAAGCCCTCTGCGCACCAGCCCAGGATAGCGCCAGGCGAGGCACGCCAGCGCCACGCCGCCGGGAAGCGCAAGCAGGGCGGCCCCTGCGGCCATCAGCAGCGAAAGCAGTACGCCGCCGGGTTCACCCGCTGCCGTTCGTCCCCACAGCAGATAATCCAGGTTTTCGACAATAACGTTAAATCCTGCAATCATCTTTCTTCCTCCCTGAATGCGGACCGACGCGCACCAGCACCATCCCCATGACAATGCCGGTAAGCAAATAGAGCACCGTACCGACGATAAACGCCTCCATGGCGTGGGCGTTGTAACTTTCAATCTGCCGGACCTGGTAGGTTAGCTCAGCGAAGCCAATCCCGCTGGCGAGCGAGGAGAGCTTCATCAAGTTGAGGTACTGGCCGACAACGGGTTGCCAGGCGTTGGCGAGCCCCTGCGGCAGAAGGATGTAGCGAAATAAACGCCACGAGGAGAACCCTTGCGCCAGCGCCGCTTCCTGCTGTCCGGCAGGAACTGAACGCAGCCCCGATGCCGCTTCCTCAATTAAAAACGCCGAGGTAAAAACGCCCAACCCCCAGGCAGAACATAAATACTCAGGGGTAAACCACCAGACGTCGCCGGGCAGAATTGACCAGCTGTGATCCGCATTCACCGCGTCTCGAAAGCCCTGCGGTAACCCGTTCCAGGCGGCGAAATACCAGAACAGCAGCTGCACCAACAGCGGCGTATTGCGAAACAGCGATACCCAGCCGTTGACGATCGCATTTCCGATGCGTCCACCGGAAAGACGCAGGAGCAAAAAGGTCGGTGCAAGCAGGCTGGCGATCAGGCCCCCCGCCAGCGTCACCCACAGGGTGGTGAGAAATCCGGAGAGTATCCACTGCAGAGGCTGTCCGGCCAGCACTCCCTGCCAGTCGAGGGCGGGCATCAGAGGTGCTCCTGGTGCAGCGGGTTCAGCACTTTTTGCAGGAAACGCTGCGCCCGGGGATGGGACGGTTGACTGAAAAATTGCCCCGGCGGCGTGGTTTCAAGAATCTGCCCCCCGTCGATAAATACAATCCGGTCGGCAATTTCCCGGGCGAACTGCATCTCATGAGTCACGACAATCATGGTGATCCCGCTATGGGCAAGGGCTTTCATGACGAATAATACTTCGCCAATCATCTCCGGATCGAGCGCCGACGTCGGCTCGTCGAAGAGGATGATCTGCGGCGACGAGGCCAGGGCGCGGGCAATCGCCACGCGCTGCTGCTGGCCGCCGGAAAGCTCAGCGGGGAAGTGGTGAGCCTTTTCCTGCATTCCGACCTTCTCCAGCAGCGCCAGCGCGCGCTCCTGAGCTGGCTGCGGCTTCCAGCCGTGCACATGCTGCAGTGCCAGGGTGATGTTCTGGCTGGCGGTGAGGTGGGCATACAGATTGAACTGCTGAAACACAAATCCAACGCGGCTGCGCAACTGACGCAGCCTGCTGCCGGAAAGCTGCCCGGTCGGCTTGCTGTCGACCAGGATTTCCCCGCCGCTCAGGGTTTCAAGCTGATTGATAAGACGGATCAGCGTTGATTTACCCGAACCGGAAGGGCCGAGAATAGCAACCACTTCACCGGGCGTGATGGTGAGGTTAATGTCGCGTAAAACCTGATGGTCGCCGTAGCGTTTGTCCACGTGACGAAACTCAACGCTGGCCTGTTCCAGATGTGAAAAATCCGCGGCACCGTCCGCGGAATGGGAAAATAAACCTGAGAGCATAATTACCTGGCTTCTATTTTAAAGGCGCGAGGCTGTGGAGCGGGCGTGTTTGGGCCAAACCAGACGTCATAGATTTTTGCCGCCTGACCGTTCTTCTCGAGATTAACCAGCTCATCGTTGACGGCTTTCAGCAGCGCTGTTTCACCTTTCTTCACCCCGACGCCAATTTCTTCCTTACTGAGCAGATCGGGCAGGATTTTGAAGTTCGCTCTATCCGGGGCCTGTGCCAGCAGGCCTGCAAGAATTGTGCTGTCCTGGGTAATGGCCTGCACGTTGCCGTTACGCAGCGCCGTCAGCGCCAGAGGAATGTCGTCATAAGCCAGCACGCGGGACTGCGGGAAACGCTGGTGGAGCGCCTGTTCACCCGTGGTGCCTTTGACCGCGCCAATGCGCGCCCGGCTGTATTCATCCAGCTTATCGGGCGATTTGGCGGGAACCAGGAACTGTTGTCCGGTCACGAAATAGGGGGTGGAGAAATCAATCACCTGCGCGCGTTCCGGGGTGATGGTGATATCCGCTACGATCAGATCTGCTTTACCGGACTGAAGCAGCGGAATTCGGTTGGCCGGATTGGTGGCAACCAGTTCAAGCTTCACGCCGAGTGATTTTGCCAGTGCTTTGGCAAAGTCCACGTCGTAACCCACGATCTCGTGCGTTTTTGCATCAATTGAGCCAAACGGTGGGTTGGCGTCAAACGTGGCGACTTTCACCACCCCTGCGGCCTTAATATCTTCCAGCCGATCGGCCAGCGCCTGCGCTGAAAACAGGCTCCCGGCGGCCAGTAATCCCAGAACTGCCGTCCCTTTTTTAAACCTTTTCATCTTTGCTGCCATAGTCATCGTTCGTCCCGTTGTTTTTGTTTTGCACCGTTACGCTCCCATAAGCAAAAGCTATCGCCAAATAAGAAAATGTTCTTTGCTCTATACAAAAAAGCATTAGTGAACAGTGTGTTACCGGCAGGTAAATGTAAGGAGCTATTTGCACGTCCTGCACATCGACTGCCGGAATTGATATTTCCGCGGCCAGGAAACGCGTGCTTAACTCAAGGCTGGTGAAGCGAGAGGGGTAAAGGCAATGAAAAAATGGATCGGCACGCTACGGCGGTTTTTTGCGACCCGGCCAGCGAATGCGGAGAACAGCGCGCAGCGTGTTCTGGAGTCAATACTGCCTGTTGCCAGCCTGTATGGCGTGGACGTCGCTAACATCGACCCGGAGTGGTTCCATGATAAAACGTCACGCTGAACTTCGCCGCACGCGCGAAACGTACTGGAATGAGCTGTGCGTGATGCCTGTAAAGCAGGGATGAACGGAAAAATACGCGGGCAAATCCTCGGTAAACCCTGGCCGTTTTGATACCAATATCTCCTTTCTCAGAAGGAGATGATAATGAAACGGACAGTATTAACCCCGGCACTTTCTGCCACCGCACTACTGATTGCCATGCAGGCGGCGCACGCTGCGCCACAGGCGCACGTCGTCTGCGGTTACTCCCACACGCTCGGCGACGATGCCATTATGATGCACGGCATGCCCAACGAGGCCATGCTGCACGATTTTTTTGGCAACGTGCAAACGGATGCCTTCTCCAGCCGTGAATCGCTGCGTAAAGATGAAAAGACCACCTGCGATAACAAAGCAGACAGCTCGGCCTACTGGGCACCCTCTCTGAAATTGCCTGACGGAACGGTGGTCAAACCCGCCTATCAAAAAACCTATTATCAGGCATCGAACGTCGACGCCTGGCCGCTGCACCCGTTCCCGGCGGGGCTGTCGCTGCTGGCGGGCGATCATCACGGCACCGCGCCGAATCCACATATCACCTTCCTGTGCGCTAACGGCAAGGGCTACACCACCAAAACGGGTGAGGTCTGCGGCTTACGCAAGGCGAACGATGCCGTGCAGTTTAATATTGGCATTCAGTTTCCGAACTGCTGGGACGGGGTAAATCTTAAGCCCGCTCACGGTCTTGCCAATGCCACCTACGACACCAAAGGGCAGTGCCCGTCCGACTTCCCGGTGAAAATTCCCACCGTGAACATGAACATTGCGTACGTGCTCCCGACGATTAGCTCGCTCGATACCAGTAAAGCGCAGCTTTCTCTCGATCCCATCATGCACGGCAACGAGCGTGAAGAGCGGTGGGGGAGCCTGTATACGGCGCATGCTGATTTTATGAACGGCTGGACGGAAGACGCCGCGCACTTTATGACCGACCTGTGCATGAACCGCGGTCTGGACTGCGGCACCACCGTTCCGTATGGTTATTCAAAAGCGAAGGCCAACGTCTGGCTCAGCAGCCTGGAGCCCGCGCTTACCCAGCCAGAGCCCCAGGTCCTGCTGGTGCAGGATAACTGGCAGAACGGCGGGCGCACCAAAAACAGCGAAACGCTGTCGCTGGTGAAGTTTCACATTCCCCCGCTGCCTGCCGGACAGGATCCTTCGCAGTTTAAATACCGCGTGCGGATTTATGGCGGGAAAGTGGAAACCAACGGCGCGGATCAAATTTTCTTCTATCCGGCAAGCAACGACTGGGATCCGGCCAGCGTGAGCTGGCAGTCGCGGCCAGCCTGTAACTACCGCTCGGATGCGGTGCTTTACCTTAACCACTCCCGCGAATACCGGATGGTGGACGTGGATAAGGCGGTGCGCAAGGCGCTGGCAGAAGGGAAAACCGAGATTTCGTGGTACATCGGCGGCGATCGTCAGGGAAATCACTACCAGTTTGAGACGGCGTCTTCCCCGCAAAGCCTGATCCTGATGCTGACCGGCTTTAGCAAAACGCCGGAGATCTGATTACGCCCGCGTTTTTTTGTTCTCATCAACGTTAACTGGTAATGTCGACAGCCTGAAAAATGAGAAGGGCATTCTGGTTACCCTGGGGTACTGCTGGAAGGGTGCAGTAATAAAAAGGTGGCTGCACGCCTGAATCTTTCCCCGAGAACCGTGGAAGCGCACCGTGCGGCGGCCATTGACTGGCTGAAAAAGTAAAATAAAAAAGCACCGGTTTACCGGTGCTTTTTTTATCAAATCTTGCAGGCATCACCGCAGTCGTCGTCGGCAACAATCGCCTGCGCTTTTTTATCCGCGTCGTCCAGACGTTCCGCGTTACGCTCTTCCGCTTCATCCAGACCGTTAAAAACTAAGTTATCGAGATCAATTTCCATGTTGCACCTGCTCTGTTCGGTTTTTGATACTGGCACAGTATAGGGTAAAAAACGTCGGCAATGTACCTCGCAGCACATAAGGATAATCCCTGCCATACTCAGTGCTTTATCACCGAGGAGCGCTCATGATTACACTCTGTAAAACCTGCGGTACCTCCTATGATGGAAAGCCGGAGAGATGTCCGATTTGCGAGGATGAACGCCAGTATGTCCCGGTCAGCGGTCAGGCGTGGATTGATTACGCGACGGTGACGGCCACGCACGTGAATAAATGGCAGCAGCTGGAGCCCGCGCTGTTCAGTATCAAAACGGTTCCCGCTTTTGCGATTAACCAGAGGGCGCTGCTTCTGCGCACCCCGCACGGCAATATTCTTTGGGACTGCATTGCCAACCTTGACCCGGCAACCCAAACGCTCATCACCGCGCTCGGTGGCCTTCACGCCATTGCGATTTCGCATCCGCACTATTACACCACGATGCAGGAGTGGGCCGCGGCTTTCAATGCGCCGGTCTACCTGCACGCCAGCGACCGCGAATGGGTGATGCGCAACAGCCCGGCGATTCATTTCTGGGAGGGGGAGGCGCTGGAGATTTGGCCGTCCGTCACGTTGCTACGTCTCGGCGGCCATTTTGCGGGCGGAACGGTACTGCACTGGCAGGAGGACGAGGGCGTTTTGCTGGCGGGGGATATTTTGCAGGTCACCCCGGGGAAAGATGCGGTGTCGTTTATGTGGAGCTACCCGAATATGCTCCCGCTGCCTGCCCGTAAGGTTGAGGACGTTACCCGGCGCCTGGCGGGAAAATCGTTCGCTCGTCTTTACGGCGCGTTCGAAGGGCAAAACATCCCGGCGAACGCCGACGACATCGTGCAGCGGTCGGGCCAGAAATATATTGCTTGTCTCAGATAAAGTACGGTGGGTAAACTTTACGAGTGTGATCGCGATCATACCCAAACGAAAACAGATAAAAGAGAAATTGCTATGCAACATATCATTGAAGGTTTTCTCAGCTTTCAAAAAGAGATTTTCCCGCAACGTAAAGAGCTCTTTCGCAGTTTAGCGTCCAGCCAGAATCCCAAAGCGCTGTTCATCTCCTGCTCCGACAGCCGTCTGGTTCCTGAACTGGTCACCCAGCAAGAGCCGGGACAGCTTTTTGTCATTCGTAATGCTGGCAACATTGTCCCGCCTTTCGGGCCGGAGCCGGGCGGCGTATCTGCAACTATCGAGTACGCGGTGGTGGCGCTGGGCGTGACGGATATCGTGATCTGCGGCCACTCCAACTGCGGCGCGATGAAGGCGATTGCCGATAACGCCAACCTGGAGCCAATGCCAGCTGTATCGCACTGGCTGCGCTATTCCGACGCGGCGAAAGCCGTGGTAGAGAAGAAAAGCTGGGACAAGCCGATCGATAAAGTGAATGCGATGGTGCAGGAGAACGTGTTTGCGCAACTGAGCAACATCAAGACCCATCCGTCCGTCGCGGTGGGCCTGCGTAATAATTCGCTTCGTCTGCACGGTTGGGTGTATGACATTGAAAGCGGCAAAATCCTCGCCCTGGATAAGAACACCAAAACGTTCGTATCGCTGTCGGAAAACCCAGAGGTCTTCTTCGAGTAATTACCGATAGCAGGGCATGGAAGCCCTGTCAGTTCTCCACGTACGGTAACCGACGCCGTCTCCCCGAGGCAGGTTTTTCAGCCGCCTTCGCCATCGCCTCTGCAATTTCCGCACACTCCGCCAGCCCCTGAACGAAGGGACGATCGTGCATCAGCCACGGTATCGCACCGAAAGCAATGCGCCCGCGAACCGTTTCAGGCGCTTTAAGCGTGTAATCCTCGCCAATGTCGGGTATCTCGTCGCCCGTCTCTGCCAGCTGTTTACGCAGCGTCGGGAAAGGCAAGTCCTTTGTTTTGAGCGGCTTTTGCCCGCGCGCGTCAATAAACACGTCGAAACGATAAACGCTCTCTTTGGTGGTAATTACCGTCCGATCGCTGCCAGCGTCGAGCGTGTAATCATCGCCAAGCGCCGCCACGCTAATGATGCCGGCCTCGCGAAGCGCAAGCAGCCTGCGGATAGACTGCGGCGGGATGGCGGCATAGTTGTCGATAAACACGCGGGCGAGGCCCTGCTTAAAGCGCTCTCTGTCCTCTTCGTTGAGGTGGGGCACAATCTCCTGAACCACCTCATGCAGTCGAAGGACGGTATAGCGCCAGGCCACGGTGCGCCGTTCGCGTTTGTTGCGTTCAACCTCGCTGAGGTTCTCTTCCGCCCAGGTAAAGGGGCCGTGCCGTTTACGGTCCTCAAACCATGCCTCACGAAGGCTGTCGGCATCCTGGTTACGCAGAGAAATTTTCTCGCACCACGCCGGGTCAGCGAGCTCGAGCTCTTTCACCATCAGGGAAAATATGCGGTCAAGCAGGCCGTCCGATCCTTTGGCTATCTCGCGTTCAACCACGAATTCGGTCAATACCGACAGCGGTTCGTAAGGGATTGGACAGTAAAAATCGGCTTCCGGCAGAATGCCCGTGCGGGACATCAGCGTAATGTTTAACCCTTCGCTGCCCTTGTCGAGGAGGAATTTACCGTCACGAAACTCACCGTGCTGCATTACCACCGCCATAGCCGCGTCCAGACCGCTCAACGACGTTCCCATAATGCCCACGCGGCAAGGGGGAATGCTGGCGTCCATCAATCCCGACCACGGGCTGGGGAAGAACGTGCGCGTGGCTTCCTCCTCATCTGGCCAGACGTGGCCGGTGGCGATAACCGCCAGGTCGAACCGATCGGGCAAAGTGGTGTCGTTGACGGAAAGCGTTACGCCGGTTGTCGAGGGGATGATGTCCGTTACCTTCGCGGATTCATGGACCGCAACCTGGAACCCCAGCTTTTTTGCCTCTTTCACGATTGAACGCAAGCTGTCGCGAAAATACTCTCCCAACAGGAGTCGGGGCAGGAACTGCCGGTCATGCAGGCTGGCTTTATCAACCTTAAAGCGCGCCAGATGGGTGTCGCTCTGTTCCTTGAGCCAGTCGAGGTAGGTCATAAAAATGGGCGGAATTTCTATGCTCGCAATGTTCGCCAGCATCAGCCGGGAATTATTGTCGTCGTTATAGGGCATGCCCACGCCGGCTTCATCGGCCTGTTCGAAGACGGATACGGAGAGCGGGGTGCTGTTATTAAGCAGATGATAAAAGGTGTAAATCCCTGTAGGGCCGGAGCCGATAATCGCGATATTCTTCATTGACGCGCTTCCTGTATTTATTCCATAAGAAAAGCGTAGCAGGAGAATAATGATGAAAATAAGCGATTAAGAAAATTCAGGGTAAAAGGAGAGAATTTGCACCATTTCAGGACTGAAATGGTGCGTCCGAGTGGACTCGAACCACCGACCCCCACCATGTCAAGGTGGTGCTCTAACCAACTGAGCTACGGACGCAGAATGGTGCGTTCAATTGGACTCGAACCAACGACCCCCACCATGTCAAGGTGGTGCTCTAACCAACTGAGCTATGAACGCAACGTGTTGTCGGTGACAACGGGGACGAATATTAGCGGCACAGCATCAAGGAGGCAAGAGGGAAAACGCATTTTTCTCTCTGATTTCACGCGATTGCTTCATTACCGCGCAAAGTGAAGAGAAAGTAGCCGCCAGCTGGCGGCTACTGCGTAGTTAACGCGCAGCGCGCTGCAAAATTACCGTTGACGGCTGGCGCTGCAGGAAGCGCATGCGCATCATCATCATGATCGCCGCCGACGTCAGTCCGATGATAAAGCCCATCCAGAATCCGGCTGGCCCCATGCGATCAACGACCAGATCGGTCAGCGCCAACACGTAGCCAGTAGGCAGACCCAGCACCCAGTAGGCGATAAAGGTAATAAAGAAGATCGAACGCGTGTCTTTATATCCGCGCAATACGCCGCTGCCAATCACCTGGATGGAGTCAGAAATCTGGTAAATCGCGGCCAGCAGCATTAGGTGCGATGCCAGCGTGACGACCTCCGGATTATCGTTATAGAGCAGGGCAATTTGCTCGCGCAGCGCCACGGTAAAAAGCGCCGTGCAAATGGCCATGCAGACGCCAACGCCTAATCCGGTGCGCGCGGCGGTTTGCGCATCAAGCGTCGAGCCTTGCCCCAGGCGGAAGCCCACGCGGATCGTCACTGCCGCGGCCAGAGACATGGGCAGAACAAACATCAGAGAGCTGAAGTTCAGCGCGATCTGGTGCCCGGCGACGTCCACAATGCCCAGCGGGGAGACCAGCAGGGCAACCACGGCAAAGAGCGTCACCTCAAAGAACAGGGCCAGCGCAATCGGCAAGCCTAGCTGCACCAGGCGCGTCATGATGCTCCAGTCCGGCGTACTGAATCTGTTCTCGTTACGAATATCGCGCATTGAACGGGCGCGTTTCACATAAGCGATCATACTGAAGAACATTACCCAGTAAACCGCAGCCGTCGCCACGCCGCAACCGACGCCGCCCAGCTCCGGCATGCCGAAATGGCCGTAGATAAAGATATAGTTCACCGGAATATTCACCAGCAGGCCGATAAAGCCCATCACCATGCCGGGCTTGGTTTTCGCCAGCCCTTCACACTGGTTACGGGCGACCTGGAAAAAGAGGTAGCCGGGCGCACCCCAGAGCAGGGCGCGCAGATAGCCCACGGCTTTGTCTGCCAGCGCCGGGTCAATATTATGCATGGCGCGGATGATATGACCCGCGTTCCAGAGCACGACCATAATCAGCACGGAGACAAACCCTGCCAGCCAGAAACCCTGGCGGACCTGATGGGCAATACGCTCGCGACGACCCGAGCCATTAAGCTGAGCGATAACCGGGGTGAGGGCGAGCAGCAGACCGTGGCCGAACAGGATGGCCGGCAGCCAGATTGACGTGCCGATGGCAACGGCCGCCATATCGGTGGCGCTGTAGCCACCCGCCATTACCGTATCCACAAATCCCATTGCGGTCTGGGCCACCTGCGCGACGATCACTGGTATAGCCAGTGCCAATAGCTGGCGCGCTTCATTCATGTACTTCTGCACGTGAACACCTTTATTTTGTAGTTATATGAGAGACTAAAAAAGCCGCCGAAACGGGCAGCAAGAAGAAAATGCAGGGGGGTGCCAGCTATTGTAGCGGGCTTTAGCTATTTATCTAGTGAAAAAATCGCCAGAAAATGCGCTCCGCTGGCAACCTGTTTTTCCAACTGTTATTGTGGTGGGATTAAACGGTGTCACCACCGTCCGGAAAAAACAGGAGTTGTAAGCATGTTTACTGGTATTGTGCAGGGCACCGCCAAAGTGGTGTCCATTGATGAAAAACCTAATTTTCGTACTCATGTTGTAGAGCTGCCGGAATATATGCTCGACGGCATCGAAACCGGCGCCTCGGTTGCCCATAACGGCTGCTGCCTGACCGTCACCGAAATTAATGGCAACCAGATTAGCTTTGATTTAATGAAAGAGACGCTGCGTATTACCAACCTGGGTGAACTGGTGGTGGGGGATACCGTCAACGTTGAGCGCGCGGCGAAGTTCAGCGACGAGATTGGCGGCCATCTGATGTCCGGGCACATCATGACCACCGCCGAAGTGGCGAAAATCGTCACATCAGAAAATAACCGTCAAATCTGGTTTAAAGTGCAGGACCCGTCATTAATGAAATACATCCTCTATAAAGGGTTTATTGGCATTGATGGGATTAGTCTGACGGTGGGAGAAGTGACTCCGACGCGTTTTTGCGTGCATTTAATTCCCGAGACGCTGCAGCGCACCACGCTGGGTTCGAAAAAACTGGGGCATCGCGTGAATATCGAAATCGATCCGCAAACCCAGGCGGTTGTAGATACCGTTGAGCGCGTGCTGGCCGCAAAAGAAGCCGCAATAATTAAAGCTGTAGAAGACGAATAAAAAATAACCCCGGCTGGCCGGGGTTATTTTTCTAGCGTGCGACCCGCAAGCCGTGTTCAATCCCACGGCTAAAAACAACCTGCCAGAGCTGAATATCTCGCGCGCGAAACGCCCCCGCGCAGGCATTCAGATAATAGCTAAACATCCGCTTGAATCGTTCAGAATAGTTGTCCGCAATTTCAGGCCAGGCTTCCTGAAAACGTGCATGCCACGCCATTAACGTGGTGTCGTAATCCGCGCCGAAGTTATGCCAGTCTTCCATCACGAAATGGGATTCGCTGGCGTTGGCAATCTGGCGTACGGACGGTAAACAGCCATTCGGAAAGATGTATTTGTTGATCCACGGGTCAACGTTATTGTCGGTCCGCTTAGAGCCGATGGTGTGCAGCAGGAAAATACCGTCCGGTTTCAGATTACGGTCCACCACCTCGAAATAGGTGTCGTAATTTTTCGGCCCGACGTGCTCGAACATGCCCACGGAAACGACCCGGTCAAACTGTTCGTTCAGATCCCGGTAATCCTGCAGGCGGATATCCACATCAAGCCCCAGGCACCGCTCCTGCGCCATTTTTTGCTGTTCAGCGGAAATGGTGACGCCGACCACGCTGACGCCGTAGTGCTTCGCCATAAAATACGCCAGCCCGCCCCAGCCGCAGCCAATATCCAGCACGCGCATACCGGGCTGCAACTGCAATTTCTCGCTAATCAGGCGCAGCTTGGCCTGCTGAGCCTCTTCAAGCGTCGACGCCTCTTTCCAGTAGGCGCAGGAGTATTGCATGAAGGGGTCCAGCATGCGGCTGAACAGATCGTTGCCGAGATCGTAATGCTCTTTGCCGACGATCCAGGCACGCTTTTTACTTTGCAGGTTAAAGAGACGGGCAGAGGCGACACGCAGGGTGTCTTTAAGATTACGGGGGAGCTGTTTTTCCAGACCAGCACGCAGCACGCTGGCGAAAAAAGTATCCAGCCGTTCGCATTCCCACCAGCCGTCCATATAGCTTTCCCCCAGGCCTAGCGACCCCTCGCGCAACACGCGTTTAAAAAAATCGGGATGTTTAATCTGAGGATCCGATGGGGATGATCCGTTGATAGTGATGCCTGCCCGACCTAACAGTTCACTGACGATCCGGGACCAGTTATCGTCCGGAACGCTGACTTCTTCTATACACGATGAACTCATAGCTTCTCCATCACCCTACTGTGATCAGAACCTTAAAACAGCGTAGACGCTTTTTTGGTTTGTGAGAAATCTCACGGTAAATACCGCGAGGCTAGTATCCGACGTAGAACAGAGGAAGGGAGATAACCCTTGCCGAAATGCCTTCCATGGTAAAACGGGAGCACTCCGGCTCCCGTTAACACATAATATTTATCGTATTTAATCGAACCAAATTTAGTATAGGCCTCAAAATTTGGTGATTCAATAGAAAATTCTTAGCAACCTAATCACTGAAAATTAACATAGTTTCTGGCGCGATTAGGCATGCGAGGTTTCTACCTGCGTGCTCTCATCCTGAGCGGAAGCCTGCATGCGATAGCCTATGACGGCCAGCGCAACGGTAGCCAGCATCACGCTGGTTGTCGTCAGCAGCGGCGTGGCAATCAGCGCGGAGACCACCAGGCTTGCCAGGAAGCACAGCCCCAGCTGCAGGGTGTTCTGCAGCGCAGCCGCGCGGCCTGTCGCCTGCGGGAACGGACGCAGCGCCTGCGCCACAACGATAGGGTAGATCGCCCCGTTCGCGATGGCCATCACGCAGAATGGAATCAATATTTCGGCCAGACCCGCGCCCGGAATAAAGCCAACGGCCCAGGTGCCGATGACGCTCAGCGCATAGAGCACCAGCAGCCACGGCAGCATCTGATGGCCTTCCCATTTTTGCAGCGCCGCGCGACAGCCGTACCCGCCCACCAGGAACGCGATGGTCTGCGGAACGTAGCTCAGGCCAATGGCCGCCGGGCTATAGCCCATATCGTGCAGAATAAACGGCGAACCGGTCAGCCACGCGAAGAAGCTCGCCGAGCAGGCGGCATAGATCAGAACGTTGCCGCGATACGCTTTCGCGCTCAGCAGGGAGGTGAAGGTAATCGGCTTCGCGTCTGCGTGCGCCTCTTTTTTATGCGCGGGCTTGAGGGCGAACGCCGGCAGCATCAGCACCAGCGTGATGGCAAACAGCGTGGCAAAGATGGCCTGCCAGTCAAAGTGCGCGAGGATCCAGCTTCCCAGCAGCGGGGCGAGGGCCGGTGAGAGCCCTACCAGCGGCATGATGGTGGCGAAAATACGGTTAGTGCGGTTCGCCGGATAGTAGTCGGTGACCAGCGCCTGCCAGGTCACGGCCGCGGCACAGACGCCGACCGCCTGAACAAACCGTAGCACCAGCAGCCAGGTGGCATCGCGCACCCATAGCATCCCCAGGCAGCCCACGGCAAAAATGGCCAGCCCCAGCAGCAGCACCGGTTTACGCCCAAAGCGATCCGAAAGCGGTCCCCAGAGCAGCTGCGCGAAGGCAAAACCGGCCAGGAACAGGCTCAGGCTGGCGCTGATGGCGGCAGCAGGGGTTTGCAAATCTTCCTGCATGGCGGCAAACGCCGGCAGGTACATATCGGTGGCCAAAAAGCCCAGCACGCTTAAGCCGCCGAGCCAGACTAAAAATCCTTTCCTGGGTTGCATTCTTTTATTCTCCTGAGGAGGCAGGTGTACTTTGGCGCAGAGTGTAGGGAGTGCAAAGCGGCTTGTGAAACGCTAATATTTGGCGGGTGCATTCAAATTTTTTGCAGGCAGAAAATGTGGTCAGATTATTCTCTTGAAGTGGTCGATGCTGTCGCGCGTAACGGCAGCTTTAGCGGAGCGGCGCAGGAGTTGCACCGCGTCCCTTCGGCCATCAGCTATACGGTGCGACAGCTTGAGGAGTGGCTGGCGGTACCGCTGTTTGAACGGCGGCATCGTGATGTGGAATTAACGCCCGCAGGGGCGTGGTTTTTAAAGGAAGGGCGTTCTGTTATCAAAAAAATGCAGATCACCCGCGAGCAGTGCCAGCAGATCGCGAACGGCTGGCGGGGCCACCTTTCCATTGCGGTGGATAACATCGTTAAGCCCGAGCGCACCCGGCAGATGATTGTCGATTTTTATCGGCATTTCTCTGACGTAGAACTGCGGGTCTCGCAGGAGGTGTTCAACGGCGTCTGGGATGCGCTGGCGGACGGCAGGGTAGAGATGGCGATTGGCGCAACCCAGGCGATCCCGGTCGGGGGACGTTACGCCTTTCGCGATATGGGGATGCTGAGCTGGAAATGCGTGGTGGCAAGCGATCATCCCCTGGCGGCGACGGAAGGGCCGCTGAGCGACGATACGCTGCGCAGTTGGCCGTCGCTGGTGCTGGAAGATACCTCCCGCTCGCTGCCGAAGCGAATTACCTGGCTGCTGGACAACCAGCGGCGGGTTGTCGCCCCTGACTGGGGATCGTCGGCGACGTGCCTCAGTGCCGGGCTCTGCGTAGGCATGGTGCCCGCCCATTTTGCACGTCCGCGAATCGACACCGCTGAGTGGGTTGAGCTAACGCTGGAGAATCCGTTCCCGGATGCGGCCTGCTGCCTCACCTGGCAACAAAATGATGTCTCGCCGGCGATGGCCTGGCTGCTGGACTATCTGGGGGACAGCGAAACGCTTAACCGGGAGTGGCTGCGGGAGCCAGACTGACTGGCTCCGCAATGAGATTAACGACGGTAGTCGCGGAACGGGCCATCCGCAACGGAACGGCGTTCGATGAGGCGAGGGTGAACTTCAATGGACTGCGACTCTTCACGCTTGTTGACGATCCTGTCCAGCAGCATATTGAAGGCGGTTTCACCCAGTGAATCTTTCGGCTGGTGAATGGTGGTTAACGCTGGCGTGAAGAAGCGCGCGTTGCGCACGTTGTCATACCCGATCACGGAGATGTCCTGCGGTACGCGCAGACCCAGCTCGTCGGCCGCACAGAGGGCGCCCATCGCCATGATATCGCCCCCGCAGAAGACGGCGGTTGGACGGTGAGGCTGGGAGACGATCTGCTGCATCGCGCGGTAGCCTGATTCCGGCTCAAAGTCGCCCTGCACGATCCAGTTTTCCGGCACGGTGATTAGCGCTTCTTCCATCGCTTTCATAAAACCGGCCAGGCGGCCCGCGCCGGTGTTGCGTTCCAGCGGACCCGGGATCACGCCAATCTCGCGGTGGCCGCGTTCGATCAGATAACGGCCCGCCATGTAACCGCCTTCAAAGGCGTTATCGATAACGGAGTCGGTGAAGTCGGCGCGCGCTTCGCCCCAGTCCATCACCACCATAGGGATATGGCGATACTCTTCCAGCATCGACAGCACGGATTCCGGGTACTCTGAACACATCACCAGCAGGCCGTCCACGCGCTTTTGCGCCATCATCGACAGGTAGGCGCGCTGTTTTTCAATGCTGTTCCAGGCGTTGCCGAGAATCAGGGTATAGCCTTTCTGGAAGCAGTTTTTTTCAACCGCTTCAATGATCTCGGCAAAATAGGCCGCTTCGCTGCTGGTCGCCAGCAGACCAATTGACTTGGTGTGATTAACCTTGAGGCTGCGCGCAACCGCGCTCGGCGAGTAGTGCAGCTCTTTGATCGCTGCCCAGACGGCGTTGCGCGTCTCTTCCGCCACAAAACGGGTTTTGTTAATTACATGTGATACGGTTGTAGTGGAAACGTTTGCGCGTTTTGCTACGTCTTTAATTGTTGCCATTAAATGTCACTCCAGACCATATCCTAAACTCCTGAAAAACTTGAAGGTAAACGTTTGCCTTCTCTCACCCTTATCACGCAATTTTGAATTGCGGCACGCCGGGAAAACGACACGGGACGTCAGGAGGGGGTCAATGGCCGGTACGCTAATAAATTTAGCGTGGAATTTTGGCCTATCTTGATGAAAAGGGGAAGAGGTAAAGTGTTTATCAGCTTAAATCCAGGAAGATTTTTGACGTAAACTGTGCAAAAATGAGCAAGCTCACTTTTCGTGGGGGGATTAAAAGGAGAAAAATTGATGAGTTCCGATCTGAAGTTTTCGCTGTTCACCACCGTTATTGTGCTGGCGCTGATTGTGGCGGCTGGCCTGACGGCTGCGCTGCATTGATTTACGCGGGGGGAGAGCCTTCTCCCTCCCGAACGCTCCGATTGTTACTTCTCTGGCAAAAATCTTTTGCCATTTTGTTAACTTCTCATTTTTTGTGATTGATGTCATGCTTTCCGCTTCTTTGTTCTGTGTCACCACATGACACGGCATCCGGAGTTGACGCATGAAAATCAATTTTCCCCTGCTGGCCCTGGCGATTGGCGCTTTTGGGATTGGCACCACTGAATTCTCCCCGATGGGGTTACTGCCCGTTATCGCCCGGGGCGTGGACGTCTCGATCCCGGCCGCCGGGATGTTAATCAGCGCCTACGCCATCGGCGTGATGGTAGGAGCGCCGCTGATGACGCTTCTGCTTTCGCACCGTGCGCGCCGCAATGCGCTGATTTTCCTGATGGCGATTTTCACCCTGGGCAACGTGCTTTCGGCCATTTCGCCGGATTACACCACTCTGATGCTGTCGCGCATTCTGACCAGCCTTAACCACGGCGCGTTCTTTGGTCTGGGCTCGGTCGTGGCCGCAAGCGTGGTGCCAAAACACAAGCAGGCCAGCGCCGTGGCCACCATGTTTATGGGGCTGACTATCGCTAACATCGGCGGTGTTCCCGCGGCAACCTGGCTGGGCGAGGTCATTGGCTGGCGGATGTCCTTCCTGGCGACGGCCGGACTGGGCGTGGTCGCGATGGTGGCGTTGTTCTTCTCCCTGCCAAAAGGCAGTGCGGGTGAACGCCCTGATGTACGCAGAGAGCTGTCGGTGCTGATGCGCCCGCAGGTACTCTCCGCGCTGCTGACCACCGTGCTGGGGGCAGGAGCGATGTTTACCCTCTACACCTATATTTCGCCGGTCTTACACGACATTACCCACGCAACGCCACTCTTTGTTACCGCGATGCTGGTGCTGATTGGCGTCGGCTTCTCGATTGGCAACTATCTCGGCGGGAAATTTGCTGACCGTTCCGTGAGCGGCACGCTGAAGGGCTTTTTAACCCTGCTGATTGTCATTATGGTCGCGATCCCGTGGCTGGCGCAGAATGAATTCGGCGCGGCGATTGCGATGGTTGTCTGGGGCGCTGCCACCTTTGCCGTGGTGCCACCGCTGCAGATGCGCGTGATGCGTGTCGCCCATGAGGCGCCGGGTCTTTCGTCTTCCGTGAATATCGGGGCGTTCAACCTCGGCAATGCGCTGGGCGCCGCAGCCGGAGGCGCCGTGATTTCAGGCGGTCTGGGGTACAGTTTTGTGCCGGTGATGGGGGCGATTATTGCCGCGCTCGGCCTGCTGCTGGTGATGATGTCCGGCCGTAAACAGCCTGAAGCGGTTTGCACGGCTGAATAAGCAAAAACGCAGAAGGGTTACCCCTTCTGCGTGTCTCTTACGCGGCGAAGTTCTTCGCGACAAAGTCCCAGTTAACCAGAGCCCAGAAGTGCTCCAGGTAGTTCGGGCGCGCGTTGCGGTAATCAATGTAGTAAGCATGTTCCCACACGTCCACGGTCATCAGCGGCGTAGCGCTGGTGGTCAGCGGGGTGCCCGCGTTAGACGTGGACACGATAGCCAGTTTGCCATCCGCCTCTTTTACCAGCCACGTCCAGCCAGAACCGAAGTTCTTGATGGCGGCATCGGTAAACTTCGCTTTAAACTCAGCAAAGCTGCCAAAGGCGGCGTTGATGGCGGCTGCCAGTTCACCGGCAGGTTCGCCACCGGCATTCGGCGCCAGGCAGTGCCAGTAGAAAGTGTGGTTCCACACCTGAGCCGCGTTGTTAAAAACGCCACCCTCTGAGCTGCGAACGATCTCTTCCAGCGTTTTGCCTTCAAAATCGGTGCCCTTGATGAGGTTGTTCAGGTTAGTGACGTACGTCTGATGATGCTTGCCGTAGTGGTATTCCAGGGTTTCCGCTGAAATGTGCGGTGCCAGGGCGTCTTTTGCATACGGTAGTGCAGGTAATTCGAACGACATTGCTTCTCTCCTTATTGTATTTTGTGTTGCCAATAACCCTACAGACAACAAGGACAGGATAGCAAATTGAAAGGGTATGCAAAAGAGGAACTTACCCTGCCGCAGATGCGGCAGGGCAGGGATTAACGAATGGTTTTTGGCGTCATGACGCGACGCGCGCCGACGTAATGACGTACCCAGTAATCTTCGCTGAGCGAGGTGATCTGAATGTCCTGACCGCTGCGCGGAGACTGGATGAATTTCCCGTTGCCGACGTAGACGCCCACGTGGTCAGCCGTACCGCGACCCTGCGTGCGGAAGAAGACCAGGTCGCCGTTTTCCAGCTCACCCCGGTTAACCGGTGACGCATCGCGCAGGTGATACATCTCATTGGCGGTACGTGGAATACGGAATTTAACCAGATCTTTGTAGGCGTAATAGACGAGGCCGCTGCAGTCGAAACCGGTACGCGGCGAACTGCCGCCCCAACGATAAGGCTTGCCAATCTGCCCCATCAGTTTATTCATCGCGGTTTTTTGCGCTTTTTGCACACGCACTTTATGCACATCCGCCAGCTTTGTTACCTTCGTGCATTTTGCTTTATGGCCTTTACGGGTAATGCATTTTTCTGTAACGAGGTTAGCGGCGGTCTGCGAAGCTTTATTTTTGGCGGTGCGGGTAGTGCGGGAAGATTTTGTTTTCGTCTTGCTGGAAGCGGTTTGTTTAGTCTGAGCGGTGGTTTTTTTCTTGTCGTTCTTGCTGCTGGTTTTTTTCTTACGTTCTGTGGCTTTCACCAGATGGCTTTTTTGTACAGCAGATTGCCGCGCCTGCTGAGAGGCGTTTGCCGCTGGCGTTAACGTGAGTGATGTAAACAGTAAAGCACAGAGCGTGATCGAGATTTTAGTTATCCGCGCCACTGGGCAGTCCCCTGATATATGCAGGTCATCAATAATACCCGCGTGTGATTTACAAAGCCCGTCGATTCTAATCCATAAAAACCCGAGAAGTTAATAGCATTTTTCAATCTAAAAACGTGTTTCGTTAGCAAGTGCAAAAAAATTCATCGTTCTGACGCACAATTGTTCACTCCCTAAGCAAAACCCTGACGGGCGAAGGGGTAAACACCATTTGCAATGCAACTTTTGTGGAGTCGGGGTAAAATATATAAACGTGACGAAAATGTTATTTTCCGATGCCAGCCTGACCCGCTACAATGTCAGACTACTGCCGTAACAGAAGTTAAAGGAAGCAAGACATGAGCACCACTATTGAAAAAATCCAGCGCCAGATCGCTGAAAACCCGATTCTGCTGTATATGAAAGGTTCTCCGAAGCTGCCAAGCTGCGGCTTCTCCGCGCAAGCGGTTCAGGCGCTTTCAGCCTGTGGTGAGCGTTTTGCTTACGTTGATATCCTGCAGAACCCGGACATCCGCGCTGAGCTGCCAAAATACGCTAACTGGCCGACCTTCCCGCAGCTGTGGGTAGACGGCGAATTGGTGGGCGGCTGCGATATCCTGATTGAGATGTATCAGCGCGGCGAACTGCAGCAGCTGATCAAAGAGACGGCGGCGAAGTACAAAACGGAAGAGCCGGACGCTGAATAATTTTCTGCGTTAATAAAAAAGCGACCTGAAGAGGTCGCTTTTTTTTATTCTTCACTGTCGCCCATCGGCAGCGGCCAGCCGCCCAGACGCTTCCAGCGGTTGACGATCTCACAGAACAGCTCTGCGGTGCGCTCCGTATCGTATAAGGCGGAGTGCGCCTGGGTACCGTCAAACGGTATACCCGCCGTAATGCAGGCTTTGGATAAAACCGTTTGTCCCAGCGCCAGGCCGCTTAGCGCGGCGGTGTCGAAGGTCACGAACGGGTGGAAAGGGTTGCGTTTGAGCGATGCGCGTTCGGCAGCGGCCATGGTAAAGCTGTGATCGAAGGTGGCGTTATGGGCTACCATGATGGCGCGGCTGCAGTTGCTCTCTTTCATGCCTTTACGCACCATTTTAAAAATGGCGTGCAGCGCATCATATTCACTGACTGCACCACGCAGCGGGTTATGCGGATCGATACCGTTAAACGCCAGCGCCTCCGGCTGTAAGTTTGCCCCTTCGAAAGGTTCAATGTGGAAATGCAGCGTGGTGTCCGGTGTAAGCCAGCCCTGTTCATCCATCTTCAGCGTGATGGCGGCAATTTCGAGCAGCGCATCGGTTTTAGCGTTAAATCCGGCTGTTTCTACATCAATGACAACGGGATAAAAACCACGAAAACGGTCGCACAGACCGCTAAATTGAGCGTTATCGGACATCAGGGTCTCTTACAAGGGGAAAAAGCAGTGCGCATTATGGCAAATTTTGCAGGGTGATGCAGTAAAACTACGGGCGCATGTTGCGCCCTGAGGGATCAGTTGCCCAGACCGCGACCCGCGTCTTTGGCTTCAATCAGCTCGATCTTGTAACCGTCCGGATCTTCTACAAAGGCAATAACGGTGGTGCCGCCTTTTACCGGGCCGGCTTCGCGCGTGACGTTACCGCCGTTGCTGCGAATGCGTTCACACGCCTCGGCCGCGTTGTCCACTTCCAGCGCGATATGGCCGTAGGCGGTGCCCAGTTCATAGCTGTCTACGCCCCAGTTGTAGGTCAGTTCAATGACCGCTTCATCCGTTTCCGGGCCGTAACCCACGAACGCCAGCGAGTATTTGTATTCCGGGTTTTCGCTGGTGCGCAGCAGCTTCATGCCCAGGACGTTAGTGTAGAAATCGATAGAACGTTGCAGATCGCCAACGCGCAGCATGGTGTGAAGTAGGCGCATAATTTCCTCATTAACCAATGGAATAGACTATTTTTTTGAACAGAAACGATGTTTTAGTATAGCGGCGAAGTATCGCCGCTATCAATGAACAATGGCGAGATTACAGTGAAGGGTAGTCGGTGTAGCCTTCCGCGCCGCCGCCGTAGAAGCTCTCAGGACGCTGCGGGTTCAGGGCCGCTTTCTGCTGCAGTCGAGCAACCAGATCCGGGTTGGCAATATAGTCGCGGCCAAACGCCACGGCGTCGATCAGCCCTTTATTAATCAGATCCTCGGCTTTCTCAGGGGTATAAGCGCCCGCACCGATGATCACCCCGTGGAAGCGCTCGCGCACTTTCTGACGGAAGGCTTCCGTATAAGGCTTACCGCCGGCCCAGTCCGGCTCGGACATGTGCAGATAGGCAATGCCGCGTTTCGCCAGCTCTTCAATCAGATACAGCGCGTCCGCTTCTTCATTCGGACCGTTGTCGACGTTCTGGAACGTACCGATTGGGGAGACGCGGATACCGATACGGTCCGGGCTCCACTCCTGACAAACGGCGTCAACCACTTCCAGCACCAGGCGGGCGCGGTTTTCGACGCTGCCGCCGTACTGGTCGGTACGATGGTTAGACGACGGTGACAGGAACTGGTGCAGCAGGTAACCGTGCGCGGAGTGCAGCTCAACCAGGTCAAAACCGGCTTCACGGGCGTTGGCAACGGCCTGACGGAAATCGTTCACGATACCCGGGATCTCATCCAGCTCCAGCGCGCGTGGCGTAGAGGTGTCGACGCGGATCGCGTTGCCGTTTTCATCGCGCAGGGAGGTGCGGGTGTTCGCGTTCAGGGCAGACGCTGAAACCGGCGCCTGACCGCCAGGCTGAATGCTGCTGTGGGAGATACGACCGGTATGCCACAGCTGGACCGCAATGCGACCGTCTTCAGCGTGAACGCCCGCGGTGATTTTCTGCCATGCGGCGATCTGCTCCGGGCTGTGCAGCCCCGGCGCACCCGCATATCCCTTGGCCTGAGCAGAAATCTGCGTGGCTTCAGTGATGATCAGGCCAGAGCTGGCGCGCTGACGATAGTATTCACCCATCAGTGGGGTTGGGATATCACCCGGCTCAATGCTGCGCAGACGGGTAAGCGGAGCCATAAACACGCGGTTTGGCGCGGTGACGGCACCCACTTTTAAGGGGGTAAATAATTTTTCAGCTGACATAACGACTCCTGAGTAGACCAGTCGACTAGTAATAACGTAAATAAAAACGCCTGCTAAGCGCCAGGCGCAGTAATCGTATTTTTCACATGTGCCAGCGCGCTTTCGAGCGGCACGGCACTGCGAGAAATTTTAGCCTGCAGGTTGGCGCCTAACCAGAGGGAGTAGAGCACCTGAGCCTGCGTTAAGGGATCCCCGGGGAAGGCGAGCGTATTTTCTTCGCGCCCCTTCGCCAGCGCCTGCGCCAGCAGGGCGATAACGCCGCTGGCGCCTTTATCCATTGCTGTGCGCATATCTTCTGAGAGATCGCACACTTCGGCAGAGAGTTTAACCGTCAGGCATCCGCTGATAATGCCCTGCTGACAGAACTGGTTCAGCGTTTCCTGGTAGTAGTTCAGAACACGATCCCGATAGTTACCTTCCCCCGTGGCGAAGTGGGTCGCGAGGCGCTGGTGGTAAGCAGCATAGTGCCGCTCCAGCATCGCCACGCCAAAGGCCTCTTTGGACCGAAAGTAGTGATAGAACGACCCTTTCGGTACCTCAGCGGTTTTTAATAGCTCGCTCAACCCCATACCGGTGAAGCCGCGGTGCATGCACAGCCGCTCGCCGGTCGCCAGGAGATGTTCGCGCGTGTCGTGTTCAGTATTTCTGCTCATGGATTCACTCTAATAGACCGTTCGGTCTAATGCAAGCGCTGTTACCGGTGACACGCATTCAGAATGTCCAACTGTTGCTGATAAACGCTTGATTTAACGTCCATCATGCCCAGCACCGTCGAGAATAAATTGTCCTGCGAAACCGCATTTTTTGCTGCGTGGTCGCGTAAACACTGCGCGTTGATGCCAAAGTTTTTCGCATAGTCCGGGGACAGCCAGAACATAAATGGAATGTGCGTCTGCTGCTCCGGCGCCAGCATGTACGGCGTGCCGTGCAGATAAATACCGCTTTCACCGAGCGATTCCCCGTGATCCGAGAGGTAAATCAGCGCGGTGTTCATGTTCGCCTGACGGGCTTTCAGCGCATCAATGGTTTTGCTGACCATGCTGTCGGTATACAGGATCGTATTGTCATAGGTGTTCATCAGCGCCTGATGGTCGCAATCCTGAATTTCGTTGGTGTCACAGGTGGGGGTGAATTTACGGAAATTATCCGGGTAACGGCGATAGTACGCCGGTCCGTGGCTGCCCATCAGGTGGATAACCAGCACCGTGTCCTGCTTCAGACCGTCCAGCACGTTGTCCAGGCGGTAGAAATTCACGTCATCAATACAGGACTGGTCTTTGCAGAACTGATCCAGCTTCCACTGCGTCATGTCGGTATGGGGAATACGATCGCAGGCACCTTTACAGCCACCGTCGTTGTCGCGCCACAGGAGGTTGATACCCGCATGGTTGAGCACGTCGAGCAGCCCTTCCTGATGGTGCGCCAGGTCAGCATCGTATTTGCTGCGCGTCATACCGGAGAACATGCACGGAACGGATACGGCGGTTTCAGTGCCGCACGATGAGGCCTGCGGGAAGTTAATCACATCCTGCTTTTTCAGCTCGGGGTTGGTTTCACGCCCGTAGCCATTGAGGGAGTAGTTCGCCGCGCGCGACGCTTCGCCGATGACCAGCACCAGAACGGTTTTCTTCTGCTGACCCGTAATCAGCGCGCCCTTGTGCGCATCTTCGCCAATCCGCACCAGCGTTTGATCGCCGGCAAACCAGCGCATCTTGCTGTATTTCACCACGGCGCTGACATAGTTCGCCGGAGTGACCATTTTGACGATGCTTTTGTTATTGCGGAACAGCGACGCGTAATCTTTATAAAACACCGCGGCGATAAGAATAATCACCAGCAGGGCACCGAGCATCGCGGCAACACGCGTCAGCAGGGCGTACCACCATTTGCCGGTACGAATACGGGTCAGCGCCAGCACCAGGGATGGAACAAGACCGGCTATGACAATCCACAGAATCATCTGCGGGGTCACCAGCGCGGTGGCTTCCTGGGAGTTAGTTTCGAACACGTTCACAATCATGTTCTGATCGATGACCGCGCCGTAGGTAAACATAAAGTAAGTTGCCGCAGCGCACCCGACAGTTAAGACGATCATCAGCGGCTTACGGATATACGGGATATTGAGCAGGCTAAATACAATGACCCAGCCACAAAACAGCACCACCGGTACGGATGCGGCGAAGAGAATATCGTGCAGATGCGCAGGGGCAATAATGGCCCAGCTGCGCTGGATAAACAGCCCGTTAAGCAGAGTAAAAAAGAGTGCACAGCCCAGAGTAAATTTTATGTCGTTACATTGTAACTTTTTACTTAACCACATCGATCGTAAAACCTGTCATTGTCATGATGTGGCGAGTATAAAGAGGGAAGATTAGTGAAACCTTAATGCCACAAAACTGTGGTAAAGCCCTTGCACGCGGCGCTTTTAGCGTCTTCACTGTAGGTGAGAAAGGTTAACCGGAGGTGAGTGTGGCAGAGCAACTGGAGTTTTTCCCCATCCAGAGCCCGTGCCGGGGGATTTGTCAGTCAGATGAACGCGGTTATTGCCGCGGGTGCATGCGTACCCGTGACGAGCGTTTCAACTGGCAAAACTTCAGCGACACGCAAAAGCAGGATGTGCTGCGCCTCTGCAGACAGCGACTTCTGCGCAAAATCCGCGCAAACAAAGCCTCTGAGACCGAAGAACCCCAGCAACCTTCACTGTTTTAATGCGGTAATTGCGTATACTCATGACATCACGTCCTTGAGGAAAATGTTATGGTTCAGCGTATTACCCTTGCCCCCCAGGGGCCAGAATTCTCCCGTTTTGTGATGGGCTACTGGCGCCTGATGGACTGGAATATGTCCCCCCTCCAGCTGGCAAGCTTTATTGAAGAGCATATCGATTTAGGGGTAACAACCGTCGATCATGCGGATATTTACGGTGGCTATCAGTGTGAAGCCGCCTTTGGCGAGGCGCTCAAGCTGGTTCCGGCACTCCGGGAGCGCATGGAGATCGTTACCAAATGCGGTATTGCCACCACGGCCAAACCGGAGCATGCCCTCGGCCACTACATCACCGACAGCGCCCATATCATCAAGAGCGCCGAGCAGTCGCTGGTCAATCTGGCAACCGATCGTATCGACCTGCTGCTGATTCACCGTCCGGACCCGCTCATGGATGCCGACGAGGTGGCGGAAGCCTTCCTGAGTCTGCATCAGAGTGGGAAGGTGCGTCACTTCGGCGTCTCCAACTTTACCCCGGCCCAGTTTGCGCTGCTTCAGTCTCGTCTGCCGTTTACGCTCGCCACTAACCAGGTTGAGATCTCCCCGGTGCATCAGCCGCTGCTGCTGGATGGCACGCTCGACCAGCTGCAGCAGCTGCGCATTCGCCCGATGGCCTGGTCGTGCCTCGGCGGTGGACGCCTGTTTAATGATGATGCGTTCCAGCCGCTGCGCAATGAGCTGGAAACCATCGCCCGCGAGCTGAACGCCCAGAGCATAGAGCAGGTGGTTTACGCCTGGATCCTGCGTCTGCCGTCAAAACCGCTGCCGATTATTGGCTCCGGCAAAATTGAACGCGTCCGTTCCGCGCTGGCCGCCGAAGAGCTGCAGATGACTCGCCAGCAGTGGTTCCGCATCCGCAAGGCCGCGCTGGGTTACGACGTGCCTTAGACCGCAAGAAGGTGACTTTCCGGTGAAATCTGTGCCCCTGGTATACACTTAAGGGGCAAAAAATAACCAGCGGAGGTCATATGAAGCGTTTTACTCTGGCATTGGTCACGCTGGTTGTTTGCGCAGGGGCGCAGGCAGCCAGCGACGAAGTAGAAATGAATCTCGTCACCTCACAGGGTGTGGGGCAGTCCATCGGGACGGTGAAAATCACCGAGACCGATAAAGGGCTGGAATTCGCACCCGATCTTAAAGCACTCCCGCCGGGCGAACACGGCTTCCATGTTCATGCCAAAGGGAGCTGTCAGCCAGCCATGAAAGAGGGCAAACCGTCGGCAGCGGAAGCAGCAGGGGGCCACCTCGACCCGCAGAATTCAGGTAAACATGAAGGGCCTGAAGGTATGGGACACCTGGGCGACTTGCCGATGCTGGTGGTAAACAATGACGGTAAAGCCACGGATCCGGTCGTGGCCCCGCGGCTGAAAAAGCTGGATGAGGTTAAAGGCAAAGCGCTGATGATCCATGTGGGCGGCGATAACATGTCCGATCAGCCTAAACCGCTTGGCGGCGGCGGGGCGCGCTATGCCTGCGGCGTAATCTGAACCCCAATCGTTCCCGGCGGGGGCGCCTGTTCCAGCTGCGACAGCGAGCAGTGCAGGCGCCAGATTATCGAGGCCAAATCGCGCGCTGCGGGAAGATGATGCCGGGCAAGTGTGTCGCAGATCCGCTGCAGTTCAGCAAGCGTGGCCTCCAGAGGCCGCTGCTGAACGCCGCGCTCGCTCATCACATCGCGTAGCAGAGAGATACACACATCACGTACCTGCGACAGCGGATCGGAGCGCGTTTCCCATGCGCGAAGCTGCCAGACCACGTGCGAGCAGTTCAACAGCACCACCCCCCAGCGCAGCAGCCAGCGTCGGGACAGCGCGTCCTGGCTGTTATTTAACTGGCTGACGTGGTGATAAACCAGCGATTCATACTCGCTTTCTTGCAGATGCGGCTTGCGGCTGAGCTGGTCGACAAACCCTCTGCGCAATTCACGGATATGTCGACGGCTTTTGCGTGCGTCAGAGCCGGGACGCAACACCGCGAAGGCCAGCCACGCCAGCCCGACGCCAAGAATCTTTGCCAGGTTGTCATTCAGAAAAGCGGCGTAATCATAAACCGGCGGATTCGTCACGGAGATAAACGAGCCCATAAAGACAATCAGCTGCCCCCACAGACCCGCCAGTTTCGGCATTTGCAGCTTAAGGAGCTGCATCGTAGTTAACAGCGGAAACAGGAACAGCAGAAACTGCCAGAGATCGCTTATCTGTACCATCAGGCCAAACTTCACCACAAAACTGAACAGTGATAGCAAAACAAGCGTTCGCAGCAGCAGCGTAAGCGAGTTAAACGGCGAGGCCGCGACGGAGTAAAGCACGCAGCTGATAGCGGCAAGCGTTAACGCCGCCGAGCCTGACTCCCACTGCGTGGTAATGCTCCACGCCCCCACCAGCATCAGTGCGCTGAAGGTGCGAAAACCGCTCCACAGCGCTTCCAGATAATCGGTGTGACGTGCGAGAGCCGGGCTGCCGGGAACGGCGAACTCCGTGACCGGGGTAGCATTCTCTACCGCCTTAATCCAGCGGCTGCTGCGCAGGTATAGCCGACAAAAGTAATTCAGCCGCTGCCAGAAGGCGCGATGGCGATAATCAAACTCATCCACCGGGGCGAGCGGGGCGATGATCTTCGCGACGGTATAGATGTCCGCATCCGGTCGCGCGAGCGCCGCGAGCAGGGTTTCGATTACCGCGCGGGTGTTTTCTGGCGGTGTCGGCCAGTTGAGCAGCATTCGGCGCAGGCTGGAGATAGCGCTGGTCATGCGCAACTGCTGGTGCAATAAATAGTTAAGCAGCGTGTTCTGACGGCGAAAACGGTAATGGCTCCAGAACGCCTGAATACGCAACAGATTCATGGTCAGGATCTGCCCGATAACCTTTTCATGCGCGAGGCGGATGTCATCGCTGGTATCCGGTTGCCACAGCAGGCTCGCATGTTCCAGCAGCCGGGTATGCATGGTTTTCAGCGCAGTGATAAGCGCAGTGCCGTCAGAGGTGCTGGGCAGGATCATCATCATAAATCCGCCGCAGAGGATCCCGACAATGACTTCGCAGACGCGCGCCTGTGCGATATCCCATAGCTCGGTGGTGTCGAGCACGTTGACGACCGGGAAGGCGATAATGGCGGCGGTATAGCCCGCCAGCTGGAAAGCATAGGCCACGTTATTGGTGAAATGGGCGCAGGCCCAGGTACAGCAACCCAGCCATGCCGCCATGCTCAGCAGGAACAGCCACGGATCGTTCAGCGTGTGGCCCGCGATAATTAACGCCGCGGTGGCGCCCAGCAGGCTACCTGCGATACGGCCAAGGCTTTTGCTGATCACCCCGCCAACGGTGGGGAAGCTTACCACCGCCGCGGAGGTCATCGCCCAGTAGGGTTCATCCAGGTTCAGATAATAGGCAACAGTCAGCGCCAGGCACATGGCAATGCCGTTACGCAGCGCGTAGCGCCACTGGGGGCGCGTCGCTTTCATCCACGGCGTGTTTTGCCAGGAGAGCGCCTGCAGCTTCATTAACGGGTTCCGATAGAGACAGTGCAGGTGGTGCCGGAAACCAGCGTGATGTCCTCCGGTAAACGGTCAAACTCCACGCGCACAGGCACGCGTTGAGCCAGGCGCACCCACGGTACGTTCGGCTTGATGTCCGGCACCAGCCCGGAATCCGTTTCAACGCTTTGATCATAAATGGCGCGGCCAATGCTGGAAACGTGACCCTGTAACTTTTGCGGGCCACTATACAGCGTTATGGCGGCGGGTGCGCCTTCACGGATATGACGAAGCTTGGTCTCTTCGAAATAGCCCACGACGTAGAACGAGTGGCTGTCGACGAGAGCAAAAACCGGCTGACCGGCGGTGGCATAATTTCCCACCCGGGTGGAGAGGTTGGTCACCCATCCGTCGACGGGGGCGGTGACCACGGTTTGGGTTAATTCCCACTGCGCCTGCTTAAGCGTGGCCTCAGCCACGTTGACGCTCGCCTGCATGGCCTTGACGTTGATATTGGCAGTATCTAAATCTTCCGCGGAGATGTAGTTTTTCGACAGGTGACGGCGGCGATTGGCCTCATTATTGGCCTTTGCAAGGTCAGACTGGGCTTTAGCCAGCTGCGCCTGGGCGTTCAGAATCGCAATGTGATACGGGGTGTCGTCGATGCGGAATAACACCTCTCCCTTTTTAACATACTGGTTATCCTTAACCAGCAGCGTTGTGATACTTCCCGAGACCTGGGGGGTGATGCTGACCTGCTCAGCGCGAACTTTGCCATCACGGGTCCAGGAGGACTGCATATAATAATTCCACAACCACCATCCAGCAGCCAGGGCGAGGACAAGAACGAACAGGGTGGAAAAGTACTTCAGCGTTTTCAGAGGCATATTCACCACACGATCAGAACAGCAAGGCCCAGGCATACGGAGAGGGCAAACAGGGAGAGATCCATCAGCATGGGGTGCCAGATTTCGCCGGAGTACATCCAGTCGCGAAGCAGGCGATGCGCGATGAGCCAGAGAACAAAGCCCACCAGCACGGCTTTAAACAGGGGAGGAAAGTAGACTGACGCACCGAAGATCAGGTCCTGAAGGGGTAAACCTTCTGAGCGATGAAAAAAGATCACAGGCAGAAATCCTTTGCAGTGAACAGAATGCCGCGTTGGCTTGTCTGAGTATGAAGAAGCATCATAATTCAGTGTAAGTCATACTTTTGAGTCCGATGAATGCAGTATTGCATTTGTTTTGCCAATACAAATGCTGCACACTATTCTAAAATCAGTATAATAACTTAGCAAGCTAATTATAAGGAGATGAAATTGGAATCGCCATTAGGTTCTGATCTGGCAAGGTTGGTACGCGTCTGGCGTGCTCTGATTGACCATCGCCTGAAACCTCTGGAACTGACGCAGACGCATTGGGTCACGTTGCACAACATTCATCAGCTGCCGCCCGACCAGTCGCAAATTCAACTGGCTAAAGCGATAGGCATTGAGCAACCGTCGCTGGTGCGCACGCTTGACCAACTGGAAGAGAAGGGACTGATATCCCGGCAAACCTGCGCCAGCGATCGTCGCGCCAAGCGCATTAAGCTGACGGAGAAAGCGGCGCCTATTATCACTGAAATGGAAGCGGTGATCACCAAAACGCGCGGTGAAATCCTTTCAGGGGTTTCACCGACGGAGCTGGAAATGCTCATCAGCCTCATTGCGCGCCTTGAGCAAAACATCCACGAGCTACAGTCTCGCGACTGACCAGACAACACGGCCTTGCATCTGCAAGGCCTTGTTTTTACTTAAAGACAACAACGCGGTTACGGCCCGTCTCTTTCGCTTCATACATCGCCTTATCGGCACTTTCCACGCACGCTTCTGCGCTTACCGACGAAGAGGTTGCCGTAAACACCCCCATGCTGATGGTAATCGGCTCTGGTAACTGACCCTCGCTGCTAATTTTATCAAAACCGCTTAGCTTCAACCGAATGCGCTCCGCCACCAGATATGCGTCTTCTGCGGAGGTGTTTGCAAGCATCAGGACAAACTCTTCGCCGCCGATTCGCGCTGCGATATCCTGCGGACGTACGGAGTCCATCAGCAGATTGGCGACAAACTGCAGGACTTTATCTCCCTGCAGGTGACCGTAGTTGTCGTTGATACGCTTGAAACGATCGAGATCGCTGACGATAACCGAAACCGGGCGGCTGGGTTTGGCGATGCCCAGCGCCTGGTTTAACGATTCATAAAAATAGCTGCGGTTATAAAGGCGCGTGAGCGGATCGCGAATCGAATTTTGATACGACTGCTGATACTTCAAATGGGAGTCACGATACAACCTGAAGACATCATAGAGCAGCACAAAAATAATAATCAGCGTCGCGACGGTTTCAAATAATCGGGCGCGATACCAGGATATATCTTCTGCATGTCCGCCTACCAACAGCATAGAGAGCGTGACGACATAGCAGACACACAGAAAATTACCGCCTACCCAGAACATATTACGCACGCGCGTAATAAGCATCAGCGTGGCTAGTGTCACGACCCAGAGAACGATTAATGAAATATTAATGCTGTGGCTCCAGAGAACCATAAATTGCCGCGTTTCATTATCAACCAGATCGAGGGATAAAAACGGGGAATGGCTGGAATACATCCAGGCCAGAATCACCATACATGCGGTAAAAAGAAATGAACTGCTAACGATGATAATATGCGCCAACCGTGAAAGGGACAGATTGCGCGTGGGATAAAGTAATGCCGAAACCATCATCAGCACCGCCATTAAGAGGTGGCGGAACATATAGTAGATCATCGCATCGTTGTAGTTTACAACGTTGAACTGATAGAGATCCAGCCACGCCGGAAAGCTGGTCAATGTTCCGACCATCAGCAAGGCCGAACCGGCAAAGGCAAATGAGATGGCAATCAGATAGAGCCGCCGCTTATCACACCAGTATTTCATTGCCATAAAGCAGGCAATAAACAGGTGAAACACGAGTAAAAAAATGGTGAGTGTGGGGAACAAAAGAGGCGAAAAGGATGGTACCCAGTCAACCAGTTTTGAAAATAAAACCTGTAATATTTCGATGACAACAAAGCAACCGAAACAGAACGAGATATAACGACCTTTTACAGAACGACTATTCGCAAGCATATAAAATTTTACAAATTAAAATAATTATGAAGAGATGATTGCGAAGAGTTTAATCAATTAGCACGCTAAATACTTTGCGCAGAAACAATATATGGTGCGTTTAATAATGTGTGGGGTGAATGTATTTTATAAATATATTTGTGAGGGTGATATATATTGTAAATGGATGTGGCCTGATGACCACATCCATTTTTAATTAACGCGGAGAAACGGTAACCTGGCTGCCGTTGCTCGCCAGCACGACGCGTTGACCCGCAGAGAAGCGGGTATTGCCCTGCTTCTGAACAACCATAATGGTGCTGCCGTCGTCTTTACGAATTTCCAGCTCTACGCCCTGGGTTTTGTTCATCGCGCCTTGAACGCCCTGACCCGCGACACCACCCGCAACAGCGCCCGCTGCGGTTGCCAGAGAACGGCCCGTGCCGCCGCCAACGGTATTACCCAGGAAACCACCCAGTACAGCACCGCCGATTGCGCCCATCACGTTGTTTTCATCACCACCCTGAATTTGTACAGGACGGGCGTTAACAACGGTACCGTAAGTCACGCTCTGAACCTGTTTTGCTTCAGAAGCGCTGTAAACGTCGCCAGACAGCGAGCTGTCGTTCACACAGCCGGCCAGGGTTAAACCAATCAGCGAAACGCCCAGTACACGTACAATCATTTGAATCTCCTGTTCACCAAAAACGCCCATCTGGAGGCATCCGTTATGGCTAAATTATATGGCATAAAGAGCCATAGTTCATATCTTTGCACTAACAATAAGAAAATTGTACTTGAATTTGACTTAACGAGACATAAACAGGAGCCACTCGTCATACCGGCAAGAGATTGTTAAAAAATATTATCGTCGGATGGCAAAGGAGCGCTGTTTATGGTTGAGTGGATATCCTTAGCCCACGCAACGTAAGGAAAGCGCATGAAATCGGGTCGCTACATTGGTGTGATGTCGGGCACCAGTCTGGATGGGGTAGATGTCGTTCTGGCCGCCATTGACGAACATATGGTGGCACAGCAGGCGAGCCTGACCTGGCCAATCCCCCTTTCGCTGAAAGAGGACATTCTGAGCATCTGTCAGGGGCAGCAGTTAACCCTCTCCCAACTTGGTCAACTTGATGTTCGGCTGGGGGCGCTGTTTGCGGATGCGGTGCAGGCGTTAATGCAAAAAGAACACCTTCGTCCTCAGGATGTGGTCGCCATCGGGTGTCACGGACAAACCGTCTGGCATGAGCCCACTGGCGACGCGCCGCATACGTTGCAAATCGGCGATAACAACCAGATTGTGGCAAAAACGGGCGTCACGGTGGTCGGCGATTTCCGTCGTCGCGATATTGCGCTTGGCGGACAGGGCGCGCCGCTGGTGCCTGCCTTCCATCAGGCTTTGCTGGCGCACCCTACAGAACGCCGCATGGTGCTCAACATAGGCGGGATTGCTAACCTCTCGATGCTTATTCCGGGGCAGCCCGTTCGCGGCTACGATACCGGCCCGGGAAATATGTTAATGGATGCCTGGATCTGGCGACAGTGCGGTCAACCTTATGATAAAAACGCCGAGTGGGCGAGCGAGGGTAAAGTGGTTCTCCCGCTGCTGCAGTCCATGCTCAGCGACCCTTATTTTGCCTTACCGGCGCCGAAAAGCACGGGACGAGAATACTTCAACTTTGGCTGGCTCGAGCGCCAGCTTGCACTGTTCCCGGCACTCGCCCCGCAGGATGTCCAGGCGACGCTTGCCGAATTAACGGCCGTGTCGATCTCTGAGCAAGTGCTGCTCAGCGGCGGCTGCGAACGCCTGCTGGTGTGCGGCGGGGGAAGCCGAAACCCGCTGGTGATGGCGCGTCTTGCCGGGCTGCTGCCGGGCACCGAGGTGACGACGACGGACGAGGCCGGCATCAGCGGGGATGATATGGAAGCGCTGGCTTTCGCCTGGCTTGCCTGGCGCACTATCGCAGGGCTGCCAGGGAATTTGCCGTCGGTAACCGGCGCGCGCGAGGCCAGCGTCCTCGGGGCGATTTTCCCTGCAAATCCTCGTCATAATCAGAGTTAACTGAAATTCAGCGCGGCGCCTCGTCGTTAGAATGGAATAAAACAGGGGGGCAGCCATGCCCTCCAGGACCAGGAAAGTCTTCGGAATACGCCCATGAAAAAACTTCTTCTTCTTATTGCCGCGCCTTTATTGCTGTCAGGATGCAGCGTCTACAATCAGTTCCTTGAGCGCATGCAGACCGATACGCTGGAGTATCGCTGCGATGAAAAACCGCTGACCGTGAAGCTGAATAACTCGCGTCAGGAAGCCAGCTTCGTTTACGATAACAAGCTGCTAACCCTTAAACAGGGTATCTCGGCCTCCGGGGCGCGTTATTCGGACGGCATCTATGTCTTCTGGTCGAAAGGCGACAGCGCCACGGTCTACAAACGCGACCGCATTGTGCTGAACAACTGCCAGCTTGAAAATCCGAAGCGTTGAGATTTTTACAGGGGCGGCGCACAATAGCGCCACCCAATCTCAAGATCAGCTAACGCCATGTCAGATAACGACGAACTGCAGCAAATTGCGCATCTGCGCCGTGAATACACCAAAGGCGGCCTGCGTCGCCAGGATCTTCCCGCTGAACCCCTCGTGCTCTTTGAGCGCTGGCTGAAACAGGCCTGCGACGCAAAGCTGGCCGACCCAACGGCCATGGTCGTCGCGACGGTAGATGAAAACGGCCAACCGTATCAGCGCATCGTCTTGCTTAAGCATTACGACGAAAAAGGGCTGGTGTTCTATACCAATCTGGGCAGCCGCAAGGCGCACCACTTAGAAAACAACCCGCGCATCAGCCTGCTGTTCCCGTGGCATATGCTTGAACGTCAGGTGATGGTCATCGGTAAAGCGGAACGTCTCTCGACCCTTGAGGTGGTGAAGTATTTCCACAGCCGCCCGCGCGACAGCCAGATTGGTGCCTGGGTGTCAAAACAGTCCAGCCGGATCTCTGCCCGCGGCGTGCTGGAAAGTAAATTCCTGGAGCTGAAACAGAAGTTCCAGCAGGGGGAAATTCCGCTGCCGAGCTTCTGGGGCGGCTTCCGCATTCCGATTGAGCAGATGGAATTCTGGCAGGGCGGTGAGCATCGCCTGCATGACCGCTTTTTATACCAGCGCGAGAATGGCGGCTGGAAAATCGACAGACTGGCCCCGTAATCCCCGAAATTTGTTGATTTAAGCGCTAGCGCACACCGCGCTTGCGCTTTATTCTATGGTCCTTTCGCATCAGGCGAAAAGTCGTGTACCGGCAAAGGTGCAGTCGTTTATACATGGAGAATTTGATGGCAAGCAGTAACTTGATTAAACAATTGCAAGAGCGGGGCCTCGTGGCCCAGGTGACGGACGAGGAAGCGTTAGCAGAGCGACTGGCGCAAGGCCCGATCGCGCTCTATTGCGGCTTCGATCCCACCGCTGACAGCTTGCATTTGGGGCATCTTGTTCCATTGTTATGCCTGAAACGCTTCCAGATGGCGGGCCATAAGCCTGTTGCCCTGGTGGGCGGCGCGACCGGTCTGATTGGTGACCCGAGCTTTAAAGCCGCGGAGCGTAAGCTGAACACCGAAGATACCGTGCAGGAGTGGGTGGATAAGATCCGCAAACAGGTTGCACCGTTCCTCGACTTCAACTGTGGCGATAACTCTGCCATTGCTGCTAACAACTACGACTGGTTTGGCGGCATGAACGTGCTGACCTTCCTGCGTGACATCGGCAAGCACTTCTCTGTTAACCAGATGATTAACAAAGAAGCGGTTAAGCAGCGTCTGAACCGTGACGATCAGGGTATCTCCTTTACCGAGTTCTCCTACAACCTGCTGCAGGGCTATGACTTTGCCTGCCTGAACAAGCTGCACGGCGTCTCTCTGCAGATCGGCGGCTCTGACCAGTGGGGGAACATCACCTCCGGTATCGACCTGACCCGTCGTCTGCATCAGAACCAGGTCTTCGGCCTGACCGTTCCACTGATCACCAAAGCAGACGGTACCAAATTCGGTAAAACCGAAGGCGGCGCGGTGTGGCTCGATCCGAAGAAAACCAGCCCGTACAAATTCTATCAGTTCTGGATCAACACGGCGGACGCCGATGTTTACCGCTTCCTGAAGTTCTTCACCTTCATGGACATTGCAGAGATCAATGCTCTGGAAGAGGAAGATAAGAACAGCGGTAAAGCGCCGCGTGCCCAGTACGTGCTGGCGGACGAAGTGACCAAACTGGTTCATGGTGAAGAGGGCCTGGCCGCGGCAAAACGCATCACCGCAAGCCTGTTCAACGGTACGCTGAGCGATCTGAGCGAAGCGGACTTCGAACAGCTGGCGCAGGACGGCGTGCCGATGGTTGAGATGGAAAAAGGGGCTGACCTGATGCAGGCGCTGGTGGACTCTGAGCTCCAGCCTTCCCGTGGTCAGGCGCGTAAAACCATCGCCTCCAACGCTATCACCATCAACGGTGAAAAGCAGGCTGATCCGGAATACACCTTCGTTGACGGCGATCGTCTGTATGGCCGCTACACGCTGCTGCGCCGCGGTAAGAAAAACTACTGTCTGGTCTGCTGGAAGTAAGTAAAAGTCTCGAGGGGCGTGGGAAACCACGCCCTTTTTGTTTGTTCAGGGTTTGGTAAGAAAAAGATGAAGAACATCCTCGCCATTCAGTCCCACGTTGTGTTTGGACATGCTGGCAATAGCGCAGCGGAATTCCCGATGCGCCGCCTCGGTGCCAACGTCTGGCCTCTCAATACCGTGCAGTTCTCTAACCACACGCAATACGGCAAATGGACCGGCTGCGTGATGCCGCCTTCGCATCTCACAGAGGTTGTGCAGGGTATTGCGGATATCGACCAGCTCAAGCGCTGCGACGCCGTTCTGAGCGGCTACCTCGGCTCAGCGGAGCAGGGGGAACACATCCTCGGCATCGTCCGTCAGGTGAAAGCGGCAAACCCGGCGGCAAAATATTTCTGCGACCCCGTCATGGGACACCCGGAGAAAGGCTGCATTGTGGCGCCTGGCGTAGCGGAATTTCACGTTCGCCATGCGCTGCCCGCCAGCGATATCATTGCGCCCAACCTGATTGAGCTGGAGATCCTTTGCGAGCATCCGGTTAACAGTGTAGAAGAGGCTGTACGTGCGTCTCGCGAGCTGATAGCCCAGGGGCCGGAGATTGTGCTGGTAAAACATCTCGCCCGCGCAGGGCTGACCCAGGAGCGTTTTGAGATGCTGCTGGTGACGAAAGATGACGCATGGCATATCAGCCGTCCGCTGGTGGATTTCGGCACGCGTCAGCCGGTGGGCGTGGGTGATGTGACCAGCGGGCTACTGCTGGTGAAACTGTTGCAGGGTGCAACGGTGAGAGACGCGCTGGAGCACGTGACGGCAGCGGTGTACGAAATTATGATTGCGACGAAAGAGATGCAGGAATATGAACTGCAGGTGGTCGCGGCACAGGATCGTATCGCGAAGCCGGAGCACTATTTCAGCGCCACACAGCTATAATCGTCCAGAGTTCGTAGGCCGGGTGAGCGTCAGCGCCACCCGGCAACACAGTCGCCTCGCTTAATTCAACCCTTCCGCTTTTAGCGCCGCGGCCACCGCTGGACGCTCCGCCACGCGCGCCATATACGATGCGATGTGGTCCAACCCTTCCAGGTTCAGCTTAACCGCACGCGCCCAGCGCAGTACGGTAAACAGGTACGCGTCGGCAATGGTGAAGCGTGAACCACAAATCCACTGATCGTCTTTCAGCGATTCGTTAACATACTGCAGCTTTTTCTCCAGCAGAGCTCGCACGGTCGGCTTGTACTCTTCCGGCGTATCCGGGCGGAAGAGGGGGGTAAAACCTTTGTGCAGCTCGGTGGCGATATAGTTCAACCACTCCAGCGTTTTATAACGTGCGACGCTGCCGGTAGGGGCAAGGAGCTGGCGATCCGGTACGTTGTCCGCCAGGAACTGCATAATCGCCACGCCTTCGGTCAGCAGAGTTCCGTCATCCAACAGCAGGGCTGGAACCTGCCCTTTTGGGTTAATCGCAAAAAAGTCATCCCCGTTTTCCAGGCGCTTTTTCATCAGATCAACGCCATCCAGCGTGAAATCTTTGCCGCTCTCGCGCAGGGTGATATGGGAAGCAAGAGAGCACGCGCCCGGTTTGTAGAACAGTTTCATCGGTAACTCCTTTTTGCTGAGGTTTCAGCTATGTTAGTGCGCGAAGGGACAAAAAAAAAGCCGCTAATCTCTTAGCGGCTTCTGTTCTGTCGTTTCTCTCAAATATCACGCGGTAGCGGTTTTGTTCGCTTCCGCCGCCTTGTCGTCGTCCTGAGTCATTCGATTCAGTTTCGGCGCGGTCAGCAGCATCAGCGCCGCGATAACCGCCGTAGCGATACCAATCTGCATGAACACGGTACCGTAGACGTTCAGGGAGAGCAGCGGATCGGTCACGTTTTCTGGCACAGCCATCAGGTTCGCGATCTTACCGGCGATGATCGCCGCACCGGCAGTGGTCAGGAACCAGCTACCCATAATGAAGCCCATCAGACGCTGCGGAACCAGCTGTGCAACCATTGCCAGACCCAGACCGGAGATCATCAGTTCGCCGATAGACTGCAGCGCGTAGCTCAGGATCAGCCAGTTAACGGATACAATACCGGCGTCGGTAGCAAATTTGGTACCCAGCGGCAGCACCAGGAACGCGCCGGAGCACAGCACCATACCGATAGCAAACTTGTGCGGCATTGGCAGACGGTCGCCCATCTTGTTATAGATCGCGGCCAGAATAGGGCTACCAACCATGATCCAGAACGGGTTCAGTGCCTGATACTGCTCCGGTTCGAACGCGATGCCCAGAATAGAGTGCTCAACGTTACGAATGGCGAAGAAGTTCAGAGAGGTTGGCATCTGGCTGTACAGCACGAAGAAGATAATCGCTTCCAGCATCAGAATGAAGGCCACAATCATCTTACGACGGGCAGCACCCTGCATAGCGAATGCTTCTTTCGCGAAGATGACCACGATGCCCAGCGCAACTACGCCCAGAACGGCACGAGCGATACCCTGGTTGTGCAGCAGCCAGGTGGCGATCGCCGCCAGGACCACAACGCCCACGATGGTAGCCAGCAGCTTGCCCATATGCACAGGCTCGAAGTCTGGTTTTGAACCGTAGTTTTTAACCCAGCTGCGGCAGAACAGGAAGTTCACCACGGTGATCAGCATACCCACGAAGCTCAGTGCAAACGCCACGCTCCAGCCGAATTTCGCTGCGAGCCATGGGGTTGCCAGCATCGAGAAGAACGAACCGATGTTGATGGACATGTAGTACATGGTAAATGCACCGTCCAGACGCGGGTCATCTTTGCTGTAGCAGGTAGAGAGCAGAGAAGACGGGTTCGCTTTGAACAGACCGTTACCCACGGCGATCGTAGCCATGCCCATATACACGACAGCGGCATCATGCCCTGACCATGCTACCAGTCCATAGCCAATCGCCAGAACAATGGCGCCCAGCATAATGACGCGCTTAGTACCCAGAACTTTATCACCCAGCCAGCCGCCGATAGCAACCAGACCGTAGACGAGGGCACTGAAGGAGGAGAACAGCGTGATGGAATCGGCTTCGGACATACCCAGCTGTTTTACCAGGTAAACCGCCATGATCCCTTGCAGGCCGTAGTAACCAAAACGCTCCCATAACTCGATAGAGAAGATGAGATAAAACGCTTTCGGTTGTTTAAAAGCGTTCAGACTCACGCTTTCATCTGTTGGTTTATTGTTTGCAGTCGACACATATACCTCTTTTTTTACATCCCATATTAACGGGGGTGTTCATCGCGTGTTGGCCGTAGCCCATCCGCCTTATAGTTATATTGGGAGGAGAAACGGCGGGTAATGTTCACTATCCTGCCCCGTCTGGCAATACGTTTGTAATAATCTGTTACATATATCTTGGGCGGTATAATTGTCGGTTTCTACAAATGTTATTTAGCGTTAAATTTTATACGATAACTAAAGGTAGTTTTTTCGACTGGTATACACCCAGCGTGATGGGGTTTTGGCGATATGTTCTGCTATTTGCCGTCTGTTGTAGTGATATAGCCCATATTCTGAAAAATAGCTGGTCTTATCTTCCGGGTGAGCGCATTTAAATCTTGCCCGGCAAAGGGTTTGCGATGCCTTTGACTACAAAAAATCAACATGACGTTATCAGAGTGATCGCGATCACAGATGTATAGAAATTTTTGGCTATGAAAAAACTATTAACCTGTTTGAGCGTTATAGAGCCGAACAAGTGACAAGTCAGAAGAAAGTAAGAGCGGACAAATAACGGCCAAAAGAAGAACGAACGGTAGTCCTTCTTTTTGTAGGGGATTATGACGGGTCAGGGATAGACTTTTTCTTTATATTCGCAGAGATCTTCAATAACGCAGGAGCCGCAGCGCGGCTTTCGGGCTATGCAGGTATAACGACCGTGCAAAATCAGCCAGTGGTGGCAGTCAACCTTGAATTCGGCAGGAACCACTTTTAACAGCTTCTCTTCTACCTGCTCGACATTTTTCCCTGGGGCGAAGTTGGTCCGGTTTGAGACGCGGAATATATGCGTATCAACGGCGATGGTCGGCCAGCCAAACGCGGTATTGAGCACAACGTTCGCGGTTTTACGCCCCACGCCCGGCAAGGCTTCCAGCGCGGCGCGATCTTCCGGTACTTCGCCTCCGTGCTGTTCCATCAGGATCCGACAGGTCTTAATCACGTTCTCGGCTTTGCTGTTAAACAGGCCGATGGTTTTGATATAAGACTTCACGCCTTCCACGCCCAGCTCCAGCATGGCCTTCGGCGTATTGGCGACCGAATAGAGCAGGGCAGTGGCTTTATTGACGCTCACGTCGGTCGCCTGCGCAGAGAGCAACACCGCGATCAGCAGCTCAAACGGGGAGGTAAAATTCAGCTCCGTCGTCGGGTGCGGGTTCTCGTCCCGCAGGCGGGTCAGGATCGCAATGCGCTTTTCTTTATTCATGAGGCCTTCTCGGGTGTCCCTTCCAGAACGCTGCGCTCAGCCGCGCGGCGCTTACGTTTCTCATCAATCAGGTATTTTATTGCCAGCATCATGCCGAGGCCAATAAACGCGCCGGGCGGCAGCATCGCCAGCAGGAACGGCGTATCGGTGTGAAACACCTCAACGCGCAGCGCTTTAGCCCAGCCGCCCAGCAGCGCATCTGCGCCGTCGAACAGCGTACCGTTGCCGAGGATTTCACGCAGCGAGCCCAGCACGAACATGGCGCACGTGGCGCCCATGCCAATGGAAAAACCATCCAGCGCAGACATGGCCGGGCTGTTTTTCACCGCGAACGCTTCCGCACGCCCGACCACAATACAGTTGGTGACGATAAGAGGAATGAAGATCCCGAGCGACTGGTACAGACCAAACGCGTAGGCGTTAATCAGCATCTGGACAATACTGACCACCGACGCAATGATCATGACGTAAATCGGAATACGAATTTCCGACGGCGTCCAGCGTCTCAGGGCAGAGATGGAGAGGTTGGTCAGGGTCAATACCAGCGTGGTTGCCAGACCCAGACCGAGCGCGTTGGTGGCGGTGGATGTCACCGCCAGCAGGGGGCACATACCCAGAAGCTGTACCAGCGCGGAGTTGTTTTTCCACAATCCCTGGACAATAACCTCTTTAACCTGGCTCATGATTACTCCTCACAGGCCGGAAGATTGTTGATCTGCGCGGGCAGCGTTTCAGCGTACAGCCCGGCTCGTTTTACGGCGTTTACCACCGCCCGCGGGGTGATGGTCGCCCCAGTGAACTGGTCAAACTCGCCGCCGTCTTTCTTCACCGCAAACGCGGTGTCATCTTCACCATGGATCACTTTACCGGCAAAGTGCAAAATCCAGTCGCTCAGACGGGTTTCAATTTTGTCGCCAAGACCCGGCGTTTCATGATGTTCCGTCACGCGGGTGCCCAGGATGGTACCGGAGAAATCGCTGCCCACGAGCAGCTGAATGGCGCCGGAATAGCCGTCAGGCGCGGTCGCTTCCATCACCGCGCCGACCGGTTTATCCCCTTTGCGGGCGATAAAGAGGCGGTGCGGGCCTTTCCCAAGCTGCGGCGCGTCTACCACAAAGCAGCTTTTTTGCAGGTCATTATCGTAGAAATCGGACGGGATCACCTGATCGAACAACGCCTTTTGCTGCTTCGAGGCCTGTTCTTCGATGGTCGTTTTGGTCAGCGCATTAACCAGTGCCGTCAGCCCCGTCAGGACCGCGGCGAAGACAGCCAGCGTGACGCCGTGTTTTTGCATCGTTTTTAACATGGCGAAACCCTTAGCGATGGCCGTACACGCGCGGACGCGTGTAATAGTCGATGAGCGGAACGGTAATATTGGCGAGCAGGACGGCAAAGGCCACGCCGTCCGGGTAGCCGCCAAAGCTGCGGATGAGCCAGACCAGCAATCCAGCCAGCGCTCCGAAGATCAGGCGTCCGCGGTTAGTCGTTGAGGCCGTCACCGGATCCGTCAGGATAAAGAAGGCACCCAGCATGGTCGCGCCGGAGAGCAGGTGCATCTGCGGGCTGGCCAGGGATTCAGGAGAGAATACCCAGCCCAGCGTGGCGCAGACCGCCAGCGTCACGAGGAAGCTGACCGGAATATGCCAGCGGATGGCCTTCTGCTGCAACAGGAACAGGCCGCCCAGCAGATACGCCAGGTTGACCCACTGCCAGCCCGCGCCCGCCAGCACGCCGCTGTAGATGGCGGACTTCATGATTTGCTCAACGCTATGCCCGGCGTGCAGGGACGTTTTAAACGTATCGAGCGGCGTCGCCTGGCTGATACCGTCCACGCCCATACGCAGCGCGTTCATATCAGCACCCAGCGCCGTATGGCCGGTAAAGATCACCTGCAGAGCATCCATAAAGCCGGGCACCGTGGCTGCAATCTCGTGCGGTGGCAGCCAGCTGGTCATCTGTACCGGGAAGGAGATCAGCAGCACTACGTAGCCAATCATCGCCGGGTTAAACGGGTTATGACCGAGGCCGCCATAGAGCTGTTTGGCAATAATCACGGCAAACACGGTGCCGAGCACCACCATCCACCACGGGGCAAGCGGGGGAATGCTGATGGCCAGCAGCAGGCCGGTCAGCAGCGCGGAGTTATCGGCCAGGATGCGGGAAACCGCCATCTTGCGCAGCTTCAGCACGAGGGCTTCCGCCGCGACGGCGCTGGCGCATCCAAGAGCTATCTGGAACAGGGTTCCCCAGCCGAAAAACCAGCACTGAACGGCAATGCCCGGCAGCGCCGCCAGGCAGACCAGCATCATGATGCGCGAGGTCTGGCGCTGATTGTGGGTGTAAGGGGAACTTGCGATTCTGAAAACCATTTAATCCTCGTTTACGGCTTGCTGTGCGGCTTTCTTTGCCTGAACGCGCGCAATGGCGGCGGCGACGGCGGCCTTGCGCGGGTCATCGTTGGCGGCCTGCGGCTGCTCTTCCTGCTGTGCTGCTTTGCGCGCTTTGGCGCGGGCTATCGCCGCTTCAACGGCGGCTTTACGTGGGTCGACCGGTGCTTCAGGTTCTGCGGCTGGCGCCTGCTGCGCTGCTTTGCGCGCTTTGGCGCGGGCAATCGCCGCTTCAACGGCAGCTTTACGCGGATCGACCGGTTCCTGTTCAACCACCACTGGCTGCTCCCCGGCCTTGCGCGCTTTGGCACGGGCTATTGCCGCCTCAACGGCGGCTTTGCGTGGATCGATTTCAGCTTCCGGCTGCGCCGCTTGCGCTTTTTCCGCCTGACGGGCGCGGGCCGCAGCTTTACGCGCTTCGCGGGCGGCAATCGCTTCGCTGTTATCCGGTTTTTCACCGGCCTGGATCACCAGCGTCTGGGCGGCACTGGCTTTTTTCTCGCGAACGCGCGCCAGTGCGGCGTTGATTGCATCCTGATCTTTCCCGGCAGGCTGAACGGCGGCCTGCTTATGTCGCTCCTGACGAGCCATCTTCTCACGTTCGAGACGCGCCTGACGCGCTTCGAAACGTGCCTTGGCTTCCGCGGCGCGTTTTTCTTCCATGGAGATGGCATAAATCTCGGCCTTCTCCTGGCGGAAGTACTGCACCAGCGGAATGTTGCTTGGGCAGACCCAGGCGCAGGCACCGCATTCGATGCAGTCGGCCAGGTTATGGGCTTTGGCTTTATCGTGCAGTTGGCCTTTGCTGTACCAGTACAGCTGCTGCGGGAGGAGATCCGCCGGGCAGGCATCGGCACAGGCGCTGCAGCGGATGCAGCCTTTCTCTTCCTGCTCCTCCCCCATTTCGGTTGGGGAAGGGGCGAGCAGGCAGTTGGTGATTTTCACTACCGGAACGTCGAGCCACGGCAGGGTAAAGCCCATCAGCGGACCGCCCATGATCACCATCTGGTCGCTGGCAGGGCAAAAATCAGCCTGTTCCAGCAGATGGCGCACCGGCGTGCCGAGGCGCGCCCAGACGTTACCCGGACGAGAGACAGACTCTCCGGTCAGCGTTACCACGCGCTCGGTCAACGGCTCGCCGTCAATCACCGCACGCTTGACGGCGTAAGCGGTGCCGACGTTTTGCATCAGCACGCCGATATCCGATGAGCGTCCGCCGTGCGGGACCTGCTTGCCGGTGAGGATTTGCGTCAGCTGTTTTGCGCCGCCAGAGGGGTACTTGGTCGGAATAACGCGCAGGGCGATATCATGGCTACCGGCCAGCACGGCGCGCAGCATTGAAATAGCCTGCGGTTTATTGTCTTCGATACCGATCAGCACTTCCCGCGGCTGCAGAATGTGCGCAAGGATGCGGATGCCTTCCACCACCTGGGCGGCGCAATCCTGCATCAGACGATCGTCGGCGGTGATGTACGGCTCGCATTCGGCGGCGTTGATAATCAGCGTCTGAATCTTATCGCCACCGCCGCGCAGCTTGACGCCGGTCGGGAAGCCCGCGCCGCCAAGCCCGGCGACGCCGAACTGATGAATACGCTCGATGAGCGCTTCGCGGCTCTGGCTGCGGTAGTCGCTCCAGCCGTCACGGTCAATCCAGCGATCTTCGCCGTCGGCTTCAATAATCACGCTCAGTTCCGATAGCGCGGACGGATGCGCCACCGTATGAGGGGCAATCGCCACCACTTTCCCGGAAGTAGGGGCGTGTACCGGCAGCATACGTCCGCGTCCGAAGGTCAGCGGCTGACCGCGCAGCACCGTATCGCCTTCTTTCACGCACAGCTCGCCCTCAGCGCCAATATGCTGCTTGAGCGGCATGACGTAACGCGTCGCCAGCGGAATTTGACGCAGCGGCGTGCCGTTGGACTGGGCTTTCATCTCTGGCGGATGGATACCGCCGTCAAAGTCCCAGATCTTCTCTTTTCTGAAAGCAGAAAATAACTTAAGCATGTTGTTCCACAGGAATATTGCGAACCGGAATGGTTTGAAGATCCCACTTCCAGCTTTCGGTAGTCGTTTCAACCGGGCGCAGCTCTATACATTGCGTCGGGCAGGGGGCCACGCAGAGGTTACAGCCGGTGCAGAGATCCGCCACAACGGTGTGCATGGCGCGCGTTGCGCCAACAATAGCGTCGACCGGACAGGCCTGAATACATTTGGTGCAGCCGATGCAGTTTGCTTCGTCGATCACCGCGAGGGCACGGACCGGCTCCTGGACTTCCGCATCGCCATCAACGGGCTGCGGATCGACGTTAAGCAGGGCGGCAATTTTCAGCATCACCGCTTCGCCGCCGGGCGCACAGCGGTTAATTTTTTCACCCTGAATGCCTACCGCTTCAGCGTAAGGGCGGCAGCCCGGGTAGCCGCACTGTCCACACTGACTTTGCGGCAAAAGCTCATCAATTTTTTCAACAACAGGATCGTCCTCTACCGCGAAACGGCGGGAGGCGTAGCCCAGGATAAGGCCAAACACCAACCCCAGGACGCTGATAGAGGCGATGGCAATCCAGATAGCACTCATTACAACTTCACCAGACCACTAAAGCCCATAAAGGCAAGAGACATTAAACCCGCGGTCACCAGCGCAATGGCATTACCGCGAAATGGCGCAGGGATATCCGCTGCTGCCAGACGTTCGCGAATCGACGCGAACAGCACCATAACGAATGAGAAACCGACAGCGGCGGAGAAACCGTACAGCGCCGACTGCATGAAGTTATGGCCAAGGTTGATGTTCAGCAGCGCCACGCCAAGCACCGCGCAGTTGGTGGTGATCAGCGGCAGGAAGATACCCAGCAGGCGATAGAGCGCCGGGCTGGTTTTACGCACGACCATTTCGGTAAATTGCACCACCACCGCAATGACCAGAATAAACGCCAGCGTGCGGAGATAGATTAACCCCAGCGGGATGAGGATCCAGGTGTCAATCAACCACGCGCAGATGGACGCCAGCGTCATGACGAAGGTCGTCGCCAGCCCCATGCCCATCGCCGTTTCCAGCTTTTTGGACACGCCCATAAACGGGCACAGGCCAAGGAACTTCACCAGAACGAAGTTGTTAACCAGCACGGTGCCGACAAAGAGCAGTAAGTAATCGGTCATTATTTAGCCTGAAATAAAAAAGCCGCCTATTATCGGACAAACCGGGGCAGGCGACAACAGGTTATCTGTAAGGTTATTACGGGTTCACGAAGGTGTTTTTCACACGCGTTGAACGTTTGAAATAGGGCACCAGCAGCGCCGCAGCCAGTAACGGGAAAAGCAGCTGGCGTACAGCAAGCGCGTCAGAGACGGGCGAGAAAGCAAACGCTTTAACCGCCAGCAGGACCGAGACCAGCAGCCAGATAATGTAGTGCTTAGGCACACTCTTGCGGCGCTTAAAGAAGGCGATAGTCAGCCACAGGGTGTAGTACCACATCCCAATCGCGAAAACGAACGACACAAACCACATCGCTATATTCAGCACGCTTTGCGACATTAGGGTCTGAATAGCGTGAGGGGTAATCAATGCGGTGGTATAAAGCAGCAGCGCAAGCGATGCGCTTAATAAGGCAACCAGCAGCCATGCCAGTGGGGCGATTAACCAGCCTCCGATTCGTTCTCCAGGCGTTGCGGTCATGAACTCTCCCATTATCTGCGCGAAATGTTGTACAGCCAGTTTGCAGGGCGGAGAGTATATAACATTTCGCGCGGATGGCTACTTTCTTATAAAACGTAACGCCATACGGACTTCGGCACCTCGCCGACGTTGAACAAGCGACCGCCGGAGACCAGCTCCGCACGGCGATGGTCAGCGGCGCGATACATATTGATGATGTCCTGATTATCCGACAGGGTGTAGTTCAGATGGTCAAACAGTTTTTCCAGGCTCTCAAGCGAATTGATCTTGCGAAATTTTAATAAATAGTCCTGAACTGTCATATTAATAATTTTCCATATAAAAGTGAGTAATACCAGTTAAGGTAATTCGGTCGAATAATAAACGGATTAATACAGACGTAAACAGCCCACTCAGATAACGCGACGAAATTAGGAGTTTTCTATGCTGAAATTCAGGCACCGAAGGTGATGCCTGGAAGAGAAGGTTAACCGCGTTCACCAGGGCTGGCAATACGAAACTGACACATTATGTCACTCTTTAAAGCAGCAACCGGTTACTTAGGATGGGTGACGGCAGCAGGCTCCGGCGGCTGGTAGTTATCAATATGGCTGGCTACGCCGAGCAAAATGACCGAAACCCCAAGAACAATCCATCCCGCTAATTCAATGATTCGATTAATAATTGATGCCATGATTCACTGTTGTAATTTATCCATAAATACAGGTCGCAAATGTTACAGCGCTGTTTCTCTGACGGCAAGCGCTTTGGGAACGATTCCCTTAAACAAAATCAGAAGGTTAATACTATGTAACAAAAATAGCCGGTACAGCCTGCTATTTTAAGCGCCATGGCTCATTATTAATGAGGGCAATGCCAGAAAGGCCAGTATGAAATAAGAAACGCAAAAAGAGGACAACACGATGAGTGATAACATCCGCGTCGGGCTTATAGGCTACGGGTACGCGAGCAAAACGTTTCATGCGCCTCTGATAGCCGGAACGCCGGGAATGGCGCTGGCGGCGGTATCCAGCAGCGACGCCGCCAAAGTCCACGCTGACTGGCCCGCAGTGCCGGTTGTCTCCGAGCCTAAACACCTTTTCAACGATCCGAATATCGATTTAATTGTTATTCCCACCCCGAACGACACGCACTTCCCGCTGGCGAAAGCCGCGCTGGAAGCCGGGAAGCACGTCGTTGTTGACAAACCCTTCACCGTGACGTTGTCACAGGCGCGTGAGCTGGAGGCGCTGGCAAAAAGCCTGGGCAGAGTGCTGTCCGTTTTCCATAACCGCAGGTGGGACAGCGACTTCCTGACGGTTAAAACGCTTCTTGGGGAAGGCACGCTAGGAGAGATCGTTTTTTTTGAATCGCATTTTGACCGCTTCCGTCCGCAGGTGAGAAACCGCTGGCGCGAGCAGGCCGGTCCGGGCAGCGGCATCTGGTACGATTTAGCCCCGCATCTGCTGGACCAGGCCGTGAATCTGTTTGGGCTGCCGGTGAGCATGACAGTCGATCTGGCCCAGCTCAGGCCCGGGGCGCAGACAACCGATTACTTCCACGCGGTGTTGAGTTACCCGCAGCGGCGGATTGTGCTGCACGGCACGATGGTCGCGGCCGCGGAATCTGCCCGCTATATCATCCACGGCACGCGCGGGAGCTACGTGAAGTTTGGCCTCGATCCGCAGGAAGATCGCCTCAAAAACGGTGAACGTCTGCCGCAGGAAGACTGGGGCTATGATATGCGCGACGGCGTCGTGACACGGACGGAAGGTGAGGAGCTGGTTGAGGAAACCCTGTTAACGAGCCCGGGTAACTATCCGGCTTATTATGCTGCCATCCGCGATGCGCTTAATGGAACGGGGGAGAACCCGGTTCCGGCCAGCCAGGCGATTCAGATTATGGAGCTGATTGAGCTGGGGATTGAATCTGCCAAACATCGCGCCACGCTCTGCCTGGCATAAGTTTTAAATGCTTTTGTATGCCGGGTAAGGCGTAGCCGCGACCCGGCAAAGGGTTTACGCGGTTGCCACCTTATCCCGCAGCGCCTGCTTCTCTGCAGGCGTCAGGAAGGCGATCTCCAGCCCGTTGATCTGCGACTGGCGAATCTGCTCACGGCTCAGACCCGCCTGCGGTGCGGCGATGTTGTACTCGTGGATGATATCCACGCCCTGAACCGCCGGATCGTCCGTGTTCAGCGAGGCCAGCACGCCGTGCTCGAGGAAGGTTTTCAGCGGGTGCTGCGACAGCGATGCTACGGTGCTGGTCTGAATGTTAGACGTCAGGCACGACTCAATCCCGATACGCTGCTCCGCCAGGAAATCCATCAGAGCGCGGTCTTCTACCGCCTTCACGCCGTGGCCGATACGCTCGGCGCCCAGCTCGCGGATGGCCTGCCAGATGCTTTCCGGGCCCGCTGCTTCACCCGCATGGACGGTAATGTGCCAGCCGGCATCGCGCGCGCGGTTGAAGTGGGAGAGGAACAGGCTGCCGGGGAAGCCCAGTTCGTCGCCGGCGAGGTCGACGGCAGTGATGGCATCGCGGTGCGCCAGCAGCGCTTCCAGCTCCTGCAGGCAGGCGGCTTCGCCGAACGTGCGGCTCATAATGCCGATCAGGCGGGCCTGAACGTCGAAGGTTTTACACCCTTCACGGACGCCTTCAAGGACGGCTTCCACTACGCCTGCAACGGGCAGGCTGTGGGTCATCGCCATATAGCCCGGCGAGAAGCGCAGCTCGACGTAGTGCAGGCCGTTGCGGGCCGCGTCTTCAATGTTCTCAAACGCCACGCGGCGGCAGGCATCCAGCGACGCCAGCATCTTCACGCCCCAGTCGAGTTTGCTCAGGAAGCTGACCAGGTCCGGTTCATTAGAGGTCACCTGTACGTGAGGGATCAGGGACTCAAGGGTCTGAGCAGGAAGCGTTAAATTGAACTGGCGGCCAAGATCGAGGATGGTTTGGGCACGAATGTTACCGTCAAGGTGACGATGAATATCAGTTAAGGGCAGGCGTGTATCAATCATGGTCGCACTCTTTTCGGGTTAAAGTGCGCCATATTATAAAAACAAAACGGGGTAAAAAGCTATTTGCGCAAGGGAATATTCCGTTGCGCAAACAAATTACAGGAGCGTGTTGATCCCGGCGATGAGGCGCTGAACCCCTTGTTCCAGCTTGCTGCGCGGGCAGCCGGCGTTAAGGCGCACGAAGCCGTTACCCTCGTTTCCGTACGTGTATCCCGGCATGATGGCGACTTTTTGCTGCTCGATCAGTACTTTTTGCAGTGCCCTGTCGTCAATGTTCAGCGGGCGCAGGTCAATCCAGGCCAGATAGGTTGCTTCCGGCGGCTGCCAGTTCAGTTTCGGAAAAGCACTGTTTAATTCCTGTGCGATATACAACAGATTCTCTTCCAGATAACGACGCAAGGCATCCAGCCACGACTCTCCCTGCTGATAGGCGGCGATATGGGCCGTCAGCGCCAGCACGGAAGGGGAAGAGAGCCCATCCCGTCCTTTTAGCGCGCTGAGATAGCCGTTACGGCTCTCTTCATCGCCGATCAGGCCGTATGCGCCCGTCAGTGCCGGAATATTAAAGCTTTTCGAGCCGGAGGTGAGAAGCGCCCATTTGCCGCGCGCTACCGCATTCCACGGGGTGTGGCGATGCGCCCCCCAGACCATGTCCATATGAATTTCATCGCTGATAACCGCCACATCATAGCGCTCACAGAGTTCCGCCATCTGCGTCAATTCATCCCGCGTCCAGACCTTGCCGGTCGGGTTCTGCGGGCTGCACAGCAGCAGAATTTTGTTTTCCGGTTTCGCCAGGGCCGCTTCAAGCGCCGCCATATTGCCCTGCCAGCCAGCCGCCTGCTTTTCCATCTCAACGGCCACAACCTGACGCGCATTGCCTCCAATGGCGTTGTAAAACGCATCGTACGCCGGGGTGTGGACCACCACGCCGTCACCGGGCTTTGACCAGAGGCGGATCAGCTCTGACACCATGTAGATGACGGAAGGGCCATAAACGATGGTTTCTTTATCAATGCGGCTGTTAAAGCGCTGCCGAAACCAGTGCTCAACAGCGGCAAGAAACTCGTCGTTTTTCCAGCGGCTGTAGCCCAGCACGCCGTGGTTGATGCGCTGATGCAGCGCGTCGGTAATGCAGGGGGCGGTGGCGAAGTCCATATCCGAGATGGTGAAGGGCAGCAGATCCGCCGCGCCAAAGCGGTCGGCGACGTAGTCCCACTGCGTACACCAGGTGCCGTGACGATCCACGACGGTAGAAAAATCAAACATGACGTTAATCCTTAAAGTAAAACCCCCTCATGAGAGGGGGTTGAGGCATCAGGCTTCTACTGTTCGCATCAGGGTTGCCAGCTCATCTTTCACCGACTGAACCTGCGGGCCGATAACCACCTGCAAATTATGCTGATTTAACTGTACCACGCCGATGGCCCGGTTGGCTTTCAGGGCGTTGGTATCCACTTTGGACATATCCGCCACCGACAGACGCAGGCGGGTGATGCAGTTATCCAGCGAGGTAATGTTATCCGCACCGCCCAGCGCAGCCAGAATGGCAGGGGTGTTATACCCGGATTTGCCCACGGTACCGGCCACCGCCTGCTCAACGCTGGTGGCGGTATCGGTATCGCGGCCCGGCGTTTTCAGGTTAAAGCGGGTGATGGCGAAGCGGAAGATACCGTAGTACACCGCGAACCAGATAGCCGCCACGACCGGCACCAGATACCACTTGGTTGACAGGCCGTGCAGGATCCCGAACACCACGAAGTCAATCACGTTGCCGTCGGTGTTGCCGATGGTGACGCCGAGCACTGCCATCACGGTAAAGCCCAGGCCGGTCAGCAGCGCGTGGATGAGATACAGCACCGGCGCAACAAACAGGAACAGGAATTCGATAGGCTCGGTGGTGCCGCCCACGACGCAGGCAATCACGCCGGAGATCAGCAGCCCTTTAATTTTATGTCGGTTTTCCGGGCGCGCGCAGTGGTACATCGCCAGCGCGGCACCCGGCAGGCCGCCGAGGAAGGCCGGCATTTTACCCTGAGACAGGAAGCGGGTGGCGCTTTCAGAGAAGCCGTGGGTAGTCGGACAGCTCAGCTGCGCCTGGAAGATGGTCAGCGCACCGCTCACGTCGTGACCGCACACCTCCATGGTACCGCCCGCTTCGGTGAAGCGAATCAGGGCCACCAGGATATGCTGCAGGCCGAACGGTAGCAGCAGACGCTCGCCGGTGCCGAAGATCATCGGACCAAAATCTCCCGCGCCGTTGATGATGCGGCCAATGCCGTTGATGCCCATCGCAAAGACCGGCCAGATCAGCGGAATGATCAGGCCGAACAGACCCATAACTACCAGGGTGACAATCGGCACGAAGCGGGTACCGCCGAAGAAGGCCAGGGCATCCGGCAGGCGGATATTGTGGAAGCGCTCGTGCAGCATCCAGATAATGACCCCGGCGATCACCGCACCGAGGATCCCGGTATCAATAGACTGAATACCAATCACGCTCTGAATATTGTTGGCCTTCAGCACGGCAGCATCGGTCGTCGGCAGAATGCCTTTCGCGGTCAGCCAGAAGTTAACCGCCAGGTTCATCACGGCGTAACCCACAAACCCGGCAAAGGCCGCGACGCCTTTATTCTCGCGGGCCAGGCCCAGCGGGATGGCGATACAGAACATCACGGGCAGGAAGCTAAACGCGAAGGAGCCGACCTTACTCATCCAGATAAAGATCGCCTGCAGCACGGGAGTACCGAGGAACGGGATCAGCGTGATGACGTCTTTACTGCTCAGCGAGCTGCCGATCCCGAGCATGATCCCGCAGAACGAGAGGAGCGCCACGGGCAGCATAAAGGTTTTACCCAGTTGCTGGAAAAACTCCCACAGCGATATTTTTTGTGCTGTTTTCGCCGTCATAAAACGACTCCTTTATTGTTAAAATCAGTTTGCCTGCTTCAATGCTGCGAGAAGATAAAACGTTTTATCAAAGTTTAGTGCGCGCTAAATCACATTCTCAGGCTTTGACTGGTAGTATAAAGATAACGTATTGATAAAACGTTTTACCGATCTCATTTCAGGGAGTCACGCTGACACATGGCTGTAGCGAAAAAAGTCACCATCAACGATGTCGCGCTGGCGGCGGGGGTTTCCGTCAGCACCGTTTCTCTCGTGCTCAGTGGTAAAGGGCGCATCTCGCCCGCAACCGGCCAGAGGGTGAACGAGGCGGTTGAGCAGTTGGGCTTTGTGCGAAACCGCCAGGCGTCGGCGCTGCGCGGCGGGCAAAGCGGGGTGATTGGCCTGATTGTCCGCGACCTGACGTCACCTTTCTATGCGGAGCTGACCGCCGGGTTAACCGAAGCGCTGGAAGCGCAGGGGCGGATGGTCTTTCTGCTGCACGGCGGGCGCGAGGCCGGGCAGCTTCTCTCCCGTCTCGATATGCTGCTGACCCAGGGGGTTGACGGAGTGATCGTCGCCGGAGCGTCGGGCGTGGGTAGCGAACTGTGCGAGCGTGCCGCCGAAAAAGGCGTGCCGCTGGTGTTCGCCTCGCGCGCCAGCTATCTGGACGAGGCCGATACGCTGCGCCCGGATAACATGCAGGCCGCGCAAATGTTGACCGAACATCTTATTCGCCGCGGGCATCAGCGCATTGCCTGGCTGGGAGGGAAAAGCTCCTCCCTGACGCGCGCCGAGCGGGTCGGCGGCTACTGCGCGACGCTGATTAAATACGGCCTGCCGTTCCACAGCGAATGGGTCGTGGAGTGTGAATCCAGCCAGAAGAAAGCGGCGGAAGCGATAGGCGCGCTGCTGCGAAGCAATCCGACGATCAGCGCCGTGATTTGCTACAACGATGTGATTGCCATGGGGGCCTGGTTTGGCCTGATCCGCGCCGGGCGTCAGAGCGGCGAGGGCGGGGTGGAAACCTTCTTCGGCCATCAGGTGGCGTTAGGGGCGTTCGCCGACGTTGGTGAAAACGCGCTGGACGATCTCCCCATCGTCTGGGCTACCACCCCTGCGCGGGAGATGGGCTACACGCTGGCAGACAGAATTATGCAGCGCATCGACAACACGGATGTCCAGTCCGGGCACCAGATTGTGGCGGCGCGGCTGGTGACGGTGAAATAATTCAGCTCTGCTGCGTAAGCGGGTTGAGCGTCAGATGTGTCTCCAGGGCTTCTACAAATTTTCGTACTTTTGCCGGGATCAGCCGGGAGGTCGGGTAAACCGCCCAAATGGCCAGCGATTCCGGCTGAGCATCTTCCAGGACGATCCGCACGAGTTTACCCTCAGCAATGGCAGGCTCTACGTACCAGCGAGATAAATTTGCGATGCCGAGTCCCCCCAGACAAGCCTCGAAAATCGCCTCAATAGAGTTAGCCGAGAATCGGCCTGACACCTTTTGTTTGTAGCGCTGTTCACCCTTTTCAAACGACCAGTGTGTCGTATCTGAGGTGGTCAGGCAGCTATGTCCAGCCAGATCGTTAAGCAATTTCGGTGAACCGTACGCGGCGAGATACTCCGCGCTGGCGCAAAGCTCGCGGGGGTTATCACAGATGCGGTGTGCAACTAACCGGTTATCGCGCAGCGGTGCAATGCGTAACGCCACGTCTATGCCTTTCCCGACAATATCAATTTGCTCATCGGTTGCCAGCAGGTCGACCTGCAGGGCAGGATGTTGCTGCATAAACAGCGGCAACATCGGTGCAACGATCTTGCGTCCAAACGCCGCTGAGGCGGTAATGCGAAGGCGTCCGGACAGGTGCGTACCATCAGGAAACAGATCGGCCAGCGCGTTATTTTTATCTTCCAGCAACGCCTGCGCATGCGGCAAAAAAACGTCACCATCGCTGGTGGGTGAAAGGGATCGCGTGGTGCGATGCACCAGCCTGACCCCCAGCTCAGCCTCAAGATTGTTAAGAGAGCGTGACGCCGCCATGGCGCTCATTGAGAGCCGACGCGCGGCGCCCGCCAGGCTACCCGCCTTAATGGCTTCGACAAACACTTCTACGTCTTCCAGTTTCATTATATCGTTTTTCGTTATTCTGCCTTATCAAAGTACATATCTACAGTATTTATCGTTACGCTGCCATAGTCTCTTCACAACCTGAAAAATATCAATCTGGAGTGAAGATGAAAAAGTTGAAAACGGTTCTGGCATTCAGCAGCCTGTTACTGGTAAGTGCCGCCTGGGCTGACGCACCTGCACAGGTGAAGCAGCAGGTCCCAGGCTATTATCGTCTGGCGGTAGGGGAATATGAGGTCACGGCGCTGTTCGACGGCTATAACGACCTTTCGCCGTCATTACTCCACGGTCTTTCAGACGACAAGGTTTGTAAACTGCTGGCTCAGCATAAAATCGATGCCGACCGCATGCCGACCGCCTTTAACGCTTTCCTGGTTAATACCGGTAAACATCTGGTCATGATTGACAGCGGAGCGGGGCACTGCGTGCCGGAAACGGCCGGCCAGCTGGTTAACAATATGAAAGCATCAGGCTATCGTCCCGAGCAGGTTGATACCATTTTCCTGACGCATCTTCATCTTGATCATGTTTGTGGCCTGAGCGATGCGAACGGTAAAGCGTTGTTCCCCAATGCCACCGTCTACGTACCGCAGGGGGAGGCCGACTACTGGCTTGATCCTGCAAAAGAAGCGAGCGCGCCGGCTAATGCGAAAGAGTATTTTGCTATCGCCCGAAAAGCATTGTCTGATTATAAAGCCTCCGGACATCTTAAAACCTTCGTTCCGCCAGCTTCGCCGATCCCGGAAGTCCAGACGGCCTATGCCGTTGGCCATACGCCCGGCAGTACCGTTTATCGCTTTGCGTCGCAGGGGACGGCTATTAACTTCATTGGGGATCTGATTCATGCGCCAGCCGTCCAGTTCCCACATCCTGAAGTGTCTATTCGCTTTGATGTCGATTCGAAAAAAGCCATCTCGTCCCGGGCGCAGGAATTTAACGCCCTGGCGAAAGACGGCGAGTGGATGGCCGCTGCGCATCTGCCTTTCCCCGGTATTGGGCATATCACCGCCTGGCAGCAGGGCTATAGCTGGAACCCTGTAAATTACGGTCCTTATCAACGTGCGGCCAACGTGCCTCTGCTGAAATAAAGTGAGGTTATGAATATGAAAAGTTACACCGTAACGGCAAACGGCATTCGCCAGTTTGTGGCTGAAGAGGGTGAAGGCGCGCCGGTTATTCTTCTGCACGGTTTTCCTGAAACAAACTATGCCTGGCGCTACCAGATACCTGTATTGTCCCGGCACTACCGCGTCATCGCGCCGGATTTGCGAGGATATGGCGAAACGGATAAACCGGCTTCTGGCTATGATAAACGGAACATGGCCCGGGATATCCGGGAGCTAATGCGTGCGCTGGGGTTACAGAAGGTGGTGCTGGTGGGGCACGATCGCGGGGCGCGCGTCGCGACGCGGTTCGCAAAAGATTACCCTGAGCTGGTGGATCGTCTGGTGGTCATGGATAACGTGCCAACGCGTATCGTGGCGCGCGATTTGAATGCGTCCATCGCCCGCGCATACTGGTTCTTCCTGTTCCATCTTGTGCCCGATCTGCCGGAAGCGCTGATTGCAGGACGTGAAAATATCTGGCTGCGCCACTTTTTCTCGGACTGGACCTACGATCCGTCAACCATCAGCGGCGAGGCGTTTGACACCTATGTTCGCGCGTATCAGGCGCCCGGAGCCGTGCGAGGCGCGATGGCTGACTATCGCGCCAACGCGGAAGACGTGGCGCAGGATCTTGCCGACGCTGACGTGAAAATCGCCTGTCCGGTAATGTCGCTGTGGGGCAATGATTTTCACGCGGTCGGCAAGCTCTTCGATATGCAAAGCGTCTGGGCTGAAATGGCGGATAACCTGCGGGCGCAGGGTATCGACGAGTGCGGCCATCTTCCTCAGGAGGAACAGCCTGAGAAAGTTAACGCCTTGCTGCTGGATTTCCTGGAGGGATGGAAAGGATAAGGGCAATAAAAAACCCCTCTTGCGAGGGGTTTTGACGTTTACTGCTGCGGTGCCGCCGGTACGGCTGGCGCTGCGGGTTCAGCCGGTTCCGGCATTCCCAGCGTCGGCATACCAAACATGCCAACAAACTCTTCCAGCGGCATTTTGTCGCCGTTCAGCGTTACCTGGCCGTTGGCATATTGCAGGCTGGTGGAAATGGTGTTGTCTTCTACTTTGGTGATGCGGAACATCTGACCCATCGCCGCCAGACCTTTTACCTGCTGGTTCGCCAGCTTGCCGGCATCTTCATCGCCGTAGCCTTCCAGCTTCGCAATCTGGGTCATAAACTCGGTCGCCATATCCATCGGGATGGTCAGCTTGCTGTCGAGCGACTTCACGCTGCGATCCACTTCCTGCGCCAGAGTCTGCGGTTCACCCGTGGCGGCTGCAGGATCTTTCAGGAACAGCGACAGGTTAAAGCTGGTTTCGCCTTTGCTGTTTTTCCAGCTCAGCGGCGCAACGGTGACCACCGGCTGGCCTTTCAGCAGGATTGGCAGGTTATTGAACAGCACCGCCATCGCCTGCTGCTGGTACACTTCCGGGTTCTGCTGCAGCGCGGCGTCGGTCAGCAGCGCCTGGCTCTCTTTGCTGTATTTCTGGCTAAATTCGTGCCATGCCTGGCCGTCGATATTGCCGATCTTCAGCGACAGCTTGCCGGTGCCCAGATCCTGATTCTGCACTTTCAGGCTCTTCAGCGTGTAATCCAGATGGGTATTGATACTCTTACCGTCTTTGGATACGTCGGATTGACCGTTAACGTCCATGCCTTCCAGCACGGCCATCTCTTTTCCTTCAATTGCGATAGCAATTTTATCCACGGAGAGCTTCTGATCGCCGATACGCTCTTTAAAGTCGGTCATACGGCTGTTGCCGTCGGCTTTCAGGTTGTTGAAGGTGAGCTGAACTTTTTGGTTATATTCGTTCACGGCGTTGACCAGGCCGCTTTCCGCTTCACCCGTCATGGAGAAGACGTTGCCGTCCCGATCCGCATCAAGTTTGAAATGGCCACCGCTGAAGGCGACTTTTTCGTTCTCTTTCTCGTAGTTCAGCGGTTTCAGCGCGATATCAGAACTGGTATCACCGGAGTAGCTAATACGGGTGTTAATGTCGAAAGGTGATTCATTCTTCGCCAGGTCAAACAGCGGTTTGGTGACGTCGTTATTCACCAGTACGGTATGAACGGACGCCATGGACGGGATCAGGTTAAACGACTTTAGCTGCGCCAGCGGCAGCGGACCGTGGCTTACCACTTCATCCAGCACCACGCTCTGTCCCGGCTTCAGCCAGCCGTTTGCCGCACCGGCCACCGGCTTCACCACCAGCTGCATGCGGCTGGTGAACACGCCGCGCTGATAGTTCTGGTAGCTCAGCTCCAGACCCGCCTCCGGCGCGCTGCGCTTAATTTCTCCGTTAGCCTGCGCCACCATCTCAGCCAGACGGCCTTCCAGCTGTTTCCCGGTAAACCAGGAGGCACCCGTCCAGACCACGCCTAACGCTACAATCACTCCAACCGCTACGACCGATTTTTTCATTGCGACTATCCCTAAAATGAAACCAGGCGGTAAAAACCGCCCGGAGATATTAAGCCTTCAACTAGCTTAGCAAGAGTTGTTAAAAAATTCAGTAAGTGGTTAAAGCTTATTGAAAACGCGCGCCAGGCGACCGGTGCCGCTTACGCTGACCGGGGACTCATTGGCTGCAACGAATGCTGACTCGCCAGGCTGAAGAACCAGACGCTGCTCGCCTTTGCGCAGCGTTGCTTCGCCCTCGACGCAGAACAGGATCGCCGCGCTCTCCTGTGCGATTGTCGTTTCCGTCTGATTGAGGTCGTGCAGGGAGAACGCAAAATCCTCAACCGGAATCGGGAAGTCCAGCTGTGCACCGTTTTTCACCGGCTGAGTCAGCAGCTCCGCGGCAGGCTTCGCCACAAACTTCACGTTGGCAACCAGCTCAGGGATGTCGATATATTTCGGCGTCAGGCCCGCGCGCAACACGTTGTCAGAGTTGGCCATCACCTCCAGCGCTACGCCCTGCAGGTAGGCGTGCGGGGTTTCCGCGAACAGGAACATCGCTTCGCCCGGGTTCAGCTTCACCACGTTCAGCAGCAGAGGGGAGAACAGGCCGCTGTCGTCAGGGTAAAACTCGGAAATCAGGCGGATGGTCTCCCACGGTTCCCCTTGCTGGCTGTTCAGGGCCGCTTTCAGCACCGCCAGCGCGTGAGATTTCTCTTCACCCTGCATATTCAGCAGGCTGGCAAACAGCTGGCTGAGCGCGTCCGCGTTTGGGTTTTCGAGGAAGTGGGCAATAGCCTTGTTGGCACCCGCGACCGGCTGCAGCAGGGAGATAATCTCTGAAAACTCGCGGAACGCGTTCATCGCCAGGAACGGGGTCAGCGCGAACACCAGCTCCGGCTTGTGGTTTGGATCTTTGTAGTTACGCTCGGCGGCATCCAGCGGGATGCCCGCCGCGTTCTCTTTGGCAAAGCCGATTTCAGACGCTTTCTTGTTCGGGTGAACCTGGATGGAGAGCGGCTGGTCGGCGCACAGCACCTTAAACAGGAACGGCAGTTCGCCAAAGCGCTGAGCCACCTTGTCGCCCAGCAGTGCGGCTTTATCGGCATCAATCACGTCACGCAGGCTGCGTACCTGGCCGCTGGCGTCTTCAATTTTTGAGCTGCTCTTCGGGTGCGCCCCCATCCATAGTTCCGCCATCGGCAGGTTGTTCGGGTTCGCGATACCGTAGAGATCCGTTAACGCAGTTTTACTTCCCCAGGCGTAGTTTTGCACTGAGTTAATGAGTTTTTGCATTATCAAGCCCTGATTCAAATGTGGAATTAACTCCGGGTATTAAAGCAATAAACTACGTGGAAGTAACCTGTGGATGTAAAAAGTCGTACTAGTCTCAGTTTTTGTTAAAAAATTGTGTAGGATAAGCTGACTCGCTTTTAAGCCGGGCAGCGGAACATCTGCCCTGAATAAACAGACCGAAGCAGTAAGTGAGAGAACAATGTCGAATAAACCCTTCCATTATCAGGATCCTTTCCCCCTCAGTAAGGATCAGACCGAGTATTACCTGTTAACCCGCGATCACGTCTCCGTCTCTGAGTTTGAAGGACAAGAGATCCTCAAGGTGGATCCGCAGGCGCTGACGCTGCTGGCGCAGCACGCTTTCCACGATGCCTCCTTTATGCTCCGCCCCGCGCATCAGCAGCAGGTTGCCGATATTCTGAGCGACCCGGAAGCCAGCGAAAACGACAAGTACGTTGCCCTGCAGTTCCTGCGTAACTCCGATATCGCGGCGAAAGGCATTCTGCCCACCTGCCAGGACACCGGCACGGCGATCATCGTCGGTAAAAAAGGCCAGCGCGTCTGGACCGGCGGCGGTGACGAAGCGGCGCTGGCTCAGGGCGTCTACAACACCTACACCGAAGACAACCTGCGCTACTCGCAAAACGCGGCGCTGGATATGTACAAAGAGGTCAACACCGGCACTAACCTGCCTGCACAGATTGACCTCTACAGCGTTGACGGTGACGAGTACAAATTCCTCTGCATCGCCAAAGGCGGCGGTTCAGCCAACAAAACCTATCTCTACCAGGAAACCAAAGCGCTGCTCACTCCGGGCAAGCTGAAAAATTACCTGGTTGAGAAGATGCGTACCCTCGGCACCGCGGCGTGCCCGCCGTACCATATCGCCTTCGTGATTGGCGGAACCTCAGCTGAAAGCACGCTGAAGACCGTCAAGCTGGCCTCGACCAAATACTACGACGGCCTGCCTACTGAAGGTAACGAGCACGGTCAGGCGTTCCGCGACGTGCAGCTTGAGCAGGAGCTGCTGGAAGAGGCGCGTAATCTGGGGCTCGGGGCGCAGTTTGGCGGTAAGTACTTCGCCCACGACGTGCGCGTGATCCGTCTTCCGCGTCACGGTGCATCCTGTCCGGTCGGGATGGGCGTCTCCTGCTCTGCGGATCGCAACATCAAGGCCAAGATCAACCGCGAAGGCGTGTGGATCGAAAAGCTGGAAAACAACCCGGGTAAATATATTCCGGAAGCGCTGCGCAAAGCGGGTGAGGGGGAAGCGGTTCGCGTTGACCTTAACCGTCCGATGAAAGAGATTCTGGCGCAGCTGTCTCAGTATCCGGTTTCGACCCGCCTGTCGCTGAACGGCACGATCATCGTGGGCCGCGACATTGCGCACGCGAAGCTGAAGGAGCGTCTGGACAACGGCGAAGGGCTGCCGCAGTACATTAAAGATCACCCGATCTACTACGCGGGCCCGGCGAAAACGCCTGAAGGCTATGCCTCCGGCTCGTTAGGCCCAACCACGGCAGGGCGTATGGACTCGTACGTTGATCAGCTGCAGGCCAACGGCGGCAGCATGATCATGCTCGCTAAAGGCAACCGCAGCCAGCAGGTGACGGACGCGTGCCACAAGCACGGCGGCTTCTACCTCGGCAGCATCGGCGGCCCGGCGGCGGTTCTGGCGCAGGGCAGCATCAAGAGCCTGGAGTGCGTGGAATACCCGGAGCTGGGTATGGAAGCGATCTGGAAAATCGAAGTGGAAGACTTCCCGGCGTTTATCCTGGTGGATGACAAAGGCAACGACTTCTTCAAGCAGATCCAGTCGTCCCAGTGTTCTGCGTGCGTGAAGTAAATTGAAAAAAACGGGTGGCGCCGCCGCCACCCGACATCAAAAAGAGCGCACAAAGCGCCATACCGTTTCTCAGAAGTCATCAATACTTATCCCTTAAGCATGTGAGCAATCCCTCTTTTGTTATCAAGGAGAAAGTAATGACCACGGTACGCCATGAGAAAGACTCGATGGGCGCCATCGACGTCCCGGCCAACAAGCTATGGGGCGCGCAAACCCAGCGTTCGCTGGAGCACTTCCGTATTTCGACCGAAAAAATGCCCGTCTCGCTGATTCAGGCGCTGGCGCTGACCAAACGCGCCGCCGCGAAAGTGAACCAGGATTTGGGCCTGCTGGACACCGATAAAGCCACCGCCATTATCAACGCCGCAGACGAAGTGCTGGCGGGCAAGCATCCTGACGAATTTCCCCTCGCTATCTGGCAGACCGGTTCCGGTACCCAGAGCAACATGAACATGAACGAAGTGCTGGCGAACCGGGCGAGCGAGCTGCTGGGCGGCGTGCGCGGCATGGAACGTAAGGTCCACCCGAACGATGACGTCAACAAAAGCCAGAGCTCTAACGACGTTTTCCCGACGGCGATGCACGTGGCGGCGGTAATCGCCATTCGCGAGCAGCTTATCCCGCAGCTCAACGTGCTCAAATCCACGCTTAACGAGAAAGCGCAGGCCTTCCGCGACATCGTCAAGATTGGCCGTACGCACCTGCAGGACGCCACGCCTTTGACGCTCGGCCAGGAGATTTCCGGCTGGGTGGCGATGCTGGAACACAATCTGAAGCATATCGAGAACAGCCTGCCGCACCTGGCGGAGCTGGCGCTCGGTGGGACGGCGGTCGGTACCGGGTTAAATACCCATCCAGAATACGCGGTGCGCGTGGCGGAGGAGCTTGCTGCCATCACCGGACAGCCGTTCGTCACGGCGCCCAATAAGTTCGAAGCGCTGGCGACCTGCGATGCGCTGGTCCACACCCATGGCGCGCTGAAGGGGCTGGCGGCCTCGCTGATGAAAATTGCTAACGACGTGCGCTGGCTGGCCTCGGGCCCGCGCTGCGGCATCGGTGAAATCAGCATCCCGGAAAACGAGCCGGGCAGCTCCATCATGCCGGGTAAAGTGAACCCGACCCAGTGCGAAGCCATGACCATGCTCTGCTGCCAGGTGATGGGCAACGACGTGGCCGTCAACATGGGCGGTGCGTCCGGCAACTTCGAGCTGAACGTCTATCGCCCGATGGTGATCCACAACGTGCTGCAATCTGTTCGTCTGCTGGCGGACGGGATGGAGAGCTTTAACGAGCATTGCGCGGTGGGGATTGAGCCCAATCGCGAACGCATCAGCCAGCTGCTCAATGAATCTCTGATGCTGGTCACCGCGCTCAATACCCATATTGGCTATGACAGGGCCGCCGAGATCGCCAAAAAAGCGCATAAAGAGGGGCTGACGCTGAAAGCCTCCGCATTGGCGCTGGGCTATCTCACGGAGGCGGAGTTTGACGCCTGGGTTCGGCCGGAAGCGATGGTCGGCAGCCTGAAATAATCATCCCGCCACGTACAGGTGCAGCCGAGGAATAATCAGCTGTAGCGGCTGCGCCTGAGGTCTGTAACGGTGCTGAACATTGTCAGCATCGTAATTCAGCAGTTCCCCGATATCGGGTACCACCGCGCCCTGATCGGCATCGTAAAGCGCAATCAGCGGCGTCGGGCAGGCATACTGTACCTGCTTTTGCTGACCGGAATACCAGACGCGAGCGATAGGCTGCACCTTCACCGGGCGCTTTATCTTCAGGCGCGCATCCACCGGCAGCGAGGCGATGCTGTGGTACTCCTGCTCCAGGCGCTCAATCCACTGCTCCCGCGACCATGGCGCGACGGTGCGCGGCGTCTTCAGGCTTTTTTCCAGCTGGGCCAGAATCTCATCCCGGGTGAAGTTTTTAATGATGTGCTTATTCGCCCAGCCGAAGCGCAGCGTAGCGGGGTGACGCAGTACCGTCAGCGTCCGATAGGCATTCAGGGTAATCAGCCCCGGAAGCTGGCGGTGCACCCACTCAAACCGCGCGGCAGGGGCGAGGCCGGACTCTTCGGTGATGATCTTTTCAAAGGCCGCTTTCAGGGTGTTGATATGCGCAATATGGCTTTCCAGCGCTTCGCGCGATGTCGCATCGGTTTGCAGGCAGATGACCCCCGGCAGGCGCACGGCGGCCTTGCTGCTGCGGTTTTCTGACTGCTGCTGGATAAACAGGCGACGATAGTGTTTTAGCGCCAGCTCAAGGGCCGCGCTGCCGATGTGCTGTTCGACCTCGATGGTGTCCAGCGGATCGTGCTCGGCTCCCTTAGCCACTTCCGGCAGGGTAAAGACGCGCGCGGCCAGCAGGCGACAGGCCTGCAAACGCTCGGTCAGGGTCAGGAGTTCGTGTTCTATTTCCCGAAACGTGCCGTTAAGCCGTTCGATGAGATCGTAGTTCGCCATAAACACTCTCATTAGTTACAACATACTTATCATATAGCACAGCACGCCGGGTCAGGCCAGCGTGCGGTTGAGGTCAGGCAGGGACGGGAAGGGCGATGTTATGGTACACCGGCCAGCTAAAGCAGAAGCGCGCGCCGCCGAGCTCGCTCTCCTCGCAGTGTACCGTGCCGCCCATCGCCTGCGCGATAGAGTGGACAATCGCCAGCCCCAGGCCGCATCCGCCGGTGGCGCGATCGCGGCTGGGATCGAGGCGGACAAACGGTTCAAACACGGTTTCTCGCGCTTCGGGGGAAATTCCCGGTCCGTCGTCCTCCACCGTCAGGCTGGCCCGGTTGCCCTGCAAATCCAGGGCAATCTGGAGCGTACTTTCGCTGTAGCGCATGGCGTTGTTCATCAGGTTGTCCAGCACGCGCTCCATCAGGCGCATATCGAGCGCGCCGTAGTCACCCGGCGTGACGCGCGTCAACAGCGTGCGCTGCGGGTTTACGCTCTGAACGTCATCAATGTGGGTTTGCAGCCAGGCGGGCAGATCCGGCGTGGTGAGGTTCAGCTCGTTTTGCGGGCGGTCGAGACGCGCGTAGGTCAGCAGCTCCTCAATCAGCGCTTCAAGCTGGCCAATGTCGCGGTTAAGCGCCTGATTCTCTGCCTCGGTCAGATTCTCGCTCATCTCCAGACGGTAGCGCAGGCGAACCAGCGGCGTGCGCAGCTCGTGCGCAATTCCGTCGATCAGCTGCTTCTTACTGGCGATCAGGGCGTTGATGTTATCGGCCATCTGGTTAAAGGCCACGCCCAGACGCTCGAAGCTGGAACCGCTGTCGAAGTGAATGCGTTCGGTAAAATGCCCCTCGCCAAAACGCTGCGCGGCAGATTCCAGCTTCAGCATGTCCTGCCAGTGGGGCCGCATCCAGATAAAGACCGGAAATGCGAGCGAAATGGCGATAAAGGCCATCAGCGCCATGTCCAGCAGGCGCATCTGGTGCAGATAATAGAGATAGGGCACCGGCCCGACGGCCAGCACATAATGGCTGCGCGGAATGCGCTGGATAAACGTGTATTTCTCATCCAGCGCGACGATGTCACCGTCGCGCAGACGCTGCATGGCGGGCGGATCCAGCTCAAAATCTTTTAACGGCTCAATGCGTAAATCGAATGACAGATTGAGATCCAGCTCTTTCAGGGTTTTCGCCCAGTCGTGTGGCGGGATCTCTCTTAGCTCGCTGCGCATCAAATAGAGCGAGCTTTTCATCAGATCGTCCAGCGACTGCCGGCCCGCACGTTCGGCGGTGAATTTATAAACCAGGCCGACCAGCATGGTCATCACCAGGAAGCAGACAAACAGTAAAAGATAAAACTGCACAAACAGCTTTTTCATTGGATCTCACCGAAGAAACGCTTTGTGCAGAATATACATGAAATCCCATCGATATTTTCATGTCTGTGAAGCGCGTTACATGGCATTCGCGCTGTTTTTTACCCTGCCGATGAGTGTTTCCGTTATGGCCAGACCTTCCGCAATGTGCGGATCGATCACGGCAGTCCCAAATTCGTTAATCAAATCCAGGAGTATTTCGTAAAACTGGATGAGTTCAAGGAGGTCAATGAGCGCTTTTTGATCGGCACGTGAGGGTGAGGCATGGCTAGCTGCTGCCTGATTAACTATCCATTCAAGATTGGTTTTAATGGCTTCTACTTCAGAGTAGCTATACATATCTCATAGGCTTAAATCCTCATTTCAAGATTTCATGGGAGAGAATGTGCTGAAAAGGTGTGGGCTTATAGCCGGCCCGGCGCGACTTAAAGGAGATAACGTGTGAATAATAATTATGGATAAGTTCGCGCGCTTATCAAGTTAACTGTTGCGCAAACGTGAAAATTAACGCGCGAAAGAAAGGGCTTAGACGCCTGATGCCTTCATTTCGCGCATGTTATCTTTTATCAGGTTTCCCAGGCGTGTGGGGCAAACAGATAACCCTTGTTACGCACGGTTTTAATGCGGTAGGGCTCGGTGGCGTTATCCTGCAGTTTTTTGCGTAATCGCGAAATCGCCACATCAACGCTGCGATCCATACCGTCATAGCTCACGCCACGGAGGTTTTTCAGCAGCGCGTCGCGGTCCATGATTTGCCCGGCATGCGTGGCCAGCTCCCACAGCAGGTCAAAGTCTGCGGTAGAAAGGGCGATAAGCTCGCCGGAAAGCAGGACCTGGCGGTTAACCGGGTCAATAGACAGCGTACCGAAGCGCAACGCTTTGTGCGGCGTCAGGGACGGCGCGGGCGCTTCGCGTTCGATGCTGGCGTGCTGGCGCAAATGCAGGCGCAGGCGGGCCAGCAGGACGGCAGGCGGTGTGGTTTTCAGAATGTAATCATTGGCGCCCATCTCCAGCGACAGAATATGGTTCATATCGCTGTCCAGTGAGGTAAGCAGAACGATAGGACCGTCCCAGCGGGCGCGCAGGTCCCGGCAGAGCGTCATGCCGTCTTTGCCTGGCAGCATGATGTCCAGCAGCACTAAATCCGGGTTTTCACGGACGACCACCTCTTCGGCACGATCGCCGCGAGGCTCGACAATGACGTCCATATCATGTTTACCCAGATAGGCGGCGATCAATTGCCCGACTTCGGGTTCGTCTTCAACATATACAATCTTATTCATACAGCGTCTGTTTTCGTGAAAAAAGCCAAAATACACCGCGGAACCTTAACCTTCCATTAATCTTTCAAAATTAACGCCGCTTCCGTTATTCTGACGTTTCTTGTTATTTGATTGTTATAGGAAAAAATATGGGGCTGGTTATCAAAGCCGCGCTGGGGGCGCTGGTGGTGTTACTGATTGGCATTCTGGCAAAAACCAAAAACTATTATATTGCCGGGCTGATCCCGCTATTCCCGACCTTTGCGCTGATTGCCCACTATATTGTGGCCTCTGAGCGGGGTACGGAAGCGCTACGCACGACCATCGTGTTTGGCATGTGGTCAATCATTCCGTACTTTCTCTACCTGCTTTCCCTGTGGTATTTCACCGGTTTTCTGCGGCTTCCCCTGGCGCTGGGCGGGGCAGTGGTCTGCTGGGGGCTCAGCGCCTGGGTGTTAATCTTCTTCTGGAGCCGCTTTCACTAGCGCAGCGGGCGACCGCCGTCCACGGCAAAGGTTCTGCCGGTGACGTAGCAGCTGGTGAGCAGATAATCTACAAGGTCGATCACCTCTTTCTCGCCTGGGGCAATTTTCATCAGCGACTTATTCAGCGCCTGCTGGCGGTATTCCGCATCATCGTGTTCGTTAAACAAAATCATCGCCGGGGCGATGGCGTTCACCTTTACCTCGGGCGCGAGCTTGCGGGCAAAGGAGCGCGTCATGTTATCCAGCGCGGCTTTGCTGGCCGCGTAGGCGATATGCTTGTCGCTGCCGCGCTCCACCACATAATCGGTAAAGTGAATAATGTCGCCCGCCGCATGCCCGTGGCCGCGCAGCAGATCCTGCAGCGCGTGGTTAAGCAGATAAGGGGCGTTAACGTGGATCTGCAGCATGGCGGAGAGCGTATCGCTGAGGGACGTGCCGGGCTTCTCGGCACACCATGCGCTGGCGTTATGGATCACGGCGCGCAACCCCGTCGCGGTGGATTTAACCTGTTCGGCAAAGGCCAGAATGCCTTCGTCGGTGGAAAAATCAGCCTGAATGCAGATCGCTCCGGCTTTGCGCAGCCCCTCAATCGACGGGTATTCCGTACGGTAGCTGACAATGACCGGATGGCGAAGGTTGAGAAAGTGATGGGCGAGGGCGAGGCCGATACGGCGGCCTCCACCGGTGATCAGTATTGGGCGAAGCGGTGCATTTCCCATCGTATTCTCCTTTACAGTTCAACAATGGGAAAGACAGTGCTATCCCATTAACATCCAGGTTGCCGGTACGGCAGCAACCAGTAACAGCCCGATTAAGGCCATTTCACGGCGTTTCAGCGCGTTCTCCAGCTGATGCGTGCGGCGGGCATAGATAAACACCAGCAGACCCGGCGCATACAGCACAACCGACAGCAGCAGATGCATCGGCCCGGAAGCATACAACAACCACAGGCCGTAAATACAGGCCCCTACGCCCACAACATAGTGCGCCGGACGCGTGGCGATTTTTAACAAATACGCACCCACTAAGAAATAGGGTACCAGAATCATCTCCGAGGCGATGGTCAGCAGGGTGTTATAGTCTGAACCTGTGAGCCAGATCAGCACCAGACAGACCTGAACGCTGATGTTGGTCAGCCAGAGTGAGGCTGATGGCGCATTATTTTGGTTTTGACGAGCAAACAGGCGGGGAAACGCCTTGTGCGTAGCGGCCAGAAACGGCACTTCAGCCGCCATGATGGTCCAGCTCAGATAAGCGCCGCAGACGGAGACGATCAGCCCTGCGGCAATCACCACGTCGCCCCACGGGCCGAGCATTTTCACCATCAGGCCTGCCATGGACGGGTTACGCATTTCGGCCAGTTCAGGACGCGCCACCACGCCCAGCGACAGCAGGGTCACCAGCAGATACACGCCCAGCGCTGCCAGGACGGCCAGCAGCGTGGCGCGTCCCACATCGCGCTTATTACGCGCGCGGGCAGAAACCACGACGGCACCCTCAACGCCGATAAATACCCACAGGGTAATCAGCATCGTGTTTTTCACCTGCTCCCAGACCGGAACGCCCAGCGCAATGCCGCTGAAATCAAGCGAAAACACGTCGAGACGAAACGCGATAAAGGCCAGCACGATAAACAGGCCAAGCGGCACCAGCTTCGCCAGCGTTGCCACCAGGTTGATGCTGGCGGCGGTCTGGACACCGCGCAAAATCAGCCAGTGAACAATCCACAGCAGCACCGAGGCGCCGACGATAGACTGCCAGGTATTACCGTCGCCAAACAGGCGCAGCTCAGGGGTATCGGAAAAGAAACTGAGCGCCGAGAAGACAATCACCAGATAAGAGACGTTGGCGATGACCGCGCACAGCCAGTAGCCCCAGGCGGAACAGAAGCCGATCAGCTCGCCGAAACCTTCACGTGCATAGGTGAAAATGCCGCCGTCCAGATCCGGGCGAATGCGCGTCAGCAATAGCATGGCAAACGCCAGCAGCAATATCCCGACACCGGTAATGCCCCAGCCAATGAGCAGGGCGGCAGGGCTTGCGACGGCCGCCATGTTCTGCGGTAAACTGAATACGCCCGCGCCCAGCATTGAGCTCAATACAAGTGCAGTTAAAGCACTCAGGCCAAGTTTCTTTTCCATTGGCTTCCTGTTATGAAAAGTCCCAATCCAGAATAATTATTTCGCTAAGGCGCATAAAAATGGTGGATCACACTAAGGCGCGGGATTTTACGGAGTGTAACGAAAGCATGCAATGATGTGTGGCAGATTTTCAAAAAAAGTAACAAAAAAGGCGGCATTGCGCCGCCTTTCTTCAACGGTTTTGTTACTTGTACAGATCGGCGCTGATGGTCACGTTGTTACCACGTTCCTGCCACTGGCGGGTGATGTGGTAATACTTCGCCCCTTTCTTCGCCGCACGCTTCGCGACCTGATAAGAGACTTCCGTCATATTGCCGTAGTTGCCGGTAAACTTGATGCTGTCGAACGGCACCATCTGCGCGGCAGTGGCTTTGTTCAGCTCTTCAATTTTGGTGCCGTCCGGCAGCGTCACGGAGTAACGGCCACCTTTCGTGGACTGCGTTTCAAAGAAACGGCCCACTTCAGCGCTTGGCGCCGCAGAGGTCGCTACGCCCGGAATTTCAACTTTCTTCGCTTCTTCGCCGCCTTTGGCTATCGCCGCGCGACCCGCTTCAGAATCCGCAGGGATGGCATCCGGGCTCTGCAGAACGCGTTTTTTCGCATCTTCTTTGTAGATGAATGCGGTAATGCGCTGGTTGCCGCCCTGGTTAGCATCCACCTGACGCACGATATAGAAAGAGTAGGCACCTTTCTCTTTCGCGGCTTTGGTGATGGCATCGTTCACTTCTGGCTGGCTGCGATAGAAGCCCTGAACGGTAACGGTGTCGTAAGGTTCCAGCTCAATGGCCTGATCTTTCGGCAGCTCAACGATACCGTTGATCACGCGATTTTTCGGCGCGTCAGCCTTTGGTGCATTATCTTTATACAGCGCAATGGTCACGCGCTGGTTACCGCTGTTGCCGTAATCGGACTGGTCAACTACGTAAAACGAGGCCGCCCCGTTTTTATCCGCGGCTTTTGATGCGGCGGCGACGGCATCGCCAATAGAATTATAACGACCCACAATGACCGTATGGTCAAAAGGTTTTAACGCTGCCGCTTGCTCTGGCGTTAACTCTGTTGCGGCATTCGCAGACAGGGCGGTCGCACAGAGAAGTGCGGACGCCAGGAGTGTGTTCTTAAGCTTCATAAAAATAATCCTTCGCCTTGCGCAAACCATGCACTGGTATTGTTGTTTATTTGAGACGGCCCCGATTATGGCATTTAAAACCCGTCGCTGTCTGCGCCATTTTTCACTGCCTGTGCTCACTCAATTACCGAATTCGATAACATTTAGTGATATGTTGAAAAAACAGGCGTTTGACAAGCAAAACTGATAAAGCATATGACTTTTACAAGTTAATTTAATGTTAATAACTTGTTCTCTTATGGCGCTATATCATGTTTTTACCGTTTCGCTTGCGCGATTTATCGGTTCTGGCGATGAATTTAAGGTAAATATCACTGTCAGTGACGCCGATCGCTTATTTTTCACAGATAAAGTAAGAAATAGTGTTTTCTGGCGGTAGATCACAAGCGCTATTTTCAGTAGGTTATAGACAGTTTGTTACTGTTTTATTTTGCGGGGTTACTCATTTCTCGTCGCTATCATGCTGGCGAAAATTGATACAAACCGCGGGCATTTATCGACAAACCATCATCAAAAACCGATGGAAGGGAAAACTATGCGTATTGGGGTACCAAAAGAACGGTTAGCCAATGAAACCCGCGTAGCGGCAACACCGAAAACGGTGGAGCAACTGCTTAAGCTGGGTTTTACCGTCGCGGTTGAAAGCGGCGCAGGCAAGCTGGCGAGTTTCGATGACGAAGCCTTTATTCAGGCTGGCGCGGAAGTGGTGGACAGTGCTGAAGTTTGGCAGTCGCCCGTGATTCTGAAGGTCAACGCGCCGGAAGAGAGTGAGATTGCGCTGCTGAATCCAGGCACCACGCTGGTGAGCTTCGTCTGGCCTGCACAAAATCCTGAACTGATGGAGAAGCTGGCGGCCCGTGGCGTGACCGTGATGGCGATGGACTCTGTGCCGCGTATTTCGCGCGCACAGTCGCTGGATGCGCTGAGCTCCATGGCAAACATTGCCGGCTACCGCGCCATTGTTGAAGCAGCCCACGAATTTGGACGCTTCTTTACCGGCCAGATCACCGCGGCGGGGAAAGTCCCACCGGCGAAAGTGATGGTGATTGGCGCGGGCGTGGCGGGTCTTGCCGCAATTGGTGCGGCAAACAGCCTGGGCGCTATCGTGCGCGCGTTCGACACCCGTCCCGAAGTGAAGGAACAGGTTCAGAGCATGGGGGCCGAATTCCTTGAGCTGGACTTTAAGGAAGAAGCGGGCAGCGGTGATGGTTACGCGAAGGTGATGTCCGAAGCCTTTATCAAAGCCGAAATGGAACTCTTCGCCGCGCAGGCGAAAGACGTCGACATTATTGTTACCACCGCGCTTATTCCGGGTAAACCGGCGCCGAAGCTGATCACCCGCGAGATGGTCGACTCCATGAAGCCGGGCAGCGTGATTGTCGACCTGGCGGCGCAAAACGGCGGTAACTGCGAGTATACCGTTGCCAATCAGGTGACCACGACCGCGAACGGCGTGAAGGTGATCGGCTATACCGACCTGCCTGGCCGCCTGCCAACCCAGTCGTCTCAGCTGTACGGCACCAACCTCGTTAACCTGCTGAAGCTGCTCTGCAAAGAGAAAGACGGCAACATCACCGTCGATTTTGACGATGTGGTGGTGCGCGGCGTCACCGTCGTTCGCGAAGGTGAAATTACCTGGCCTGCGCCGCCTATTCAGGTTTCAGCCCAGCCCCAGGCTGCGCCAAAAGCGGCACCCGAGCCAAAAGAACCGGCAAAACCGGCTTCTCCGTGGCGCAAATACGCCATCATGGCGCTGGTCATTATTCTGTTCGGCTGGCTGGCTGACGTCGCGCCGAAAGAGTTCCTCGGCCACTTTACCGTCTTCGCACTCTCGTGCGTTGTGGGTTACTACGTGGTGTGGAACGTCTCCCATGCGCTGCATACGCCGCTGATGTCGGTGACCAACGCTATCTCCGGGATCATCGTGGTAGGGGCGTTGCTGCAGATTGGACACGGCGGCTGGATCAGCTTCCTGAGCTTTATCGCGGTGCTGATCGCCAGTATCAATATTTTCGGTGGCTTCACCGTGACTCAGCGCATGCTGAAAATGTTTCGTAAAGGCTAAGGGGTAGCATATGTCTGGAGGATTAGTGACAGCCGCATACATTGTTGCTGCAATCCTGTTTATTTTCAGTCTGGCGGGGCTTTCCAAACACGAAACGTCTCAGCAGGGAAATAACTTTGGTATCGCCGGGATGGCGATTGCGCTGATTGCCACCATCTTCGGGCCGGATACCGGCAACGTGGCGTGGATCCTGGTGGCGATGATCATCGGCGGCGCGATTGGTATTCGCCTGGCGAAGCGCGTGGAAATGACCGAGATGCCGGAGCTGGTGGCGATTCTGCACAGCTTCGTGGGCCTGGCAGCGGTGCTGGTGGGCTTCAACAGCTACCTGTATCACGAACCGGGCATGGAGCCGATTCTGGTCAACATTCATCTGACCGAAGTGTTCCTCGGTATCTTCATCGGTGCAGTAACCTTCACCGGTTCTATCGTGGCGTTCGGCAAGCTGCGCGGTAAGATCTCTTCTAAACCGCTGATGCTGCCTAACCGTCACAAGCTGAACCTGGCGGCGCTGGTGGTGTCGTTTGTGCTCCTGGTGGTCTTCGTGCGTACCGAAAGCGTGGGCCTGCAGGTACTGGCGTTGCTGGTGATGACCATCATCGCGCTGGCGTTTGGCTGGCATCTGGTGGCGTCCATCGGCGGTGCGGATATGCCGGTGGTTGTCTCGATGCTGAACTCCTACTCCGGTTGGGCAGCGGCGGCTGCGGGCTTTATGCTGAGCAACGACCTGCTGATCGTCACCGGTGCGCTGGTCGGTTCTTCCGGTGCCATCCTGTCTTACATCATGTGTAAGGCGATGAACCGTTCGTTCATCAGCGTTATCGCCGGTGGCTTCGGTTCTGACGGTTCTTCTACCGGCTCTGACGAAGAAGTGGGTGAACACCGTGAGATCAGCGCGGAAGACACCGCGGAAATGCTGAAAAACTCGCATTCTGTGATCATCACCCCAGGCTACGGTATGGCGGTGGCGCAGGCGCAGTATCCGGTGGCGGAAATCACCGAGAAGCTGCGCGCGCGCGGTATCAAAGTTCGCTTTGGTATTCACCCTGTGGCCGGACGTCTGCCGGGCCACATGAACGTACTGCTGGCGGAAGCGAAGGTGCCATACGACATCGTGCTGGAGATGGACGAGATCAATGATGATTTCGCCGACACCGACACCGTGCTGGTTATTGGTGCTAACGACACCGTTAACCCGGCGGCACAGGACGATCCGCGTAGCCCAATCGCCGGGATGCCGGTTTTGGAAGTGTGGAAGGCGCAGAACGTCATTGTCTTCAAACGCTCGATGAACACCGGCTATGCTGGCGTGCAGAACCCGCTGTTCTTCAAAGAGAATACCCATATGCTGTTTGGCGACGCCAAAGCCAGCGTGGATGCGATTCTGAAAGCGCTGTAATTCGCTTCACCCTGACAAACCGCCTTTCGGGGCGGTTTTCCTATTTCTGCGGCCAGCGTTTCTCCTCTGTCTATACTTTACCCTTTGTGTAATACGAGGAGGTGTAATGCAATTTCTGTCCCGCTTCGACATCATCGCGCTGATGATGACGCCGACATTCTGGATAGGCGCCGCCACGGTTGTCTTTGTGACGCTGCTGGTGTACTGGCTGCTAACGCGCCTGATCGCATTCGTTAAGAAAGGCATCACCACCTGGGGCGATAAGCACCCGACCACCAACCGGATGCGTTTTATCCTGACCGATATGCTTAACCGCACCAGCCGATTCCTGCTGTTTGTGGTGGCGCTGCTCTTCAGCCTGCGTTTCGTTGACTTGCCGGATCATCTCTTTGGCACCGTGAGCCACGCCTGGTTTCTGGTTTTCGCCATCCAGGTGGCGCTGTGGATGGATCAGGGGGTGGTGTCGTGGCTTCGTCACGTCATGCTGGCGCCCGGAAGCCATAAAAACCCGGTCACGCTGGTGATCACGGGGCTTATTCTCCGTGCCATCGTCTGGTCAGTGATGCTGCTGTCTATCCTTGCTAACGCGGGCGTCAACATCACTGCTCTGGTTGCCAGCCTTGGGGTAGGGGGTATTGCCATCGCCCTCGCCGTACAAACGATCCTCAGCGATGTGTTTGCCTCGCTCTCTATCGGCTTTGATAAGCCGTTTGAAATTGGCGATTTTGTGGTGTTCAACGACGTGGCGGGGACGGTAGAGCACATTGGCCTGAAAACGACCCGTATCCGCAGCCTGAGCGGGGAGCAGATCGTCTGCGGTAACGCCATTTTGCTTCAGCAGACGCTTCACAACTACAAACGCATGCAGACGCGTCGCATCGTCTTTACCTTTGGCGTTGCCAGCGACACGCCGCCCGATAAGTTGCGCTACGTGGGGGATATGGTCAGGCAGATCATTACCGATGTCGGCGAGACAAAATTCGATCGTGCCCATTTTCTGGGATTTGACCGCGACCGCCTGACGTTCGAAGTCGTCCATATCGTTAATACCGCGGATTACAACAAATACATGGACATCCAGCAGGAGATCAATATCCGTATTCTTGAAGGGCTGAACGCCCAGGGGATTAAGCTGGCGCTGCCCAGCATGGTATTGCACGCGCCGTGGATGCAGGATGAGTCAGGTGAACAGCCGAAGCCGGTAATGGAGAGCTGATGAGAAAAGCCCGCCGGAGCGGCGGGCTTTGATGTTTACGTTAATCGTCTTCCGGGTCGTCCAGCTCAATCGGCGTCTGATACTCATCCGGCTTGATGACCAGCAGGTCGCAGCGCAGATGGTCGATCACCTGTTCGGCGGTATTGCCGAGGAAGGCAGCAGAGATACCGGTCCGGCCAATGGTGCCCAGCACCACAATCCCGGCCTGCAGATGTTCGGCTAAATCCGGGATCACCTCTTCAGGCAGCCCTTTTTCCACGTGCGTCATGTTCTCGTCAATGCTGAACTTCTGGCGCAGCGCTTTCATCGCCAGCAGGTGCTGACCGCGGATCGCGTCGTTATAGACGCTAGGGTCAAATTCCGGCAGCTCAATGGCGATATTGATCGGGGTAACCGGATAGGCGCCCACCAGATGCACTTCGGTATGGTTAACCTGATCGGCAAGCTGGATGGTCTCCTTCACCAGCTTCTCGTTGAGCGAATTGTGATAATCCTCTTCGCTCGCGAGATTCACCGCCACAACGGCTTTCCCGCCTTCAGGCCACGGCTGGTCTTTCACCATCCAGACCGGGCAAGGGCATTTACGCAACAGATGCCAGTCGGTCGGAGTGAAGATTACGGACTCCAGCTTGTCGTGCTGGTGCGCCATCTTCAGCAGCAGGTCGTGCCCACCGGCAACCACTTCCTGGATAATGGCCTCAAAAGGTCGGTTATGCCAGACCACTTTAATATCAATAGGCACTCCCGCTTCCAGGTAATACTTCGCCTGTTCACGGATCCACGCGGTACGCTGGCTGATGACGCCCTGACGCATAGCGGTGCGCTCGTCAGGCGACAGAAGGGTGGTCATCTCATACGAGAAGTCATAGATCGGCAAAAACGCTTTGATTTTGCCACCAATCCGTTGATGTAAATACACAGCACGTCGTAATGCCGGCTGATCGTCCTGATTCGGATCGATAGCTACCAGCATGTTTTGATACTTGGCCATACAGGTCTCCTTACTACTGTCACCACAGTCTGTAATTAAAAGAGTAACCTATATATCCTGAATGAAACAGAGGGGAGCTTTTGCCAGATCAATAATTCATGAAAATTTATCAGAGGAAAAGCACGGTGGATGTCACCGCGATAAACGCAATGAACAGCAGCACCATCACCGCTATCGCAAAGGTCGTGGAATCCTGAACGTAGGTTTTTTCCTCCCCCTTCATCGGACCAATAAGCATGATCCAGATGAATATAAAGGTCACTGAGGCGATCACGACTGAAACGAAAAACAAACTTTCTCTCAATTCATAACCTCAACGACAACCTTTCAGGCGCTGTGTGGGGACGTGCTACGGTGAAAATGTCTTAAAGCGGAAGCGATGATACCAGACCAATAAATTACTTGAATTTATCAGTCTGGTTATCAACATGCGGAGAGTTACGCCACGTTGCGGGCGTGTCCGGCAAGAACGGCCAGCGCTTCGCCGTTTTCGATAGTGATGTATTTACCCTTAACGGCCAGCATTCCGCTCTTCTGGAAACGACCCAGCAGACGGCTGATGGTTTCAACGGTCAGGCCCAGGTAGTTACCGATATCGCCACGGGTCATGGTCAGACGGAACTCACGCGGCGAGAAACCGCGCTCGGCGAAGCGGCGGGAGAGATTGTAGATAAACGCGGCCAGACGCTCTTCTGCGTTCTTTTTAGAAAGCAGCAGAATCATGTCCTGATCGCCTTTGATCTCACCGCTCATCAGACGCATCATCTGCTGACGCAGGTTAGGCATCTTACCGGACAGATCGTCCAGGGTTTCAAACGGAATTTCGCAAACCATTGAGGTTTCGAGTGCCTGAGCAAAGCTCGGGTGGTGACCAGTGCCGATGGCATCAAAGCCCACCAGATCGCCTGCCAGGTGGAAGCCGGTGATCTGCTCGTCACCCTGTTCGGTGATGGTGTAGCTCTTGATGGTGCCAGAGCGGATAGCATAGAGCGATTTCAGTTCGTCTCCCGCTTTAAACAGCGTCTGCCCTTTCTGAATCGGCTTTTTGCGCTCGATGATATTATCAAGCTGATCGAGTTCATGCTCATTCAGGGTAAACGGGATACAGAGCTGGCTGATGCTGCAATCCTGGCAATGGATAGCACAACCGCCAGACTGAATGCGTCGTATAATTCGCTTTTCCGGGATCATAGGTTTGCTCAAGCCTTAATTGATATTGGTCAATTTTAACATCTTTTTGGTAAGTACGTAAGCCTGACAAACCCTCAATAAGGACAAGAGACGGCAACGTGTTGCCATCTTCTTGAAATTCCACAGCTTGATTATGGATTTTTAGCCTAACCGATAGAAAATTAAGCACAAAAAGCCTGGGATCTACAGCAAGAGATACCCTTCGTGACGCAGTAACCACTCCTTGCGCTGCACGCCGCCGGCATAGCCGGTCATGGTGCCGTTACGGCCAATGACCCGATGGCAGGGCACCACAATGCTGACCGGATTAGAGCCATTGGCGGCACCCACCGCGCGTGCGGCGCCTGCGCGGCCTAGCTGCTCCGCGAGCTGGCCGTAATGCATGACCTGCCCGCACGGAATCGACCGCAGCGCCTGCCACACTTCGCGCTGAAAAGGGGTACCTGCCGTGGCGGTTGGCAGAGTGTCAATGATGCTGAGATCGCCTTCAAAATACGCCGCCAGCTTGTCGCTCAGCCCGCCCGGGTTGGTGGCGCTGATGCGTTCATAACCTTGTGCGCGGTAATGAATATCAAGCAGTTCCTCCATGCGGTCGCTGTGCTCTTCCCACTCAACGGCGCGCAGGCAGAACTGCTCGTCCGCGATCACCCACAGCGGCCCGAGCGGCGTCGCAATTTTATCTTCGAGTAATCTCAGCATTTTCAATCCTTTAATTTAGCCTAGGGTATATCCCCGGCCCAATTGGCAGGCCGACAAGATACCATGCCACCAGCATCACCAGCCATACCCCTAAAAAGATAAGCGGGTAGGGTAAAACCAGCGAATAGTAGGTACCCAGTCTGGCCTCGGGCTTATAGCGCTGCAGGAAACCTAAAAACAGCGGAACGAAAGGTGAGACGGGCGCCAGCGGGATCACCGAGGAGTCCGCGATGCGGAACAGGATCTGGGCAAACGCCGGGTGGAACCCGAGCATCATAAACATCGGCACGAAGATCGGCGCCAGAATTGACCAGATGGCGGAACCGCTGGCAATAAACATGCACAGCAGGGATGACAGCAGCGCCAGCCCGACAAACGCCGGTACGCCGCTTAATCCGGCAGCCTCCAGCGCGTCGGTCAGGCCCACGGCCATAAACTTTCCCATGTTGCTCCAGTTAAACATCGCCACGAACTGCGCCAGCGGGAATACCATCACGATAAAGCCCGCCATCTCTTTCATCGGCTCGATCATCAGCTGCGGCAGATCGCCCTGACGGCGGATTTTGCCGGTAGCGATTCCGTAGGCGAGCGAAACGACAAAGAAGAAGAGAATAATCAGCGGCACGATGCCCTGAATAAACGGCGACGGCAGGACGGTATGCTTAACCGGATCGCGCAGTATGCCGTTTTCCGGCACCACCATCAGCGCCACCAGCGCGATAAACGCCAGCGAGACCAGCCCGGCCACGCGCAGGCCGAAGCGCTGCTCTTTGCTCAGCGTCTCCAGCTTTTCATCGCTACGGCCTTCCCATTTGCCCAGACGCGGCTCGACGATCTTATCGGTAATCAGCCCGCCGACAATCGTCAGGACAATCACCGAGCTGGCCATAAAGTACCAGTTGTCGATCACGCTGACGTGCATGGCCGCATCAATGGTTTTCGCCGCCTCCGTGCTGATGCCCGAGAGCAGCACGTCGGTGGTGACGATCAGCAGGTTGGCGGTAAAGCCGCAGCCCACGCCCGCAATGGCCGACAGCAGACCCGCCACGGGATGGCGCCCGACGGCGAGGAAGATCAGCGCCCCCATCGGCGGCATAATCACCAACGCGGCATCGGATGAAATGTGGCTGAAGAAGGCAATAAACAGCACCATGTAGCTGGCATAGCGCGCGCTGACGTGGGACGCCATTTTTACCATCAGCGCGGGTAACAAGCCCACGCGTTCAGCCAGCCCGGCGCCCAGCACCAGCGCCAGAATGGCCCCCAGCGGAGCGAAACCGCTGAAGTTTTTGATCACGTTCGGTAAAAACCAGTGCAGCCCGTCAATGCTGAGCAGGTTTTTCACCGCCACCAGGCTGCCGTCTGCCGGGCTGCGCACGCTGACGTCAAAGGCCGAGAGCACGGCGGTGGCAACCATCAAAATCACAATCAGATAGATAAACAGCAGGAAAGGGTGCGGCACTTTATTGCCGATCCTTTCAACCCAGCCATAGAGCTTACCGGATGGGGAATGCGAAGGTATGGATGACATACTCATGGGCGTTCCTCGGGAGTGTTGTGTTGTTGTGTTGTGTTTTTTTATTTTAAAGGTGACGGTGTCACGCCCGGTGGGATCGGACACGCGTACGGTTTTTCTTCTATTTGTTGTTCGAACTCTTCACGGCATGTTTTCAGCAGGTCTGCATCCTGCAGTAGATTGAGCGCGGTTGCGCCCATCACTTTCCCGGCCAGCAGCATGCCTTTATGGGCGATAGAGGTTCGTCCCTGCGCCACCAGTTGCCAGGTGTGCAGCGGCGTGCCGACGGTAAAGCAAGGGCTGAAGCACTGGGCGACCGGCATTTTCCAGCTGACGTCACCCACGTCCGTTGAACCCGCCAGCACGTTATCGGTGATGGCATAGGGCGCGACTTCATCCACCAGCAGCGTCTCCTGATGGCGGCGGGCAAAGGCTTTGCCTGCTTCTCCCCCCGTGGCGGCAATGTTTTTCAGGCTGTTCTGCAGATCGTTTGGCGTCAGCGTGGCGCGGATTTCGCGGGCAAAGTCGCGCTCTTCATCGGTCCACTCCGGCGTGCCGTAGTGCTGCAACGCGCGGTACATCGCAGCCTCAAGCGTGCGGTTCGGCAGGTAGCTGGAGCAGGCTTTATCAAAGCGGCATTCGACGGTGGTTTCGGTCATCATTGCCGCGCCTTGGGCAATTTTTTCGATGCGTTGGTAGATCTGCTGCGCGTCGGCCATCTCCGGGGCGCGGATCAGGTACAGTACCTCGGCCTGGGCCTGCACCACGTTGGGCGAAATCCCGCCGGTGTCGGTGATGGCGTAATGGACGCGCGCTTTCTCTATGATGTGCTCGTTAAGGAAGTTGGTGCCGGTGGTCATCAGCGTCACGGCGTCCAGCGCGCTGCGCCCTAAATGGGGCGAGTTGGCCGCATGCGCCGCCACGCCGTGAAAACGCCAGGCCGCCTGAATGTTGGCGAGCGTGCTGACGTTAAACATCCCGGCAAAGGCCTCCGGGTGCCAGGTGACAGCGGCATCAACGTCATCAAACAGACCTTCACGTACCATAAATGTTTTCCCGGAGCCCCCTTCCTCACCGGGACAGCCGTAAAAACGCACCGTTCCGCTGCCGCCGTGCTGCTCCAGCCAGCTTTTTACCGCCACCGCGCCCGCAAGCGCCGCGGTGCCCAGCAGGTTATGCCCGCAGCCGTGGCCGTTCGCCCCCGGCGTGGCGGATTGCGCCGTCGCGCAGTGCGCCTGCTGGCTTAGCCCGGCCAGTGCGTCATACTCGCCCAGCAGAGCGATAACCGGTTTTCCGCTGCCGAAGCTGGCAATAAAGGCATTTGGGATACCGCCAGCCTCGCGGGTCAGCGTAAAGCCCTCGGCTTCCAGCTCGTCAGCGAGCCGTCTGGAGGACCAGACCTCTTCAAAGCGGGTTTCGGGATGATCCCAAATTGCATCGGCAATATCGGTTAGCGTCTGACATCGCGTGTCGATGGCATCGGCAATAAAAGCGTAGTTCTCCTGCATTACACACCTCGCGTCCACGGGAAATTGAGCGCAGTTCGCGCCAGCGTTTCAATGGCGACAGCCATGACCTGCTCATCGAAGTCGAATTTTTCGTTGTGATGTCCGGCGCTCAAATCCGTGCCGAACACCATATACGACGCCATGCCGCCGTTCTGCTGCACGCGGGCCATCATCAGCGTGGCGTCTTCAGAGCCTGCTGGCGCTTTCACCTTATCGATTGCGTGCACAATTCCCGATACCTGGCTCGCCTGTTCACGCAGGTAATCAACCCAGGCCGGCGTCGGCGCGCTGGAGGTGGCGGCCCCCATCAGGCGCATCTCCGCGCTCACGCCATAGAGCGCGGCCGCGCCGGTAATGACAGCCTGCGCGCGTTCAAAGACATACTGGTTTATTGCTTCGCTTTCGCCGCGGGTTTCAACCTTAATCAGTGCATTTGCGGGCACCACGTTGCGGCCGCTACCCGCCTGCATCACGCCGACGTTGACGCGGGAAGCGCCTTCGCTGTGCGGGGCGATGCTGTGCAGGGCGAGGGCGGCCTGCGCGGCGGCAAGCAGGGCGTTACGTCCATCCTCCGGTTTGCCGCCCGCGTGTGCGGCAACGCCGGTAAAGTTCACGTCGAACTTGGTGGTTGCCATAAAGTTATCGCTGCCGCAGATCGCCGTTCCGGCGGGGACGCCGGTACCAATATGGATGGCGGTAAAATAGTCCACGCCGTCCAGCGCCCCGGCGGCGACCATGGCGCGCGCGCCGCGGGTGCCTTCCTCGGCAGGCTGGAAGATCAGCTTGACGGTACCGTTGAGCCGCGCTTCGTTCTGCTTAAGCACCTTTGCCAGCCCCAGGCCAATGGTGGTGTGGCCGTCGTGCGCGCAGGCGTGCATCATTCCCGCGTTGCAGGAGGCAAAACCGTCGCGGAACGGGCGATGACTGTCGTCGAGCGCTTCGCTTAAATCAAGGGCATCCATGTCGACGCGAAACGCCAGCGTCGGGCCCGGTCGTCCGGTATTCAGGGTCGCCACAATGCCGGTAAATCCGCCTTCAAACGGTGCCAGCCATTTCTCAGGCGCGCCCTGCGACCGCGCACGGGCAAACTCTCGCGAAAGGGTAGCGTCATCGGGCAGCCCCATACGGCTTTCGGCATCGATCACGTCGCGACCCATCGCCAGTTCGTAGCCCAGGGAGTCAAGGATTTCCGCGACCTTTGCGGCGGTACGGAACTCTACCCAGCCGGATTCCGCAAAATGGTGAAAATCGCGACGCCATGCGATCAGCTGGGGGGCTAATGTCTGGATGTACTGCGCCAGTGTGTCCATATCTGTTCCTGTCATCATTAAAAAATGTGAACTGCTTCACGCTGTGATAGTTTTTACTTATCACTAACCGTTTTTTCACAGTTTTAACCGTTCAGGAATTACCCTCGCACATCCCTTTCCATTAAAGTAGATGACAATTTCTTTACTCTGATAAACAACGGTAATCGGTTGGGCTATGTCATTTCAGATTAAATTTCATCAAATCCGGGCGTTTGTTGAAGTGGCGCGTCAGGGCAGCATTCGCGGTGCCAGCCGGACGCTGAATCTCTCGCAGCCGGCGCTGACCAAATCCATCAAAGAGCTGGAGGAGGGCATGGCGGCGCAGCTTTTTGTTCGCCGGAGTAAAGGCGTTGCGCTGACCGAGTGCGGGGAAGGGTTTTACCAGCGCGCCAGGCTGATTCTGGAAGAGCTGCGTGCGGCGCAGGATGACATTCGCCAGCGGCAGGGGGATCTGGCCGGGCAGATCAATATCGGGATGGGGGCCAGCGTGTCACGCAGCCTGATGCCCGCCGTCATCACCCGTTTTCACGCCCAGCACCCGCAGGTTAAAGTGCGAATTATGGAAGGGCAGCTGGTGTCGATGATCAATGAATTACGCCAGGGCGAACTGGACTTCACCATTAACACCTATTATCAGGGGCCTTACGACCATGAGTTTACGTTTGAAAAACTCTTCGAAAAACCATTTGCGGTATTTTGCCGGGAAGGGCATCCGGCGACAGGGGCAACATCCATTAACGATCTGCTGCATTATAACTGGACAATGCCAACGCCGCGGGGAAGTTATTATAAGCAATTAGAAGATCTATTTAGCCACCGCTCGCAAATACCGCGGATTGGCGTAGTGTGCGAAACCTTTTCTTCCTGCATTAGCCTTGTTGCGCAAAGTGATTTTTTAAGTATCCTTCCGCAGGAGTTAGGCTGTGACCCGCTGCTGGCGCACCGTCTGGTCATTCTGCCGGTTGCCGAGTCGCTTCCAAAAGCCGCATATTATTTAATTCAGCGCCGGGATTCTCGTCAAACTCCGCTTGCCGAATCATTAATTACGCAATTCAGAAGGGAGGCGAGGAAAATAGTTTCAGGATGAATGTCGCATAATAAAAAAACAGAGTCTGCCCGACATCAGACAGACCCTATAGTACACACAGCAGTGCGTCCTTTCGCAAGTCCTGGGTATTATATCCATGAGGCAGGTAAATTTAGTTATAACACCTTTCCCGAAAAATGAAAGGAAGGTGAATGACTGATTTTACAAAAATTTAACGCAAATCACCTATTTTACCGTTGCTGGGGTTTTAGTTAAGTCAGGTTTAAGTACATTTTATAATGACTATATATATTCATCGGGTTAATATTTATCTCGTGCCTCATCTTCTAAGGGTTATTGAGACACCTGTCTGGCGCAGGTATAGTACAAGCCCAGATGTAGCCGGAGGATTTCCATGAACCCTGACGACAAATCCCTTTTTCTTGACGCCATGGAGGATGTCCAGCCCCTGAAACGCTGCACCGATATCCACTGGCAGCAAAGCCGTAATACCCGGGCTCGCCAGGACATCGATACCGAACAGCTCGACAACTTTCTGACCCTGGGTTTCCTTGAGCTATTGCCGCTTGACGAGCCGCTGGCGTTCCAGCGCGAAGGCGTCCAGCAGGGCGTTATTGATAAGCTGCGTTCGGGTAAATACTCCCGACAGGCCAGCTTAAATCTGTTGCGTCAGCCCGCTGAACGCTGCCGCCAGATGCTGTATTCCTTTATTCGCCAGGCCAGTCGTGACGGATTACGTAACCTCATCATCATCCACGGGAAAGGGCGCGAGCAAAATTCGCATCCTAATGTGGTGCGTAGCTATCTGGCACGCTGGTTAACCGAGTTCGAGGAAGTGCAGGCGTTCTGCGTGGCGCTGCCGCATCATGGCGGCAGCGGGGCTTGCTATGTTTCCCTGCGAAAATCCGACGACGCGAAGCAGGAGAACTGGGAACGGCACGCCAAGCGCAGCCGTTAGCGGGCGATATCTTCGCCCGCCTGAGGCTTAGAAGGTTTCCCAGTTACTGTCGGGGGTGGCGTTAGCCGTTGCCGGACGCAGCAGCTGCGGCGTTTTAACGTTGGCCGGGCGTGGGGCGGTGGCGTTTGCTTTACCGTTCAGACGAAACGCGGCCACGGCCTGACGCAGCTGTTCGGACTGATCTTCCAGCGCCGCTGCCGCCGTGGCGGACTGCTGCACCAGCGCGGCGTTTTGCTGCGTCACGCTGTCCATCTGCGACACGGCCAGGCTCACCTGCTCAATTCCGCGGCTCTGCTCATCCGATGCGGACGAAATCTCGCCCATGATATCGGTGACGCGGGTGACGGCGGCGACAATCTCCTTCATAGTCGCGCCCGCTTCGCTGACCTGCTCAGAACCGGTGTTCACCCGGCTGACTGAGTTCTCAATAAGCCCTTTGATCTCTTTCGCCGCCTGCGCGCTGCGGCTGGCCAGCGTACGAACTTCACCGGCGACAACCGCAAACCCGCGGCCTTGCTCGCCTGCGCGCGCGGCTTCCACCGCGGCGTTAAGCGCCAGAATGTTGGTCTGGAACGCAATGCTGTCAATCACGCCGGTAATATGAGCGATTTGCTGCGAACTGTCGGCAATTTCGTTCATGGTGCGCACCACGTTATCCACGACGTGGCCGCCGCGAGCCGCTGTTTCAGAGGCATTCTTCGCCAGCAGCGTCGCCTGACGGGCGTTATCGGAGTTCTGTTTAACCGTTGCGGTCAGCTCTTCCATGCTGGCGGCAGTCTCTTCGAGCGAGGAGGCCTGCTCTTCGGTGCGGGCGGAGAGATCGTTGCTCCCTGCGGCAATTTCACCCGCGCCGGTGTAGATGGAGTCAGTGCTGCCGCGTACGGCGCTGACGGTCGTCACCAGCGACTGCTGCATCTCGTGCAGGCCAGCCGCCAGTTGGCCCATCTCATTGCGGCCAGAGAGGGTGATATCCTGCGTCAGATCGCCTCCCGCAATGGCGCGAATATGGTTCATGATGGCGTTGAGCGGTTTTAACAGCAGGTGCTGTAAACCTTGCCAGATCACCACCAGCACGGCGATAACGGCCAGGAAAATGGCTGCCAGCGTCCACTGCATCTGCGTGAAGCTGCTTTGGTTCTCTTCGGTTGCCGCCTTCAGCAGCGTGTTGTTCTCGGCGCGCCAGCGGTTATAGACCGCTTCCATGTCGTCCTGGGCCTGCTGAGCGTCCAGATCGCCATAGGCCTGGTAGTTGTCGGCACGCAGATACTCAATCGACAAACGCATCACCTCGTGCATCTGATTCCATGACTTCTGCATCTCGTCGGTTAACGCCGCATTCTGGCCGTTAACCTGCGGCATTTTCTGCCATTCTTTGTTATAGGCTTCAGCTTTAGCCAGCGAGTCGCCTGCGGTGCCGAGCAGTTTGTTGATCGCGGCAAGGGATGCCGGGTCGCGCTGGTTCTTCAGGTAGCGGATTGCCACGCGAGTGACGGTAACGCGCGTTTTCACCAGCGTGTTCACGCTGTCGCTCAGGCTTTCCTGCTGGGCATTCAGCACGCCGGAGTTCTGGAAGTTATGGCGATCGTTGCTGACGGCAGAGTAGAACAACCCTCCCGTGACAACTTGCAGCAGACAGAATATGGTGAGGGCAAAGATAATTCCGGTAATCACGTGCAGATTTTTCAGCATAGCGGTCGTCCGTTAGAAAAGATGCAGAGGTACACCCATACTATCGTCGTATAGAATTTAAACTTTAATTTAACTCGCGCTTAACTTAGGGCTTCGGTCAGGAACCTGTTGTAAATCCGGATCATTTTATGAGGAAGGTTAACATGAGCAGCATTGATAAAAGCGGGACGTACGCGCTCGGAACGCGAACGGTGAAACGACTGGGCTACGGGGCAATGCAGCTTGCCGGGCCGGGCGTATTTGGCCCGCCGAAGGATAAACAGGCCGCGCTGGACGTGCTGCGCGAAGCCGTGGCGGCGGGTGTGAATCATATCGATACCAGCGATTTTTACGGCCCGCATGTGACGAACCAGCTGATCCGCGAGGCGCTTCATCCTTACCGGGACGATCTCACCCTCGTCACCAAGATCGGTGCCCGTCGCGATGACAAAGGGGCCTGGCTGCCGGCCTTTTCCGCGCAGGAGCTGACCCAGGCGGTGCATGACAACCTGCGCAACCTGAAGCTGGATGTGCTGGACGTGGTGAACCTGCGGATCATGTTTAGCGCACACGGCCCGGCAGAAGGATCGATTGCTGAACCGCTTTCCACCCTCGCAGAATTACAGCAGCAGGGGCTGGTACGCCACATTGGTCTGAGCAACGTCACGGCCACGCAGGTGGCGGAAGCGCGGAAGATGGTGCAGGTCGTCTGCGTGCAGAACATGTATAACATTGTGAACCGCGGCGACGATGCGCTGGTAGATTTACTGGCGCGGCAGGGGATTGCGTATGTGCCGTTCTTCCCGTTGGGAGGCTTCACGCCACTGCAGTCCACCGGCCTGCAGGCCGTCGCGGATTCCCTGGGCGCAACGGCGATGCAGGTTGCGCTGGCATGGCTGCTGCAACGGTCGCCGAACATCCTGCTGATCCCCGGCACGTCATCCGTGGCGCATCTGCGGCAAAACCTCGCGGCGGGAGAGGTGCAATTGCCGCCTGAAGCACTTGAAAAACTGAATGCGCTGATGGGTTAATCACAGCATGGGCAAAGCCGGAAGGACACTTCCAGGCTTTGCCTGCTCAGACTCCGCATTGACTTTTCTGTCTGTGAAGCGCTAACGCTTCTGCCACAATTTCCTGCTTGCTTTTTCGCGTCTCAAAGGCGGTGATTCTGATGTATTCCATCAGGTCAGGCTCAATGCGGGCGCTCAACATCCTGAGATCGGCCTCCTTTGCTAAACCGCGGGCAACTCGCTTGTCGGGATAGTCACGGGCTGGCATAGAAAACGTCCTCCAAAAATCTTGATAATTCGTGCCCTAAAATATGCGTTATTCTGATGTTTAAGTCAATTAATAGTGTTTCTATAGTGATTTAATGATCTTTTTTCACATGAAGTGATTTTAAAGTGTTGGTTATTGACTTTTTTATGACTTTTGGTTGGCCCGTCTGCGATCGCCAGCAGGAGAGGTTGCTAAATTAAATCCGCTCAAACTTCAACGCGTTTGCGGTCTTTGTCGGAAATGACCTTGATCCTGTGCCGTAATCCGTAATACTGTGTTTATATACAGTATCTGGCGGGAAAGGCATTTATGGACACTCTCTTTTCTTATCATCCAAAGCAACTTATTGAATTACCTTTATATCTTGAGCGTGTTGCCTGTGGCTTTCCAAGCCCTGCGCAGGATTATGTGGAGGATCGTCTCGATCTTAACCGGCTGGCGGTCAGGCACCCCAGTGCGACCTACTTTATCAAAGTGAGCGGGGACTCCATGATCGGCGCAGGGATTAGCGACGGCGATCTGCTGGTGGTAGACCGCTCGTTAAATGCCGAACACGGGGACATTGTTGTGGCGTCGGTCGGCGGCGAATTTACGGTGAAAGAGCTACAGACCCGCCCGGTTCTGCGGCTGCTGCCGCGTAATGCCCGCTATCAGCCGATCGCCTTTCAGTCCGAAGAGGAGCTGCAAATCTTCGGTGTCGTCACGCATACGCTCAAAACGCATAAACATGTTCGCGCTGGTTGATGTGAATAGCTTCTATGCCTCCTGCGAGAGGGTGTTTCGCCCCGATCTGGTGGGTAAGCCCATCGTGGTGGTGTCCAATAACGACGGCTGTATTATTTCGCTGTCGCGGGAGGCAAAGCAGTTCGGCATAAAAATGGGGGAGCCCTATTTTAAATTCAAAGAGAAGGGGTATCCGTCGCGGGTTTACGTCTTTAGCTCCAACTATGCGCTGTATGCCGATCTCAGCAGCCGGGTGATGCAGACGCTGACCGATCTCGCGCCGGCCATTGAGATCTACTCCATCGATGAAGCATTTGTGAACGTTTCGGGTGTCAGCAACTGCATCTCGCTGGAAGCATTCGGTCATCAGATGCGTACGCAGGTCTTTAAAAACACAGGCTTAAGTGTGGGCGTCGGGATTGCGCCGACTAAAACGCTGGCGAAGCTGGCCAACTATGCGGCGAAGCGGTGGTCAGCCACCGGTGGCGTGGTCGATCTCTCGGATCGTGGACGACAGCGTAAGCTGCTGGCAAAGGTTCCGGTGGAGGAGGTGTGGGGCGTAGGACGACGCATCACGAAAAAGCTTAACGCGATGGGGATAACCACGGCGCTGGAGCTGGCGGAAGCGTCATCCTGGGTCATCCGCAAACATTTTAACGTGGTAATGGAGCGCACGGCGCGCGAGCTTCGAGGTGAGCCCTGCCTCGATCTGGAAGAGTTTACTCCTACGAAGCAGCAAATTATCTGTAGTCGTTCGTTTGGACACCGTATTACGCAGTACGAGGAGATGCATCAGGCCATTTGCGCCTATGCAGAACGTGCTGCGGAAAAACTGCGTGGCGAGCATCAGTATTGCCGCTTTATCAGCGTGTTTGTGCGCACCAGCCCGCATGCCGACAACGAAATTTATTACGGCAATCAGGCTTCCGTCACCCTGATGACGCCCACCAATGATTCGCGCGATATCATCCGTGCCGCCACTGAGGCGCTGGGGCGTATCTGGCTTGACGGATATCGCTATATGAAAGCGGGGGTGATGCTGGCAGACTTTTTCAGCAGCGGCGTTGCCCAGCTGAATTTGTTTGACGATAACCGCCCGAGCGCCAACAGCGCGGCGCTGATGGAAACCATCGATAGCTTAAATCATTCCGGCAAAGGGAAAATATGGTTTGCCGGGCAGGGGATTGAGAAAGCCTGGGCGATGAAGCGGGAGATGCTGTCACCGGCCTATACGACGCGCTACGCGGATTTACCGGTGGCGAGATGAAAGGCGGCTATGTGTGACAAAGAGCCGAAGACGGTTTACGGACGCCGCTCCTGTGCAGCGTCCATAGCATCAGGGTTAAGGGCTTACTCAACCGTTAACGCATCGACAACCTTGTCGCTTCTCTATCCACACCGCCATCTCTCCCGCAAGGTGCGGGCCTTTACCGAGTGGCTGGAAAGTTTAGTGTAAAACCGCCACCGGAGAAGAGCCGCCAGTTCATGACACCGCGCGCCAGTCTGTTCCATGGCATTCAGCAGGCGAGGCGTGGGTTCGTTTGCGCAGTTTAGCCGCAGCTGACGGAGGATGAGATCCCCCGGATCCTGAGGAACCGTTTTGCGCTGACGGCTGTGTAATCTGCCGGGGAACGATTGAGCCTCAGCTCACCTTTCTTCTGCGGCTTTGCGCTGACTCCCCCACTGTAACAGCAGGCTAAACGACGCGGGTAATACGGTCAGCGTTACCAGCGTCGCGACCAGCAGCCCGCCGATAATCGCATAGGCCATTGGCCCCCAGAATACCTGATGAGAGATCGGGATCATGCCCAGAATGGCGGCGCAGGCGGTCAGACAGATGGGTCTGGCCCGATGCTCCGCGGCCGCCACAATCGCGGCATCGTTTGCCATCCCCTGAGCAAGATTACTGTCTACCTCGCTAATCAGTATCACCGCGTTACGCACGATCATCCCCGCCAGGGCGATGACGCCCAGCAGCGCGACAAATCCCATCGGCGTGCCGCCGGGCAGCATAGCCAGCACGATCCCCGGTAAACCAAACGGGGCCATCAGAAGCGCCAGCAGCATCCGGGAATATCGGCGCAACTGAAGCATCAGCAGCATCAACATGATGACAAGCGTCACCGGAAGAACGCTAAAAACGGAGCTGTTCCCCTTATCTGATTCGGCAACCGCGCCGCCTTCTTCTATGCTGTAACCGGCAGGCAGCTCCGCGCGCAGCGTGTCGATCGCCGGACGCAGCGCCGCCGATACCGCTTCGGCCCTCAGCCCCGGCGCGAGGTCAGTTTGCACCGTAATAAAAGGCAACCGCTGTCGACGCCAGATGACCGGATCGTCCACGCTCCAGACCAGCGTCGCGACGGCGCTGAGCGGAATTTTTTTACCGTCATTCCCCTGAACGGTCAGCGAGGAGAGGGTGGCGGTGCTGTGACGTTCATTGTCCGTGGCCCGCAGTACCACGTCGACAAGGCGATCGTTATCCCTGACCGAGGTGACAACGCTGCCGGACCAGAGGGTATTCAAGGTGCGGGCGAGAGCTTCTGACGATATTCCTGCCGCCCTGGCCGCCGTCTGATTCACCTTAAGAGTAATGATCCTCTCTGGCTCTCCGGCCGTCTGGTTAACCTCGCGCGACAGCGGCGATTGGCCAATCGCGTCGGCCAGACGGTTCGCAAGCGCCCGGACCTGCAGATAATCAGGCCCGCTCACCCGGTATTTGATTGGCCAGCCGACGGGCGGCCCAAGCTCCAGGGGCGACACGCGCGTGATGATGTCGCTAAACTGCGCCGCCAGCAGTCTGTTCAACTGCCCTTGCAGACGATCCCGCGCCTGAAGATCCTTCGCCACCACCACAATCTGGGCGATGTTTTCATTTTCCAGCAGCACGTCCATCGGCAGGTAAAAACGGATGGCTCCTGACCCGACGTACGTCGAGTAGCGCTCGATATTGCTGTTGCCGGCCAGCGCGTGTTCCAGCTTTTCCACCTCTCTTAACGTTTCGGGCTGCGACGCGTTGGCCGGAAGCGTCAGGCTGACCAGCAGCTCAGGCCGGTCCGACGCGGGGAAGAACTCACCCTGCATAAACGTCGTGCCGTAAACGGACAGCCCCAGCGCGGAAAGCGCAATCAGCACGGTGGCGAGCCGGTGGCGTAGCGCCAGCCCTAAAAGCCGCCCGTACCCGCGCGCGACCCTTCCAGGGCCTGCCGCGCGATGTCTGACCTTCTCCGGCAGCAGCCACGTGCCCGTCAGTGGCGAAAACAGGATCGCGACAACCCAGGAGCAGAGCAGGGCAATCAGCACTACCGCAAACAGGGAAAAACAATATTCACCGGCGCTGGAGGCCGCAAAACCAACGGGAATAAACCCGGCAATCATCACCAGGGTTCCGGTGAGCATCGGGAAGGCCGTCGTTTTGAATGCATGGGTGGCCGCATGCCGACGGGAATCCCCGGCTTCCAGTCGGGAGACCATCGTTTCGACGGCGATCATGGCGTCATCCACCAGCAGACCCAGCGCAATGATCAGCGCCCCAAGCGAGATACGCTGAAGCCCGATGCCGGCGAACATCATGCCGGCAAACGTCATGGCGAGCACCAGCGGAATGGCCGCAGCCACCACCAGCCCCGCCCGCAAACCCAGCGAGACAAATGAAACCGCCAGCACGATAACAACAGCTTCAATAAGCACCCGGACAAAACCACTTACCGCGTCACTGACCACCGCCGACTGATCGGCAACTTTCACCATCTCAATACCGTGCGGCAGCCCGGCGCTGAGGACTGTCATTCTGGCGTTCAGCGCGGCGCCAAAACGCAGCATGTTGCCTGTTGGCGCCATTGACACCGCCAGCCCGATGGCCGGTTTGCCGTTTACCCGGTAGGCGGGGGCCGGTGGCTCGGCGGCTTCCCGGGTGACGGTGGCGATATCGGTCAGCGGAATATAGCGATTGTTAATGTGCAGCGTGACGGCGCGTAAACTCTCTTCGGACGTGAGCGCCCCGCTGACCTTGATCGCGATGTTCTCCTGCCCGGTACGCATAACGCCAGCCGGGACAACCGCGTTTTGCGCCCGCAGCGCATCGGCGACCGCCTGAATATCCAGTCCCATACCCGCCAGACGGGCCGGAGAAAAGGCGAGAACCATCTGATCCTGCTGTTCGCCCAGCAGGGTGGTTTTGCCGATATCTGGCAAGGAGGCGAGCTCACGACGTATTGTCTCAACGCGATCCCGCACTTCCCGTAAGGTGTAGCCGTCGGGAATAAAGCCGTAAATCGTGCCGAACGTATCGTCAAATTCGTCGTTCACGGCCGGGCCCTGAACGCCTTCCGGTAAAGACGGCGCGATGTCCTGCATTTTTTTGCGGATCTGATACCAAATGTCCTGCACCATTTGCGGCGGGGTATTGTCACGGAGATTCACATGGATAACCGTGCTCCCGGCGCGGGTTTCACTTTCGAGATAATCAAGCCAGGGCGTTTCCTGCAGCTTTTTTTCAAGCGTATCGGTCAGCAGACGGGTGGTGTCCGTTACGGACGCGCCCGGCCACTGCGCGGAGACGACCGCCGTTTTAATGGTAAAAACCGGATCTTCATTACGCGGCAGTTTTTCATAGCAGAACACGCCCATCGCCACGATCAGCAGCATGAAGAAACTGACCATCTGCTGATGGTTAAGCGCCCATGCGGACAGGTTAAATTTCGCTTCCGGTTTCGTGTTCATGGCTGGACCTCCCCGGGTACCACCGGCTCTCCGGAACGGAGTTTGCTCACGCCAGCCGTAATCACCCGGTCGCCTGGCTCAAGGCCGGAGGCGATAATCACCGAGGAGGCCGTATAGCAGGCAGGCACCACCGCGCGCAGCTGCGCCTGCGAATGCGGGTTGATCACGAACACCGCCGGTCTATCTCCTGTTCGGCTCAGCGCCGATGCGGGAATGACGTAACCTCGCGGGCCAGTCGAGGGCAGGGTGATGGTGACGCTGGCACCCAGCGCTATCGCCGCTGGCGGGTTTATCAGGGTGGCTCTGACGCGCCAGGTGCGGGTCTGAGGATCGGCCTGCGGGGTGATATCCCGCAGCACGGCAGATGCCTGTATCGACGGGTCGCTGAGCAGGGAAACCCGCAATTCCGCCTTATCCAGCGGCGGTATCGCATCGGGCGTGGCGATATCAAACGCTACGTCGAGGGCTTCGCCGGTTGCCAGCGTAAGCACCGTCTGTCCCGCGCTGACAACCTGGCCCGCAGAGGCGCTGACCTCGGTGATCGTGCCGGTTTGTGGAGCGATAAGGCGCGTCCAGCCAAGGCTTTCGCGGGCGTTACGCCACGCGGCCTCGCTGCTTTTTAATCGCGCGCGGGCGACAAGCCAGTCCGCGCGGGCGCTGTCGAGTTGCGTGCGGGCTATTGCGCCCGTCGGCATGAGCTTTTGCATTCGGCTGACGTTAAGCGCGGCAACCTGCGCTGAGGCTGTGGCCCCTTCATAGTCAGCCGTTGCGCTGTCGAGCTGATTTTGTCCGGTGGTATTTTCAAGTGTGGCCAGCAGCTGTCCGGCATTAACCCGATCGCCAATATCAACGCTGCGCATCAGTATTCGCCCCCCGGTTTGAAAGCTCAGCGTCGTTTCATCGTGGGCATGGATCTCACCGGTCCTTTCCAGCGCGGGGAGGGTTTGGGCTGTACGTACGACGACGTAGCGCACCGTACGCACTGGGGCAGGCTTATTTTCCTGTTTGTCACCGCAGCCGGTGAGCGGAAAAATCACCAGCGCGAGCAGGACCAGAGGGAGAAAATTTACCCAGGAAAGAGTGCGCGCCACGCCGTACAGATGGTGCAGGCAGTGGCGGAGGGAGAGAACAAATTCGTCTGACATAACGCCGCTCCATAAAGATGAGGGCGTTATTAAATGCGCGCTACGTCGAGAAAGATTCGATGTTCTGTCAAGGGTTTATCAAGAGTGGATATTTTCATTACCGGACGGCTGCCAGGGTAACAAAATACGCACAGCAAGGCCGCCCGTTTCCGGTAATGAGGCCTCGATCGTGCCCCCATGGGCCTGACAAATCGCCCGGGCGATAGACAAACCGAGGCCGCTGCCGCCGGAATGCCGCGCGCGGGACTGCTCCTCACGGCTAAAGCGCTTAAACATGTCCGGTAAGAACTGGGGGGATACGCCCGGTCCGTCATCGTGAAATTCAATGGCGTAATGCCCGCTGGCGTAGTGCAGCGCCACCTCAAGATGGCCGCCTTCGCGCCCGTAGCGTAGTGCATTTTCCATAAGGATAGTAAATACCTGCCCCATGCGGAACGCATCGCCTCTGAACGGGCACGTACGCGGGTTACGCAGCGTAATCGTAAAATGATGCGCTTCGGCCTGCGGCATGATCCAGGCCGCCCGCTCCTGAATAAGCTCATCCAGAGAAAAGGCCTGCTCTTCCAGCACCAGATTTCCCGCGTCCGCTAACGAGAGAAGGTGAAGCTCATCGGTCAGGCGATTAAGATGCTGAAGCTGTTTCATCACCATTCCCAGCTGCACCGGGCTGGCATCAAACACACCGTCCAACATGCCCTGCAGACGACCAATGGCGGCCGTCAGGGGCGAACGCAGCTCGTGCGCCATCGCGACGTGCGAGGCGCGGAGCTCTTTTTCATAGCGGGCGAGTTGCCCCGTCATGGAGTTAAAGTCGTTTGCAAAGCTGACCATTTCCGCTGGCGCATCCTTGACCAGTTCAGCCTGACGGCCAAACTGCCCGTCGGCGACATCTTTGGCGGCATCGCGAAGACGGCTGAACTGCAGCGCCAGCGGTCGGGCGTGTTTTAACCCCATCACCACAATAAACGGGATCATCACCAGCACCAGCAGGGCCACCGTAACCCAGTCCGCAGAGGCGATGGATGGCGTGGAATAACTCAGCCCCCACCAGGTATCCACAATGCTGTGGAAGCGGGCCGGATCGGCCTGTGGGTTCTGGCTGAGCGTCAGAAATTCCTGCCGGACCGCCGCTGGCATTCTACCCATTATCCAGTAGTTCTGTACCGCATAACGTAGCCACATGCAGGTGGCAATGACGATCACGCTGCCGATGGCCAGTGCCAGGATACGCGCGCAAATCCAGCGCCAGAGAGAGGAGTGCCGGTTTTTTATCATGGTTGTCTGAACCTGTATCCCACGCCGCGAACGTTAATCAACACGCCGGAAATACCCGCCGCTTCGAGTTTTTTACGCAGGTTATAAATATGGGTGTCCACCACGCGCTCCAGCGCCTCGCTTTCCGGCAGACAGTGTTCCAGCAGGTACTGACGGGAAAAGGGGCGTGCGGGAGAGCGCAGCAGCGTTGCCAGAAGCGAGAATTCCGTTGGCGTAAGATCGAGCATCACGGGCGCGTCGCCGCCGTTATCCACGCTCGCCACAATGGCGGCCACATCCACCTCCAGCGTTTGCCAGCGAAGGATCTCGTCGTCTGTCTCTTTTTTACTGCTGCGTCGCAGCACCGCCTGTACGCGAGCCACGACTTCTCCCGGATGATAGGGTTTCACAACATAATCATCGGCACCGTACCGCAGGGCACCAATGCGATCGGGGGTGTCGCCCATGGCGGTGACCATGATCACCGGTACATCGCTTTTACGACGCAGTCCGGCCAGCACTTCGGTGCCGTTAAGCCCGGGCAGCATCACGTCCAGCAGGATGAGGTCGGGTTTCCACCGCTGCGCCATATCCAGCCCGGAAAGACCGTCTCCGGTAATGGTGACATCGTAATTTTCACGACGTAAATAGGCTTCAAGCACGCCAGCCGCATCGGCGTCATCTTCAATAATCAGCACTCTTCTGGACAACATCCGTTCACCTTGACCGTTTCTTAACACTATCCCGACGATTCATTGATTTAGCCAAACCATACTGCGCCAACATTGTGTGGCAGACCGTGAATCAGCAGACGCCAGCGTCTGCGTGGAGAACAGTATGATAGCGATAAAAAAAGGCCTGTATATGACCGTTCCGCTTCTGATGGCCGTTGCCTCAGGTGTGCAGGCGGATGATGACGCCGCTTCCGGCTCTTTAACCGTCGGGCTGGGCGGTCACTATGCCCCCCGTTATTCAGGCTCAGACAAGCAGGTGTGGCAGGTGGTTCCTGTGCTGCAGGGGCGCAAGGGTGCTTTCTTTATTGATGCACAAAAAGGAGTGGGATATGACCTGCAAAACGACAGCGGTTGGTACCTGGAACATACGCTGGGTTACGACCTCGGGAGGGCAGAGAAAAATTCTGGCTGGCGTGAGGGCGCAAATAATCTGAAGGGGATGGGGGACATTGATGCCACCCTGAATACCGGCCTGGCCGTCGGCTGGCAGGCTGCGTCCTGGCTAAGCGTTGAGGGTAAGGCGACGCTACCGTTAACGGACAGCCAGGGCGTAAGTTATCAGGCGTCCGTTACGTTGATTCCCCTGCAAAACAGCGAGGACACGATCGCCCTTCAGTCTGCGGCTCTGTTTGGCGACAGCCGTTATCTGAATACCTGGTATGGGGTCAGCGAGCAGCAGAGCCGCCGCACCGGCTATCGCCGCTATTCAGCGCCGGGGGGATTTTATGGCGTCGACACCAGCCTGACCTGGAGCCATCAGTTCGATGCTCACTGGGGAACGGTCCTGAGCGCGGACTATACCTGGCTTGGCGACCATGCGAATGAAAGCCCAATAGTGATGCGGCGTAATGAGGGGTCTGCAACCGCCGCTATCACCTGGACATTTTAAAATCGCGGAGCACGAGCGGACGAGAAGATTATTTCTTCTTATCCATCATCGCTTTTAAATCGGCAAACGGGTTAAACGTGGCGACACCCACGTCTTTTTGCGCGTCTTCACCGGCGACCACGGTGGTGCCGTACTGATCCGCTTCGGTGTATTTCGAATGCTCGTGATCGTGGCAAAACAGGCACAACAGCTCCCAGTTGCTGCCATCTTCCGGGTTGTTAGTATGGTCATGATCGATATGGTGAACCGTCAATTCACGCAGGTTGGAATAGACGAACTCCCGCGAGCAGCGTCCGCAGACCCAGGGATAGATTTTTAATGCTTTCTCGCGATAGCCGCTTTCCAGTCGCGCGTAGTTTTTAGGGATCAGAGCCATTGCCGGTATTACCTGCCATGAAAAAAGTGGGGAATATTATATCCATTATGGAGCGGAATGACGAACCCCTCTATTCCGTCAATTTATTTGATGCTTTCCGTTAAATAAACGGCATTTATTCTTACCGGGTAATGCGTAAAGTGGACAGAACGCAACGCATTATCAGGACACAGGGTTATGAAAAAGATCGGTTTTTTATCGTTTGGTCACTGGACGCCTTCTCCGCAGTCCGGCACGCGCTCGGCGGCAGACACGCTGCTGCAGTCCATCGACCTGGCCGTGGCCGCTGAAGAGCTGGGCGCAGACGGCGCCTATTTCCGCGTGCACCACTTCGCTCGTCAGCTTAGCTCGCCGTTCCCTCTGCTGGCGGCAATAGGCGCGAAAACGAAAACCATTGAAATCGGTACGGGCGTGATTGATATGCGCTATGAAAACCCGATGTATATGGCCGAGGATGCGGGCGCGGCAGATCTGATCTCCGGCGGCCGTTTGCAGCTTGGCATCAGCCGCGGCTCCCCGGAGCAGGTCATTGATGGCTGGCGTCATTTCGGCTATGTCCCGCAGGAAGGGGAAAACGAAGCGGACATGGCGCGCCGTCATACCGAGGTGCTGCTTGAGGTGCTGCGCGGCGAAGGGTTTGCAAAACCGAATCCACAGCCGATGTTCCCCAATCCGCCTGGGCTGCTGCGCCTGGAACCGTATTCTGAAGGGCTGCGGGAGCGCATCTGGTGGGGCGCCGGTTCAAATGCGACGGCGGTATGGGCCGCGAAGCTCGGCATGAACCTGCAAAGCTCAACCCTGAAAGACGACGAAACCGGTGAGCCGTTCCATATTCAGCAGGCAAAACAGATCCGCGCCTATCGTCAGGCCTGGAAAGAGGCAGGGCATGCGCGCGAGCCGCGCGTCTCGGTCAGCCGCAGTATTTTTGCCCTGATGGACGACCGCGACCGGATGTACTTCGGCGCCAGCCGCAACGACAGCGATAGCGTGGGGTATCTTGATGAAAAAACGCGCGCGATCTTCGGGCGCAGCTATGCCGCGGAGCCTGACAGGCTGATTGAACAGCTGAAGAAGGACGAGGCGATTGCCGAGGCTGATACGTTATTACTGACCGTACCGAACCAGCTCGGTGTGGATTACAATGCGCACGTGATTGAGTCCATTCTCAAACATGTCGCACCGGCAATGGGCTGGCGCGATTAAGTATTCCGCCGTCAGCCGTGAGATCGTAATGGAAAATCTGGCCCTCTGGTATCGCCGTTTTGGCGAGCCAGAATCTGTTCTGCAACCTGAAACTGCGCCACCGGGCGCGCTTGCGCCGGGACACCTCCGCGTGCAAATGCTGTATGCGCCGGTGAACGCGTCCGATCTCATTCCCATTACCGGCGCTTACCGCCACCGAACCCCGCTGCCCGCCGTCGCGGGGTATGAAGGCGTCGGTGTTGTCATTCAGGCGCCCGCGTCTTTTGCGCATCTGCAGGGTAAACGCGTTCTGCCGCTGCGCGGGCAGGGCACCTGGCAGCGCTATGCGGATTGCCCGGCAGAGTATGCGATCCCCGTGCCGGATGATGTCGATTCACGCCTGGCCGCGCGGGCCTATATCAACCCGCTGGCGGCGCAGATGATGTTGAGCCACTATCCACCGCGGGGAAAGCGGGTGCTGCTCACGGCCGCCGGTTCGGATTGCGCCATTCTGCTCGGGCAGTGGGCGCGTCTGGCGGGGGCAGAGGCGGTGTACGGTATTCATCGTTCGCCCGTTCACGCTGAACGGCTGGCGGCGATGGGGATCGTTCCTGTCGCACAGCATGACATACAGCGGATTCTCTCCGTTGCCGCGCGTGCCGACGTCGTTTACGATGCAACCGGCGGGGCGCTGGCGGAAGCGATCCTGAGCGTGCTGCCGGAGCAGGGCATATTTGTCTGCTACGGGCTGCTCTCCGGGCAGACCTTCCGCCAGCAGCGGCCCCTGCCGCGCGTAGCGTGGTTCCATATTCGTAACTATCTGGATGGGCTCAGCGCAGAGGCGTGGCGCGCGGAGTTCGATCAAATCTGGCCCCGGATGCGCGCCAGTGCGTACAGCCCCGGAACGGTGTACCCTCTGACGGACTGGCAGAGGGCGCTCAGGGCTTACCGTGAAGGAGGAAGGGCAAACAAGCCCCTCATGTCGATGGCGGAATGACGGCTATTGATGGCTCATATCGCTCAGCAGCACGGCGATGCTTTGCCCGCCCGCCGTCTGTTCCAGACCAATCTTCACGATGATGGTCAGCGGAACGGAGAGCAGCATGCCTACGGGACCGAGCAGCCAGCCCCAGAAAATCAGGGACAAAAAGACGACCAGCGTCGAAAGCCCCAGCCCACGCCCCATCATTCGCGGTTCAAGAATATTCCCGAACACCAGGTTAATCGCCAGATAGCCGGCCAGCAGAATCAGCGCATCATAAAATCCACTGAACACCAGCACCTGAAGAATAGGGGGGATTGCCGCCAGCACGGAGCCGATGTTAGGAATGTAATTGAGCGCAAATGCCAGTAACCCCCAGACGAACGCAAAGCGGACGTCCAGCGCCACCAGCATTCCCCAGACCACCACCCCGGTGACCAGGCTGATGACGGTTTTCAGTACCAGATAGCGTGAAACGCTGTCCAGCGCGCGCTGAATAGCGCCCATTCCTTCAACCGGACGAACCATGATTTGCTGTAACTTTGCGGGCAGCTGTGGCACCTCCAGCAGCATGAACACCACCGTTAAAAACAGCAGGAAAATCGAGGTCATGGCATTGGAAAGCTGCGTCAGCAGGCCTGTGACGATGGTCATGGCCGCATTAGGGTCGATATATTTAAGAAGCTCCTCAACCGAGACTTCTATTCCCGCGCGCTGAAGCCAGGGCTCAAGCTGCAGCAGCGGTATCGCCAGCGAGGAACGGTATTTCGGCAGCGTTCGCGCCAGTTCGTTCAACGAGGTACCCAGATACGCAACCAGTAACACCATGGCGAAAATAATGACGCTAATTAGCAGGGTAATTGCCAGCACGCGCGGGATGCGCAGCCGCGTCATGCGCCGGACCAGTGGGTTAAGGATCACCGCAACAAACAGGGCCAGAATAAAGGGCACAATGATGTCGGCGGCAAAACGAACGCCCGTGAGTATGATCACCAGCATGCCCAGCATGATGACAATTTTTAACCCGTTGAGGGTAATAATGGGTTTAGCCATGGTGACTCCAAAAAACGCCTTTTATTTATAATAGAGGGTAAACGTCCTGCAATAAACTAACCAAAATCAAACGGGATGGGTAAAGAATTGAAAAGACTTTGAGTAAAATCTTCAGTTATGGTACAAATTTGGCGTGTTCAACTACCGAGGACAATTTTCATCCGCAAAGACGAGAAGCAACAACGCGGATAATTGTAATTTTATGGACAATTTGTTCAGGACCTATTCTTCAAACAACGCTGCTCTATTTTCTACCTCCTTCTGCCTGATTGCTGGTGAGCAACACTGGCGTACCGCACTATAGTCACCTCTTCTGCCTGAGCTGGCGCTACGCGCTTAGATATCTGATTTAATTTCATATTTTTTTGGTTTGCTGCATGCGGCGGGCCACGATGGATTATATTCTCAAGCAGGAGAAAAACATGTTTTACTGGATCTTATTAGCCCTGGCTATCCTCGCTGAAATTACCGGCACGCTGTCAATGAAATGGGCAAGCGTCAGCGAGGGCAATACCGGTTTTATTTTAATGCTGGTGATGATATCCCTTTCCTATATTTTCCTCTCATTTGCGGTGAAGAAAATTGCGCTGGGTGTGGCCTATGCGCTGTGGGAAGGGATCGGTATTTTATTGATTACGCTGTTCAGCGTTCTGATATTCGACGAAACATTAACAACAATGAAGGTCGCCGGGTTAACGACGCTGGTCGCGGGTATCGTGCTGATTAAATCAGGTACCCGTAAACCGACAAAACAGCAGAAGGAGCAGAACCATGCAACAGTTTGAATGGGTTCATGCGGCCTGGCTGGGCTTCGCCATCGTGCTGGAAATTCTGGCGAACGTTCTGCTGAAATTCTCTGACGGTTTTCGCCGTAAGGTTTATGGCCTGATGTCGATTGCCGCAGTGCTGGGGGCATTTAGCGCCCTGTCTCAGGCGGTCAAAGGTATCGATCTGTCTGTGGCCTATGCGCTGTGGGGCGGTTTTGGTATCGCCGCCACCCTGGCCGCAGGGTGGGTGCTTTTCGGGCAGCGTTTAAATAATAAAGGCTGGATAGGGCTGATCTTGCTGCTCGCGGGCATGATCATGATAAAACTCGCCTGATCAATCGGTAACCCTGATTCACAGACAGCCGCGCTGGCTTACTCTTTAGCCAGCGCTTCCAGCTTATCGCGAAAACCGGTGACGGATAAGGCCCGGTTATCGGCTCGCCAGCGGTCTTTCGCCGCCGGGGCGGAGCTTTGAACCCCAATCAACTGCCAGCCGTTATCGGTTTTCAGCATCAGCGGTGAACCGCTGTCGCCCGGCAACGTATCGCACTGATGGGAAAGCACGCTGGTCTGCGCCCAGCCCGTCACGATACAGTCCGTGTGGGTGTAAAGCGCATCGAGATGATCGACCGGGTAGCCTGACTGCGTTACCTTGCGGTCGGCGGCTTTCAGCGCGGCGGTGAGTGCCGCTTTATCGCCGTCAAATAACGGCAGCGGCGTGATGCCCGAAGGCGGGTAGCGCAAAATAATCAGGCCAAAATCCCACGAGGCTGCCGCGGGCGGCACAATCCAGCCGTCTCCATCCGGTTTAAGACGTTTCCCAAGAGAAGCATCAACCCGGCCTTCAATGCCGTGGATTTCATAGCGCCAGATCCCTTTTTGCGACACAAATCGTAAGACAACCGCTTTGTCTGGCTTACCGTTGGGTGGCGTCAACAGGCAGTGGCCCGCCGTCAGCGCTAATTGCGGGGTGATTAACGTCGCGGTACACAGGTTGCCGCTGGCGGTTTCCAGTTGGCCTATAGCGTCCCAGGGCGCCTGGGTAGGATCGGTGACGCGAGTACGATCGTCATGACCGAAAAAAAGCGTCTTTAGCTCTTTCGCGCTAATGGCGTTATCACCGCCATCATCCGCCTGTGAAAATCCAGAAAAAAGGCCAAACGTTCCCAGCAACAACACAACAGATTTACGCATATCACACTCTGGTGGGGGTAATTATGATTATTAAAAGTGAACCCTATGAAAATACTATAGACGGGACGGCGCTAAAGTGGGAGTAAAATCAGCGTGCTACAGTCAGGAAAGATAAAAGCGGCTTGCGATGAGCGCGCATAAAATAAGCAGGATAAGAATCAGCTCAAACCGATAGCGTCGCAGCATACGCCCTCCGGATAAAAAAAACGGCGCAGAACCTTTTCCGGTTCAGCGCCGGTTTACCAACGTGCCCCGCAGGGCACGGTTAAGCTTGTACGCTTACGCAGCTGGCTGTGCAGCTGGTTTAGCAGCTTCGTGTTTTACTGCTTTTTTGTGATGCTTTTTCGCAGCCTGGGCTTTCTGCTCTACGGCTGGTTTAGCGGCTTTCTTGTGGTGCTTTTTCGCAGCCTGAGCCTTCTGCTCTACGGCTGGTTTAGCGGCTTTTTTGTGGTGCTTTTTAGCTGCCTGCGCTTTTTGCTCTGCAGCCGGTTTAGCGGCTTTGTGGTGTTTCTTGTGATGCACGGTTTTTGCTGGCGCCGCGGTGGTCGTTGCAGCAGGCGCTGCAGCAGCTGGTGCAGCAGTGGTTTCAGCAGCAAACGCAGCAGAAGACAGACCCATAGCAGCGGCAACAACCAGAGCTAATACTTTTTTCATGTTCATACCCTCGAATTTGGTTTTTCATTTAACCCCACTGCGGGGCCGTTGAAATAACTATATCCCTGTAAATTCGGGGTTTCCGTGAGTGATTGGTATCCGCGTGTAACCATATGTACAAGGCCGGGGCAGAACCCCGGCCTTATCATTACAGGTAGCGTGAGGTCAGGTGTTCGCGGAAGTAGCGGATATTCAGATCTTCCCCCGTCGCCTGGGTGATTAACTGCGACGTGCTAAAGCGGCTACCGTGCTGCCAGATGTTCTGACGCAGCCACTCAAAGAGGGCGGAAAAATCGCCCTCAGCGATGGAGGCCTGCAGACCCGGAAGCGCCGTTTTTGCGGCGTGGAACAGCTGTGCGGCATACATGGCCCCCAGCGTATAGGAGGGGAAGTAGCCGAAACCGCCGTCGGTCCAGTGGATATCCTGCATACAGCCGTTGCGGTAGTTGTCTTTGGTAGACAACCCGAGCCAGGCCTGCATTTTTTCATCCCACAGGGCGGGGATATCGTCCACCTCAATCTCGCCGTTGATCAGCGCGCGCTCAATCTCATAGCGCAGCACCACGTGTGCCGGGTAGCTCACTTCGTCGGCATCGACGCGGATATAGCCTGGCTTCACGCGCTGGTTCCAGGCAATAAAGTTCTCTTCGCTGAACGCCGCCTGGCTGCCAAAGCGGGCGTGCACCGCAGGGAGAAGATGTTTGAGGAAGGCTTCACTGCGTCCCAGTTGCATCTCAAAGAACAGGCTCTGGGATTCGTGGATCGCGGTTGAGCGGGCCAGCGCAATCGGCTGTCCTGCCCACGCGCGCGGCAGGTTTTGTTCGTAGCGCGCGTGTCCGGTTTCGTGGATCACGCCAAATAGCGCGCTGAGCAGCTCGTCCTCATCATAGCGCGTGGTAATGCGCACGTCTTCCGGTACGCCGCCGCAGAACGGGTGCGCGCTCACGTCCAGGCGACCGCCGTTGAAATCGAAGCCGAGCATCTTCATGGCTTCCAGACCCAGTTCGCGCTGGGTTGCCGTCGGGAAGGGGCCCTGCGGCGGAACGAACGACCGCTGAGCCTGTTTCTCCACCGCGCTTGTCAGCAGGTCTGGCAGCCAGGTTTTCATATCACCAAACAGCACGTCCAGGCGCGCGCTGGTCATGTCCGGTTCAAAAATATCCAGCAGCGCGTCGTACGGCGTACAGCCTTTGGCTTCTGCGCGCAGGCGGGCTTCTTCACGGCTGAGTTTCACCACTTCTTTCAGGTTGGCGGAAAAGCCCTGCCAGTCGTTCGCGGGACGCTGCGTACGCCAGGCGTGCTCGCACCTGCTGCCCGCGAGAGATTTGGCTTCCACCAGCGATTCCGGCAGCAGGGTAGCCTGCTGATACTGTCTCGTCATTTCACGCAGGTTGGCCTGTTCGACGTCATTCAGATCTTCCCCTGCTGCGGCCGCTAACAGGTCGCCGACTTTTTTATCGGTCAGGATCTGATGTTGCAGGACGCTCATCTCTGCCAGCGCTTCACCGCGCGCGGCGCTGCCGCCTGGCGGCATCATGGTGAACATGTCCCAGCTGGCGATGGAGGAGAGATGCGAGAAGCGAGAGAGGCGCTGGAAGGTTTTCACAAGTGACTGATAGGCGGATGTTTTTTGCAATTCTTATTTCCTCTTGCCAGGGATGTGTTTCAGGGAGCATACAATGAAACAGACCAAATTCCCCAACATTTCCCACACGGAGGAAATCTATGCCGATCTCCTCCGTTGAAACCGTCTCCGGAATGCCGGGAGAGGGTTTTCGGTGGGCACTCAGGACTTATCGCGCATAACCTGTTGCAGGATCGCCAGCGCCTGGTTGAACTGAGCATCCGGAATGGTCAGCGGATAAAGGAAGCGGATCACGTTGCCGTACTGGCCGCAGATCAATAACAGCAGGCCCTGGGCGAGCGCCTTTTGCTGTATCGCCTGCGCGATGGCGGCCGAAGGCTCACGGCTCTCGGGATCAAAAAACTCCGCCGCAATCATCGATCCTCTCCCCCTTATCGCCACGAGCGCAGGGAAGGTGCCCTGAATCTCCTCCAGCGTGGCTTTCAGTCGATCCCCCAGATGACAGGCGCGGGCGCACAGTGACTCGTTGTCGATAATCTTCAGCACCGCGTGCGCGGCGGCCACCGCAAGCGGGTTGCCTGCATAGGTCCCCCCCAGACCGCCGGGAGCCGGCGCGTCCATGATTTCGGCGCGACCCACCACGCCAGACAGCGGCATTCCGCCTGCCAGGCTTTTCGCCATCGTCATCAGGTCGGGCTTGTCCGCGTAGTGTTCCATGGCAAACAGTTTACCCGTACGGGCGAAGCCGCTCTGCACTTCGTCGGCAATCATCACGATCCCGTGCTCATCACAGATTCGGCGGATGGCGGCCACCAGCTCTGGCGGGGCGACGTTGAATCCGCCTTCACCCTGAATGGGTTCAAAAATAATCGCCGCCACCTGTTTCGCCTCAATGTCCGCTTTGAACAGGCGTTCTATCGCCGTGATGGCATCCTGCGTCGTGATGCCGTGCAGTTCGGAGGGATACGGCACGTGATAAACCGACCCCGGGAAGGGGCCAAATCCCAGCTTATAGGGCGCGACCTTGCCGGTTAAGGCCATGGTCATATAGGTTCGGCCGTGGAAGCCTCCCCCGAAGGCAATCACGCCCGGTCTGCCGGTGTGGGCCCGGGCGATTTTAATGGCGTTTTCCACCGCTTCCGCGCCCGTGGTGAAGAACGCCGTTTTGGCCGGGCCCTGCACCGGGGCCAGCTCGTTAAGTTTTTCGGCTAATGAAACGTAGCTTTCATACGGCACAATCTGGTAGGCCGTGTGGGTGAACTGGTGAAGCTGTTTTTCCACTGCGTCCACCAGTTCAGGATGACGATGGCCGGTATTCAGCACCGCGATCCCGGCGGCGAAATCAATATAGTCGTTGCCTTCCACGTCGGTGAGGGTGGCATTCTCCGCCGTGCGGGCAAAGAAATTGCACATTACGCCTACGCCGCGCGGGGTGGCAGAAAGTCTGCGCTGATGAAATTTCTGGTTACTCATGTCAGATACCCTTTTGTCGAAACGATCATACGCCAAGACGATCGCGCAGGCTGTAGTACGCCGCGCCCATCGCCGTGAATGGAATCCGCAGGCTGCGGCCGCCCGGGAAGGGGTAGTGCGGGAGGTTGGCAAACGCATCAAAGCGCTCAGCGTCACCGCGCAACAGTTCCGAGATCAGCCGTCCGGCCAGGTGAGTGCAGGTCACGCCGTGGCCGCTGTAGCCCTGCATGTAATAGATGTTTTTATCCAGACGACCAAACTGCGGCATACGGGACAGGGTCAGCAGGAAGTTGCCCGTCCAGCGGTAGTCGATTTTGACGCCTGCCAGCTGAGGGAAGGTTTTGAGCAGCTTTGGCATCACCAGGCGTTCGACATCGTCCGGATCGCGCGCGCCATAGACGACGCCACCGCCGTACAGCAGCCGGTTGTCGGCGGTGAGACGGTAGTAATCCAGCAGGTAGTTACAATCTTCCACGCAGTAGTTATTGGGGATCAGCGTGCGGGCGACCTCCTCCGGCAGCGGAGCGGTGGTCACCACCTGGGTGCCGCAGGGCATGCTGCGTTTTGCCAGCTCCGGTTCTATCTTATCGCCCAGATAGGCATTCCCGGCGACGATCACGTAGCGGGCCGTGACCTGGCCATGCTGCGTGCTTACTACTGCCGGGCTGGTGTGCTGAATGGCGGTCACCGGAGACTGTTCATATACACGCCCACCGTTCAGGCGAATGGCGTCCGCTTCGCCGATCGCCAGGTTCAGCGGATGAATGTGCCCCCCGCTGCGGTCCAGCAGCGCACCGGTATAGCGGTCGCTGTCGACTTCCCGGCGGATGGCGCTGGCGTCCAGCAGTTCCAGCTGGGTGTTGCCGTAACGTTCCCAGTTGGCCTTTTGCTCCTCCAGCGTCTCCAGCTGCTTATGGTTTAGCGCCACAAACAGCCCGCCGGGACGATAGTCGCACTGGATCTGATAGCGCTGGATACGCTCCCGGATGATCTCCCCGCCTTCAAACATCATGCTCCCGAGCACTTTGGCAGCATCGGGTCCGTAGTTTTTCTCGATCACGTCGATATCGCGGCTGTAGGAGTTAACCAGCTGGCCGCCGTTGCGTCCGCTGGCGCCGAAGCCGATGCGCGCCCCTTCAAGGAGTACCACGTCGTAGCCCATTTCAGAAAGATGCAGCGCGGAGGAGAGGCCGGTATAGCCGCCGCCCACCACGCACACGTCACAGCTGATCGACTCGTTAAGCGTCGGGAAAGGTTCGTAAGCGTTCGCGCTGGCCGCGTAGTAGCTGGTGGTATGTTCGGTCATGATTGAGGCTCCAGGGCAATCCAGATGGTTTTCAGTTCGGTAAATTTTTCCAGCGCGTGCAGGGACTTATCGCGACCGTTGCCGCTCTGCTTATAGCCGCCAAAGGGTACGGTCATGTCACCGTCGTTATAGTTATTGACGAAGACCGAGCCGGCTTTCAGGCGGCGGCTCATGCGGTGCGCGCGAGAGAGATCGCGGGTCCATACCGCCGCGCCAAGCCCGTATTCACTGTCGTTGGCCAGCGTTAAGGCTTCCTCTTCGGTTTTAAAACGGGTGACGACCAGCACCGGCCCGAAAATCTCTTCCCGGCACAGCGGGGAGGCAGGGTCGATGTCGACAAAAATGGTGGGACCGACTGCGGAAGGCCATGATTGTTCCCGCCCGTCCAGCAGCAGCGTACCTTTCCGGGTTCCCTCGCGAATAAACGTGTGGACGGTATCGGCGTGCGCAGCGTCGATGAGCATGCCCATCGTGCTGTCGGGGTCGAGCGGATCGCCCGGCTGCCAGTGACGGGCCTGCGCTTTCAGCCTTGCCAGGAAGTCATCGGCGATGCTGTCTTCGAGCAGCAGGCGGGTACCGGCGATACAGACTTGCCCCTGGTTGTAAAAAATCCCGGCGGCGGTCGCGCTCACGGCCTTGTCCATGTCCGGACAGTCGGCAAAGATAATGTTGGCGCTCTTGCCGCCTGCCTCCAGCCAGACGCGCTTCAAGTTGCTTTCTCCCGCGTCCTTCAACAGCTGCTTGCCGGTACGGGTAGAGCCGGTAAACGTCAGCACTTCGACCTCCGGATGCAGTGCCAGCGCCTGGCCCGCCTCGTGGCCGTAACCGCTTATCACATTCAGCACACCGTCCGGCAGGCCCGCCTCTTTCGCCAGCCCGGCCAGGCGCAGGGCGGTGAGCGGTGATTTCTCCGACGGTTTTAATACCACGCTATTGCCCGCGATCAGCGCCGGGCCCAGCTTCCAGCAGGCCAGCAGCAGCGGGAAGTTCCAGGGGACGATGGCCGCGACAACCCCGATCGGCTCGCGCACGATCATCGCCAGCTCGCCCGGACCCGTAGGCGCCACTTCGCCGTAGACTTTATCCGCCGCTTCGGCGTACCAGCGAATGGCGCGAGCCGCGCCGGGAATATCGTCGCGCAGGCTGTGGCGGATGGGTTTACCGGTGTCCAGCGTTTCCAGTAAGGCCAGCTCTTCGCCGTGGCGTTCCATTAAATCGGCGAGCTTATTGAGCACGGCCTTGCGCTGGGCCGGAGACGCCTGTGACCAGTCGCCGCGTTCAAATACCTCACGTGCGGCCTGAACCGCGCGGTTCACGTCCGCCTGCTTGCCCCGGGCCACGTTCGCCAGCGTCTGTTGGGTCGCGGGATTGACGGTTTCAAACGTGGCATTATCGGCGGCGTCACAATAGGCACCGTTAATAAATAACCGGGTCTCAATGGCGCTGTTTTTTGCTTTATCCTGCCAGTAAGTCAGGTGCTGAAAATGCATATTCACTCCTTTCTTTCGCAATCAGATAAATAAAGGCATGGCCGTTTCAGGCAATACGAAGCCGTGGGGCATCCCGAGAATTAACCCGTTGAATGCCGACATTGATCGTTTTTATTTGTCCCGGCGTAAGCGCGCTTACGCCGGGACTGAGTGGTAATTAGAACGTGGTGGGGGTGTGGGCACTGATAATGCGGCAGATGCCTGCCGAGGTATTGCTGAAGCTGTGCGGTATGCCGGTATTGATGGCATAGCTCTGCCCCGCAACCAGGTGATAAGGCTGGCCATTAATGGTCAGCACTATTTCACCTTCCAGTATCGTACCGATCTCCTCACCCTGATGTTTGATCCTCTCTCCGGTCGTGGTTCCAGGCTGGTAAGTTTCAAAAATCATCGCCAGCGTACGGTTCGGATTTCCGTTATGAACCAGCTTCATCGAAACCCCCTGACTGCCTATTTCGATAAGGTCTTCCTGATTAATAACCACCTGCGGTTCATCAGGTTTTTCCGGTTCCGAAAAGAATTCCGAGAGCGACAGCCCATAGACTTTCAGCAGCTTTTGCAGCGTACTGATGGCAGGACTCACTTTGTCCTGCTCAATGGTGCTGATGGCACTGTGTGTTAACCCAGACAGTTCGGCGGCACGCCGCTGCGAGAGACCCAATTGCTGGCGGATCTCAGACAGACGTTTCCCTGGCGCCAGTCCGTCATCGCTCATAGTTGCATTTCCTTTACGGTAGTGGTCAAAGCCGTTGCTTCTCGGCAATGTGGCTTTGACAGGCGGTGATAAAACCATCAAACAACATACGTGAGAGGGCGTACTCGCTGCTGTTCCATTCGGGGTGCCATTGCACGCCGAGGGCAAAAGGGTGGTCATGAACGCTGACCGCTTCGACCAGCCCGTCCGTCGAACGGGCCTCCACGCGAAGCCGTGGTCCTAACGTTCGTGCACCTTGCCCGTGTAACGAGTTTACCCAAAATGTGTTACAGCCAGGTATTAATTGAGACAGCAGTCCTCCCTCCTGAACCTGAACCTCATGAGAAGGGGCGTATTGTAGCTCAACCGGCAGTTCAGGATCTTCCCGGTGTTCAAGCAGGTCGTTCTGCTCGAACAGGCGGCGATACAACGTCCCTCCCGTCGCAACAACCAGCTCCTGCAGCCCCCGGCAGATGGCGAAAATGGGGATGCGCCTTTCGAGCGCGGCGGCAATCAGCGCCATACTCAGAAGATCTCGCCCGGGATCGGCGTCAGGCTCATCGCCGTTTTCACCATAAAGGTGCGGCTGCACGTTACTTGGGCTGCCCGGCAGGTAAATCCCGTCCAGGGTTGGCAGCAGAGCGGTAAGTAGCTCTGGCTCTGCCAGCGCATGGGGTAAGGCAATCGGTAAGCCCCCCGCGTTAATAATGGCATTCAGGTACTTTTCTTGCAGGGTCTGGGTCTCATGACCCTTAAGCCTGTTTCTGCACATCACTACGCCAATAACTGGCTTGTTCATTATATTTTCCATGATCGCCCTCACAAAGTGGACTAAATTTAGGCCATTCTCGCCTGTGAAACGGCCTTTTCGTTCAATATTTTCTCAATCTAGCAACGGGATCTGCCTTTTGCAAACTTAATTTAACATTTGACAAACAATTTGTTTGCATACAGATTCGATAAGGTGGACATTATATTTGACAGTCCAGAGCAGCGAACGCAAATCCCAAAAACGGTGGTAAATCATGGAAACCAATATCGTAGAAGTTGAGAACTTTGTGCAGCACACGGATGAGAGGCGGGGCAGCGCCTTTACGCAGGAAGTGAAGCGCTATTTAGAAAAGTATCCTGACACCCAGTTTATTGATGTCCTCCTGACCGACCTGAACGGCTGTTTTCGCGGCAAGCGCATCCCGGTTGCCGGACTGAGCAAGCTTGAAAAAGGCTGCTATTTCCCGGCATCGGTTTTCGCCATGGACATTTTGGGTAACGTCGTGGAAGAGGCGGGCCTGGGGCAGGAGCTCGGCGAGCCGGACTGTATCTGCGTGCCGGTACCGGGTACCCTGACGCCGTCCGCCGCCGACCCGGAATACATTGGTCAGGTGCAGCTCACCATGGTCGATGAAGATGGCGCTCCCTTTGACGTTGAGCCGCGGAACGTACTCAACCGACTCTGGCAGCAGCTGCGCCAGCGCGGTCTGTTCCCCGTGGTAGCGGTAGAGCTGGAGTTCTATTTACTTGACCGTAAGCGCGATGCCGACGGCTATCTGCAGCCACCCTGCGCGCCGGGTACCGACGTACGTAACACGCAGAGTCAGGTCTACTCGGTTGATAACCTGAACCACTTTGCTGACGTGCTGAACGACATTGACGAACTGGCGCAGCTGCAGCTCATCCCCGCCGACGGGGCCGTGGCTGAGGCCTCCCCGGGCCAGTTTGAGATAAACCTGCACCATACGGAAAACGTGCTTGATGCCTGCGATGATGCGCTGGCGCTAAAACGTCTCGTCAGGCAGATGGCGGAAAAACATAAGATGCACGCCACGTTTATGGCAAAGCCGTATGAAGAGCATGCGGGCAGCGGGATGCATATCCACATCAGCATGCAAAACAACCGAGGCGAAAACGTGCTCGCAGACGCCAGCGGCGAGGATTCCGCGCTGCTGAAACGCGCGCTGGCCGGGATGATCGATCTGATGCCAGCGTCCATGGCGCTGCTGGCGCCGAACGTCAACTCCTACCGCCGCTTCCAGCCGGGAATGTACGTACCGACACAGGCGTCATGGGGACACAATAATCGCACCGTTGCCCTGCGTATCCCCTGCGGCGATCGCCATAACCATCGGGTCGAGTACCGGGTGGCGGGAGCAGACGCGAACCCGTATCTGGTGATGGCGGCGATTTTTGCCGGCATTCTGCACGGGCTGGATAACGATTTACCCCTGCAGGAAGAAGTGGAAGGTAACGGTCTGGAGCAGGACGGACTGCCGTTCCCGATTCGTCAGAGCGATGCGCTGTGGGAATTTATGCAAAACGATAGCCTTCGCGAGCGGCTGGGCGAACGTTTCTGCCACGTCTATCACGCCTGCAAAAATGATGAATTACTGCAGTTTGAACGCCTGATTACCGAAACAGAAATTGAGTGGATGCTGAAAAACGCCTGATGACGAGCCCCGGTTAGGGGCCGCTTTGTTTCATCGCATACGTATCACCAAACGGCCTGCGCGGAGCCTGGCCGAAACGTTCGCTGGCACGCCAGCTATCTCCCGGGAGTCGCGTTATGGAGCGCAGGCGGCACAGGGACTTTCTTAACGACACTGTGTGACGAGGTAGGAAATGATGCAGATGTTCAACTATCCGCAGGGCGAAGGGGGCCAGTCAGGCGCCTGCTGTGAGTGCGAGCGAGAGACGCTGCGCTGGTACGATCGCGTATGTTCTTTACAACTTCCCCCTTTGCTAAGCAGGTTTGCGTTACGGTCAACGCGATTGCAAACCACGGTAAGCATGGGGGGGATGGTTTATGGCGACTAACACCTCTCTTGACTCGCCGCGCATGGCCGGAAGAACCCGGCTGCGCAGTTCCCTCAAGCTCTGGCAGGTGGTCATGATGGGGCTGGCTTACCTCACTCCCATGACCGTGTTTGATACCTTCGGCATTGTGTCCGGTATCAGCAATGGCCACGTGCCCGCCTCGTATCTGCTGGCGCTGGCGGGCGTCATGTTTACCGCCATCAGCTACGGCAAACTGGTACGACAGTTCCCGGAAGCGGGCTCCGCGTATACCTACACGCAGAAATCGATCGGCCCTCACTTAGGCTTTATGGTTGGCTGGTCATCGCTGCTGGACTATCTCTTCCTGCCGATGATCAACGTGCTGCTGGCGAAGATCTACCTTTCCGCGTTGTTCCCTGAAGTCCCGCCCTGGGTCTGGGTGGTGGGGTTTGTGACGATCCTGACGCTGGCGAACCTGAAAAGCGTTAACCTGGTCGCCAACTTTAACACTCTGTTTGTGCTGGTGCAGGTCGCCATCATGGTGGTCTTTGTCATACTGGTAGTGCATGGACTGCACAAGGGGGAGGGGGTTGGCACCGTCTGGTCGCTCCAGCCGTTTATCAGCGAGAACGCGCACCTGCTTCCTATCATTACCGGCGCGACTATCGTCTGCTTCTCTTTCCTCGGCTTTGACGCAGTCACCACGCTGTCGGAAGAGACGCCAAATGCGGCGCGGGTTATTCCCAAAGCCATTTTCCTGACCGCACTGTATGGCGGGCTGATATTTATTGTTGCCTCGTTTTTCATGCAGCTCTTTTTCCCGACGATCGCGCGCTTCAAGAACCCGGACGCCGCGCTGCCGGAAATTGCGCTGTACGTGGGCGGCAAGCTCTTCCAGTCGGTGTTTCTGTGCACCACGTTTGTGAATACGCTCGCTTCAGGCCTGGCCTCGCACGCCAGCGTCTCACGCTTATTGTATGTGATGGGGCGTGACAACGTCTTTCCTGAGCGGGTGTTTGGCTACGTGCATCCGAAATGGCGCACTCCGGCCCTGAACGTGATTATGGTAGGGATAGTGGCGCTGTCGGCCCTGTACTTTGATCTGGTGACCGCGACGGCGCTGATCAACTTTGGCGCGCTGGTGGCGTTTACGTTTGTTAATCTCTCGGTGTACAACCATTTCTGGCGGCGTAAGGGGCTGAACAAAACGTGGAAAGATCGGCTCCACTATTTCCTGCTGCCACTCATTGGTGCCGCAACGGTCGGCGTGCTGTGGGTAAACCTCGAAGCGACGTCCCTGACGCTTGGCCTCATCTGGGCGGCACTGGGTGTCCTTTACCTGACCTGGCTCACGCGCCGCTTCCGAAAACCGCCTCCGCAGTTTGAAGCCGGTAAGATAGAGCAGGCCTGGGATTCCTGAACGTGAAACGGCACCAGTAAGCTGGTGCCGTTTATCTGGATCGGGCATCAGCCCGCAGGATGATTATCTCAGGCATTTATGAAGGCTTGCGCCCACCAGCAGTGCGGCACAGAGCATCAGCGCGATAAATCCGCCCACGCCGTTCCAGCCGTAGTGATGCCAGAACACGCCGCCCAGCGTCCCGGCGATGCTTGAGCCCAGATAATAGCTAAACAGATACAGCGACGATGCCTGGCCTTTGGCGCGACGCGCGCGCGGGCCAATCCAGCTGCTGGCGACGGAGTGAGCGGCGAAGAAGCCTGCGGAGAAGAGCAGCATCCCGGCAAAGATAAGCCACAGGGAAGAGAAAAGCGTCAGCAGCAGGCCGAGCAGCATCACCGCGGTAAACACCAGCATCACCGGCCCGCGGCCAAAGCGTGCCGTCATCGCCCCGGCTTTCGGCGAGCTCCACGTACCGGTGAGATAGGCCACGGAAAGCAAACCCACAACGGCCTGATTCAGATGCCACGGCGAGAGCATCAGCCGGTAGCCAATATAGTTAAACAGCGTCACGAAGGAACCCATCAGCAGGAATCCCATCAGAAACAGTCGCGGTAAACCTTTGTCACGCCAGTGCAGGCGGAAGTTGATAAACAGCGTTTTCGGGCGCAGAGACGTCGGGCGAAAATGGCGCGATTCCGGCAGGATTTTCCAGAACATCAGGGCCGATGCCAGCGCAAAACACCCGATCACCGCCAGCGCAATGCGCCAGCTAAAGAAGTCCGTGAATACCCCGCTCAGCAGACGCCCGCTCATGCCGCCAATCGAGTTCCCGCTGATGTACAGCCCCATCGAAAAGGCGACGAAGCTCGGGTGGATCTCCTCGCTGAGATAGGTCATCCCGACTGCCGCCACGCCGCTGAGCGAGAGCCCGATCAGCGCGCGCATCATCAAAATGCCGTGCCAGCTGGTCATCATTGTCGAGAGTAACGTACAGACCGAGGCCAGCATCAGGGCGGTTACCATCACCTGTTTACGGCCAATGGCGTCGGACAGCGGCCCGGTAAAGAGCAGGCCAATCGCCAGCATGCCGGTAGAAATAGAGAGTGAAACGCTGCTGCTGGCAGGCGATACGCCAAACTCATGGGAGAGAACGGGCAGAATCGGCTGAACGCAGTAGAGCAGGGCAAACGTTGCCAGACCGGCGGAAAAGAGCGCCAGCGTGACGCGCATAAACTGGGGGGTACCACGTTTGATGAACTGAACCGGCTGCGATGCTACAGGCAAATCATTAATATCTCTGGCCGGCTCGATATCAATGGTAGATGTACGACTCACACAGTTTCCTTGCTTAAACATCCCCGTGATTTCTGGTGACGGGTATGACCACACGTTTAGGGTAGGAAAATGTAAATATTCTGTCTAATATATTAATAATCTCAAATGATACTTTATAAATATGAATATCGAGCTGCGTCATCTTCGCTACTTTGTCGCCGTCGCCGAAGAGCTGCATTTTGGCCGCGCGGCGGCACGGCTGAACATTTCTCAGCCGCCCTTAAGCCAGCAGATTCAAATCCTCGAACAGCAGGTCGGGGCGCGTCTTCTGGCCCGCACCAACCGCAGCGTGAGCCTGACGGCAGCGGGTAAGCAGTTTCTGATCGACAGCCGACAAATTCTGAGCATGGTCGACGACGCCGCTGCCCGGGCGGAACGGCTCTATCTTGGGGAAGCCGGAGAGCTGCGCATCGGGTTTACCTCGTCCGCGCCGTTTATCAGCGCCGTCTCGCAGACGCTTTCGTCATTCCGCCGTCATTTTCCGGACGTGCATATTCAGACGCGCGAAATTAATACCCGCGAGCAGATTGCGCCGCTTAACGAAGGTGCGCTCGATCTGGGGCTGATGCGTAATACCCAGCTGCCGGACACGCTGGCGTGGGAGGTTATCCTGCGCGAACCGCTGATGGCCATGATCCCGAACGATCACCCGCTGGCGTCGCGTCCGGCGGTTTCGCTGGCGGAGCTGGCAAAAGAGCCGTTTGTCTTTTTTGACCCGCAGGTCGGGACGGGCCTGTATGACGATATTCTGGGGCTGATGCGCCGCTACGATCTGGCGCCGGTCATTACCCAGGAAGTGGGAGAGGCGATGACCATTATCGGCCTGGTCGCCGCCGGGCTGGGCGTGTCGATACTCCCGGCCTCCTTTAAGCGGGTACAGCTGCGCGAGATGCGCTGGGTTGCTATCGCCGAGGAGGATGCCGTTTCGGAGATGTGGCTGGTGTGGTCAAAACATCGCGAACAGAGTCATGCTGCCCAGCGCTTCAAACAGCGGTTAATCCAGGCTTCCGCGGTCTGATATTTCCCTGGAAAACGGGTAAAAATGTGCGGTAAATCACAAGGCTAAGTAAATATTTGACGACACCCATGGAAGTGCTTCACCATAGCCAACAGTTTATTTCGAAGCTCGAAAATAAGGGAGTACGAGGTGGTTGCTGATAGTCAGCCAGGGCATATTGATCAGATTAAGCAGACCAACGCTGGCGCGGTGTATCGCCTGATTGATCAGCTTGGTCCGGTTTCGCGTATCGATCTGTCGCGCCTGGCACAGCTGGCACCTGCCAGTATCACCAAAATTGTCCGCGAAATGCTGGAAGCGCACCTGGTCCAGGAGACGGAAATTCAGGAGCCGGGCAGCCGTGGTCGTCCGGCGGTCGGCCTGGTGGTCGAGACGGAAGCCTGGCACTACCTCTCGCTGCGCATCAGCCGCGGAGAGATCTTCCTTGCGCTGCGCGATCTCAGCAGCAAGCTGGTGGTGGAAGACCGCCTTGAACTGCCGCTCAACGCCGAGGAACCGCTTCTCGATGCGATTGTCTCCCATATCGATCGCTTCTTTATTCGCCATCAGCAGCGGCTTGAACGCTTAACGGCGATTGCCATCACCATGCCCGGCATTATTGATACCGAAAATGGTATTGTTCACCGCATGCCGTTTTACGACGATGTTAAAGAGATGCCGCTGGGCGAAGTGCTGGAAAACCATACCGGCGTGCCGGTCTATATTCAGCACGACATCAGCGCCTGGACGATGGCGGAAGCGCTGTTTGGCGCGTCGCGCGGTGCGCGGGATGTCATTCAGGTGGTCATCGACCATAACGTCGGGGCGGGGGTGATCACCGATGGACGGCTTCTCCACGCCGGGAGCAGCAGCCTGGTGGAAATTGGCCATACCCAGGTCGACCCGTACGGTAAACGCTGCTACTGCGGGAACCATGGCTGTCTGGAGACGATCGCCAGCGTGGAAAGCGTGCTCGAACTGGCGCAGGTGAGGCTCAGTCAGTCCATGAGCTCCTCGCTTCACGGCCAACCCTTAACGGTGGATTCCCTTTGCGCCGCCGCGCGTCAGGGGGATCTGCTGGCGAAGGACATTATTACCGGGGTGGGGAATAACGTAGGCCGCATTCTGGCGATTATGGTGAACCTCTTCAATCCGCAAAAAATCCTGATCGGCTCACCGCTCAGCCAGGCGGCGGAGATCCTTTTTCCGGCGATTACGGCCTGTATTCAGCAGCAGTCGCTTCCCGCCTACAGCAGAAATATTGCGGTAGAAAGTACCCAGTTTTCCAACCAGGGCACAATGGCCGGCGCGGCGCTGGTCAAAGATGCCATGTACAACGGCTCGCTGCTTATCCGCCTGTTACAGGGTTAACTCTTTTCCGCAGATGTAAGAAAAATTGCGCTATCTCAAGCCGGGTAGCGCACGCATCCCGTAGACTTCCTCCACTGAATTATTTACCTGGTTGATATTTTCGAAGCATACCCAAGAGGTGGAGTGAGTCATGCTTAAGCGTTTCTTTGTTACTGGTACAGATACCTCTGTCGGCAAGACCGTTGTATCCCGCGCATTGCTGCAGGCTCTGACAGCAAGCGGTAAACGCGTCGCTGGGTACAAACCGGTCGCAAAAGGGAGTAAAGAGACGCCAGAGGGATTGCGAAATAAAGACGCCCTGGTGCTGCAAAGCGTCTCGTCACTGGAACTGCCTTACCACGCGGTCAATCCCATTGCGTTAAGCGAAGATGAAAGCAGCGTGGCGCACAGCGGCCCGATCAATTATTCCCTGTTATCCGACGGGCTGGCGAACCTGAGTGAGCAGGTCGATCACGTAGTCGTCGAAGGAACGGGCGGCTGGCGCAGCCTGATGAATGATTTACGCCCGCTGTCTGAATGGGTCGTGCAGGAGCAGCTGCCGGTAGTGATGGTGGTGGGGATCCAGGAAGGGTGTATCAACCACGCGCTGCTGACGGCGCAGGCGATTGCCAATGACGGCCTGCCGCTGGCTGGCTGGGTGGCAAACCGTATTAATCCAGGCCTCGCGCACTACGCGGAGATCATCGACGTACTGAGCACCAAACTGCCTGGCCCGCTGGTGGGCGAGCTGCCTTATCTGCCTCGCGCCGAGCAGCGCGAGCTAGCGCAGTACATCGATCTCTCTGCCCTCGGTGGCGTGTTGACCGTAGATCGAGTCGTGGCGTAACGTCCGCGACAGTACGGACGCTATCACGCAGGCGACCAGTAAACCGGGCAGTAAAAAATACTGCCCGGTCATTTCACAGACCATCAGCGCCGACATAATGGGTGCATGCGTGGTCGCAGCGAGCAGCGTTGCCATCCCGGCCAGCCCCAGCAACATGGCCGTCTCAGAACCCGGCAGCCACAGCGCGAAAAGCTGCGCGAACAGCATCCCCGTAGCCATACCGACAAACAGCGTTGGCGTAAATACCCCGCCCGGCGCACCCGAACCGCTGCTTGCCAGCACCGCCAGCAATTTACAGATGAACACGCCGGCAATCACCGACAGCAGCGGCGGGGCGAGCAGAAAAGCCTGAACCACGCTGTAGCCGTTCCCCCAAACCTTCGGCGTCAAAAGTGAAAGCAGCCCGACAATCAAGCCGCCGAGCGCCAGCTGCCACGGCGGCGAAAGCCTGAGACGCAGGAACAGTCCGTGGCTGAACGCCATCAGCCACATCAGGAGCGGTCCGCAAAGACCCGCCAGCAGCCCTATCGCAACCAGCAGGGCATAATCGGCCGCGGTGAGTATGCCGCTTAAATGGACCGCGTAGAGCGTGCCGGCACCCGGTGCCAGGAGTTGCGTCGTAAGAAGCGCCACCACCGCCGCAATCACCACGGGGCCGAGCGAGGCCAGCATCAGCGTGCCAAACAGAATCTCTGCAATGAACAGGCTTCCCGCTAACGGAGCATGGTAGGCGCTGGCCATCCCGGCGGCGGCGCCACAGGCGATCCAAAGCTTCCATTCCGATTTGGGCGTAAAGCGCCGGGCAAAAAAGGAGGCGGCGAGGGCGGCAAGCAGGATCATGGCCCCTTCGCGGCCGATGGCGCTTCCGCTGGCAACGACCAGCAGCGAAGCAAGAGATTTAACGAGGCTCGCGCCGTAGTCAAACTGACCGTCGCCGGTCTCCAGCGCTTCCATATAATCGGTGGGGGCATGAGGCCGCTGGGCAGTCAGGCGCTGCCATCCCCAGAGCAACAGCCCGGCAGCCAGCCCGCCCAGCGCGGGCGTCAGCGCGCGCCTCCAGGGGGAGAGCGACGCGGCGGCATTCACCAGGCTGCCGCTGTCGTTGCTCAGAAGCAGCCACTCCAGCAGGTACATGCTGTGGCGGAACACCGCAACGGCCAGCGCGGCCAGCACGCCGGTGACGGTTGCAATCAGGAGTCGGCGAAACATTGCGCGGATGTCGGGGTACGTATGAAGACGTTGCATGGGTCGCGAATAAACGGGGACGATACAATATTGTGGCGGGAAATCGTGGGGTTAGCAAAAGGTATGCGTGCGAAAAAGCCGGGCGATGCCCGGCTGGAAAAATTAACTGTCGCTATGAATATTCAGCGCCCGGCGCGTACGCCCTGAACTCAGATACTCGGCAATATAATCCTGCGAAATCTCGCCGTTGTAGCGCCCGTCCTCATCCACGATCGGCATCCAACTGGTGTTGCTCTCATACAGGCGTGATAGCACCACGCGCAGGTTGTCTTCGGCTTTGCCGGTCATGCGGAACGGATGCAGGATGTCGGCGCAGGTCCCGCTGGCGTTACGCGCTTCGCGACGCTTCACAAAGCCCAGCGGCTTGCCGTGCTCGTCAACCACGGTAATCGCGCGAATATCATTATCGTCCATGGTGGCAAACGCGTCAGTAAGCGGGGTAGAGCCTCGCACCGTAATAGTAGGCTGCTGGTCGGTGACATCTCCCGCCGAGACCAGCAGCAGGCGCTTCAGCGTGCGGTCCTGACCGACAAACGAGCCGACAAATTCGTTCGCCGGTTTCGCCAGCAGCTCGTCCGGGCTGGCGCACTGGACGATTTTCCCCTGTCGGAAGACCGCAATGCGGTCGCCGAGCTTCAGGGCTTCGTCGATATCGTGGCTCACCAGCATGACGGTTTTTTTCAGCTTGCGCTGCATCTCGAGGAACTGGTTCTGGATCACCTCACGGTTGATCGGGTCCACCGCACCGAAGGGTTCATCCATCAGCAGTACCGGAGGATCCGCCGCCAGGGCGCGAATAACGCCAATACGCTGCTGCTGGCCGCCGGACATCTCGCGCGGATAACGGTGGAGGAACTTGTGCGGATCCATTGCCACCATATCCATCAGCTCTTCGGCGCGGGCTTTGCAGCGCGCTTTATCCCAGCCCAGCATGCGCGGCACGACGGTGATGTTCTCTTCAATGGTCATGTTCGGGAACAGGCCAATCTGCTGGATCACGTAGCCGATGTTGCGGCGCAGGGTCACGGTGTCCATCCCGTTGGTGTCCTCGCCGTTAATCAGGATGTTTCCGCTGCTTGGGGTGATGAGACGGTTAATCATCTTCAGGGTGGTGGTTTTCCCGCAGCCGGATGGGCCGAGCAGGACGCACATTTCCCCTTCGGGCACATTCAGGTTGACGTTATCGACGGCCTTAAAGGTCTGGCCGTGCTTCTGTGAAAATTGTTTGGTGAGGTTTTCCAGTTTTATCATTATCGAATCCCCTTTGGAGTCAGAACCACCTGCAGACGGTGCAGCAGCCAGTCGAGCACAATCGCTAAAAGACAGATCATCAGCGCGCCCGCAATCAACATACGAATATCGCTTCCGCCGATGCCGTTAAGCAGCAGCAGGCCAAGTCCGCCCGCGCCAATTACGGCGGCAATCGCCATCACGCCGATGTTCATCACCACGGCGGTGCGGATCCCGCCGAAAATCACCGGCAGCGCCATCGGAATTTCCACCCAGCGCAGACGCTGCCAGAACGTCATGCCGATGCCGCGTCCGGCTTCGCGCAGGCCCGGCGGCAGGCTGTCGAGCGCCGTGTGGGTGTTACGCACGATCGGCAGCAGCGAGTAGAGAAACACCGCCGTGATTGCAGGCAGGGCGCCAATCCCCTGACCGATCAGCGAAAACAGCGGGATCATCAGGCCAAACAGGGCAATGGAAGGGATGGTCAACACGATGGTGGCAATCCCCAGCACCGGCGTCGCCAGCCACTTGTGGCGCACAATCAAAATGCCCAGCGGGACGCCGATGATAATCGCTAAGCCCACGGCCAGCGCCACCAGCCACAGATGCTGCAGCGTCAGGGTTAACAGATAGTCCCAGTTGTCCAGAATGTAGTGAACGGTATCCATAGCGCCTCCTACAGCAGCTGTTTGCTACGCAGGAAATCGCGGGCGACCTGCTGCGGTGACTGATGGTCAATATCCACCTTCTTGTTCAGCTCGGTGATAACGTCGTTGTTGAGCTGGGCCGAGAGGGTATTGAGCGCCTCTTCCAGACCGGGATTGGCCTCCAGGGTGTCCTTGCGCACCACCGGGGTGACCGCGTAGCTCGGGAAGAAGCCTTTATCATCTTCCAGCACTTTGAGATCAAAGCCCTTCACGCGCCCGTCGGTGGTATAAACCAGCCCGGCGTCGACGAAGCCATCGCGCACGGCGTTATAGACCAGACCCGGGTCCATCTGGCGGATTTGCGGACGGTCCAGATCCATCTTATAGGCCTCCTGCAGTGGCTTCATGCCGTCGCTGCGCCCGGCAAATTCAAGGTCTAAGCCCAGCAGCCAGTTTTTGTCTGGGTTGGTTTTGCGAACCTGTTCAATTTTCGCCACCATCTCCGACATGGTGTTGATATGCTCCGCCTCGGCGCGCTTGCGCTGCATGGCGAAGGCGTAGGTGTTGTTCATGTCGGCGGGTTTGAGCCACACCAGACCGTGCTTCGCATCCAGGCGCTTCACCGTCTCCCAGGACTCCTGCGGCGACATGCGCTTGTTGATGTGGTTGAAGATGATCAGCGACGTGCCGGTGTACTCCCAGGTCATATCAATCTGCTTGTTGATCATCGCGTTGCGGGAGATCACCGTGGCGATATTGGTTTTTGGCTGAACCTGAAAACCTTTCTTTTGCAGGTACTGTACGGTCATCGCCGAGAGAATGTGCTGTTCGGTAAAGCTCTTGGTCGCCAGAATCAGCGGGGCTGCCATCGCCTGGCCGGTGAACAGCGCCGCGGCACACAGCGCCGCCAGGCTGGATATCAGTCTCATAAAAGCTCCTTGTTATTGTTATCGAGCGAGATGGGGACTCATCACGCGACCCAGCGCCGCCAGCAGGGTGTCGAGGATCAGGGCGAACAGGGCGGTGGCCGCCGCACCGAGGATCAGGGTCGGGAAATCGTTCAGGTAAATGCCCGGGAAAATCAGCTCGCCGTAGCTGCTGGCACCAATCAGGAACGCCAGCGGCGCGGTACCGACGTTAATGGCGGTGGCGATGCGGATCCCCGAGAGAATAACCGGCCAGGCGTTGGGCAGCTCAACCTGGCGCAGGCGCTGCCATTTGGTCATCCCAATCCCGTTTGCCGCTTCCAGCAGCGACGACGGGACCGAGCACAGCCCGGCGTAGGTATTGCGCACAATCGGCAGCAGCGAGGCGAGGAACAGGGCGATGATGGCGGGCGTATCGCCGATACCAATCACCACCATCGCCAGCGCCAGCACGGCCAGCGGCGGCAGGGTGTTGCCGACATTAAAGATTTGCATCACGTATTCGGCGACGCCCCGCGCGGCCGGACGGCTCAGCAGAATACCGGCCGGAATGCCCACCAGCAGGGCAAAAAACATCGACGAGAAAACCAGAATCATGTGCTGTTGCCCGAGGTAGACCAGGTCAACCTGGCGCGCCTTGATTGTCTCAAGCCCGATTCCCCAGACGAGGAGGGCGAGGACCACGAGAATGGCGCCGACAAACAGCAGCGAGCGTTTGAGTAATGGGTGCATTGCGGTGTGTCTCCCTGTGCGCATGCGTTATAGCAACCACCGGTTGCCTGTTGTTATGCCATGTTTCGGCAGGGGTAATTGACCTATAGCAAGCGTTTGGGAAGGGTTCCAGCGAAGGGGGGAAATCAGTAACGCTATGAAATTAGTGACAACCTTAATTAAAGCCTTATGGCGTAAGGGCTGGTTGCGTGCCGGGCAGAATAGTCCTAAAGCGAATTTTAAATAGTGACAGTGTCACATATCAGAGGGCGCCCTTACGCCGAGAGTCGTTCGTTATTTAGATAGAGGCACGAACCCGGCGAACGCGAACCGAGATGCTAATGATAGAAAAAATGGCAACAATCGCGAGCAGCAGCCCAAGCGCCAGCATGGCGTTAAACCCAATCCATCTGAACAGCAGCAGCCCAGCAATCCCTCCGCTCATAAACGAGAAAATGGTGGTTAAGTGAGTTTTCAGCTGACTTTTTTGTGCCGCGGTATCCTTCGAGTAATCCCTGCGAAGCATCGCCACCAGCACGGAGGCCAGTGATATGCCTGCATCCGTTAGCGTGCCGGTAATGTGCGTCGATCTCACCCGCCCTCCGGAGAGCTGCGTGGAGGTTGAATTATGAATGCCCATCAGGCCGCACAGAAAAATAATAATCTCGCGGTTGCTCGTGAGGGCGTGGAAATACATCTCGTAGAGAGAGATGCCGGTCAATAGTACCCCCTCGACAAAAAGGATTTGGCAAAAAACCAGCCTGATATTGTGGATAATGCCCCAGAGTACAATAAGACGAGCAAGGATGGCGCCGGTGACAAAAGAGAGAATAATCGAGCCAAAGAAAATCACATCGCTCAGATCGGTGGAGGAGACTTCGCTGGATAATTGTGAGGTATTGCCGGTCATGTGAGAGGGGAAAAAGCCAAATGCCCCAAGGGCGATGGCGTTAAGCAAACCTGCCGAGGTCGCCAGCCAGAGGGCAAGCCGACGATCCTCCTTATGCGTTCGTTCTTTCTTGAGTTTAATCAGCAAGAATACCTCCGGGTTGAGCTTTGCCTGAATAGTCAGGCTAGCAAAGCGGTGCAACGGGCTGTCCAGGATATGGCTTAATTATTATTCCCTCTGACGCCAATCAGGGTTTAGTAATTAAATAAAATATCCTTGCTCAAGGTGTGGGCGTAAATAATTTATATCATGCCGTTATTGCCGTGACGCAAAAACGCCGGGCGCTGGTTGAGGCGCTCATACCAGGCCTCAATCGCCGGCACGTGGGGCTTGTCAAACGGCGTCATCTTCCAGCGATTCACTGACAGCCCAAGCACAACGTCGGCAAGGGTAAACGTCTCGCCCGCCGCAAAGACCCCGGTGCGCTGCAGTTGGTTTTCCAGAATGGTGATGCAGTGGTTCCACTCTTTTATTCCCGCCGCAATGCGCGCAGGGTCGTTAAAGTCCGGGTTTTTTCGTCCCAGCGCCGGGAAGACATAGCGCCAGGCGTTATTGAATTCAGTTGCCTGCCAGTCCATCCAGCGTTCAACGTTGGCGCAGGCCTGCGGCTCTGCAGGCAGCAGATCGTGACGTCCGGCCTTGCGCACCAGATAGCGGCAGATGGCGTTGGACTCCCACAGCACGAAATCGTCATCCATCAGCACCGGCACCATGGCGTTGGGGTTCAGCGCGCGGAAGTCATCCGTTTCTGTTGAGGCAAAACCGCTGCCGTAGTCTTCCTGCAGGTAAGGGATGCCCGCTTCTTCACAGGTCCAGAGCACTTTACGAACGTTGATGGAGGTGGTTTTACCGAGGATGTTAATCATGACGCCGCTTCTCTTCAGGGGATTAATCATTTAAAAACAATACACCCTTTGCGCGAAGAGGGAGGGATAATATTGAGTGAGGAGTGCGCTGTACGGGCAGGTCAGCGCGTTTTAAGCGGAAACGTTACGTCTTCAGGGTGCGTAATAGCGGTTATTCCGCGCCGTTTTCTCCAGAGGAGCCTGCTTGCTTAATGCATGGAAAAAATTTAGGCTAACATCAGAGATATGCTTGCTCATTAAAGGCTTAGAAATGGAAAAAATAACCCCTGAATATACGTCCGTTGACTTATCTCGTTGGGCAAGGAAGGAACATTTTGAGATTTTTCAGGGGTTCGCTCAGTCGACGTTTAACCAGACGGTTTTAATCGATATTACTGCGCTGTTAAAACATATCAAAGCGGTCGGCTGGAAATTTTACCCAACTATTATTTTTCTCATTTCGAAAATCGTCAACAGTCATCCGGAGTTCCGTATGGCTATGAAGGACAATGAGCTTATTATATGGAATGAAGTTCATCCAAATTATACCATTTTCCATAATGAAACAGAGACCTTTTCATCATTATGGAGCCATTATGATGGCAATATTCAGCACTTCCAGAACACCTACGCTGAAGACATTGCGCGCTACGGTAATAATTTTTCTTATTGGCCTAAAGAAGAATCCAGGGAAAATATCTTTTTCATATCGGGTATTCCCTGGGTGAGTTTTACCAGCTTTAACGTCAACGTTGCGCACATGAAGAACTTTTTTGCCCCTATGTTTACGCTTGGAAAATACTATGAACAAGATGGCAAAGTATTATTGCCCCTTGCCGTTCAGGTTCATCATTCCGTGTGCGATGGTTTCCATGTGGCAAGACTGTACAATGAATTACAGGAGATGATTGATGCCTTGCCGCGATCCGGCGCGTGACGTTAATAAAAAAGCCGCAAGCAGCATGCTGCTTGCGGCGTCAGGCTCGGTGACGATGTGGCAATCAGGCAGCTTTTACCGCTCTGATTTTTTTACTGTCAGCCGCAGGGGCATCGAGAGCAGGGAGCTTGCTGGTGCGCAGAATATGCTGCACGGTCTCTTTCTGCTCGGCGAGATACAGACCAAGATTTTCAGCCTGCGTTTCATCCATCTGCATTCCGCTTTGCAACAGCCAGTCGGTGAACGCGTCTGCCATATCGAGCAGCTTGTCGTGAGCGTCAGCCTCTTTCTTACTGGCAAATGTCATTTTCTCTTCACCTTTTCTTACGACAACATATTTTATTTCAACAGCCATCACGCACCTCTCATACTGTATTTATATACAGTATAGCAGCTTCGGGATGATGTTGCAGTAAAAAGTGAGCTACTGGTGCATCGGCTGCGTTTCACGGCCGCCGATACTGCGTCGCCATGCGCCAGGTGCCTGACCGAATTGGCGCTTAAAGCTGCGGTTGAACGACTGCTGAGAGTCAAACCCGAGCGCGATTGCCACGTTCAGGATGGGCTCATCGCTGTGGGCTAAGCGCTCAACCGATTTTTGCAGCTTTTGCGCGCGAATATAGCCGGCGAGGGGATAGCCCGTGTGCTCTTTAAACAGGCGCTGGAGGTGCCATTTCGAGTAGCCGGAGCGCCTGGAGACGGTCTCAATGTCCAGGCGACTGTCGAGGTTGTTATCAATCCAGTCGAGTAAATCATGCATAAATGCGCCAGTGTTCATCAGGTTTCCCCCACGCAGCGATAGAAAGGTATCTTTGTCTGTTGCATTTTAAGGTGGCCTGGTTTCACGATAATTGCAAGTTTTATTGTTGCATTTAAATCCTTGCCCGAAACGGGCCTTTTATCGCTGCCTCAAATAGCACATAAAGTGCAACAATTATTCTTGCACTTAGTTAGGCGCATTCCTACAATCGCCGCGATAGTGTATTCGAAACTGTTACAGTTTTGTGGCGATGAACGACACAAATGGCCTTAAGCCAGCCCGGACAAAGGAAGTGGCGCGGCACCTCCCGCTGCGTCTTGCCCGGCGGCTACAATTACCGGAATAAAAATAATGAGCCTGCAAAAAACCTGGGGAAACTATCATCTGAATGCGCTGGGAGCGATGATGCTCTCCGTGCTGCTCGTCGGATGTGATGACAGCGTCGCGCAAAACGCCGCGCCGCCCGCGCCCGCCGTTAATGCTGCAGACGTGGTTGTGAAATCCATTAGCCAGTGGGATAGCTTTAACGGCCGGATTGAAGCCGTGGAAAGCGTGCAGCTTCGTCCCCGTGTCTCTGGCTACATCGACAAAGTGAATTTCACCGACGGCCAGGAGGTGAAAAAGGGCGAGGTGCTGTTCACGATTGATGACCGAACCTATCGCGCCGCGCTGGAGCAGGCGCAGGCGACGCTGGAGAGAGCCAAAACGCAGGCCAGCCTGGCGCGAAGCGAGGCTAACCGTACCGATAAACTCATCAATACCAACCTGGTATCCCGTGAAGAGTGGGAGCAGCGCCGTTCGGCCGCCATTCAGGCGCAGGCCGATATTCGCGCAGCCCAGGCTGCGGTAGACGCCGCGCAGCTGAATCTCGACTTCACCAAAGTGACGGCTCCTATTGATGGCCGCGCCAGCCGGGCGTTAATCACCAGCGGCAATCTGGTCTCTGCGGGCGACAGCGCCAGCGTGCTCACCACCCTGGTCTCGCAGAAGACGGTTTACGTCTACTTCGACGTGGATGAGTCAACCTATCTTCACTATCAAAATCTCGCCCGCAACGGGCAGGGGGCGTCCAGCCACCATACGGCGCTACCGGTTGAGATCGGCCTTGCCGGCGAGGAGGGCTACCCCCATCAGGGTAAAGTGGATTTCCTTGATAATCAGCTCACGCCGAGTACCGGTACGATCCGCATGCGCGCGCTGCTGGATAACGCGCAGCGTCAGTTCACGCCGGGACTCTTTGCCCGCGTGCGCCTGCCGGGCAGCGCGGAATTCCAGGCCATGCTTATTGACGACAAAGCGGTACTGACTGACCAGGATCGCAAGTATGTCTATATCGTGGATAAAGAGGGTAAAGCGCAGCGTCGCGATATTACGCCGGGGCGTCTGGCCGACGGTTTACGCATCGTGCAGCAGGGGCTGAAACCTGGCGATAAGGTCATCGTTGACGGTCTACAGAAAGTGTTCATGCCGGGTATGCCGGTGAACGCGAAAACCGTCGCCATGACCGCCAGCACCGCCCTCAACTGATCACTTGACCTGAGAATCCTTCCCATGGACTTTTCCCGCTTTTTCATCGACAGGCCGATTTTCGCTGCCGTACTGTCGATTCTGATTTTTATCACAGGATTAATCGCCATCCCGCTTCTGCCGGTGAGTGAATATCCTGACGTCGTACCGCCAAGCGTACAGGTGCGTGCGGAGTATCCGGGCGCCAACCCGAAAGTGATTGCCGAGACCGTGGCGACGCCGCTGGAAGAGGCGATCAACGGCGTCGAGAACATGATGTACATGAAATCCGTTGCCGGCTCGGACGGCGTGCTGGTTACTACCGTCACGTTCCGTCCGGGTACCGATCCGGATCAGGCGCAGGTGCAGGTGCAAAACCGCGTAGCGCAGGCCGAGGCGCGTCTGCCGGAAGACGTGCGGCGCCTGGGCATCACGACGCAGAAGCAGTCGCCAACGCTGACGCTGGTGGTGCATCTGTTCTCGCCCAACGGTAAGTACGATTCACTGTACATGCGCAACTACGCCACGCTGAAGGTGAAGGACGAGCTGGCACGTCTGCCCGGCGTCGGCCAGATTCAGATTTTCGGCTCCGGTGAATACGCGATGCGCATCTGGCTGGATCCGAACAAGGTCGCGGCCCGCGGGCTGACCGCCTCGGACGTGGTCACGGCAATGCAGGAGCAGAATGTGCAGGTCTCCGCCGGCCAGCTTGGCGCCGAGCCGCTGCCGAAAGAGAGCGATTTCCTGATCTCCATTAACGCCCAGGGGCGTCTGCATACCGAAGAAGAGTTTGGCAACATTGTCCTGAAAACGTCGGAGGACGGTTCGGTCGTCCGCCTGCGTGACGTGGCGCGTATCGAGATGGGTTCCGGAAGCTATGCGCTGCGTTCCCAGCTTAACAATAAAGACGCGGTCGGGATTGGTATCTTCCAGTCACCGGGGGCAAACGCCATTGATTTGTCTAACGCGGTGCGCGCCAAAATGGACGAGCTGTCCACCCGTTTCCCGGAAGATATGAAGTGGGCGGCACCTTACGATCCGACGGTTTTCGTGCGCGACTCCATCCGTGCGGTGGTGCAAACCCTGCTGGAAGCGGTGGTGCTGGTTGTACTGGTGGTGATCCTGTTCCTGCAAACCTGGCGCGCGTCGATCATTCCGCTGATCGCGGTGCCGGTGTCGGTGGTGGGGACGTTCAGCATTCTCTATCTGCTGGGCTTTTCGCTTAACACCCTGAGTTTATTCGGGCTGGTGCTGGCGATTGGTATCGTGGTGGACGATGCCATCGTGGTGGTGGAAAACGTCGAGCGAAACATTGAAGAGGGGCTTGCGCCGCTTGCGGCGGCGCATCAGGCGATGCGTGAAGTTTCCGGGCCCATTATCGCGATTGCGCTGGTGCTGTGCGCGGTGTTCGTGCCGATGGCGTTCCTCTCCGGCGTAACCGGTCAGTTCTACAAGCAGTTTGCGGTGACGATAGCGATTTCCACGGTGATCTCCGCCATCAACTCGCTAACGCTCTCTCCGGCGCTGGCGGCGCTACTGTTAAAACCGCACGGCGCGCCGAAAGACTTCCCGACCCGGCTTATCGATCGCCTGTTCGGCTGGATTTTCCGTCCGTTTAACCGCTTTTTCCATCGTAGCTCTAACGGCTATCAGGGGCTGGTGGGCAAAACGCTTGGCCGACGCGGCGCGGTGTTTGTGGTGTATCTGCTGCTGCTGTGTGCCGCGGGCGTCATGTTTAAAGCGGTACCCGGCGGGTTTATTCCGACACAGGATAAGCTCTACCTGATTGGCGGCGTGAAGATGCCGGAAGGTTCGTCGCTGGCGCGCACCGACGCGGTGATCCGCAAAATGAGCGAAATCGGCATGAATACCGAAGGCGTGGACTACGCGGTGGCTTTCCCGGGGCTGAACGCGCTGCAGTTTACCAACACGCCGAATACCGGGACGGTGTTTTTTGGCCTGAAGCCGTTTGACCAGCGCAAGCACTCTGCGGCGGAAATTAACGCGGAGATCAACGCGAAAATCGCGCAAATCCAGCAGGGCTTTGGTTTCTCCATACTGCCGCCGCCGATTCTGGGGCTGGGTCAGGGGTCAGGCTACTCGCTGTATATTCAGGATCGCGCAGGTCTGGGCTATGGCGCGCTGCAAAACGCGGTGAACACCATGTCCGGTGCGATTATGCAGACGCCGGGAATGCACTTCCCGATCTCAACCTATCAGGCTAACGTTCCGCAGCTGGACGTGCAGGTTGACCGCGATAAGGCGAAAGCGCAGGGCGTGTCGCTGACCGATCTGTTCGGTACGCTGCAAACCTATCTGGGCTCGTCGTACGTGAACGACTTCAACCAGTTCGGGCGCACCTGGCGCGTGATGGCGCAGGCAGACGGGCAGTTCCGCGACAGCGTGGAAGATATTGCGAATTTACGCACCCGGAATAGCCAGGGCGAAATGGTGCCAATTGGCAGTATGGTGAAAATCACGACCACCTACGGACCGGATCCGGTGATCCGCTACAATGGCTACCCGGCGGCGGATCTGATTGGCGATGCCGACCCGCGCGTACTCTCGTCCGCGCAGGCGATGACGCAGCTGGACGCGATGTCTAAGCAGATCCTGCCGAACGGAATGAACATTGAATGGACGGATCTGAGCTTCCAGCAGGCCACGCAGGGCAATACGGCGCTGATCGTCTTCCCGGTCGCGGTACTGCTGGCGTTCCTGGTGCTGGCGGCGCTGTATGAAAGCTGGACGCTGCCGCTGGCGGTGATCCTCATCGTTCCGATGACCATGCTTTCCGCGCTGTTTGGCGTCTGGCTGACCGGGGGCGATAACAACGTCTTCGTGCAGGTGGGGCTGGTGGTGCTGATGGGGCTGGCCTGTAAAAACGCGATTCTTATCGTGGAGTTTGCCCGCGAGCTGGAAATTCAGGGGAAAGGCATCATGGAAGCAGCGCTGGAAGCGTGCCGCCTGCGTTTACGTCCGATTGTGATGACATCCATCGCCTTTATCGCCGGGACCATTCCGCTGATCCTCGGCCACGGCGCGGGCGCAGAAGTGCGCGGCGTCACCGGGATTACGGTCTTCTCCGGGATGCTGGGCGTGACGCTGTTTGGTCTGTTCCTGACGCCGGTCTTTTACGTGACGCTGCGTAAGTTCGTGACGCGCGGCAAAGTGGAAAGAGAGGTTCTGCCTGCGTAGGGATATCGCAGATAACAAAAAACCGCACTCACTATGAGGGCGGTTTTTTTTTTGCGTAAATTACTGGGCTTTTTTGTACTGGGCAATCAGTTCAGGTAAAGGATCGCACCCGCTGGTATCGGCTTTTTTGACCTCGTCCAGCGCGCTTGCCACGGTGTGGCGCGCTAATACCGCGAGCGAGGCCTGCTCTGCTTCTTCGGAAATAGATTTGAAGTACCAGCAGGCGTTCGCGCTGACCACGCAGCGGGCCGGCACGTCCGGGCGCGACGCCCAGAGTTTTTTATCTTCGGTGACTGAAAGGTAGATATCGCGCAGGGTAATCTCTTCCGGCGGACGTCCAAGATGAATTGAGCCGTTGCGGCCAAGCGTTGAGACGATAATGCCGTCACGCGTGAGTGGAACCATCAATTTGCGGATAAAGCTCGGGTTGGCTTCCAGGCCGTAGGCCAGAATCGCACTCGTCGAACGTTCACCTAGTTGCTCCGCCATCGCTACGCTGAGAACCATCTGCAAAGCTGTCGGGAAGCGGTAATCTAACATTTCTCTTTCCTGGGTTGCGGTGAATCTTGTTCTTTTTGGCACCGCAGAGGTGAATAAGCAATAAACAACAATATAACAAATACGGTAATTTTTTTGAAGCAATCTGCGGCATTTGCGATCAAACACCCTGTTCCGGTTTAGCTATACGTGCGGTTCGGGAAGTCAACCGTCACCAGGAGGCCACCTTCTGCGGAAGTACTCAGGTTTACGCTGCTGCCGTGCTGCTGTGCAACGGCTTTGACAATGGCAAGCCCCAGTCCGCTCCCGCTTTGCAGCTGATTGGGATCGCGGAAAAACCGGTCGAATACGCGCTCGCGCAATTCAACCGGGATACCCGGCCCCCGATCGGAGACGCGTAGCTGGGCTGATGTATCTGCTGAGCATACCTCCACCTGAATCCGCCCGCCCTCAGGACTGTACTTCACGGCGTTTTCAATGAGATTGTCTATAAGCGACATCAGACGCTCCCTGACGCCAGCGATCCAGATTTCATCCTCAGCGAAGAATTCCAGCTCAATCTTGCGCCCGGACGCTAGCGGCTCCAGCGCAGCCATCCGCTCTTGTATGAGCGAGGTTAGCGGCACGGGCTCCATCGCGGTGTCAATGCGCGCTTCACTGTGCATCATCAGCAGCAGCTGGTTGACGAGACGGGCCGCCCGGCTATTGCTGCGCACAATCCCTGCAAGCAGCTGCCGCTGGCTCTCGCTGCTCACCCAGGACTGCAGCGCCTCCACGTTGATGCGCATCGCGGCCAGCGGCGTACGCAATTCGTGCGCGGCGTCCGCAATGAAAACCCGTTCGCGTTCCGCGCTTTCCCGCACTCTGGCAAGAAAGTCATTAATCGCGTCCACCATCTGGCGGAGTTCCTTATGCCCAGGAACAGCCTTTAAAGGGGAGAGATCGTCAGGCGAACGTAATGAGATCTCATTAACCACCTTGCTCCAGGGGCGCATCGCAATGCGGATTGACAGCCACGCAGGAAACAGAAGAAAAGGAATACATACCAGCAGCGGCATAATGTAGTAGCCCCGCGAGTTCAGGTAGATAAAGAAGTTCCAGCTTCCGGCAGGGGTGAAAAGGGTTACCTCCACGTTGGAGTGGGGGGATTTAAGCGTGCGGCTCGTCCAGGCGTGACCTTCACTCTGAACGCGCTGCATTTCGCCCAGTCTGGTGTTTTTTACCCCCGTAGGTGCACCATCAGAAGAGAAAATAACCTCGTTGTTTTTGCGAACTATCAGGTTAATCGACAGCTCCGGATCTTCACCGCCGCCATAGCCTTCCCGCAACGCTTTGCTGAATGCTTCCAGGACATCATTACGATCCTGCGGGCGCTCGTCACTGAGATCAACCAGAGTAAAAATGGTTTCGTAAGTCTTACTTCCCGTGAGTATCGGAGGGCTACGCAGGTCTTCCAATAAAATAAAGGTTAAAAAAAGACACCACAGCAGGGTAAGCAGCAGCATCTGGGCGATGATAATTCGCCGTACCAGCGTTGGGCGCCTCAGTTGGTGCCAGACATTTCGCATTAATCTGTCACCTTCTGGATAGCGACGGTATCAATGACATACCCGACGCCCCGCACCGTTCGTACATAGCCGTCACCAATTTTTCGCCGCAAATTCCCCATATGCACGTCGAGCGCATTGCTGAGATTTTCCTTCGCGCCAAATATCCTCTCTTCCAGGAACCGCCGTGTGATCACCCGGTCAGCGCGCAGCATCAACGTTTCAAGCAGCGCATATTCACTGGCCGTCAACTCAACGTGACGCGCATTCACCGTTACGCGACGCGTCGGGATATGAAGCGATAAGCTCCTGATTTCTATCGCTTCATTTTCAAAACCATAGCTGCGTCGCGCAAGGGCTCTGACTCGCGCCAGCAGTTCGGCGAGAACGAAGGGTTTGACAAGATAGTCGTCTGCGCCAGCATCCAGCCCGCACAGGCGATCCTGCAGGGTACCTCGCGCCGTCAGGATAATGACGGGGATCCCCTTAAGCTGCTGGCGCAAACGCGTCATCAGGCTCATGCCGTCGCCGTCGGGCAGCCCCAGGTCGAGCAGAATAAGTTCCGGCACGCCGACCTCAAGCTGATGCAGCGCATCCTCTTTACGGCGAACCCATATGACATCAAATCCTTGATCTGAAAGGGCGATACGTACGCCATTGCCGAGATCCAGGTCGTCTTCGATTAGTAAGATTTTCACATTGGTAACTGTATCAACAGTGAATGAAGAACAACTTAAGAAAAAAACGGTAGCAGGAAATCCGTCCGGTTGACAGCGCCCGCACGCGCTTCAGCGTTTCTTCATTTTCGGCTCATAAGAACCTCAGGGTGAGTATTCAGAATGAGTGCTCTGGCGTGTAAACCGCTTGCATTGCAATCATTTGAATCCAAAGGACTTCTTCAATGAGTAACATCGAACTGCGTCATTCTTTCCCCTATTTACTTCCGAGCCGCAGACTGAAAAACATCGTGCCGGGCGTTATTCTGGCGTTACTGGCTACCCCGGTACTGGCGGCAGAGCAGAAACAGGGCAATGTCTTAACCCTGGGGGGAGGCGTGGACGTCGCGCCACGCTACTCGGGTTCGGATAAAAGCCGGGTCTCGGCATCTCAGGTAGTAGATTATTCCATGGCAAATGGTTTCTTTATCAGCACCACGCGGGGTATCGGTTACGGAAACAACATTGGCAACCTGGATTACAACGCCGCAGTGAGCTACCGAACAGGCCGTAAAGATAAAGACGTGAGCAGTGATTCGATCAGCTCCGGCAGCGACAACCTGCGGGGGATGGGCGATATCAAAGGTTCCGCTATCGTGGTGCCGGGGCTGGGGTATAAGGTGACCGACTGGCTCAATCTTCAGCTGCAGGCTGAGATCCCGGTTTCTGAGAGAGACAACGGTGAGGCGGTGCATTTCGGCATTTCCAGCCCGCTCTACACATCGTCGAAAAATGCGGTGACGCTGGGGCTGACGGGCAGCTGGGGTTCCGGCAAGTACATGCAAACGTACTATGGGGTTAATGCTGCCCAGTCCGCCGCATCGGGGTTTGCCCGACATGACGCCGGAGCGGGAATTTACGCCTGGTCGATGAACCTTGACTGGACCTACAGGCTCACCTCGAGCTGGAGCGTTCTCACCTCCGCGGGCGTAACGCAGCTGACGGGGGATGCGGGTGATAGCCCGATAGTGCAACGTAAAACGTCGCCAACGGGAAGCCTGAAGGTGACGTACAGTTTCTGATTGCGGGTTGCTTATAGATATGAGCGCGCAATAGCGACGAATTTGAGCCGCCCCGGAAAGATGATGGGGCGGTAGTTTTTAAATGATGTTTAACAGTAGTCAGAATAATGAGTTGACTGACGTTTTATTAAGAACTGAGAGGCATCGACCTGACTCCGGAGCATTTGGAAACCATAACCTCACTGAGAAGTGTGCCAATATTACGTGGCTATCATCCCTGTCCGGAGAATAAAGTGCTCGGAAAATTATTGTTAAAGTACATGCCAGGGTTACAAAATTTATTAGCCTACGATAAAAGCTGGCTAAAACATGATGTTAAAGCTGGATTATCCGTCGCGGCTGTAGCGCTACCCGTTGCTATTGCTTATGCTGAATTGGCGGGTGTTGGGGCAATAGTGGGGCTCTATTCCTGCGTTTTACCGATGATAGCTTATGCACTGTTTGGTTCTTCACGTCAGCTTATTGTTGGCCCTGATGCAACGACCTGCGCCGTGATTGCAGCCGTCGTGTTTCCTCTTTCTGCAGGCAATCCTGAACTGCACTGGCAACTCACGATCGTCATGACGTTGATGATGGGCGGGTGGTGCCTGCTTGCCAGTAAATTTCACCTGGGTGCACTTGCCGATCTCCTTTCTCATCCCATTCTTACAGGGTTGCTTAATGGCGTAGCCGTAACGATTATTGTCGGGCAATTAGGCAAGGTTTTGGGGATCAAGCTCGATGAAGCGCAGGTTATTGAGAAAATACTGGCCTTGCCAGGCCGACTTTTAGACAGCCATGTATTAACAATAGGGATATCACTTTTAACGTTAATTATTTTAATGGTTATCAAAACGTATCGCAGCAATTGGCCAGCACCTCTGATTGCCATTGTGATAACAACGATACTGGTATGGGGAACATCTGCGCAACAGTATGGTATTGCCACGATTGGGGGGGATGGCTTCCAGCCTGGTTTACCCGTCGTTAACTGGGGTGCGTTCCAGCCCGGTCCGATGCGAGAATTAGTGATCCCGGCGCTTAACCTGGCTTTAGTGAGTTTTGTCAGTCTGATGCTGACCGCTCGCAGTTTCGCCGCGAAAAATGGCTATGAAATTAATGCTGATGCAGAGTTCCGGGCACTGGGTATTGCGAACATTATGTCTGGGCTATCTCAGGGATTTGCCATCAGTGGAGCCGATTCCCGGACCGCGGTTAATGATTCCGTTGGGGGGAAAAGTCAGCTGGTTTCCATAGTCGCAGCCTTACTGATAGGTTTAGTGGTGGTATTTTTCACGCAGCCATTACAATTTATTCCGGTATCTGCATTAGGTATTGTTCTAATGTATGCATCGTGGTCATTAATTGATTTACGTGGGTTATGGAACCTGAGGCGAAGAAATAAACAGGCATTTCGCCTGGCCTTCTTTACGTTTGGCTGTGTTTTAATCATCGGTGTAATTCAGGGGATCGGCCTTGCGGTGTTGCTTGGCCTGTTACAGTTCCTGCGTACGGTATTTCGTCCCTCTGAGCACTTACTGGGGACTGACGAAAATGGAATGATCCACTCATTAGGGAATACAACCGATATTAAAATGGTCCCGGGCGTGCTGATGTATCGATTTAACTCACCGTTGACCTATTTTAATGTGGCTTATTTTAAACGTCGGGTATTGAACCTGGTTGATGGTGCAGCAGTACAACCTAAATGGGTGGTTATTGATGCCGTGGCTTGCTTCACCTATTCAGATATCAGTGTCCTGGCAACCATTAATGAGTTAAAGCGTGACCTGAAAGCCCGACAGATTGTGTTAATCCTTGCGGGCAGGAAAACGGAATTAACACGTTGGTTTAAAGAAAGTCGGCCAACGATGAATGATGATGACATGATTCTGGCGCCAGACCTCTATTTGGCACTCCGGTTCATTCAAAGCAAAGAGAGTGTGAATGAATCAGGTGGTGATGCACAACCAAACCCTGGTTAAAGGCTTGCTCGCCACCCGCGAGCAAGCCATATCCCTTAGCGGTACAGCGTCTTTTCCGCAACCGGAACAACCAACGCCGATCGCCAGTCCGCCAGCGTCAGCTGCGCAAGCCTGCCGAGCGCGATATAGAACGGATGCCCGGCGTTGTCGACAAACACCGACAGAAAGCGGGTGCTCCACGGCAGCAGATGCCACGCCAGAAGCCGATCGCACTCCGACTCGCGGCCATTCTCGGCCAGCCATGCCGCCAGCAGCAGCAGGGTGCCGAAATGATCTTCCGGTTCATTTTGCTGCATCTGAAACGCGATATTGTTTTCCCGCATCCACTGGCGCAGCGCGAGGGTCGAATCGCCAAACAGCACGGATTCACGGTCCAGCCAGACGGAACCCCACGGCGGAGCGGGCAGGGCATAAGGACCAATAAACAGCCGTTGCCAGGCATCCGTCAGCGGCTCATCGGAAGATGAAGCAAAGGTTTCGGCAACGGGCAGCAGCGTTTCCGGCGGCAGGGGCCAGTCCTCTATCCATTCGCCAGCGGTAAGTGCCTGCACCAGCGGGGCTGTCTGCTCGCTGTCAGGCGCGAAGTAAAACAGCGCGCCCAGTACGCGGGCGCTGAACGCGAACGAGTCACGGTGTGAGACGTCTTTCATTAAACCTTCCTTGCTCGCGCGGTTATGTCCGCGCGACGTGATTAACCATTAATACAGACCAAAGCATAAACCAGGGTCATAGAATTCACCCCTTACACCTTCTCAATCTGCACCAGATTGGTGTGCTGCGGGTTGCCTTTTGCCAACGGTGACGGGCGGTGCGTGGTCAGGGTGTTGATACACGAGCCGTGGTCGATACGATCGCCATTCATATTGGCATCGTGCCAGGCTCCCTGGCCCATGGCGCTTACGCCTGGCATGATGCGCGGCGTGACTTTCGCTTCTATTCTCACCTCACCGCGATCGTTTAAGACGCGCACCGTATCGCCGTTTTTAATGCCACGTTTCGCGGCATCAACGGGATTCAGCCAGACCTCCTGGCGGCAGGCCGCTTGCAGCACGTCGACGTTACCGTAGCTCGAGTGGGTGCGGGCTTTAAAATGGAAGCCAAACAGCTGCAGCGGGAACTGCGCGCGCTCGGGCGCATCCCAGCCGTCAAAGGTGGATGCGTAGACGGGCAGCGGGCTGATGGTCTCATCTTTTGCCAGCTCCCAGGTCGCCGCAATATCCGCCAGCTTGCTGGAATAAATTTCAATCTTGCCTGAGGGCGTTTTCAGCGGGTTGGCTTCCGGGTTCTCGCGGAATTTTTTATAGGCCACAAAGTGTCCGTTCGGATCTTTGCGCTTATAGATGCCCATTTTTTTCAGCTCGTCATAGGACGGCAGCGTGGGATCTTTTGCGAGCATTTTGGCATACAGATACTGCAGCCACTCTTCCTGCGTTCGCCCTTCGGTAAATTTCTGATGGATATCCGGTCCGAGGCGTTTCGCCACTTCGCTCATGATCCAGTAGATAGGCTTGCGCTCAAACTTCGGCGCGGTCACGGGCTGGAGAAAAATCAGGTAACCCATGTTCCCGGCGTAATCGTTAGGGATAATGTCTTCCTGCTCGACGGTCATTAAATCTGGCAGCAGGATATCGGCGTATTTCGCCGATGAGGTCATAAAGTTGTCGATCACCACGATGGTTTCGCACTTACTTTCGTCCTGCAGAATATCGTGGGTTTTATTGATATCGGAGTGCTGGTTAATAATGGTGTTGCCCGCATAGTTCCAGATGAACTTAATCGGTACGTCCAGCTTATCTTTACCGCGTACCCCGTCGCGCAGAGCGGTCATTTCCGGGCCACGGGCGATGGCGTCCGTCCAGCTGAAGCAGGAAATTTGCGTTTTGACCGGGTTTTCCGGCAGCGGCATACGTTCGATAGTGATGGTGTAGGTCGATTCACGGGCGCCACTGTTGCCGCCGTTGATCCCCACGTTGCCGGTCAGAATCGGCAGCATCGCGATGGCGCGGGAGGTCAGTTCACCGTTCGCCTGACGCTGTGGTCCCCAGCCCTGGCAGATATAGGCCGGCTTCGCGGATCCAATCTCGCGGGCCAGTTTAATGATGCGGTCTGCAGGAATGCCGGTGATGCGCGAGGCCCACTCCGGCGTTTTCGCCGTGTTGTCCTCACCCTGGCCGAGAATGTACGCTTTATAGTGACCATTCGCGGGGGCACCTTCCGGCAGCGTTTTTTCGTCGTAGCCAACGCAGTATTTGTCCAGGAACGGCTGGTCCACCAGGTTTTCGTCGATCAATACCCAGGCAATCCCCGCCACCAGGGCGGCATCGGTACCCGGACGGATCGGGATCCACTCGTCTTCGCGTCCGGCTGCCGTATCGGTGTAGCGCGGGTCGATGACAATCATACGTGCGTTAGAACGCTCGCGGGCCTGCTCCAGATAGTAAGTAATCCCGCCGCCGCTCATGCGCGTTTCCGCTGGGTTATTGCCGAACATCACCACCAGTTTGGTATTTTCGATATCCGAGGTGCTGTTGCCGTCGTTGCTGCCGTAGGTATAAGGCATCGCGCAGGCGATTTGCGCCGTGCTGTAGGTGCCGTAGTGGCTCAGGAAACCGCCGTAGCAGTTCATCAGGCGCGCCACCAGCGAAGCGTAAGGGGAGGAGCGGGTGATATTGCCGCCGACAATCCCGGAGGAGTAATTAATATACACCGCTTCGTTGCCGTACTTGCTGACCACGTCTTTCAGGCTGGTGGTGATGGCGTTCAGCGCTTCGTCCCAGCTGATGCGCTCGAACTTGCCTTCACCCCGCTTACCCACGCGTTTCATCGGGTAGTTCAGACGGTCAGGATGGTTGATGCGGCGGCGAATGGAGCGCCCGCGCAGGCAGGCCCGCACCTGGTGATTGCCGTAGATATCCTCACCGGTGTTATCCGTTTCGACCCAGTACACTTCTTCATCGCGGACGTGCAGACGCAGCGCACAGCGGCTGCCGCAGTTGACCGAACAGGCGCCCCAGACCACTTTATCTTCTGCCGGTTTCATTGCATTTTGTACCGCGGCTGCGGCGCTTTTCAGTCCAAAAGGCAACGAAATTCCGCCAGCGGCAAGCGCCAGAGAACCTATCGCCGTAGATTTCACGAGTGTTCGACGGCTAATCCCGCCGTGATGTTCGATATCGGACATGGCTCACCCCACCATTGTGATTACATATTATTTTTCCCGAAACGATAACCGGGCTAATGATGGGGTGAGTGTTACTTATTTGGAGGTATTAAATATTAATCCTTGTCAAATCAAAGGGGATTGACGGTGATTTACTGAGGTTCAGCCGGCGCATTATCCTGATTGCCGGACGCCGCCCCGCTGCCCGTACGGGTGTACAAAATTTTAAAGGTGTCGTTGGCGCAGTGGCCCACCACCTGAGCGTCCGGCTGGTCAGCCTGATCGTTCGGCACAATGTTCAGCGTAAAACCTGACTCCGGCACGCCGTTGTTGATGATCTTCTGCTGAATGTCGCTTTTCACGCGCTCGCAGGAGTCCGGTGCCGCCAGCGCGGCCGTTGAGGCACTCATTAACAGCAGGGCGGTAATCCAGGGTAACCGTTTCATCTGTAGCTCCTTTTCTCTGTGTAGAGATTAATTTTAGCAGGCTTCGTGTAAACAACTGTATTTGCTAATATGATTGGGAATAATCTCTCTGTATTGGTAAAGAATGTGAAGAAATATGCAGCGATAACGCTCCTGGCAGCTACTCTCGCAGGGTGTGATAACAACTCCGCGCCGCTGTCGTTTACGCCCGAGATGGCGAGTTTTTCGAACGAATTTGATTTCGACCCTCTTCGCGGCCCGGTCAAGGATTTTACCCAGACGCTGTTCAACGAGAAGGGTGAAGTGTCCAAACGGGTCACCGGCACCGTGTCGGCGGAAGGGTGTTTCGATACGCTGGAGCTGCACGACCTGGAGGCTAACACGGGCGTAGCGCTGGTGCTGGATGCCAACTACTACATCGATGCAGAAACCCAGCAGCGTAAGGTGAAGCTGCAGGGCAAATGCCAGCTGGCCGAACTGCCGTCAGCCGGGGTGACGTGGGATACCGACGACAACGGCTTCGTGGTGGCCGCACATGGTAAAGAGATGGAGGTGAAGTACCGCTACGATGCGGATGGCTACCCGCTGGGCAAAACCACCGTCTCCGGGGATCAGCATTTATCGGTACAGTCGACGCCGTCTAAGGATCTGCGCAAAAGAATGGATTACTCGGCCGTGAGCCTGTTAAACGATAAGCCGCTGGGCAACGTGACGCAGAGCTGCGACTACGATCGCCACAATAATCCGGTGAGCTGCGATCTGACGATCACGGACGACAGCGTCAAACCCGCCGTTGAGCGCAAGTACACCATCAAAAACACGATTGAGTATTATTGAGAATGAAACCGCGCAGGCTACTGCGCGGTTGGTTTCAGCAGGCTGGCACCTGACGGCTTGTGACCGGCCAGATGCTGATGCTGGAAAATGCACATGCGGATGGTATTGCGGTATTCACCGTTGATAAAGAACTCATGAATCAGCTCGCCTTCTACCATAAAGCCCAGCTTGCGGTAGATATGGATCGCTTTTTCGTTCTCTTTATCCACGATCAGATAAAGCTTGTAGAGATTCAGGACGTTGAATCCGTAATCCATCGCCAGCTTCGCCGCCCGGGAGGCCAGGCCTTTCCCCTGGTGCTCCGGCGAAATAATGATCTGGAACTCCGCCCGGCGGTGAACGTGGTTGATCTCAACCAGCTCCACCAGCCCGGCTTTGTCGCCTTCACACTCCACCACAAAACGACGTTCGCTCTGATCGTGAATGTGCTTGTCGTAAAGATCCGACAACTCGACAAAGGCCTCGTACGGCTCTTCGAACCAGTAGCGCATCACGCTGGCGTTATTGTCAAGCTGGTGGACAAAGCGCAGGTCTTCACGCTCCAGTGGCCGGAGTTTTACATCACAGGGCGCCGACATTATGGGGCTACCGTACGACCAGTGCGGCGATCCAGGCAGCGCAGGGTGTTCGGCTCCCAGTAGGCATTGACGTTCGCACTTTGCTGACACTTATCGCGTGCGTCAAAGGCGACATCTTCTTTGTCCCACTCTTTTTCAGCACGTTTGTTGACCTTCTGACGAAGGCTGCGGGTGTCATTCCATTGTTCTTTGTCCATCGCGGCGTTCTGGCGGCTTTGCGCGCTGTCACCAGACTCAATAATGAGCTTGCTGGTTTCCGCTGTCGCAGAGGCGGCAAAGACGAACGATGACAGCGCCAGCAGGGCTGTCAGACAAAGGCGTTTGCTTAATGTAGTCATAGCGTTTCCTTTTAAATGGGTGCAGATGAGCAAGTTTCCCCGTTCAGATTCTACACCAAAGAGCAATAACGGCATACCCGCGGAGCAAGTATGGAAAAGTAAAGGGCATCATCAGGTATGATGGTTAAATAAATCCTCACCTGACGTGAAATATGCTCAAAACGACGCTGCTTTTTTTTGCCACCGCGCTATGCGAAATCATCGGTTGCTTCCTGCCCTGGCTCTGGCTGAAGAAGGGGGGAAGCGCACTGCTGCTGATCCCGGCGGGCGTCGCGCTGGCTCTGTTTGTCTGGCTGTTAACGCTGCATCCGGCGGCCAGTGGGCGCGTTTACGCGGCTTACGGCGGCGTCTATGTCTGCACGGCGCTGCTGTGGCTGCGCGTGGTGGACGGCGTCAAACTCAGCGCATATGACTGGGCCGGGGCGCTGATTGCCCTGTGCGGTATGCTGATTATTGTGGCGGGATGGGGCCGTGCTTGAGCCCCCCGGGTTTTGTGATCGTTAGCTGATTTTATGATCATTATACTTGTATGGTAGTAGGGTTGGTGGGTAAATTTCCAGCATCACAACGAACGATGTAAGGAAAGGAATTATGAAGATTGTCGCGGCTGACGTGTTTGTTACCTGCCCGGGGCGAAACTTTGTCACCCTTAAAATCACCACCGATGAGGGGATTGTCGGTCTCGGTGACGCCACGCTGAACGGGCGTGAGCTCTCCGTTGCTTCCTATCTGAAAGATCATCTCTGCCCGCAGCTGATTGGCCGCGACGCGCACCGTATCGAAGATATCTGGCAATTCTTCTATAAGGGCGCCTACTGGCGCCGCGGGCCGGTCACCATGTCGGCTATCTCCGCTGTGGATATGGCGCTCTGGGACATCAAAGCCAAAGCGGCCAATATGCCGCTCTACCAGCTGCTGGGCGGCGCATCCCGTGAGGGCGTAATGGTCTACTGCCACACCACCGGGCACACCATTGACGACGTGCTGGAAGATTACGCCCGCCATAAGGAGATGGGCTTTAAGGCGATCCGCGTCCAGTGCGGCGTGCCGGGTATGAAAACCACCTACGGCATGGCTAAAGGGAAGGGGTTGGCCTACGAGCCCGCCACCAAAGGCGACTGGCCGGAAGAGCAGCTCTGGTCCACCGAGAAATACCTCGATTTCACGCCAAAACTGTTTGACGCGGTGCGCAGTAAATTTGGCTTCAATGAGCATCTCCTGCACGACATGCACCACCGCCTGACGCCCATCGAAGCGGCGCGCTTCGGCAAGAGTATCGAAGCGTTCCGCATGTTCTGGATGGAAGACCCAACGCCTGCGGAAAACCAGGAGTGCTTCCGCCTGATCCGCCAGCATACCGTCACGCCAATTGCGGTGGGCGAGGTGTTCAACAGCATCTGGGACTGCAAGCAGCTTATCGAAGAGCAGCTTATCGACTATATCCGCACCACTATTACCCATGCGGGGGGGATCACCGGGATGCGCCGCATCGCGGACTTCGCGTCGCTCTATCAGGTGCGTACCGGCTCGCACGGACCGTCCGATCTGTCGCCGATCTGCCACGCGGCCGCGCTGCATTTCGACCTGTGGGTGCCGAACTTCGGCGTGCAGGAATATATGGGATACTCCGAACAGATGCTGGAAGTCTTCCCGCACAGCTGGCGCTTTGATAACGGCTATATGCATCCGGGCGAGAAGCCGGGGCTGGGCATTGAGTTTGATGAAAAGCTGGCGGCGAAATACCCGTACGATCCGGCCTATCTGCCGGTGGCCCGTCTCGAAGACGGCACGCTGTGGAACTGGTAACCGAGGAGCGAACGATGAAAAGCGTAGTGATTCAACAGCCGAACCAGCTGGTAATTGAAGAGCGTCCCCGCCCGGAGCCAGGCGCAGGGGAAGTCCGCGTCAAAATCAAGCTGGCCGGGATCTGCGGGTCGGACAGCCACATCTACCGCGGGCATAATCCGTTTGCAAAATATCCGCGCGTGATCGGCCACGAGTTCTTCGGCGTGATTGACGCTGTGGGCGAGGGCGTAGAACCGTCCCGGTTAGGGGAGCGCGTTTCGGTGGATCCGGTGATCAGCTGCGGGCACTGCTACCCGTGCTCCGTCGGCAAGCCTAACGTCTGCACCTCGCTGGTGGTGCTGGGCGTCCACCGCGACGGCGGATTCAGCGAATATGCCGCCGTGCCCGCTAAAAATGCCTGGCGCATCCCGGATGCGATCCCGGATAAACACGCCGTGATGGTTGAACCTTTCACCATTGCCGCCAACGTGACGGGGCAGGCTAGCCCTACCGAACAGGACGTTGCGCTGATCTACGGCGCAGGGCCGATGGGACTGGTCACCGTACAGGCGCTGAAGGGCGTCTACAACGTGAAGCAGGTAATCGTCGTCGACAGAATCAATGAGCGTCTGGCCATGGCCCAGCGCAGCGGCGCGGACTGGGTCTTTAATAACGGCGAAACGTCGCTGCAGGCCGCGCTGGACGAAAAAGGCATCAAGCCGACGCTGATTATTGATGCCGCCTGTCATCCGTCGATTTTGCAGGAGGCGGTCATCCTGGCTTCCCCGGCGGCGCGCATCGTGCTGATGGGCTTCTCCAGCGAGCCGAGCCAGATAGTCCAGCAGGGGATTACCGGTAAAGAGCTGGCGATCTTCTCCTCGCGCCTCAATGCCAACAAATTCCCGGTCGTCATCGACTGGCTTGAAAAAGGGCTGATCGACCCGGAAAAACTGATCACCCATACCTTTGACTATCACCATGTAACAGACGCCATCGAACTGTTTGAAAAAGACCAGCGGCAGTGCTGCAAGGTTTTACTGACGTTCGGGCAATAACCCTACACGCGGTTAAGAGCCCGCGAAGACGGGCTCTCAGTGGTACGCATCTTACCTTTTAGAGATAGCCATTATGACGCAAGCACAACCTCAAAGAACCACCTCAGATCTGGTGAAAGCCGCCGTCTCCGGCTGGCTGGGCACCGCGCTGGAGTTTATGGATTTCCAGCTCTACTCGCTGGGGGCGGCGCTGGTATTTCATGAAATCTTCTTCCCGGAACAGTCGGCCGCGATGGCGCTGATTCTGGCGATGGGAACCTACGGCGCGGGCTACATCGCGCGTATCGTCGGGGCATTTATCTTCGGCAGAATGGGCGACAGCATTGGTCGTAAAAAGGTGCTGTTTATCACCATCACCATGATGGGGATCTGCACCACGCTGATTGGCGTGCTGCCGACCTACGCGCAGATCGGCATTTTTGCGCCCGTACTGCTGGTGACGCTGCGTATCATTCAGGGGCTGGGCGCCGGGGCGGAGATCTCCGGGGCCGGGACCATGCTGGCGGAGTACGCCCCGAAAGGGAAACGCGGCATCATCTCCTCGCTGGTGGCGATGGGGACTAACTGCGGGACGCTGAGCGCCACGGCGATCTGGGCCATTATGTTCTTCGCCCTCGATCGTGAACAGCTGCTCGCCTGGGGCTGGCGCGTGCCGTTCCTTGCCAGCGTCGTGGTGATGATCTTTGCCATCTGGCTGCGAATGAACCTCAAGGAGAGCCCGGTCTTTGAGAAAGTAAACGATGCAGAAACCGTGCAGCCGGACACCTCGCTGGGTTCAATGGTGAAAAGTAAATCCTTCTGGCTGGCGACCGGCCTGCGTTTCGGTCAGGCGGGCAACTCGGGGCTGATCCAGACCTTCCTCGCGGGCTATCTGGTCCAGACGCTGCTGTTCGATAAAGCGATTCCCACCGACGCGTTGATGATAAGTTCCATTCTTGGGTTTATCTCCATCCCGCTGCTGGGCTGGCTTTCCGATAAAGTGGGGCGCAGGCTGCCGTACATTATCCTCAATATCTCCGCCATTATTCTGGCGTACCCGATGCTGTCGATTATCGTCGATAAGAGCTACGCGCCGGGGACAATCATGCTCTCGATCATCGTTATCCATAATTTCGCCGTGCTGGGGCTGTTTGCGCTGGAAAATATCACCATGGCGGAGATGTTTGGCTCGCGAAATCGCTTTACCCGTATGGCTATCTCCAAGGAGGCGGGAGGTCTGGTGGCGGTGGGCTTTGGCCCGGTACTGGCGGGGATTTTCTGCAATATGACGGGTTCCTGGTGGCCGATTGTAGCCATGCTGGTGGCCTATTCCGTGATTGGGCTGGTTTCGGCGTTCCTGATGCCGGAAGTCCGCGACCGCGACCTCAGCGCGGCTGAAGATGCCGCGGAGGCCGCGCCGAAAGAGCGCGTGGGTTACGGCGCGTTCTCCACGCGACGCTAGTGGTTTATATCTTTCGTGACTTATCACACAACTTTTTGTTTATGTCACACCACCTGAGCAAAAGTTAATATAAATCAAAAACTCAAACGGCAGTATCAGTATGGTTGATGGCAGTAATTTTTTACCCCGACTGCCATTCTAGTTGGTGTAGTCAGCAGGCGCTGCCGCTCTGGACTGGGGGCGGCAGCGATCCACAGCTTTCTAATTAGCGAGTCTTAATCATGGAAAACACCTTATTACAGGCCAACGCGACGCTGCCTCAGTACGATCGCGACAGCCTTAAAGCACGCATTGTACATTTAGGCTTCGGCGCATTTCACCGCGCGCATCAGGCGGTGTATGCGGACATCCTCGCGGCTGAACACGGCAGCGACTGGGGCTACTGTGAGGTTAACCTGATTGGCGGCGAGCAGCAGATTGCCGACCTGAAGGCGCAGGATAACCTCTACACCGTAGCGGAAATGTCTGCCGATGGCTGGACGTCCCGCGTGGTGGGCGTGGTCAAAAAGGCCCTGCACGCGCAGGTCGACGGGCTGGAAAGCGTGCTGGCGGCAATGTGTGAACCGCAGGTGGCGATTGTCTCGCTGACCATCACCGAAAAAGGCTACTGCCACTCTCCGGCAACCGGGCAACTGATGCTCGATCATCCTTTCATCGTTGCCGACCTGCAAAACCCGCATCAGCCGAAATCCGCGCCGGGCGTGGTGGTGGAAGCGCTGGCGCGCCGTAAAGCGGCGGGGCTGCCCGCGTTTAGCGTGATGTCCTGCGACAACATGCCGGAGAACGGTCACGTGATGCGCAACGTAACCTGCGCGTACGCCCGGGCGGTAGACGGCGAGCTGGCGGACTGGATCGAGGCTAACGTCACCTTCCCGTCAACCATGGTGGACCGCATCGTACCGGCGGTCACATCCGATACGCTGGATAAAATCGCGCAGCTGACCGGCGTACGCGATCCGGCGGCGGTGGCCTGCGAGCCGTTCCGCCAGTGGGTTATCGAGGATAACTTTGTGGCCGGGCGTCCGGAATGGGAAAAAGCCGGAGCCGAACTGGTTTCAGATGTGATCCCGTTTGAAGAGATGAAGCTACGCATGCTCAACGGCAGCCACTCTTTCCTGGCGTACCTCGGCTATCTGGCCGGTTATCAGCACATCAATGAGTGTATGGAAGACGAACACTATCGCGTCGCCGCGCACGCGCTGATGCTCAACGAGCAGGCGCCGACTCTGAAAGTGAAGGGCGTCGATTTAGAACGCTACGCTGACCTGCTGATCGCCCGTTACAGTAACCCGGCCCTGCGCCACCGTACCTGGCAAATTGCGATGGACGGCAGCCAGAAGCTTCCGCAGCGGATGCTGGATCCCGCGCGCTGGCACCTGGTGCACCAGACGCCTTTCCCACTGCTGGCGCTGGGCGTGGCTGGGTGGATGCGCTATGTCGGCGGCGTGGACGAGCAGGGTAACGCTATCGACGTGAGCGATCCGCAGCTGGCGGTGATTCAGGCGGCGGTGAAGGGAAGTGCCGAAGGGGAAAACCGCGTTAACGCGCTGCTCGGCATTGAGGCCATTTTTGGGAAAGAGTTGCCGCGAGAAAAAGCCTTCACAGATGCCGTGATGAGCGCGTATCAGACGCTGCTGCAGAAGGGGGCTAAGACCACGGTGGCGGAGTACGTGTCGCACCTGTAATTCAACACATGCCGCCGTTCGCGGCGGCATGTCGGCGCACAATTTAGTGCATACCCAGACGAATCAGTTCAATTGGTTCGAACTTACCTTCGCATCCTTCCACTTCCACCGTTTTGCCACGGCGCACCTGCGCGGCATCCAGCCCGTTGCTGTGGATCGCCTTAATCACGCCGGTTTTGCCGGTGCCGCTAATCATGACGCGGCTGCCGGTGGTGATTGCATTGCGGTTACGGTCGTATGTCATCATGGTATTTTCTCCTCTCTAAACTATCCGTTACGGCGCTATTTCAGGTTTTGCCGTTCACGGGGCACTATAAATACGCCTGTCTGCCAGTCATGTTTTTGTTTTTGATCAAACTCACACTTTTTTCTTTATTACATGGGGCGTTGACGCTTCACGACGGCAATTTACAAAGCAGACCGTTATTTTCACTTATTGATAGTTTCTACGGGGAAGCGTTGAGGATTGGTTTATATTCCCGATGCCATTCTGGTTGCAGGAAATAACCCTTCATCGGAATAAGGAGTCAGGCTTATGTATAAGAAGATTTTGATGCCTGTTGACGTGTTTGAAATGGATTTAAGCGATAAAGCGGTTCGCCACGCGGCTAACCTCGCGAAGGCCGAGGGCGCGTCGATTACCCTGGTCAATATTCTGCCTGCCAGCAGCCGGTCTCTGCTGCGCGGATTCAACGCCGATATTAAAAAGTTTGAAGAGTATATGAGCGCAGAATCCGGGAAGAAAATGAACGAGTTAAAACGACTGTTCGATATCTCCCCGGAGAATATTCACACTCTGGTTCGTTTTGGCAGCGTCCGCGATGAAATTATCAAGCTGAGCAAAGAAGGGGAATATGACGTGATTGTCATCGGGTCAAAAAATCCGGGCATCACCACCCATCTGCTGGGGTCAAATGCGGAATCTATTCTGCGCTACGCCACAATTCCGGTGTTAGTCGTTCGCTAATTACGGCGCCGCCCGCGAAAGGGGCGGCAAATATCACTCTTCGCTAAACCACTCGCTATTTTCCTGACGAATAAGCTGCACGGATTCGCCTATCTCCTGCAGATGCAGGGTCATCGCTTTTTCCACGCTGTCCGGGTCGCGTTTTTCCAGCGCGCTGAAAATATCGTGATGCTGGCGGAGCAGCATTTCCGGCGGGGAGACGTGATCGAGGCTCATGTAACGCACCCGGTCAATGGTGGCCTTGATGTTCTCAATGGTATCCCAGGCCAACTGGCAGTCTGCAATTTGCGCCAGCTTCTGGTGAAACTCATCATCAAGCTGGAAGAAATCGTTGAGCTGTTTACGGTCAATCGCAATGCGCTGCTGATGCAGGTTTTGCTCCAGCAGGTAACACTGGTTGTCATTAATGAGCGTCGCGGCACGGCGCACCACCGCGCATTCAATTGCCTGGCGTACGAAACAGCCGTTGCGCACCTGTGAGAGTGAAATTTTGTTCACGTAGCTGCCGCGCTGCGGGCGGATCTGAATCAGGCCGTTCTCCGCAAGCTTAATAAACGCTTCACGCACCGGCTGACGGGACACGTCAAAACGCACGGAGATCTCTTTTTCAGAAAGCGGCGTTCCCGGTGGGATCAGGCAATGGACAATATCACGTCGCAAAATGCGATAGATTTGCTGGTTTACGGGCTGGGTGGGATTGAGTTGCGATTCAGCGGCCATGAGTTGTCATTTCTCAGAGAGTTAGCCCGAACATACTACCATTCTTTTATGACCCGAAACAGACCCGGCCCGCGGGCCGGGAAGGGCTTATTTAGCCACGATGGACGCTAAGTCCGGCAAAACTCTGGCTGACCGGCATCATTTCCACGGTATTGATGTTGACGTGTTTTGGCAGCGTTGCGACCCACCAGACCGTTTCGGTGACGTCTTCCGGCGTCAGGGCGTTGGCGTTTTCGTAGGTTTTATCCGCTTTCGCGTCATCACCCTTGAAGCGCACGTTGGAGAATTCGGTGCCGCCTACCAGCCCCGGCTCGATATCGGTGACGCGAATGGCGGTGCCGTGCAGATCGGTGCGCAGGTTCAGGCTGAACTGGCGCACAAACGCTTTGGTCGCGCCGTAGACATTACCGCCCGCGTAAGGCCAGCTCCCGGCGGTAGAACCGATGTTGATAATGTGGCCGCGGTTGCGCTCGACCATGCCCGGCAGCACCGCGCGGGTCATGTACACCAGCCCTTTGTTGTTGGTGTCGATCATGTTTTCCCAGTCTTCAACGCTGGCTTTGTGGGCAGGCTCCATGCCCAGCGCCAGACCGGCGTTGTTGACCAGCACGTCGATGGCGCGCCACTCTGCCGGCAGGCTGGCAATCATCTCTTCAATGGCCGCACGGTTACGCACGTCCAGCTGCGCGGTCAGGATGCTGTCACCTAAATCGTCCTTCAGCTCCTGCAGGCGCTCCTGACGACGGCCCGTTGCAATCACCTTATGCCCGTTGGCGACGAAGCGACGCGTGATGCTTTCACCAAAACCTGCCGTTGCCCCGGTAACTAAAATAATCATCTCACTGTTCCTCAACGCTTTTTGTGTGGTACTAACATAGCACGCCCGCAGAGGGTGCGTTAAGGCAACATTTGTATGACGGCGTTGCAGGCGATGGCGGCCTGGCCTACTCTGGGAAGATATTCGTTCGGAGGAGTGAAAGATGACGGCCACCAACCCCTTTTTTGACATCAGCCTGCTGCCTTACCAGGCCCCCCATTTTGATACCATCAAAGACGAGCATTATCGTCCGGCCTTCGATGAAGCGCTTCGCCAGAAGCGGGCGGACATAGAGGCGATAGTCTCTCACACCGCTGCGCCAGACTTCACTAACACCGTGCTGGCGCTGGAGAAAAGCGGCGTGATGCTCGCGCGCGTCAGCAGCGTTTTCTTCGCCATGACCTCCGCGCACACCAATGCGTACCTGCAGGAACTGGAGGAGCAGCTCTCCACCGAACTTGCCGCGCTGGCGAACGACATCTGGCTGAACGACACCCTTTTCGCCCGCGTCGAGAGCGTCTGGCAGGACCGCGCCGCGCTGGATGCCGAATCCCGTCGGCTGGTCGAGGAGACGTACCAGCGCTTTATTCTGGCCGGCGCACGCCTGAATGAAGCGGAAAAAGCCGAGCTGAAGGCGTTGAATACCGAGGCCGCGTCCCTGACCAGCCAGTTTAACCAGCGACTGCTGGCCGCAAACAACGCGGGCGGGCTGGTGGTGGATTACGCGCACCAGCTTGAAGGCCTGAGCGCCGAAGAGATTGCCGCCGCGGCGCAGGCCGCCGCGGAAAAAGGGCTTAACGACCGCTGGCTGATCCCGCTCCTGAATACGACACAGCAGCCTGCGCTAGCCGCGCTGCGCAATCGGCAGACGCGCGAAAACCTGTTCAACGCCGGCTGGACGCGCACCCAGAAAGGGGATGAAAACGACACCCGCACGCTAATCCTGCGCCTTACGGCGCTGCGGGAGCGCCAGGCCCGTCTGCTCGGCTTTGAGGATTACGCCAGCTGGAGCATCGCCGACCAGATGGCGAAAACCCCGGCCGCCGCGCTGGAATTTATGCGCGGCATTGTGCCTGCCGCCCGCGCCCGCGCGGAACGCGAGCAGGCCGATATTCAGAAGGTCATCGACGACGAGCAGGGTGGCTTCACCGTGCAGGCCTGGGACTGGGCCTTTTATGCCGAGCGCGTGCGCCAGGCGAAATACGCCCTCGATGAATCGCAGATTCGACCCTATTTTGCGCTCAATACCGTTTTACAGGACGGTGTATTCTGGGCGGCCAGCCAGCTGTTTGGCATTCGTTTTGTGGAGCGTTTCGACATTCCGGTTTATCACCCTGACGTCCGCGTATGGGAAATTTTTGACCACACCGGTGAGGGCATGGCGCTGTTTTACGGCGACTTCTTCGCCCGCGACTCCAAGCAGGGCGGGGCCTGGATGGGCAATTTCGTCGAGCAGTCCTTTGAGTTTGCTGCCCGCCCGGTGATTTACAACGTCTGCAACTACCAAAAGCCGGGTAACGGCGGCGTCGCGCTTCTCTCCTGGGATGACGTGATAACCCTGTTCCACGAGTTTGGCCATACCCTGCACGGTCTGTTTGCCAGCCAGCGCTTCGCCACGCTGTCCGGTACCAATACGCCGCGTGATTTCGTTGAATTCCCGTCGCAAATCAATGAGCACTGGGCCAGCCATCCTCAGGTGTTTAGCCACTATGCCCGTCATTACGAAACCGGTGACCCCATGCCGGACGCGCTGCGGGAAAGCATGCTCAACGCGACCCATTTCAACAAGGGTTATGACATGACGGAACTGCTGAGTGCGGCGCTGCTGGACATGAACTGGCACGGCATCAGCGAGGCCGTGTCGAGCGTTGAAGAATTCGAAGCCGCGGCGTTGAAAAAAGAGGGGCTGGATCTGCCCGCTGTACCGCCGCGCTATCGCAGCAGCTACTTTGCCCATATCTTCGGCGGCGGCTACGCGGCGGGGTACTACGCCTACCTGTGGACACAAATGCTGGCGGACGATGGCTATCAGTGGTTTGTCGAACAGGGTGGATTGACGCGTGAAAACGGGCAGAAATTCCGCGAGGCGATTTTGTCTCGCGGCAACAGCGCTGATTTAGCCGAACTTTATCGAAACTGGCGCGGACACGATCCGAAGATTGAACCGATGCTGGAGAATCGCGGGTTGAGCGCATAAAGTCACTTTTAGCTAAGAAGATAACCGGGCCCCGCGCCCGGTTTTTTTATAGGTCTGAAAGTCCGAAAATGGTCAAAAAAAGAACTGAAATTTACATTTATTAATAGTTTGAAATATATTTATATTAAATGTGCTTAAATTTAGGCGCTTTTACCAATCTCAATTTTATAATGCTCGCAAGTTTATTTAATTATTTATGCTGACTGGTACATGGCCGTTTATTGCATATAAGAATCATCGCAAAAAGATGTTTATTATATTTTTATCTCAGCCTAAAGTATTAATTCTCTCTGCCGATTAGCATGGGTGTGGTCGTGGTGGAAACCCATTTCCATTAACCACAAAAAATAAGCCGTTATTAAAATTCATCTCCAGAAGATGAACCTATGCTAATTATTAAGGAAGAGTCATGTTTAAAAATCTCAACATCGGCACCCGGCTTACCATAGCATTTGGCGCAATTGTGGTTTTAATGTCCGTCGTCTGCGGGCTGCTCTATTTGAGCTTTGACAGAGTGACGGCCGTCAGCAAGCTCAACGTTCATAGCTATAAAGTGGTCGATAACCTTCGCTCCGTAACCGAAAACCTGATCAACATGGAAACCGGCATTCGCGGTTTTGCGCTCACCGGCAATGAGGACGTTCTTCAACCCTTCACGCAGGGGGATGAGAGGTTTAAAAGCAAAGTTGACGAAATTGCAGGGCTTACGCGTGATAACCCGTCGCAGCAGCAAAAATTAACCACCCTCTCCAGGCTTGAAGAAGAATGGAAAAGATCATTTGCACTGCCGTTAATCCAGCGAAGAGAGAGCGTATCCCGCGGGGGGGAAGATATGGATGCGTTCATCAGTAGCCTGGAGCGTAATACCGGAAAAGAGCAAATGGACGCCATGCGGGGTGTTATTCAGCAAGCGCTGAACGACGAGTACCGCATTATGGCTGAACGTCAAACCCGACTGGCTGAAGAACGCTTCCGTACGCGCATGATGATAATCCTGGGAATGATTGCGGCGGTTGTCACCGCGCTGCTGACGGGCATTTTGCTGTCGCGCAGTATTCTCCGACCGCTAAAGCAGGCCGTGAATACGGCGAACACCATTGCCGCTGGCGATCTCACCTCAACCATACGTATTACCCGGATGGATGAAACCGGCACGCTGCTTGCGGCTCTGGACAACATGCAGACCCAGTTGAAAACCCTTGTCACGGAAATCAAAGAGGCCGCGACGTCGGTGGATCTGGCTGCCGGTGAGATCGAGCAGGGTAATATGGAGTTATCGTCTCGTACCGAGGAGCAGGCGGCGGCGTTGCAGCAGACTGCCGCCAGCATGGAACAGTTGACGATGACCGTTCGGAACAATACCGAGGTCGCGGAGCATACGGCAACGTCAGCAAGAAAGACGGAAGCACTGGCACGTGAAGGTGAGTCTGCCGTGGGCGAAATGAGCGAAACGATGCAGAATATCTCGGCTAACGCCCTGAAGATAAAGGAAATCACCAGCGTTATAGAAGGGATTGCTTTCCAGACTAATATTCTGGCGCTGAATGCGGCGGTCGAGGCTGCACGTGCCGGCGAGCATGGTCGTGGCTTCGCCGTGGTGGCGACGGAAGTCAGAAATCTCGCTCAGCGCAGCGCAACGGCGTCCAAAGAAATTGGGGCGCTGATTGAGCATGCCGTTGAGGATGTCGATAACGGTGTGTCGGTGGCATCCAGAACGGCAGAGACGATTTTGCGGGCTGCGAGCAACGTGGCTACGCTTGCTGAAACTATGGACAGTCTTTCAATGGCCTCGGTTGAGCAAATGCAGGGCATCATGCAAATCAGCGCTGCTGTCACCCAGATGGATGGCGTGACGCAGGGTAATGCGGCGCTCGTTGAGCAGTCCGCAGCGGCATCGCAGGCGCTGACCGAGCAGTCCAGGGCACTGAAGCAGATGACGGAAAACTTTGCTATTTGAGCAGCAAAAGCATAATCAAAAGGTAAAGCTCCGGCGTTTTAAACGCGAATCTTAATCAAACCAGCAACGGGGGCGCTAATAAAAAGGGGCGTCCCCGTGAATAATGAAGAAAATAGCCGAGCGTCAGTGACAATTTAAAAATACTGACTACGATTTCGTAAAACGAAAATTTAAAAGGAGTTTCTGATGGCGATTGCTGTGGTGACAGTTTTACTCTTCCTGTTGATGTTCCCGGCGGCTATTCACATTTTGCTACAGCTCGTTGGAGGCTGGTGTGACGCGTAGCCTCCCCGGTTAATCCGGTCTTTTGGGCCGTCATCTGATTTTCAATAAGCAGCGCTACGCTACATTTTAAACTTTATTGTACGAGCGTCTGGACGCGGGTCATCGCGAAACGCGAGCCGGATAATTTACAGGCAGGAAGTATGTCTCTTCGTTCGCTGCGGGCGTTATGCCTGACATGTTTTTTCATTGCGGATGTCCGTGATGGCCTTGGTCCTTTTCTCGGTATCTTTCTGACAGAACGCCACTGGAGCCCCGATGATATCGGCATCCTGATGACTGCCGGTGGGCTGGCGGGATTGCTGGCTACGCTCCCGGCGGGGGTAATTACTGACACTTCGCGGAACAAACGCGCCGTGCTGGCGCTGCTCTGCACTTTGATCACCCTGAGTACGCTGCTGCTCTGGTTTAGCCAGCAGACCAACGTTGTTGCCGTCTCACAAATGGTCACCGGCATCTGCGCGGCGTTTGTCGGGCCGCTCATCGCCGGGATTACGCTGGGCCTGACCGGCCAGCGCGGGTTCAGCGCGCAGATGGGCAAAAATGAGGCGTTTAATCACGGCGGCAATTTTGTCACCGCAGTGATAGCAGGCGGCATTGCCTGGTACTGGGGCGTCGGGGGGATTTTCCTGCTGATGACCTGCACGACGCTGCTGACGCTCTGCGCGCTGCTTGCCATCCGCAACGGGGACATTGATAACGATGCGGCGCGAGGGCTTTCATCCTCAGGTAGCGTTCCTGTCCCCGGCTTCGCGGTGCTGATTAAAAACCGGGCGCTGTTTGTGACCGGACTGACGCTACTGCTGTTCCACCTGGCGAATGCCGCACTGCTGCCGATGCTGAGCATGAGGGTGGCCGCGGCACCCGCCTCGATCAACCCTGGCCTGTACGCGGCAGGCACCGTCATCATCTCGCAGGCGGTGATGATCCCCGTTGCCATCTGGGTTGCAGGCCGAATAGAACGCTACGGCTACTGGCGCTTAATTATGCTGGCGCTGCTGGTTATGCCGGTGCGCGCGGCGCTGGCGGCATCGACCGACGCGCCGTTAATGATGATCCCGGTACAAATTCTCGACGGTCTCGCCGCCGGGATCCTGGGTGTCGTCGTACCGTCGTTTATTGTGGTGCTGCTGCGCGGAAGCGGGCACGTTAATGCCGGGCAGAGTGTGGTGATGCTGATGCAGGGAGTGGGGGCAGCCATGAGCCCGGCGTTAACCGGCACTATCGCCGGTCATTACTCGTTTGCGACGGCATTCAGTGTCCTGAGCGCGATTGCGCTGGCCGCCGTCCTGCTCTGGTGGCGCGTTGCTCACCGAAGCTGGGAAACAAACGCGCCGGATGAGGCTTAGCCCCACCCGGCGTCGCAGTTAAGCCAGTTCGTTAGGGCACGGTTCACCCTTTTCTAACTGCTGAAGATTCCCCAGCGTGGTTTCCGAAATGCTGATCAGCGCTTCGGCGGTCAGAAACGCCTGGTGTCCGGTAAACAGCACGTTATGGCAGGCTGAGAGGCGACGGAACACGTCGTCCTGGATGACGTCATTAGACTTGTCCTCAAAGAACAGATCGCGCTCGTTCTCATACACGTCCATCCCCAGCGCGCCAATCTTCTGGGTTTTCAGCGCTTCGATAGCGGCCTGAGAATCCACCAGACCGCCGCGGCTGGTGTTGATGATCATCACGCCGTCTTTCATCTGGTCAAACGCCGCCTGGTTAAGCAGGTGGTAGTTTTCCGGCGTCAGCGGGCAGTGCAGGGAGATCACGTCGGACTGCGAGAACAGCGTCGGCAGGTCGACGTACTCCACGCCCAGATCCAGCGCAGCGGCGCTCGGGTACGGATCGAATGCCAGCAGACGCATGCCGAAGCCTTTCAGAATGCGCAGGGCAGCCACGCCAATTTTACCGGTGCCGATCACGCCCGCGGTTTTGCCGTACATGGTAAAGCCGGTCAGCCCTTCCAGCGAGAAGTTGGCGTCACGCGTACGCTGATAAGCGCGGTGAATACGACGGTTGAGCGACATCATCATGCCAATCGCATGTTCTGCTACCGCTTCCGGGGAGTACGCCGGGACGCGAACCACCTTCAGACCCAGCTCTTTTGCCGCGTCGAGATCCACGTTGTTGAAGCCGGCGCAGCGCAGGGCGATATACTTCACTCCCTGCTTTTTCAACTCTTCCAGCACCGGACGACTGCCGTCATCGTTAACAAAAATGCAGACGCCTTCACAGCCGTGCGCCGTTTTGGCGGTTTTTTCGGACAGCAGAAAGTCGAAAAATTCAAGCTCAAACCCGTAAGCTTCGTTAACATGTTGCAGATACTTTTTGTCGTACTGCTTTGTGCTATATACCGCGAGTTTCATAAGACTTTCTCCAGTGATTTTGCATTCACGTTAGCATGATTAAAATTATCTTACAATTTCTAAAATATTATTGAATTCAATAAGTTCTATCAATTATTCTAGAGCATATATACACCCTAACTCCATGATATTCTTAGTACGAGAAATCTTCGGCGCGACTCGGTTCAAATCAGGTTGGGCAAAACGGAGTGGGTAACGGGTGCGAAAAACGCATATCGGTATTACTTGAAAGAATGGCAATAGGGTATGAAAACTGCAATCCTTCCGGATGTGATGGGACGATATTAGGAACCGGATGAGTTTCTGAAAAGAGGGAGAATGATGCATGTCGCAACAAGTGGAGTTATCCTTATCTGCGCCGATGTTGCCTGTTTTATACTATTTTATAGCATCTATTGCGGTTTTCTTCTTACTGTTGATTGGAAAACTCAAGGTCAATAGGCTCCGTAAATATCCATTGTTCATTGCCTATACGCTGTTTGTGATAGCGATTGCAGCCATCCAGATTAATGTTTTTGCCAACGGCTATGAGTTTGTTCGCGGTTTTTTACATATCGATTTTGATCCATGGCGGTACGATTCAGTGTATTGGGGGTCGTTGATATTCGCCATGCTCTACCTATTGGCAATGCCCAGGAACAGGTATTAGTTACGCAGTGTTTTCCCGTTTTTAAGTCTGAGATAATGCGTAACCCACTGAATCTAAAATGTGTTCTTTAGGTTACGCATAGCAAAAAGTTTTCTCATACTCTTTACAGCATCTATCCTTTATCTTGGGGTTAACTTCAACTCAACCGCCAAACATGCGACAATATTCGGCATTGCCGGCTTAATTCTTTCGAAAAATCAGGACATTAACTGCCCATGAAGGGTAAATACAAAGCCGCCATTGCGGTTTTACTGCTGTTGATTTTGGTGCCGCTGACGCTGCTGATGACGCTCGCCCAGTGGGTGCCGACGCTCGCCGGGATCTGGCTCCCCGTCGGGACGCGCATTGCTTTCGAAGAAAGCCCAAAACTGACTCGCCACGCGCTGGTGATCCCCGATCTTCGCTATCTGGTGGAAGACTGCGAAATTGCCCGCATCGATAACGTGACGCTGTCACATCCGAGCCGCTGGAAACTGGATATCGGTGCGCTGGATCTTAACACCGTCTGCCTGAGCAAAATTCCCCAGTCTGCACCCTCAACGGTCGCCCCCAAAACGCTGGCCCAGTGGCAGGCTGTGTTGCCCAATACCTGGCTCACCATTCACCGTCTGACGCTCTCGCCCTGGCAGCAGTGGCAGGGCGAGCTCAATGCGTCACTGACGCCCTCCAGCCAGGAGATCGCTTACAGAGGCGAACAGGTCAGCATCAAAGGCACGCTTCGCGGCCAGACGCTCTCGGTCAGCCAGTTCGATGTTCAGCTCCCTGACCAGCCGCAGCCGATTAAGCTGGTGGGCGAGTTCACTTTGCCGCTGGTGCCGGACGGCGTGCCGGTGAAAGGCCACGCGGTCGCGACCTTTAACGTGCCACAGTTAACGTCTCTGGTCGATGCCGATCTCGACTGGGAAGACAATCAGGGACAGCTGGTGGTGATGGCGCGGGATAACCCCGATCCGCTTCTCGACCTGCCGTGGCAGATCACGGCGGAACAGCTGAACATCAGCGACGGGCGCTGGAACTGGGATCTTTCGGGTATGCCGCTGAGCGGGCGGGTGTCCCTTCGCGCCGACAACTGGCAGCAGGGGCTGGAGAAAGCCACCCTGACCGGACGACTGAACGTGTTGACGCAAGGCGATGCGGGTAAAGGTAACGCGGTACTGAACATTGGGCCCGGCAGGCTCAGCATGGAAAACAGCAACATGCCGCTGCATCTGAGCGGCGAGGCGAAGCAAAACGATCTCATTCTTTACGCCAAATTGCCCGCCACACTGACCGGCAGCCTGTATGAACCGCAGCTTGCTTTTGAGCCCGGCGCGCTGCTCCGCTCGCGCGGGCGCATTATTGACTCACTCGATATCGATGAAATCCGCTGGCCGCTGGCGGGCGTGAAGCTCACCCAGAAGGGCGTGGACGGGCGTCTGCAGGCTATTCTGCGTGCCCATGAAAACGAGATGGGCGGTTTTGAACTTCACCTGGACGGTCAGGCCAACGACTTTTTACCTGATAAAGGCCTGTGGCAGTGGCGCTACTGGGGAAAAGGCGGCTTTACGCCGATGCATGCCCGCTGGGATGTCGCCGGGAAAGGCGAGTGGCGCGACAACCTTATTGAGTTGACGGCGCTCTCCACCGGTTTTGACAAGCTTCAGTACGGCACCATGGAGGTCAGCAAGCCGCGGCTGGTGCTGGATCGGCCTGTACGCTGGCTGCGCGATGCCGAAAAACCCGCATTCAGCGGCGCGCTGTCGCTGAATGCCGGGCAAACCCGGTTCTCCGGCGGCAGCGTGTTGCCGCCCTCGGTCCTGACCTTCAGCGTCGACGGTACCGACCCGACTGTTTTTCAGTTTAAGGGCGACCTCCATGCGGACAACATCGGCCCGGTACAGGTGAACGGACGCTGGGATGGCGTGCGCCTTCGCGGGCAGGCCTGGTGGCCGAAACAGTCGCTCACCGTCTTCCAGCCACTGGTTCCGCCGGACTGGAAAATGACGCTGCGTGACGGTGAACTCTATGCGCAGGTTGCCTTCTCGGCGGCCCCCGATCAGGGCTTTGAGGCGGGCGGACACGGCGTGCTGAAATCCGGCAGCGCCTGGATGCCGGACAACCAGATCAACGGCGTCGATTTTGTGCTGCCGTTTCGCTTCAGCGAGGGGACCTGGTCCCTGGGCACGCGCGGCCCGGTCACGTTGCGCATTGGCGAAGTGGAAAACCTGGTGACCGCGCGCAACATTACCGCGGACCTGCAGGGGAATTACCCCTGGACGGAGGACAACCCGCTGCTGCTCACCAACGTTAAGGTAGAAACGCTCGGCGGGAAGATCACCATGCAGCAACTGCGGATGCCGCAGCACGATCCGGCTCTGCTGCGCGTGGACAATATCTCCTCAAGCGAGCTGATCAGCGCCGTCAACCCGAAGCAGTTTACCCTGTCGGGCCCGGTGAGCGGGGCGCTGCCGTTCTGGCTGGACAATGAAAAATGGATCATTAAAGATGGCTGGCTGACCAACCCGGGGCCAATGACGCTGCGCATCGACAAAGATACGGCAGACGCCATCGTGAAGGATAATATGGTCGCGGGCGCAGCGATTAACTGGCTCCGCTACATGGAAATTTCGCAGTCGTGGACGAGAATCAATTTAGATAACCTGGGTGAATTAACCATGCAGGCGACCATCAAGGGGACCAGCCGCGTGGACGGCAAAAGCAGCTCCGTCAATTTGAACTACACCCATGACGAGAATGTCTTTACCCTGTGGCGCAGCCTGCGTTTTGGCGACAACCTGCAAACCTGGTTTGAGCAACACGCGGCGATTCCCGGTCTCCGCAGTTCGACTGGCAAGGAAAGTGAGGAACAACAATGAAAAAGATGGCTGGTGCGCTCACCGTTGCCGCGCTACTGACCGGCTGTACGCCGCGCATTGAAGTCGCTGCGCCAAAGGAGCCGATTACCATCAATATGAATGTCAAAATCGAACACGAGATCCACATCAAGGTCGATAAAGACGTTGAAGCCCTGCTGAAATCGCGCAGCGATCTGTTCTGAGGATGCCATGAAACGATTAGCGTTGATTTTACTGGCCCTGAGTATAAACGTGCAGGCGGCTGCGCTGACCTTAAACGATGCCCGCGCGCAGGGGCGCGTGGGGGAAACCCTGAGCGGCTATCTTGCTCCGATCCAACAGGATGCCGAAACGCTGGAGCTGGTGAATCGCATTAACGCAGCGCGCACGGAGAGCTATCAGAAGCTGGCCGACAGCAATAATTTGCCGGTTGATGAAGTGGCGAAAATGGCGGGGCAAAAGCTGGTGGCCCGCGCGCAGCCGGGCGAGTACGTGAAGGGCATTAACGGTAAGTGGCTGAAAAAATAGCTAGCGGTAGCGCTTGCGGTATTCACCCGGCGATACGCCAAAACGCTGCTTAAAGGCCGTTGAAAAGTGGCTATGGTCGGTGAATCCCCAGCTGTAGCCAATGCCCGCCAGCTTTTCATCGTCGCCGGTTGACTGCAATTCCTGCGCGCAGAGATCCAGACGACGGTTTTTAATGTACTGCGCCACCACCAGCCCCTTCTCGGCAAACATGCGGTAGAGGCTGCGTACGGACATTCCGCTCTCGGCGGCAATCCATTCCGGACGCAGCGATTCAGACTGAATATGGTCATCAATCAGCGCCACAACGTGCTGAAACTGGCGCTCCTTGCGCGGCTGAATCACGTCGCGCTGCTGGAACGCGGGGCGCAGCAGGCAGACCATCGCCTCAAGCGCCGCTTCACTCTCCCGGTCACTCAGGTCGCGGTTGTTCATACTTTCCATCAGCAGGCGATGGCTTAGCTGGACCGTGGGTAAGGTGCGGGAAAGGGCGAGCGCGCAGCTTATCTCCTGAAAGCGGCACTGCTGTTCGATAATCTGACGGGGAACCAGCAGCGAAATCTGGCGGGACTTTTCCTGCCAGTTGATCGAGCAGGGACGAGAGGCGTCAATCAGCGTGATATCCCCGGTTTTGAGCACCGCGCGACGCTCATCCTGCTCAATTTCCGCACTCCCTTCGAGCTGAAACACGGTATAGAACCAGGCATCGTTACTCTGCTTAATCTCATGACGGGAGCGGAACAGGTTAACGCCGCCTGCGGTGACGGTACTGAGCTTCAGGCTGCGCGCATAGCTGGTCTCCAGCTCGCCGTAGAACTTTCCCTCGGTGGGCTGGGCGTTAAAACGCCCGCAAACCTGGTTAATCTGCGCCAGCCACTGCTGATACTGTTCCTGCTCGCTTGCACACGCCATCGTTTCTCTCGCTGCACCGTCAACGTTTTCGCATTGTTGCATTTGTGTTGCATTTTGTCAGAGCTATGAGGCTGACTATAGGAAAGAACACTCACCGGTAACAGCGATATAAGCGGCGATTATCGCGATTTGCGGCACCTGTCACAGGTGGCAAAGCGAATGTCACAGAGACAAAAGCGAGAATGCAAAACCCCACATAGACTGGATGAACACCCTGCGAAGAATAACGAAGGAGTATCCTATGTCTGAATCACAGGTGGCTGTTCTGCCTGCCGTGCAGCAGTTTTTAGACCGACACCACGGCCTGTGGATTGAAGGGCGTCAGGCCGCGTCGGACAGCGAAAAACGGCTGAACGTCTACAACCCGGCCACGGGCGAGGTGATTGCCTCGACCGCCGATGCCAGCGTCGATGACGTTGACCGGGCCGTTATGTCCGGCTGGCGCGCCTTTGTCGCCCGCAGCTGGGCCGGAAAATTGCCGGCTGAGCGCGAGCGGATCCTGCTCCATTTCGCCGATCTGGTCGAACAGCACGGCGAGGAGCTGGCCCAGCTTGAAACGCTGGAGCAGGGCAAATCAATTAACATCTCCCGGGCTTTTGAAGTGGGCTGCACCCTCAACTGGATGCGCTATACCGCCGGGCTGACCACCAAAATTGCGGGCAAAACCCTCGATCTTTCCATCCCGCTGCCGCAGGGTGCGCGCTACCAGGCGTGGACGCGTAAGGAGCCGGTTGGTGTGGTGGCCGGGATTGTGCCCTGGAACTTCCCGCTGATGATCGGGATGTGGAAAGTGATGCCAGCGCTGGCCGCGGGCTGCTCTATCGTCATTAAGCCGTCTGAAACCACGCCGCTGACCCTGCTGCGCGTGGCGGAGCTGGCCAGCGAAGCGGGCATCCCGGACGGGGTGTTCAACGTAGTAACCGGCAGCGGCGCAGTGTGTGGCGCAGCGCTGACCTCGCACCCGCATATCGCGAAGGTGAGCTTTACCGGCTCAACGGCAACGGGTAAGCAGATTGCCCGCGCGGCGGCGGACACGCTAACCGGGGTGACCCTGGAGCTGGGCGGGAAAAACCCGGCCATCGTGCTGAAGGATGCGGACCCCGCGTGGGTGATAGAAGGATTAATGACCGGCAGCTTCCTGAACCAGGGGCAGGTGTGCGCGGCGAGCTCGCGCATCTACATTGAAGCCCCGCTGTTTGACACGCTGGTGAGCGGGTTCGAACAGGCGGTGAAATCCCTGAGCGTCGGGCCGGGCATGTCGCCGGAGGCGTTTATCAACCCGCTGGTGTCGCGCGCCCACTGCGATAAGGTGCAGACCTTCCTCGACGAAGCGACGTCCCGCAACGCGGAGCTGATCGTCGGTAACCGCGGTCCGGAGGGCAAAGGCTATTACGTGTCGCCTACGCTGGTGGTGAACCCGGATTCCGCGCTGCGGTTAACCCGAGAAGAGGTGTTTGGTCCGGTGGTCAACCTGGTGCGGGTATCCGACGGAGAAGAGGCGCTCCAGCTGGCAAACGACACCGAATATGGCCTGACGGCGAGCGTCTGGACGCAGAATATCAGCAAGGCGCTGGAGTACACCGACCGGCTGCAGGCGGGCACCGTGTGGGTGAACAGCCATACGCTGATTGACGCCAACCTGCCGTTCGGTGGGATGAAGCAGTCCGGCACCGGACGTGATTTTGGCCCGGACTGGCTGGACGGCTGGTGCGAAACCAAGTCGGTTTGCGTGCGGTATTAAAAAACAAGCCGGGTAAGGCGTAGCCGCCACCCGGCTTTATTTACAGCGACCACCGATCCCGTCCGGCCTCTTTCGCCCGGTACAGCGCCGCATCGGCGCGGGCAATAATCTCGGTACCCGCAAGCCCCTCGACCATACCCGCAATCCCCATGCTCACGGTGACACGATCGCTGACGGATGACGCGCTGTGCGGTATCGACTCCGCGCGCAGGCCGTCCTGAATGCGTACCGCAACTTTTTCCGCGATATTTTCCGGGCAGTTAAACAGGATCACCACAAACTCCTCGCCGCCGTAGCGTGACACCACATCGTCGGGCGTTCTCACTGACTGCTTCAATACCCGCGCCACGCGCGTCAGACATTCGTCACCCGCCTGGTGACCGTAGGTGTCGTTGTAGCGTTTGAAATAGTCAATATCCAGCATAATCAGCGAGAACGGTTTCTTCTGCTCAACCGCGTTCTCCAGCACCACCTCCATCTTCCGGCGGTTGGCGGTTGTGGTTAACGGATCCTGATGCGCCAGCGCATCCAGTCGTGAGATCAGCAGCTGGTTTTGCTGGTTACGTCGCCAGGCCTCGTCAAACCAGCTTAAGAGGATGAAGCGCCCGCAGATCAGGATCAGCGAAAAGACGCTCCAGATGATAACGAAGTGAAGATTAAGGCCATCATTCAGTACCCAGCTTGCAATCGGCAAGGTTATCCAGAGCGGGAGCACGAAGGCGAGCAACCCCACAGGGTAAAAGTAGAGGGCCGTTAACCCAGCGAGTAATAAAATAACGCACAGCGGCCAGACGTGGGGCAGCAGTAAATCGGTGATGAACCAGAAGCATGATATCGACCAGATAGCGCTACAGATACACAGCACTACGCTGATACCGGCGATGCGCCGCCAGCCCATAAGGATCAGTGCAGCCGAGAGGATAATAATGCCGAGCATCGAAGCGTCGACCATTTTCATCATATGCGGCAAGTGGGGATAAAGGGGATCGCTGGCGTTAAGCAGAACATGGCGCAGCAGAATCATCACGGCGAAGCTGATGTTGACGAAAGCCAGCCAGGGCAGGTTCATCGCCAGCCCGTGCATAACCATGGCGTGGCGCGTCGGCCAGGTTGCTCGCTCAAGTGTCGGTTTTTTTCTTTTTTCCATTGACGCTGTTTACCCCGTCCAGGGAATAAGTTAAGCAGAAAAGGGCGGACAGGCCGCCCTTACGTATGCATCGTTACGGCGTCACAATGTTAAACCAGAAATCAAATTTATCCATATAACCGAGCATGGTGTCGAGTTTTGCACCGTCGCCGACGATTTTCACATCACCGTTGTCTTGCGCCTGTTTGAGCGTCATCTCTTTGAGGATAATTTTGTTCAGCGTATCGCGGCTAAGGGTGATGGTAGCATCAGCATCTTTTGCCTCGGCGTTCGCCGTATGGTTCAGCACGCCATTTTCCAGTTCCAGCTTATATTTCCCGCCATCATTACCTAGATCAATATTAAACACCGATTTGGCATCGCCCGCTTTTTGTCCGTTGATGTGTACGGCAAGATAATCGAAGAACATCTCCGGGGTCATTGCCCGTACGGTATCCGGGCTGGCGGTATTCGGGGTTGGCCCTTTCACCACGCCATTACGCAACTCCTGCGCTCCGGTCAGATAGAAGTTACGCCACGGGCCGGATTCTGCCTGATAGCCAAGCTGTTCAAGCGCATCCGCTTCCAGGTTGCGTGCAGCCTGGTTGTTCGGATCGGCAAAGACCACTTTGCTCACCACCTGCGCTACCCAGCGGTAATTTCCCTGATCGAAGTCGGTTTTCGCTTTGCTCAGTATGGCATCCGCGCCACCCATATACTCCACGAATTTCTTCGCGGCTTCTTCCGGCGGCAGTTCGTCAAGCGTCGCCGGGTTGCCGTCAAACCAGCCCAGGTAAAGCACGTAGGTGGCTTTCACGTCGTGGCTCACCGAACCGTAATAGCCGCGGTTAGCCCAGGTATGCGCCAGCGAATCCGGGAGCTTGAAGTTAGCAGCGATTTCGTCCCGCGTTAGCCCTTCATTCGCCATACGCAGGGTCTGGTCGTTAATGTAACGATAGAGGTCACGCTGACTTTTCAGCAGGTTGACCACGTTTTCGTTGCCCCAGGTCGGCCAGTGGTGCTGTGCCATGATGATTTCGGCTTTATCACCCCAGCGTACAATCGCCTGGTTGATGTATTTCGACCATGGTAGCGGCTCGCGGATTTTGGCCCCGCGCAGCGAGTAGGTGTTATGCAGGGTGTGGGTCACATCCTCAGCGGATTCAATCAGTTTTTTCTCTTCGATATACCAGAGCATTTCTGACGGTGCTTCGGATCCCGGCGCGAGCATAAAGTCATAGGTCAGGCCGTCTATGACCTCTTTCTGGCCGTCTTTTTCAATGATGTTTGTCGGGGCAATCAGCGTCACTGTCCCGGCGGAGGTGGTGGTCCCGAGACCGGCACCCACCTGGCCTTTAGCATCGGGTTTCAGCAGGTTGCCATACATATAGCTGGCGCGGCGGCTCATCACGTTACCCGCCATGATGTTCTCGGCAACGGCCGCTTCCATAAAACCGGCCGGGGCGTAGATTTTTACCTTGCCGGACTTCACGTCAGCTTCTTCCACCACGCCGCGCACACCGCCATAGTGATCCACGTGGCTGTGGGTATAAATTATGGCGACTACGGGTTTTTTGCCGCGATTTTTAAAATAGAGCTCCATCCCGACTTTCGCCGTTTCTGCCGAAACCAGCGGGTCAACCACGGTAACACCTTCTTTCCCTTCGATGATGGTCATATTCGACAGGTCGAGATTTCGAATCTGATAAACGCCGTCGGTTACTTCAAACAGGCCGCTTATATTAATCAGCTGAGATTGACGCCATAAACTGGGGTTAACAGTCTCTGGAGCTTTATCTCCCTCTTTAATAAACGAATATTGTTGTGGATTCCAGATAACATTTCCTTGCTCCCCTTTGATAATGTCCTGAGGAAGAGGCGCAATAAAGCCTTTATGGGCATTCGTAAAATCGGTGTTATCGGAGAAGGGAAGCTGATTAAACAGGGCGTTATTGACTTGCTGTGTCGCTGCAGTGGCGTCCTTCGGGGCTTCTGCGGCAGCGGAACTGAAGGAAATAACAAGTCCAGCCAGAGCAAGACTCCTGACGATCAAATTGAATTTCATCCTAAAACCTCTCAATGATGTATTACGTCGCTTGTGGAAAATTCGCGTCCTGGCTGAAAGTGATTCGAAATGAAATAAAAAAATGAAGTAGAAATAACTATAATCGGGGAGAGGTATTCAGCAAGTAAATGGATAAAACCGGGCATTGTGCCCGGTACGTTATTTATTTCTGTTCGTCTTTCTTCTTCCCGAGCGTTGGCGTCTCGTCGAAGAAGTTCCACGGTTTAAGCAGGGTATGCACCCATTCCGTCGGCATGATCGGCCACTCTTCCGCGCGTGCGACGTGGGTGGTGCCGGTGGTCATCCAGACCACGTCATCCTGATCGTTGAGCGACTCGTTATCCTTGCTGTACTGGCCCAGACCCGTATCGTGGATGGAGCGGTTAGGGAATTTCCCTTCCGGATACAGCTCGTCCGGGTGGTAACGCGTCACCCACAGCTGTTTATCCATAAAGCTCAGACGATGGTAGATCCACTCGTCCGGGGCAAATTTCGCGCCTGTCGCCACCGGATGGGTACCGCCCGCGTAAGGGATAATCTGGTACGAGACCGGGTTGCCCATGCGGTTCTCCTTGCTGGTGTTGCTCAGCAGTCGGATGGTGCCTGGGTCAAACTTCTGCGCCGCCTGCTGTTCGGTATCAATATCGTACTGATTGACCTGCATGGTGCTGGTGCGCGGGCCGCCGGCGGTATTCGGCTTCACCTCCGGATCCATCGCCACCAGCTTGTTGTTGATGCCGTCCACGTCCATATCAAGACGGAAGTTATAGATGTGCTGGTGCGTGGTGCCCACGATATTATGATCGATCAGCGTGCCGTACTTTGTGTCGTCTTTGGCGGTGGCGTCATGCATGGTTTTCGCCTGCACGCCTTTCACCGCCTCGATACCCGTTGCACCGGCGTCAATGCCGATGGTGCCGTTTTCGTGGAACACCCAGTCGAAGATGTAATCGTAGTTGCCCACGGTACTCACCCAGCGCACCACCAGCTCGCGGCGTTCGGCGCTGACGTTCGGCTTGCCCATCTCCTGATGTTTATATTCTGGCCCCGCGTAGCGTTCGAAAATGGCGATCGCGCGTGGGATCTCCATCGGCGTGCCGGTGTAGTCCGGGATGGTTTCGTTGAGCATCACGGCGTTGGACGGCACGTCTTTACCGCGCACCAGCGGCGAGGTCAGGGTGCCCATGCCGTAGTCGCCGGAGTCGAGATAGGCCTTGAAGTACCAGCCCACGTCCGGATCGCCGTACGGGACAATCATGCCGCCGAGCGATCCCTGATACATCACCTGACGCTTTTTCCCGTTGTCGTTGTAAGTGACGGTCGAAATCATCGGGCCGACGCGGGAATCCAGGCTCAGGTGGAAATCCCAGTTCTGCCAGTGCACCATGTCGCCGGTAATGGTGTAGTTTTTGCCTTCCGGCTCAATGATGTCGAGCGGCTTTTTCGGCGTCTCGACACGGTCGCGGCCGTCATAGGGGCGCGGAGTCATCGGAACCGGCACAACGGCACCTTCTTCAATCTTCTGAATTTTTTTCTGCTCAAGATCGACCACGGCCACGAGGTTCTCGATCGGGTGGGCCCAGTAGTTGCCGTCGCCGACGTCCAGATAGCTCACCACCTTAAGCAGGCGATCTTCCTGCTTCAGGCCGTCTTTACCGTCGAAGTAGCCGACGGTAAGCGGCGTGGTGATCACTTTTTTCGGGTCGGTGATGCCGTGTTTTTTAAGCACCTCGGCAAACTCCGAGCTCTCGTTAATGATCTGCTGAACCGCGGTGAAATCATCCAGCAGCACCATGCCGTGCGCGTCCTTCACCGGCTCCCAGAGCAGGATTTTTTTATCCTTCAGGTCCACTACGCTTTCGATAACGTGCTTGCCGTCGAGCATGACGATCTTTGCCTGGCGAGGGGCGTCCACTGCCGTACCGTTGAGCACAAAGTCCCACACTTTGGCTTTCTCTGGTTCCGCAAGGGCGATCTGGGTAAAGCGGGTATTGGGTTTAAAATCCGCAGAGGCTTTCACAACCCCGACAGCCTGCTTAATTTCGTCCGCCGTCAGCGCGTTTAGCGGGTGAGGGCGTTTTTCAACCTGGAAGGTCTGGTCAAGACCAGACTGGAAAACATCGTTGATGAAGGTCTCTGAGATAAAGGCTTTTTTGTCCTTCATCACTACCGGCACTTCAAGCTTGAGGGGGTGACCGTTGACGATGGCCGTCTTTGCGCCCGGTTTGACCTTCACGAAGGCGCCGTCTTTCGCAATGGTGAACATCTGTGCGTAATCATCCCACTGAACGTCCGCGCCAAAATCCTGCAGTGTTTTGTCCATCGGGACCATATGCGCCTCGCTGCCGTGGGCGAAAGCAGGGGATTGCCAGGCGCAACAGAGCGCAACGGCCATAGCCAGTGCCGTTCTACGGGCAGAAAAAGAAGAATTGCTTCCCATCGTAGACCTCATCTTGTTGTGTTTTTAGGGTTTATTGTGTTGTGACAGCCTTATCCTGACAGGCGCCTGAGAAAAGCGTTTGCCTGCATCTGCCAGGTTATTTGTTGGTCTTGCCAGGTTAAAAAAGGCGCTGAGATAAATCACAGGTCGTGCAGAGCAATCTCCTCTCCCCGTTGGGGAGAGGGTCAGGATGAGGGAGAACGTTAGCTGAAATCACCCCGCTGGCGCGCCACCAGCGTCAGAATGGAGTAGAGCGCCACGGCCTGCTGGTGCTGGTTGAAGATCTCTACCGCCCATTCCACCACGCCGGTCGGTTTTTCCTCGGCGGTACGCTGTTTCTTCAGCGTTTTGCGCTTGCAGGTCAGACGCACCTGGATGGTATCGCCCGGCTTGACCGGCTCGATAAAGCGCAGGTTTTCCATGCCGTAGTTGGCAATCACCGGCCCGACGCCTGCATCAACGAACAGTCCCGCCGCGGCGGAGATCAGGAAGTAGCCGTGAACCACGCGTTCGCCAAAGATCGACTCTGCCGCCCCGATCTTGTCCATATGGGCGTAGAAGTGGTCCCCGCTCAGGCAGGCAAAATTGACGATGTCCGCCTCCGTCAGCGTGCGGCGCGGCGTCAGCAGGCTGTCGCCCGGCTGCAGTTCCTCAAAGTATTTACGGAACGGATGGACGCGATCTTCCTGCACCGCTGCGCCACGCACCCACTGTTTGCCGATGGCGGCCAGCATCGTCGGGCTACCCTGAATCGCGGTGCGCTGCAGGTAGTGCTTCACCGCGCGCAGGCCGCCCAGCTCTTCGCCGCCGCCCGCGCGGCCAGGGCCGCCGTGCATTAGCTGAGGAAGCGGGGAGCCGTGGCCGGTAGACTCTTTTGATGATTCTTCATTAAGGATCTGAATACGCCCGTGGGCGCGCGCCGCGCCGGCAATAAACTGGCGGGCAATGTTCAGGTCTGCGGTGACAAGCGTCCCCGCAAGGCTGCCGCCGCCCGCGCGGGCAAGCTGCATGGCGTGCTCTGCACTGCGATACGGCATCAGCGTGGCGACCGGGCCGAAGGCTTCGGTATCGTGCACCGCCGGGGTTTCATCCGGCTGCGGGCAGAACAGCAGGGTCGGCGGGAAGAACGCCCCCGCGGCCTGCAAATCCGCTTTGCCGCCCAGACGGATCTGGCAGCCTGCGGCGACCAGCCGATCCACTTTCTCCTGCACGTCTGCGCGCTGTTCAGCGTTGACCAGCGCCCCCATCTTCACCCCTTCCTGCGCCGGGTCGCCCATCACCACCTTTTCCAGACGGGCAATCAGCGCCTGGCTGACGGCATCAACCTGGCTTTGCGGGACGATAATCCGGCGAATGGCGGTACATTTCTGCCCGGCCTTGGCGGTCATTTCGCGGACCACCTCCCGAATGAACAGGGCAAACTCCGGCTGCTCCGGCGTGACGTCTTCACCCAACACGCAGCAGTTAAGGGAGTCGGCTTCCATGGTGAACGGTATCGAATTCGCCACAATATTCGGGTGCACGCGCAGGCTTTGCCCGGTGCTGGCGGAGCCGGTAAAGGTCACCACGTCCTGGCTGTCGAGCTGGTCGAGCAGATCGCCCGCGCCGCCGCAAATCAGGCTGATGGCGCCGTCCGGCACCAGTCCGCTGTCCACGATGGATTTGACCATCGCCTGCGTCACCTGCGCGGTAGCGGTGGCGGGCTTGATGATGGCGGGCATCCCGGCAAGCCAGGTCGGCGCGAGTTTTTCCAGCATTCCCCAGCAGGGGAAGTTGAAGGCGTTGATGTGTACTGCCACGCCGGATTTCGAGGTCAGAACGTGGCGCGCCGCAAAGCCGCCTTCTTTCGACAGCGGGATTAGCTCATCTTCCGGCCACAGCGTGTCGTCCGGCAGCTCGCGGCTGCCCAGGCTGGCGTATGTGAAGAGGGTGCCGATGCCGCCTTCAATATCGACCCAGCTGTCCGCCTTCGTCGCGCCCGTCTGGGCGGACAGGGCATAAAACGCCTCTTTTTCGCCGAGCAGGTGTTTCGCCACCGCTTTCAGCATGGCGGCACGTTCAATAAAGGTCATGGCGCGCAATGCTTCGCCCCCATGCTCAATGGCATAGCGACGGGCGGCCGCCATGTCCAGCCCTTCGCTGGTCACTTCCCAGAGTGCTTCGCCGCTGATGGCGTGATGAATCGCGCGTTCGCGGCCCCGGCCAGACTGCCAGGTACCGGACAAGAAGCTGGCTAACTGCTGCATCGCTTATCTCCAAATGTTTCGTGATTTCACCATTAATAGTTTGATCGCGAATCATAAAAATCAAGCTGTGTTTTTAATGAATTGTTAACGTTGTGATCTGACTTGCCGAATCGCGTCGCGTAAAGGCGCTTTGCAAAAGGCCTGGAGTGGAAGCCTTGCGAGCAGCATCACAAAATCGGGAAACAATTCTTGGGGTTGTATTTAACCTTTGTGTAACTTTTAAAAAACAAAGTGATTCAACATTTCGCTTTGATTTGCAAACTAACGAATCATAAAGGTGATGACGTGACGCAAGAACAACGGTTTGAGCAGCGCATAGCGCAGGAGACGGCGATTGAGCCTCAGGACTGGATGCCGGAAGCCTACCGTAAAACGCTGATCCGCCAGATTGGTCAGCACGCGCACTCCGAAATTGTCGGCATGCTCCCGGAAGGGAACTGGATAGCCCGCGCGCCGACGCTGCGCCGAAAAGCGATCCTGCTGGCGAAAGTGCAGGACGAAGCCGGACACGGGCTTTACCTCTACAGCGCGGCGGAAACGCTGGGCTGCGCGCGGGAAGATATCTACCAGAAGATGCTCGACGGCAAGATGAAATACTCCTCCATCTTCAACTATCCGACCCTGAGCTGGGCCGATATCGGCGTGATCGGCTGGCTGGTGGACGGGGCGGCCATCGTTAACCAGGTGGCGCTGTGCCGTACCTCCTACGGCCCGTATGCCCGGGCGATGGTGAAAATCTGTAAAGAAGAGAGCTTCCACCAGCGTCAGGGCTTTGAAGCCTGCATGGCGCTGGCGCAGGGCAGTGAGGATCAGCGTCAGATGCTGCAGGACGCCATCAACCGCTTCTGGTGGCCGGCGCTGATGATGTTCGGGCCGAACGACGACAACTCGCCGAACAGCGCCCGCAGCCTGGCCTGGAAAATCAAACGCTTTGGCAACGACGAGCTGCGCCAGCGCTTTGTCGACAACACGGTGCCGCAGGTGGAGATGCTCGGCATGACGGTGCCGGATCCGGACCTGCGTTTCGATGAAGAGAGCGGTCACTACCGCTTCGGCGAGATCGACTGGCAGGAGTTTGACGAGGTCATTAACGGGCGCGGCATCTGTAACCACGAACGTCTGGCCGCGAAACGTAAAGCCTGGGACGACGGGGCGTGGGTGCGGGAAGCCGCGCTGGCGCACGCCGAAAAACAACGTACCCGTCAGGCCGCATAAGAGGAAATAACCATGAGCAATGTCTACTGGCCGCTGTACGAAGTGTTCGTACGCAGCAAACAAGGGTTATCCCACCGTCATGTGGGCAGCCTGCATGCCGCCGACGATCGCATGGCGCTGGAAAATGCCCGTGATGCCTACACCCGCCGCAGCGAAGGGTGTTCTATCTGGGTGGTGAAGGCGAGTGAAATTGTGGCCTCCCAGCCAGAAGAGAGCGGCGAGTTCTTCGACCCGGCGGAAAGCAAGGTTTACCGCCATCCGACGTTCTACACCATCCCCGACGGCATCGAGCATATGTGAGGCAAAGAATGAACTCAGTAACTGCCTATGCCCTGCGTCTGGGCGACAACGGTCTGGTGCTCTCCCAGCGTCTCGGCGCCTGGTGCGGCCACGCGCCTGAACTGGAAATTGACCTCGCGCTCGCCAATATCGGCCTCGACCTGCTGGGGCAGGCGCGCAATTTCCTGACCTATGCCGCGCAATCAGAAGGCCAGGGCGATGAAGACACGCTGGCGTTTGGCCGCGACGAGCGCCAGTTCCGCAACGTCCTGCTGGTGGAGCAGCCGAACGGCAGCTTCGCCGACACGATTGCCCGCCAGTACCTGATGGATGCCTGGAACGTGGCGCTGTACGAACGTCTGACTCAGAGCCGCGACGGCCAGCTTGCCGCCATCGCCGCCAAAGCGATTAAAGAGGCGCGCTACCACCTGCGCTTCAGCCGCGGCTGGCTGGTGCGGCTGGGCGACGGGACCGAAACCTCCGCGCAAAAAATGCAGCAGGCCATCGACAGCCTGTGGCGTTTTACAGCGGAGCTGTTTGACGCCGATGAGGTCGAGCTTGAGCTGATTGACGCCGGCGTGGCGGTGGATCCGCGAACCCTGCGCCAGCCGTGGGAAAGCGAAGTGTTTGCTGGTCTGAAAGAAGCCTGTCTGCAGGTTCCCGCAGAGGTGGCGTACCGCACCGGGGGCAAGAAGGGGCTTCATACCGAACATCTGGGTCCGATGCTGGCGGAAATGCAGTATCTCCAGCGCGCGTATCCCGGTCAGCAGTGGTAAAGGAGAACGCTATGCAACGCCTCGTCGACATCGCGCCTGCGCAAATTCCGCAGATCTGGGCGCTGTTAAGCCAGATCCCCGATCCGGAAGTGCCGGTGTTAACCATCACCGATTTAGGCATGGTGCGCAGCGTGAAGGCGCAGGGGGAAGGCTGGGTGATTGGCTTCACGCCAACCTACTCGGGCTGCCCGGCAACGGAACACCTGCTGGGGGCAATCCGAGAGGCGATGACCGCGCACGGCTTCACTCCCGTGCACATCGTGCTCCAGCTTGAACCCGCCTGGACTACCGACTGGCTGACCGCCGACGCGCGCGAGCGCCTGCGGGCGTACGGCATCAGCCCACCCGTGGGGCATAGTTGCCATGCGCACGCCCCGGCAGAGGTGAGCTGCCCGCGCTGCGCCAGCACCGACACCTCCCTTATCAGTGAATTCGGTTCGACGGCCTGCAAAGCGCTCTACCGCTGCAATACCTGCCGCGAGCCCTTCGACTATTTCAAATGTATTTGAGGCTGCCATGACAACGTTTCATTCATTAACAGTGGCAAAAGTGGAACCCGAAACCCGCGACGCGGTAACCATCACCTTCGCGGTGCCGCAGGCGTTGCAGGAGGCCTACCGCTTCCGCCCCGGCCAGCACCTGACCCTGAAAACGACGCTGGGCGAAGACGAACTGCGCCGCTGCTACTCCATCTGCCGCAGCACCGCGCCGGGTGAGATCAGCGTGGCGGTCAAAGCCATCGACGGTGGGCGCTTCTCCCGCTATGCCCGGGATGAGATCAAAGCGGGCATGGCGCTGGAGGTGATGGTTCCTCAAGGGCAGTTTGGCTACCAGCCGCAGCCTGAACGTGAAGGCCACTACCTGGCAATTGCCGCAGGCTCCGGGATCACCCCGATGCTGGCGATTATCTCCGCCACGCTTTCGACCGAATCCAACAGCCATTTCACTCTGATCTACGGCAACCGCAGCAGCCAGAGCATGATGTTCCGCCAGGCGCTGGCGGACCTGAAGGACAAATACCCGCAGCGGCTGCAGCTGGTCTCCATCTTCAGCCAGGAGCGGCTGGACAGCGACCTGCTCTATGGCCGCATCGACGGGGAAAAGCTGCAGGCGCTGGCGAAAACCCTGATCAACTTCTGCCAGTACGACGAGGCATTTATCTGCGGCCCGTCGGCGATGATGGACGACGCCGAAGCGACGCTGAAAGCGCTGGGGATGCCGGAAAAATCCATTCACCTTGAGCGCTTCAACACCTCCGGAATCACCGTTAAGCGCGCGGTGCACGTGCAGGCGGAAGGTCAAAAAGTGACCGTGCGCCAGGACGGGCGCGACCGTGAAATCACCCTGACGGCGGACGACGAAAGCATTCTTGATGCTGCCCTGCGTCAGGGAGCGGATCTGCCGTATGCCTGCAAGGGGGGCGTGTGCGCCACCTGCAAATGCAAAGTGCTGCGCGGCAAGGTGGACATGGCAACCAACTACAGCCTGGAGCCGGACGAGCTGGCCGCCGGGTACGTACTGAGCTGTCAGTCGCTGCCGTTAACCGCCGACGTGATTGTCGACTTTGACGCGAAGGGGATGGCATGAGCGAACTGATTGTTACCCGTCATGGCCGCGTGCTGCAGCTGACGCTGAACCGTCCGGCGGCGCGCAACGCCCTTAACAATGCGCTGCTGGCGCAGCTTGCGGAACAGCTTGAGGCTGCCGCCGTGGATGCCGACATCGCCGTCTGCGTGATTTACGGCAGCGAGCGCTGCTTTGCCGCCGGGGCCGATCTCAACGAAATGGCGGAGAAAGACCTGCCCGCCACCCTGAACGATATCCGCCCGCAGCTGTGGGCGCGCATTAACGCGTTTAACAAACCGCTGATTGCCGCCGTGAACGGCTTCGCGCTGGGCGCAGGCTGCGAGCTGGCGCTGCTGTGCGACGTGATCATTGCTGGCGATAACGCCCGTTTCGGCCTGCCGGAAATCACGCTGGGCATCATGCCCGGCGCGGGCGGCACCCAGCGTCTTATCCGCAGCGTCGGTAAATCCCTGGCCAGCAAAATGGTGCTGACCGGCGAGAGTATTACCGCAGAGCAGGCGCTGAGCGCCGGGCTGGTGAGCGATCTCTTCCCGGCGTCTCTGACACTAGAGTACGCCCTGAAGCAGGCGGCGTTGATGGCGCGCCACTCTCCGCTGGCGCTGCAGGCGGCGAAGCAGGCGCTGCGGCAGTCGCAGGAGGTGCCGTTGCAGGCCGGGCTCGCGCAGGAGCGCCAGCTGTTTACGCTGCTTTCCGCCACCGAAGACCGCCGGGAAGGTATCGACGCCTTCTTACAAAAACGCACCCCCGACTTTAAAGGACGCTAATTGTGGAATTTATTCTCAGTCACGTAGAACAGGGCGTAATGACCATTACGCTGAACCGTCCGGAGCGTCTGAACAGCTTTAACGATGTGATGCACCAGCAGCTTGCCGATTGCCTGAAGCAGGCCGAGCGCGATGACGCCATCCGCTGCCTGCTGATCACCGGGGCAGGACGCGGGTTCTGCGCCGGTCAGGATCTGAACGACCGTAACGTCGACCCCAACGGCCCGGCGCCGGATCTGGGAATGTCTGTCGAAACCTTCTACAACCCGCTGGTGCGCCGCCTGGCAAAGCTGCCGAAGCCGGTCATCTGCGCGGTTAACGGGGTGGCGGCTGGCGCGGGAGCTACGCTGGCGCTCGGCTGTGACATGGTGATTGCCGCCCGGTCGGCCAACTTCGTGATGGCCTTCAGCAAGCTCGGCCTGGTGCCGGACTGCGGCGGCACGTGGCTGCTGCCGCGCGTGGCCGGACGCGCCCGCGCCATGGGGCTGGCGCTGCTCGGGGACAAACTCAGCGCCGAGCAGGCGCAGGCGTGGGGGATGATCTGGCAGGTGGTGGACGACGACCAGCTCTCCGCCACGGCGCAGCAAATGGCGCTGCACTTTGCCTCGCAGCCGACCTTCGGCCTGGGCCTGATCAAGCAGGCGATCAATGCTGCGGAAACCAACACCCTCGACGCGCAGCTTGACCTGGAGCGCGACTATCAGCGTCTGGCCGGTCGCAGCGACGACTACCGCGAGGGCGTCAGCGCTTTCCTCGCGAAGCGCGCGCCTAACTTTACGGGGAAATAAGATGCTCAACATACGGACTGTCGCCGTGATTGGCAGCGGCACGATGGGCGCGGGGATTGCAGAAGTGGCGGCCAGCCACGGGCATCAGGTGCTGCTCTACGATATTTCCAGCGATGCGATATCCCGCGCTATCGAGGGGATCCGCCAGCGTCTGGCCTCCCGGGTGACGCGCGGAAAACTCTCCGCCGATGCCGGGAGCCAGATCCTCGCCCGGCTGCTTCCCGTCACGGATATCGACGCGCTCTCCGCGGCCGAACTGGTGATTGAAGCGGCCTCGGAACGGCTGGAGGTGAAAAAGGCGCTGTTTTCGCAGCTGGCGGAAATCTGCCCGCCGCAGACGGTGCTGACCAGCAATACCTCTTCGATCTCCGTCACGGCGATTGCTGCGGACATCCACCATCCGGAGCGCGTCGCCGGGATGCATTTCTTCAACCCGGCGCCGGTCATGAAGCTGGTGGAGGTGGTCAGCGGGCTGGCGACCTCCCCGGAAGTGGCCGACGCGCTGTGCGAGCTGGCGCTGAACTGGGGCAAGCAGCCCGTGCGCTGCCAGTCGACGCCGGGGTTCATCGTCAACCGCGTCGCGCGTCCGTTCTATTCCGAGGCCTGGCGCGCACTGGAAGAGCAGGTGGCCGCGCCGGAGGTGATTGACGCCGCCCTGCGCGAAGGCGGCGGCTTCCCGATGGGCCCGCTGGAGCTGACCGACATGATTGGTCAGGACGTTAATTTCGCTGTGACCTGCTCGGTATTTAACGCCTTCTGGCAGGAGCGTCGTTTTCTGCCCTCGCTGGTGCAGCAGGAGCTGGTGCTGGCAGGCAGGCTGGGCAAAAAAAGCGGGAAGGGCGTTTATGACTGGCAGGGCGACAGGCCCGGGGTGCGCTGGGCTGATACCGTAAACGACAGCTACAGCCCGATGCGCGTGGAAAAAAGACGTGACGGTGTCACAGAAATTGATGATATGTACCTGATCGAAACGCAGGGCGAAACCGCGCAGGCCCTGGCGCTGCGGCTTAACGGCCCGGTGGTGGTGGTGGACCGCATCGAGCGCGACGTTGCGATCATCGCCGCAGCCGCCAGCAACCCGCATACGGCGACGCAAAAGGCCATCCGCTACCTGCAGCAGCAGGGGCTTCGGGTGGTGCAGATTGCCGATTATCCCGGCCTGCTGGTCTGGCGCACGGTGGCGATGATTGCCAACGAAGCGCTGGATGCTCTGCAAAAAGGGGTCGCCAGCGAGAAGGACATCGATACCGCCATGCGCCTGGGCGTGAATTACCCGAGCGGGCCGATCGCCTGGGGCGAGCGCCTGGGCTGGCAGCGCCTGCTGACGCTGCTGGAGAACCTGCAGCGTCATTACGGCGAAGAACGCTATCGCCCCTGTTCCCTGCTGCGCCAGCGCGCGCTTCTGGAGAGTAGCTATGAGTCATAACGCCTGGCACAACGCCCGCGCCATGTACGAACGGGACGCCTGCGCGCAGGCGATGGGGATGGACATTGTCGATATGGACGACGGCTACGCGGTGGTGTCCATGACCATCACCCCGCAGATGCTCAACGGCCACCAAACCTGCCACGGCGGACAGCTGTTTTCGCTGGCAGACACCGCCTTTGCCTACGCCTGCAACAGTCAGGGGCTGGCGGCGGTGGCCTCCGGCTGTTCGATTGATTTTCTGCGTCCGGGCTTTGCCGGGGACACGCTCACCGCCACCGCGCGGGTGAAGCATCAGGGCAGGCTGACCGGCGTGTACGACATTGAAATTCAGAACCAGCAACAGAAAACTGTCGCCCTTTTTCGCGGAAAATCTCACCGCATCGGCGGCAATGTGACAGGAGAGGCCTGATGCGTGACGCATTTATTTGTGATGGCGTTCGAACCCCGGTTGGGCGCTACGGCGGGGCGCTTTCCGCCGTTCGGACTGACGATCTCGGCGCCGTGCCGCTCCGCGCGCTGCTGGCCCGCTATCCGCAGCTTGATCTGGAGCGGATTGACGACGTGATCTTCGGCTGCGCGAACCAGGCGGGTGAAGATAACCGCAACGTGGCGCGTATGTCGTCGCTGCTGGCCGGGCTGCCGCAGACGGTGTCCGGAACCACCATTAACCGCCTGTGCGGGTCGGGGCTGGACGCGATTGGTATTGCCGCACGCGCCATTAAGGCGGGCGACGGCGACCTGCTGATTGCGGGCGGCGTGGAGTCCATGTCCCGCGCGCCGTTTGTGATGGGCAAAGCCACCGCCGCGTTCCAGCGACAGGCGGAGATCTTTGATACCACCATCGGCTGGCGATTTGTGAATCCGCTCATGCATCAGCAATTCGGAACTGACAGCATGCCGGAAACGGCAGAGAATGTAGCTGAATTGTTAAATATCAGCCGTGCCGATCAGGACGCGTTCGCGCTGCGCAGCCAGCAGCGTACCGCGCAGGCGCAGCAGAACGGCATTCTGGCGCAGGAGATTGTGTCGGTGCAGGTGCCGGGGAAAAAAGGGGCGGTCAACGAGTTCAGCGAGGATGAACATCCCCGCGCGGACACCACGCTTGAGCAGCTTGCCGGGCTAAAAACGCCGTTCCGCAGGAACGGGGTGGTCACGGCGGGAAATGCCTCCGGCGTCAACGACGGCGCAGCGGCGCTGATCGTCGCCAGCGAGCAGATGGCGCTGGCGCAGGGGCTGGTCCCGCGCACGCGGATCGTGGCGATGGCGACGGCAGGCGTGGAGCCACGTCTGATGGGGCTCGGTCCGGTCCCGGCTACCCGCAGGGTGCTGGAGCGCGCCGGACTCAGCATTAACGAGATGGACGTGATCGAGCTCAACGAAGCTTTCGCCGCGCAGGCGCTGGGCGTGCTGCGTAAGCTGGGATTGCCGGATGATGCCGCGCACGTCAACCCGAACGGTGGCGCGATAGCGATTGGTCACCCGCTGGGGATGAGCGGCGCCAGACTGGCGCTGGCCGCGAGTAACGAACTGCACCGACGCGGCGGGCGCTACGCGCTGTGTACGATGTGCATCGGTGTGGGTCAGGGCATTGCCATGATCCTTGAGCGTGTTTGAGCATAAAAACAATGTGAGTACCCTGCGATGACAAATACAACAAAGCTTGATCCGATTGAAACGGCCTCCCTTGACGAACTGCAGGCGCTGCAGACCGCGCGTCTGAAATGGACCCTGCACCACGCCTATAACAACGTGCCGATGTACAAACGCAAGTTTGATGCCGCGGGCGTTCACCCTGACGATTTCAACGAGCTGGCGGATATCCGTAAGTTCCCGTGCACCACCAAGCAGGACCTGCGGGATAACTACCCGTTCGATACCTTTGCCGTGCCGATGGAGCAGGTGGTGCGCATTCACGCGTCATCCGGCACCACCGGCAAACCGACCGTTGTCGGCTACACGCAGGGTGACATCGACAACTGGGCCAACCTGGTGGCCCGCTCCCTGCGCGCGGCGGGCGGCAGCGCGAAGGACAAAATTCACGTGGCCTATGGCTATGGCCTGTTTACCGGCGGGCTGGGCGCGCACTACGGTGCCGAGCGTTTGGGGGCGACGGTGATCCCGATGTCTGGCGGCCAGACAGAGAAACAGGCGCAGCTGATCCGTGATTTCCAGCCGGACATGATCATGGTGACGCCGTCCTACTGCCTCAACCTGATCGAGGAGCTGGAGCGCCAGATGGGCGGCGACGCCAGCACCTGCTCCCTGCGCGTGGGCGTTTTCGGCGCGGAGCCGTGGACGCAGGCCATGCGTCGCGAAATCGAAAAACGCTTAGGCATTACGGCGCTGGATATTTATGGCCTCTCCGAAGTGATGGGGCCGGGAGTGGCGATGGAGTGTATCGAAACCGCCGACGGCCCAACCATCTGGGAAGATCATTTCTATCCGGAGATCGTCAACCCGAACGACGGCACGCCGCTGGATGACGGCCAGCAGGGCGAACTGCTGTTCACCACGCTGACCAAAGAGGCGCTGCCGGTGATCCGCTACCGCACCCGCGACCTGACGCGTCTGCTGCCGGCAACCGCGCGCAGTATGCGCCGTATGGACCGGATCAGCGGCCGCAGCGACGATATGCTGATCATCCGCGGCGTCAACGTTTTCCCGTCGCAGCTGGAAGAGGAGATCGTGAAGTTCGAACACCTTTCTCCGCACTATCAGCTGGAGGTGAATCGTCGTGGGCATCTTGATTCACTTTCCGTGAAGGTGGAGCTGAAAGAGAGCAGCTTAACGCTGACGCACGAGCAGCGTTGCCAGGTATGCCACCAGCTGCGCCACCGCATAAAGTCGATGGTCGGGATTTCCACCGACGTGATGATTGTGAACTGCGGCAGCATTCCGCGCTCGGAGGGGAAAGCCTGCCGGGTGTTTGATCTGCGTAAAGCGGCGGCTAACGGTTAAAACACCTTCCCCTCTCCCCTTTGGGGAGAGGGCCAGGGTGAGGGGCTTATGCTATGATTCATCCAGGACAAAAATAACAACAGAATGAATCACATGAATAAACTCGACGCCTTTATCCAGCACGCGGTCAGCTCGGTTCCCGTCAGCGGAACGTCGCTTATCTCCTCGTTATACGGTGACGCGCTTTCCCACCGCGGCGGCGAGATTTGGCTCGGCAGCCTGGCCGCCTTACTGGAAGGCATGGGATTTGGCGAGCGCTTCGTGCGCACCGCGCTGTTTCGCCTCAACAAAGAGGGCTGGCTGGACGTCTCCCGCATCGGGCGGCGCAGCTTTTACCGCCTGAGCGATAAGGGGCTGCGGCTGACGCGTCGCGCGGAGAATAAGATTTATCGCGCAGAGCTGCCCGCCTGGGACGGAAAATGGCTGCTGCTGCTCTCCGAAGGGCTGGATAAAACTACGCTCGCGGATGTGAAAAAACAGCTCATCTGGCAAGGATTTGGCACACTGGCACCGAGCCTGATGGCCTCGCCGTCCCAGCATCTGGCGGACGTGCAGTCCCTGCTTCACGATGCCGGCGTGGCGGAAAACGTGATCTTCTTTGAAGCCCACTCGCCGCTGGCGCTCTCCCGCGCCGCGCTGCGTTCGCGGGTGGAAGAGTGCTGGCAGTTAACCGAGCAAAACGCGATGTACGAGTCGTTTATTAACTCGTTCCGCCCGCTGCTGCCGTTGCTGAAGGAGGCCGCGCCGGAGGAGCTGACGCCGGAGCGCTGCTTCCAGATCCAGCTGCTGCTGATTCACTTTTATCGCCGCGTGGTGCTGAAAGATCCACTGCTGCCGGAGGAGTTACTGCCCGCGCACTGGGCGGGGCAAAGCGCCCGACAGCTCTGCATTAATATCTATCAGCGTGTCGCGCCGGGGGCGCTGGCGTTTGTCAGCGAGAAGGGCGAAACCTCCGTGGGTGAACTGCCCGTGCCCGGCACGCTCTACTATCAACGCTTTGGTGGTCTTACAAGCGCATAAGGAGTGAAGATGCCAGTTTATCAAATTGACGGTCTGACGCCGGTGGTACCTGACGAGAGCTATGTTCACCCAACGGCGGTGCTGATTGGCGACGTAATTCTGGGTAAAGGCGTTTATGTTGGTCCGAATGCCAGCCTGCGCGGTGATTTTGGCCGTATCGTGGTGAAAGATGGCGCGAACATTCAGGATAACTGCGTGATGCACGGTTTCCCGGAGCAGGACACGGTGGTGGAGGAGGACGGACATATCGGCCACAGCGCCATCCTGCACGGCTGCATCATCCGCCGCAACGCGCTGGTGGGTATGAACGCGGTGGTGATGGACGGGGCAGTGATTGGTGAAAACAGCATCGTCGGCGCGGCGGCGTTCGTGAAGGCGAAAGCGGAGATGCCTGCCAACCACTTGATTATCGGCAGCCCGGCCAAAGCGATTCGCGAGCTGAGCGAGCAGGAGATGGCGTGGAAGCGGCAGGGCACGCGGGAGTATCAGGTGCTGGTGGAGCGCTGCAAGCTAACTATGCACCAGGTTGAGCCGCTGCGCGAGGCTGAGCCTGACCGGAAACGGCTGGCGTTTGACGAGAACTTAAGGCCGAAGTCGGCGATGTAGCGGTAAGGCCGTCTTTTTTCGCCATATCCATCAGTAGCGCGATGCCAATATAGTTGCTCCAGTTAAAGATATTTTGCAGCACCACCACCGCATTGCCTTTCTCTTTGTCATAGCCGATGAAGCTGGAGTAGCCGCCGATATAGCCGACCTGATAGGTGATTTTTTCCAGACCGATAAAGTCGGTGGTCCAGGCAATGCCCTGCACCCCGTCGGGGCGTTGAATATCGGTATTTCTGACTTCGTCAAAGACGCTGTCCAGCAAGGGATTGTGGGTCGTAGAGACGTGATAGCGGGCATAGGCCGCCAGATCTTCGGCGTTACTGTACAGGCTTGCTGCCGCCACCATGTTGTTGGAAAAATGCCAGTCTGGCGTAAGCTGCCCGCGCGGGATGAATTTTGGCTGATCGCCCGCGTGGCCGAGCGCCCGCTGGGGGTATCCTTTGAGCTTCTGGGGCGTAAAGCTGCTGTTAGCCATATGCAGCGGACGGAAAATATAGCGCGAGGCTAAACTTTGTATATCTTCGCCGGTTTTGTGCTTCAGGATATAGCCAATCAGGGCGTAGCCGGTATTGGAGTATTGCGGCGTTTTATCTCTCGGCGCGCGCCAGTTCGCCAGATAACGCAGCACGTTATCGCTGTCCAGTTCACCGTAGAAATTATCACCCGTGCCTAAGTAGCGGATGAATTTTCCGAGCATCGGAACGTCCATATTCTGGCGCGGAAGGCCGGAGGTGTGGGTTACCAGCTCCAGCAGGGTGATTTTTTGTGCATCCTTACTTAGCGGCGTTCCCGGCGGTAGCAATGTCGCCAGACTGTCGTTCCAGTTCAGTTGCCCCTCACTCACCAGACAGGCCACCACTTCCGCCGTGATCCCTTTGCTGAGCGAGCCGAGCGCAAACAGGGTATCGGGCCTGACCGGGTAGCGGTTGACCGCATCGGTAACGCCCCAGGTGTAAAACTGAGGCGAGCCGTGATTATGGATCACCGCGACCGTCATTCCTGGAACGGACTTTTGCGCCATGTAGTGACGCACCACGCTGTCAACGTCGCCATCCAGCGATTCATGGGTGAGGAGTTCCTGGGTACCTTCCGGGGAGGACATTTGCGAGAGCGTGCCACAACCGCTGAGGAATGGGATAGCAAGCAGAAGCCAGCGAATTTTTTTTGTGATGTTCTGCATACCTGATAGCGAGTGTGGTGGTCATTGGCGCGGCGGGAATGTATCACACTTAGCCTGTTTGAATGTAAACTTTCTGTACGGAGGCCGCCGCGTGGGTGGTCATAGCAGCTTTTCGGCCTGCTTTGAGGATCTCAGCATGACACGCTTTCATCAGCTTACCGCCACCCGCCTGGATGGCAGTCTTATCTCAATGGCCGACTATGCGGGAAAGGTGGTTTTGGTCGTCAATACCGCCAGCCAGTGCGGCTTTACGCCCCAGTATGCGGGTCTCGAAGCGCTATACAAGAAATACGCCGAACAAGGGTTAGTGGTGCTGGGCTTCCCCTGCAACCAGTTCGGTAAACAGGAACCCGGCGACGCCGATGAAATCTCAAAGACCTGTTACATTAACTACGGCGTCAGTTTTCCCATGTTCGGGAAAGTTGAGGTCAATGGCGCTGAAGCACATCCGATGTTTCGTTATCTGAAAAGCGAATTGCCTGGCGTGCTGGGTGGGCGGATCAAGTGGAACTTTACTAAGTTTCTGATCGGACGCGACGGTAAGCCGCTCAAGCGTTTTGCACCGATGACGACGCCTGAGAAAATGGAGGGGGCAATTGTTGCCGCCCTCGGTTGAACTCACCGCCAGGAGTGGACAACTGCGAGATGCCTGTACCTTATCATTTTCTTTAATATCAGAGGGCTGTGGCTTTTGTTTCTTTTCCGCGTATCAAAATCGCTGATGCCGTATGAAACATTTTAATAATAAATGAATCTGATGCCGTTCGTGATGACCTGCAATTTAAGATGAGATATAACGTGTTTCGAAAATAAATTAACATTCTCATAACGTCATAAGGTTAAGCAAATGAAACAGGTTGGCATTGTTGGTTGGCGAGGAATGGTAGGTTCTGTTTTGTTGCAAAGAATGGTGGAAGAGAACGACTTCGACGGTATTTCAGCGCATTTTTACAGTACTTCAAGTACAGGTGCCACCGGCCCTGTTATTGGTGGCGTCAGCTACACGCTCAAAGATGCTCATTCCATAAGTGCTCTGGCCGAAATGGATATTATCATAACCTGTCAGGGTGGTGATTATACTAAAGCAATCTATCCTGCTTTGATTGAACATGGCTGGAAAGGCTACTGGATTGACGCGGCCTCAGCGTTACGGATGGATGAGAGAGCCTGTATTATTCTTGATCCCGTCAATCGTGCCAATATTGATCGTGCAGTCCAGGATGGAATTAAACTCTTTGTCGGTGGCAACTGTTCCATTACGCTGAGTCTTATGGGGCTGGCTGGCCTGATCGAGGCTGACTTGATCGAATGGATGAGCGTGATGACCTATCAGTCTGCGTCAGGTGCAGGGGCGCAATATGTCAGGGAGTTGATCGCTCAAAGCGCTTATATCAGTAAGCATTTGTCCTCCGATGAACTGGCGTCATCAGGATCTGTCCTTCCTTTAGTCAATAAAGTCAGTGAGCTTATTAACAGTGCTGGTATGCCCATCCAGAATTTCGGCGCACCTCTCATGGGGAGTATCATACCCTGGATTGATAGCGATTTAGGTGACGGGAATAGCCGGGAAGAGTGGAAAGGTGAAGCAGAAACGAACAAAATACTTGGTCTTGCTCCTGGTACGATCCCGGTAAATGGTTTGTGTATACGTGTCGGCGTGATCCGGTGCCACAGTGCTGCAATTACACTGAAGCTCAAGCGTGAAGTCAGCGAAGAAGAATTCGCAGCGTTAGTCACGCATTCCCATCCCTGGGTTAACTATGTGCCTAATAATAAGGATGAAAGTGTCAGCAAGCTAACCCCGGCTCATATCAGCGGTTCGCTGCAGGTTGGTATTGGCCGTTACAAGAAAATGTCGCTAAACAATGACCCTATATATTCGGTTCTGACGGTGGGCGATCAGCTATTGTGGGGAGCAGCGGAACCCTTGCGCCGCATGCTGAATATTCTGCTTGGTAAAATCTGAGTCACCATTTTTATTCTAACTTGTTCCTGAATAATTACGGCTGTTTGGGTGAAAGAATGTAAGTCGACGTCCGTTACAGTACGTAGCGGACCTGACAGCCAACTAAAGTAGCTATTAGGTTGTTCAGATCCCTGTCGTAAATCAGATGGAAATGGTTTTATATGCTGGCGGACAATTTTACGCTATTGGGATAGGAACTAAATTTAATTATGGTCCGGGGAAAGACTAATCTGTTTCAGTATCAGGACGACGGTTCCAGAAGACCTCACGGTTCGGGGCTTATCGCATTACCGACGTGGTATGTTTTTACACAGCAGCAGGGGAATGCCATGCTGTCGGATCAGATAACTCCCGTCGCTTTGCTCCCGGAATTGATAGACATAATCCACATTTTCACTGGTGACGGAAAAAGGGAGCAGGTGACTGAATGCTTCATGGATGTCCTCTGACTGGTATGAGGTTTTGTTGCCGGTAAAACGAACATGATAATCCTCACCTGTGATCTGATAGGCAATACCGGAAACCAGTTTTACCGGTGTCTGTTGACCTGCAGGTGAAATATAGTCGCCGCTGATCTGAATACTGCCTTTTTCCCGGTACAGATAGAGCGTGACTTTGGCATTAAGGCGGTTCTGATTAACCTGGCTGTTAAACGCCGCCATACAGTGAATGACTCTCCCTTCGGATCTTTTTTTCAACTCCAGCAGATGATAAACGGAATAACAGAATACCAGCAGGCTGACAGTGCATGCTGTTATTCTGAGAGCTGTAGGTAGCCTGAACTGCATATTCTTTCTGCCTTATTTTTTCCATTACATGAAAGATAAAACACACTGTGGTAGTTACGGTACGGCGTAATATATCGTTGTGGTAACCGGCTACAGTTGGCCGTAGTACCCGGCCATCTCTTCAGGAACTGTTCAATTTTTAAACTTGACACGGTTTGACGTTTATTAACGTAAACCTCACACCCTTTTTGCGCGCCTGCATAATCATATTCCGAAGTAAAATCGTCGTGGTGGGTCGCTCCGTATCTGAAGTGCCCTGCAATAAAAATGACTAATGCAAGAATAAAAAAAATTGCCGCAACCGGGAGGGGCATACGGGACAGCAGGGTGGGGGCAGTGTCTCTGAGCAACAGAGTTTTACTGCCGTTACTATTTGGTTCAGATCGTTTTTTATCCGGAACTGAAACGGAATTCTCAGGAGAAACCCTTACTGTCACCGTCATGGTTTCATTAAACCGGAATCCCTTTCTGGGAACGGTGATGATAAAGTCGTCTTCACTTTCAGCGATATTGCGGAAGGCCTTACGGGCCAGAAGGATATTCTGGTAGAGGGTATTGGGTGCGACATCTTTATAGGCCTCACCCCAGCCAGCCTTATACAGTTCTGCCTGGGGGACAATGCTCCCCTCCGCATCCAGCAGCGCCTCAAGGCAACGGGCGCAGGGCTCATTCAGTATTTCCGTGAGATCCGGATTAACCTGGCTGGCCAGTTCATTTTGCCCACTGCGAAAGACTACCCTGCCGTCGATTAAATACGTTTTCTTCATGACTCCCTGCCTGCTGACTGCCTGCCCCAATTTTAGCTCTCCCCGATTCAGGACGCCATGAATTACTTCAGAACTCTTAAGTGGCTAAAGAGCGCATGGTTGATTCTACATTAAATTCAATTAGTTATGTGTTTTTAATCTTAAGTGAAATCTTAACCGTCTTAATTGAAGTGTTGATCCCTTCACCCTTGCCGGGCAGATGTTAACATCCGGTCAGACAGAAAAATCCTGGTCCCTGCCGGAAAACCCGCTCAACAAGAAATGGAGGGGATGAACCTTAAGTAGTAAACACTTTAAAAAAGAAATAATAAGCATAAAACACTTCATTAAAAAAAGAAGGTTTTTTGTTAATTTCATCAATCGAAATATTAATTATTTGGATGAAATGTCTTATTTATGCCTGTTTTATAGTGATATTGACTGGCTTGGCTTTAGTGCTTGGTGTTTTGCTTTTATCAAATTGATTAGTTTGATATTAGATTTCGTCTGAAACTATTATGCTGACATGCTTCCAACAGACCGCTGACAGCTATTGCAGAAATGCAGAGCCGGAATATGGAGATATCTATCCGTGAGAAAATTTGGTTATATTTTGGGAGATGACCGTAATGGTGTGATGGTTCTGCGGGAAAACCGGGTGCTTATCCCACTTAACAGTCAAAAATTAAATCAGAAGCATATTTATCTGAGGCAGACTATGTTCCGGCTGCTGGAATTTCTGCTGGAAAGAGGGCGGTCTGGACTATTGCGCGATGAAATCATCATGAGAGCCGTGTGGGAGGCATATGGGCTGAAATCCTCAGGGCCACGCTTATGGCAGGTCATGAATGAATTAAAGAAAAGGCTCGTCGGTCTTGGTGTCGATGAGGATTTTATTATGCGCGTGGAGGGGCGGGGCTATATGGTGAATACCGCAGGCTATGAACCTGTTTATATACGGGCATCATATGATCGCTTGAATCGTTTTATTTTTACCCGCCAACAGGCTACTGATATGGTCAAGTCAGTAAAATAACTGTTGATCTGAGATTTAACTACTTAACGCAAAATTTAATTACGCCCAGGGCGTAAGGACCTTATATGAACGCAATCTATAAAGTAATATTTAACAGAGCGACCGGACAGCCCGTTGTTGTTTCTGAACTGGGGAAGGGGAAGGTTAAAAGCTCTTCGGTAAAAAACAGTATTAAATCGGCCATCTTTCTTAGCATGGTGTCGATTATATCCCCTGCATATGCAGCAACTTGCGATACAACTACTTTTTCATGTTTATTAGATACTACGTGGAGTTATGACTCAGTTGGCGCAACCATATCAGATGGCAATAAATGGTCTGTTAGTGGCATCGCTAACTGGAAGAAAGCCTCCAAGTCTTATGTATCGTACGATAATTTATATGATGTCATTAAGGGAGGGTATTCTGTTGCAAATGCTAACGGTACCGTCACCTCTTTGCCGACAACAAATATTCGCTTGAGTTTACCTGGATTACAGACGGCTATAACTGTTACAGATCCTATAACGCAAAATACATCTACTGTTAATGTTTACAACAGTCAAGATTTCCTGGAGCAGGATTCATATTATCTGGGTACTTATTATGGCTTTATGGTTCCAAATGCTAATGTATATAATAATACGAATCTTGTCAAAGTGACTAATGGTACTGCCGACATCTCTTTTAAGGATCAAATTTATTACATTGGGGAGGTTAGGGGGAGTAATCTTGTCGATATTGATGGCGCAAATAATTCTGCTATAGCTACGTGGAATTCTAAACAGGCATTTATTATGGATACCCCTGTTGTTTGGGATGCTTCTGGAGCAGCAAAAAATTTCAAAACGCAGGTTGTTACATATAACGGAGTAATTGATACTTTTGACGGCGGAAAGTTTACAATTAATAATCTTGCTGATTTAAAAAAATATAATGATTGGTTAGTGAAAAAAGTTGCTGATCAAAAGCTGGATCCTGATGAATATGTTAAGCAGCTTAAAAACGCATATACCAGCGTGGATGAGGTGTATACCTATTCTGTTTATCCTGCCGGGGGATCGAGTTCAGATTATGGCGATGTTGAGGGGGCGATTATTCGTGCTTCTGGCTCCCATGCTAAAGCAACGATCTCCAAAACAGGGGAGATATTTTCAAGCCTTGGCACAGCAACATCCCTTAAAGTTCTTCTTGCTGAAACTAGTGCCAGTATCATCAATGATGGTAAGGTTATTAGCTCGGGGAGACTCGCTGAAATATTATCCGGCTCCCAATTGATAAACAATGGTATTCTCTCTCTTGGCGGACATTCATCCGTCGGTGACTATGATTTGGGAGGTGGAATTACCTCCCAACCGATAATAATTGATGGGCAGGGAAGCCAATTTATAAATAACGGGGCATATAATATCAATGCTCGTGCACTTTATGAATCTAAGTCGAAAAATGGCATTACCGCTGGCATGAGTTTGACAAATGGTGCTACGGCTGTAAACCATGGTTTTCTCAACAGTGGTTATTGGGGCACAAGCAAAATTATCTCCTCAGATCCAGCGTCGGGTGCTGTTCGTACTGTTAATGTCGGCTCGGGAAGTTCTTTCCTGAATGATTCAAATGGGCATATTCAATTAGGGATTAACGAAGATGGTGTTACACCTGACTATCTCGGTGCGTCGAGCGCTGCGATTGTTGTAGATTCTAATGCACAAGCTGAAAACAGGGGGATCATTACATTAGGCGCGACTGCTGACGGCGTTTATGGACTTTATGCTAACAATGTGAGCAATACACATTTAGTGAATAGTGGTACTATAAATATTAATTCTAATGGTGATAATGATGCATACATACCATTGCAGAGTATCGGGATTTTCTCTGAGAATAATGCATCGGGAACAATTGATAACGCCGGTGTAATTAATGTCAATGGCGCGAATGGCATTGGAGTTAAGGCTTTTAACGGAGGTGCTGCCTCATCTTCAGGTATTGTGAATGTTTATAAATCTGCTGGCTCAAGCGGATTGAACAATTACGGTGCCTGGGTGCAAGGGGCAGGCTCAAAAATTGGTATTGCCGGAGATATTAATCTAAACGGCGATGGTGCTATTGGTGTGCATGCCCGTGACGGGGGGGTTATCAACTTGAGCGGTAATGCAGCCATTAATTTTTTATCAGGAAAAAAACAGATTGGTTATTTTATCTATGGTTCCGGATCACAGATTAATAACAGCAGCAGCAGCGTCCAGGATGTCTCATCAGATAATTCGACGTTAATGCGCCTTGATGGTGGGGCCAACTTTACCGGCAGCGCCATTCAGGGCTCCAGTATGGTTTCGTCAGGACAGAATTCCGTGGTCTTATTGGCAACGGGAACTGGCACGTCGGTAAATACCGGCAGCCTGACCCTCGATCTTTTGGGAACGGGATCCACTGGCGTACTCATTGAGGGCGGAGCCACGGGGGTCATTGATGCCAACACCGTGCTGCAACTCAATAATGCCAGCGCTATTGCGGCGATCGCAGACGGAAATGGCTATGATCTCACCGGCGCACTGACGACCACCGGCGATTCATCTACAAAACTCAATTCCGCCGCCGCTTTGTCTTCGACACAGAATAAGGTGACCGGTTATATCGCCCGTAATGGCGCCGCACTTGAAAATTCAGGAAGTATCTCTTTTGACGGCGAGAATACAATCGGGATAGAAGTACTGGATGGTTCCACAGGGACGAACAGCGGCAGCATCTCGTTGAACACAGGTGGCGTTGGTCTTAAGGCCAGCTCCAGCAACCTGATCACAACCGTTAATAACACCGGAGATCTGACGCTGAAAGGCGGTGCCGATGATAATCGTACCACCGGTATCCAGGCTTCCGGGAAAACCGTGACGGTGAATATGACCGGAGGGACCATTCGCCTTGAGGGGCAGGGCGCGATCGGTGTCGCTGTACACGACGGTGCAACGGTGAGTTTGGCCGGTACGGCTATGCCAGACTTTGCCGGTAACAATGTCAGTAACCAGATTGCATTCCTCATTTCTGGTGCAGGCTCCACTCTGAATACCCTGGGCACTGCAATGATGGATGCGAACGGAGAGGGATCGACCCTTTTCCGCGTTGAGAATAAAGCATCCCAGCAGGGAGTCTTGTCATACACCGTATCCGGTAACAATGCCCGTGGGATCTGGGCGACGGGATCTGGAACGCTCGTGAAAGCCGCAGCAGGCAGTCAATTATCCATCGCTGGGACGGGGGCTCAGGGGATCTATGTTGCTGGCGGTGCAGATGCCACGCTTGAAAAAGGCGTCACGGCCAATTTAACCGGCAGCGGTGCCGTGGTGGGGGTGGTTGACGGCAACGAGTACGATCTGGCAGGGGGCGTAACTAATAGTAACATGGGCACCATCTTGACCAATGAAGCCAGCATCACTTCCGGTCTCGCTGGCGCGACTGCCTTTATCACGCAGAATCAAGGCAAGTTGATCAACACCGGTCGTATCGATCTCAGTAACGGCTCCGGGAATACCGGTATTAAGGTCATCAGCGGCCAGTTCGAAAACAAAGCCAGTGATATTACCGTCAGCGGTGTGGCTGTGGACGTTGAAGGGGCTAACTCTACGGTATTCAGTACTGGAGGTAGCATCATTGCCACAGATGGAGAGGCCGCTATTCGCCTGAGTCAGGGTGCTTCACTGGATTTAGTGGGCAGCGGTATGGGTGTCGTCGAGGGCCGGGGTACGGCACATGGGGTGCTGCTGGATACCGGCGCGAAAGGACTGATTATCAACGGCGCGCGGATCGATGTGAACGCAACCGGCGCCAGTGGCAATGGTATCGAAAACCGGGCCGAAATCGCGGGCATTCAGCTTACCGGTACCACGATTAATGTGCGGGACGGTAAAGGCGTACGGACATCAGCGACCCTGGCGCAACAGAACAGTGGCACGATTAATGTGGATGGAAGCGGTACAGGTATTGCTTTCATGGCCGCCGATGGTGGGAACTCTGCAAACGATCTTGATTTGTCTCGCTCGTCAGGGCTGACGATCAACGTTCTTGGCAGCGGCGGTGCCGGTATCCTGGCGAACACTGCAGATGGTGCGACGGTGCAAAGTGCGGTCAGCGTGAATGTCACTGCGGCAGACGGCGGCTCCGCGCTGGTGGTGAATAATAACGCGAAGCAGGTGGAACAGACTGGCGTTCTCCGTTCTGCATCAACGACCGCAGCGGTAGTGGATGCCGCGAAGGTCGGCACGTTTATCAATACCGGCGCTATCATCGCGGCCACAGACACCTCGCTGGCTATGGCCTTTGATGACGGTGTCGATACCGTCATGCGTAATGGTGCCGGGGGCGTTATCCAGGGGGTTATTGCGCTCAATAACGGCAATAACAGCCTCTACCTCGATGACGCCAGTACGCTGACCGGTACCGCCACTCTGGGGAACGGAAACAACCGCGTCACCCTGACCGGTACGGCCCGTGCGGACAGCGTGATTGCCGGTAGCGGTGACAACATCTTTACGGTGAAAGGCAGAGGAGCCGTCTTTAATCTCCTCGACGGGGGCACAGGCAGCAACGACACCCTGGTGTTCGATGCCGCCGTGCACCGTCTGGCCAGTGCGTCAACGCTTCAGAATTTTGAGCGTGTGGCCCTCAAAAATAACTCGCTCCTGACCCTCGAAGAAGCGCTGGTGCTGACCGACGGGGGGATCGGTGCCGGTGCTGTCGACATCGAACGTGGCAGCGAGCTGGCGGTGAAGCCTTCTGTCGCGGGAGATTTCACTTTTGACCCGACGCTTACCGGTCAGGGCCTGGTATCGGTCAGCCTCGATTCCTCGCAGTCGGATTTTGCTTTCACCGGCAATACAGGAAGTAATTTCGCGGGCACCCTGAAACTGGGCACCAGTCATTTCCAGCTGGAAGGCGATAACACGTCTTCACTGACGCAGGCCTCCCTGGTTACCGGGAATGAAAGTGTGGTCACGGTCGGTGCGGGTGAGCAGCAACTCGGTAGCCTGTCCTTTGACGGGGGAACCGTTCAGTTCCGGGCCGTCATGCCGGGCGATATCATTGCAGACAATCACATCACCACCTCTGCCAGCGGCACGCTCGATATCGGAGGCAAGGGGACGGTTCAGGTCACACTGGGTGGCGGGGTGATTAACCATGTTCCTGCCAGCCTCAGTAAAAAATCGCTGATGGAGCAGGATGACGCCACCACGCTGGTCCAGCTTGCCGGGGCAGAAGGCGCGGTAAAAGGAACGGGTGGTCAGCTTAATCTGGTAGATGAAAACGGAAACGTTATCAGTGACGTGCAGCACCTGGATATCGTTCAGGACGGCAACACCGTCGCGAAGGGAACCTGGGATTACCAGATGGTAAGCAGTTCCGACGGTATCACCAGTGACGGGCTTTATATCGCCTACGGTCTGAAAGAAGTCGAGCTGATGGGAACGGGCGACAATGCCCTGACGCTTGCGGTTGGGCCGGATGCTCAGGGGCTACAGACCGATCTGCGCGTGAAGGTGACCGGCAGTGGCGATCTGGCGATCGATACCGGCAGCGCGCAAACCGTGAGCCTGTCGAATGGCGGTAATGATTACACAGGTGCCACCAGTGTGATCAGTGGAACGCTGCGTCTTGATGCCGACAACACTCTGGGGCTGACTTCGGCTGTGAATGTCGCGGCTGGATCTGTGCTGGATATAAACGGTTCACGCCAGACAGCGGGTGCGCTGAATACAGAGGCTGGCAGTCAGGTCATGCTTGACGCAGGCAGTCATTTGACGCTCACCCACGCGCAGCGTGAGGCTGGCATGAATGATGCGGGATCCATCGCCGGTAACACACTTATTGGGGCGGGTGAGCTGGAGGTGCTGTCCGGTGAACTTTATGTCGATGGTGCGAATACCGGCTATACCGGGGAAGTTGCCCTGAACGGCGGCGCAAACGCCATGCTTAACGATGTGGCGGGCCTGGGTAACAGTGGAACGGTCACGATGACGTCAGCAAACGACACGCTGACGCTGAACGATGGTGTCTCTGGTGCGCTGGCGAAAACGCTGGCAGGAAACGGGGGTGTCGTACTTAAGGACGGTGCAGATATCACCCTGGCAGCGGATAACAGCGGATTCTCGGGCCTCTTTACGGTGGACAGTGGCGCGACACTTACTGCGCAGGGGCCTGAGCAGACCGGTAAGGCCGATATTGAGAACCACGGTAGCCTGGTGCTGAACAATGTGGCCGCCTGGACGGTAGAAAACCACATCACCGGTACAGGGGATCTGGTGAAAAATGGCCGGGGTAACGTGACGCTGACGCAGTCCGCCGCGCAGTACACCGGTAATACAGACGTTAATCTCGGCATACTCACTCTGGGTGATGTGGACAATGCAGTTTCGCTGGCTTCATCCGCTGTAAACGTGGCTCGTGGCGCTGTCTTTGGGGGATACGGCAGTACGGCAGGCGATGTTATCAACCAGGGCACGTTTGTGCTGGGAGAGTATGGCGTCGTGGAGGCAACCCCACTGCAGTACGCTGTAGGCGGTAATCTGACCAACGCCAGTTCGGTGTTGATCGGCCAGTCGGGAGCCAGGGCCGGTAACACGCTCCAGGTGAGCGGTGACTATGTTGGCAACAACGGCACTATCCACTTTAACACCGTGTTGGGTGATGACCGTTCGGCAACCGATCGGATGGTGATTGGTGGTTCTACCAGCGGCAATACTACTGTCAGCGTTACAAATGCGGGCGGAAGTGGCGCTGCCACCCTTAACGGGACTGAGCTGATTACGGTAGGCGGTAAATCCGAGGGGGAATTTACTCAGTCCGGACGTATTGTGGCCGGGGCTTACGATTACCGTCTGACGCGTGGACAGGGCAGCAATAGCGGGAACTGGTATCTGGTGAGCCGGGATACCACCCCGGTCGATCCGGTAATCCCGGATCCAGAGCCAGGAACAGGCCCGGATACAGGTTCAGGAACGGATACGGACACGGGCACCCAGCCTAAGCCGGACTGGATCCGTCCTGAAGCGAGTCTGTACGGGGTGAATATGGCTGCTGCGAATACGCTGTTCACACACCGACTCCACGATCGTCTGGGGGAGACCCACTATGTAGACGCTCTCACCGGAGAGAAAAAGGTCACCAGTATGTGGCTGCGTAACGTCGGTGGACACACCCGCTCGAAAGACAGCAGCGGACAGATGAACACCCAGTCAAACCGGTATGTGATGCAGATGGGCGGTGACATTGCGCAATGGAGTAGCGACAGTGAAAACCGCTATCACCTGGGCGTGATGGCGGGCTATGCAAACCAGAAGAGCAACGCGCGTAACCACCTCAACGGTAATAAGGCTGATAGCAGTATTAACGGGTACAGCCTGGGCATTTATGGCACCTGGCTGCAGGAGAGCGAGGCGAAAACCGGAGCATGGGTGGATACCTGGCTGTTGTACAACTGGTTCGACAATACCGTCAGTGGAAAATCTGCTGGCAGTGAAAGCTACAAATCAAAAGGGTTCACTGCATCGGTGGAAGGGGGATACACCTGGAAACTGGGCGATCGTGATGAGCGCACGGCCTACTACATCCAGCCAAAAGCGCAGGCTATCTGGATGGGGGTGAAGGCTGATGATCTGACGGAAAGCAATGGTACCCGGGTCACCGGTGAAGGGGACGGCAATATTCAGACCCGCCTGGGCGCTCGTGCCTTTATTAAAGGACACAGCACACTGGATGACGGAAAAGAACGAACCTTCGAGCCGTTTATTGAAGCTAACTGGATCCATAACACTGAGACGTTCGGTGCAACCCTTAACGGCGTACGGGTGAATCAGGCTGGTACCCGTAACATTGGCGAGCTGAAGGTTGGAGTGGACGGCCAGCTGAGCCGCAATGTCAACCTGTGGGGCAATGTGGCGCAACAGGTGGGTGACGATGGTTATAGCGACAGCAGCGCCATGCTGGGCCTGAAAGTGAGCTTCTAATTAAAAACCGGGCGGGCTTCGTGAAAAGCCTGCCCTCTAAGACCGTATTCGAGGGAAGAGGTAAATAAATGAGCCAGACAACCCGTCAGTTTTTTACGTTTTATATGATCATTATGGCACTGTCTGTGGTGCTGCTGGGAGGATGTGATATGAAGAAAAAAGGAAATGATGTTGCTTATGTAGACCTGGCAGCGGTCTTGTCAATGTCAGGACTCGCGCAGCAGGAAAAGGAGCGCATGGATTTGGTTGTAGATGCGCTGAAAAAGGCCGAAACCGAAGCCGGAAAACTTTATGAAAAAATGGACAAAGACCAAAGAGAAAAAGCGCGCCAGGCCGATCAAATTATGCTTCGTCGCGTGCTGGCTGAAGCAGGGCAGTCTGCCAGAAACAGCATTTTGGCGGAGGCCCGCCAGGCGATAGAGAAGGTCAGACAACAGGAAGGGCTGCGTATCGTGATGGACGGTTCGCTGATCCTCGCCTCGGCAGACGATACCAATTTAACGGTTAATGTCACAGAAGCGCTTAAAGATGTTAAAGCAGACTTTGGCCCTCTGCCTTCCATCTCTGTCACCAGTCCGAAGCCTGAACCTGCTGAAGCGGCTAAAGAGAATAAGGACGTCATAAGTCCTAAAAATAAAACCTCAAAATAATTCAGGAAGAGGCAGTCTTGAAAGGACTGCCTTACAGTCATTAAACAGGGATTTGAGATGGTGATATTATTTATTGGAGCCGATAATTTTTGGGCAGAAGGTGTTAGGCATATTTTAGAGGAAACGTATTCAGAAAGTGTGAAGCTTGTATCAATTCACAATGCGTGTGATTCAGTCAATCATAATGCGCTTTTTTACAGAAGATACGACTTTGTATTTATTGATATGATGAGTTATGTACCAGCACTCTATGGGAACTTATACAACATTTTAAAAAACGCTAAAGAAAAAATTGTTTTCATTCAGCCTTCAAACTCAACCGGTGTCAATATTCATAGTACTCTGGTATCAAAATCCATAACGATATCCAGGTACATGGCGATTGAATTGTTGAAGGTTAAACTGATGTCTCCCTGTGTTTGTAAGGAAAATGATTTAATACCACATAATCATTACCAGTCAAGCTTTAAACGTTCGAAAGCTATTATGAATGCTTTCGAACTTGAAGTTATTAGATCCATTTCCGCTGGAGCGAGCGTGAAAGATGTCGCTATACGAATGAATAAAAGTGATAAGACAATTTATCAACTACTATCAAGGATAAAAATGAGGATGGGAATAAAAAGCAAGCATGAGTTCCTGTATTTCTTGTCATCATTTGGTTCATGAGGCTATGACCATGTCAAAAATTAAGTATTCAACACCGTTTAAAACAGCCTTATTTATTACTGTTATGCTATTAAACGGGTGTGATGCAAACGAAAAGAAGCTGAGTGTTGGTTATGTCGATATGAAGGTAGTTCTGACACAGTCAGGATTGTCCCTTCAAGAAAAAGCCTATCTGGATAACGTTGCCAGCGTGCTTAAAGAAGCAAATGACGAGGCGCATAAATTGTATGAAAAAATTGATACGGATAAATTAAACGAGTTGCGTGAATTGGATCAACTGCTTTTGCAAAAATCATTACGAATGGCACGCTATTCTGCAAGAAACCTCCTCTATACAAAGACAATAGAGACGGCAAAAAATATATGCGATAAAAATGGGTTGAAAATAATACATTATGGTCCTCTGATACTTACTTCTGGCGACTATATAGATGTAACAGATCAGGTCATTGATGCCCTTAAAGGCTCTCAGGTTGATTTTGGACATATTCCAAAATTACAAATAATATTACCTGAAGATAAAGGAGAGGGTGGTAAGTTTATGACGGGAGTTATAAACTTAAGTAAATTGTCTAATGGCAACCCCAGGTCTTTAGTCATTGTAAACGGGTTCTTAGGGACTTCCTTTATTGGATTTGCAGCATGACTCGCAAGCGGCCTTCCTCAGGGAGCAGATAATCACTATTCCCCTGCACCGGCTTCAGAGGAAGGTCGTGTCTGCTCGCTCACGACAGGCTTAAATTTCAGCGCTATAGCAATCAAAAGCACGACTCCCGCGCTCATCACCAGCCATGCGCTGGTCAGTGAAACAGCGCTGTCGCTAACGATCCCCGCAATTAACGGCATTAGCGCGGCGATCATATATCCTCCTCCCTGAACTTTAGACAGTAACTTCCCGGCCTGCGCGGGCGTTCGCGCATGATCGAACGTGACGATAAGCGACAGCGGGAAGAGGGCGCCGATACCGATGCCAAGCAGCAAGGTTGATAAGACCGGCGTGGTGCCCGACGCAAAGACCAGACACAGTAATCCCGCCAGCAGCAGTAACAGTACAGTTATCAGCGGAACACGGCGGTCGGGGAATTTACCGATCAGCGCGGAGACGGCAAACCCGGCGGCCACCTCGGTTAAGGTCAGCCAGGCCAGCATATAGCCGCTGCTGCGTGCGGACCATCCTGCCTGAATATAGAGCGGGGGCAGCCAGGCTAAGACCAGCGTGTAGGCACCCGTCCCCACGCCAAAAAAGAGCAGAAGGAGTCCAGTCCGGGAGGAAGAGAGCGTAACGGATTCATGTGCTGTTTGTTCCCCTTCAGACTGTTTAACCAGGGGTAACCACAGCATCAGTGCCAGCAGCGCGAGCACGCCTGCCATAGCCAGCGCGTGCTTCAGCGAGAGCCATGAAAACAGCGGCTCGGCGCTGGCGGCGGCGACTGCCGCACCGGCCATAATGCCCGTGCTGAATAGCGACATGATCGTGCTGGCCGTTTGCGTATACGCCTTTTTTATCAGGGCAGGCATTAACGCCTGGATCGTGCCGATGCTGGCCCCACCCAGTAACGCGGTACCCATCAAACCCGTCAGCGAGGTGCTAAAACCGCGTAATGAACAGGCTACCAGCAAGATGAACAGCCCGAGCATAATTCCCCTGACGGCACCGATCCTGGCTAAAAGCCAGGGGCCACACAGGGCAGCCAGTCCCATCATCGCCACCGGCAGGGTAGTCAGCAGGCTGAATTGCGTCGCGTTCAGCCCCGCTTCGCGCTGCAGCACGGAGAAAAGAGGGCCGACCGAGGCCAGAATGGGGCGCAGGTTCAGCCCAACGATAAAAGCGATAACGGCGAAGAGTAATGGTGATGTACGTTTCAACATGGCATCCTTTTCGGTTGTGAATGGCCCAGGCAAATTGCCGCGAGCATTTATCTTAACGTTAAGATAAAATCTGTTTTTGTGTAAGATGTACCGCACAACTCGATAAATTCCCACGCTATCCGGGGTGAAGATGAAAGACCATGTAGACTTCGTTGTTGGCCAGTGGAGCAGCGCCATGCCTGAGCTGGACGCCTCGTCGATGAAAATTTTTGGCCGAATGCTCAGGCTGATGAAGCACCTGGGAAAAGAACGCGCGCAGGCCATGGCGCCGTTTGGCTTTCGCGAGGGCGAGTTTGACGTCCTCGCCACGCTGCGTCGCGCCGGGGAGCCGTACTGCCTTTCGCCCACGCAGCTGTATACATCCCTGTTGATCACCTCAGGGGCGATGACGAACCGGCTCAACCATCTTGAACAACAAGGCCTTATCAGGCGGATTGCCGATCCTGATGACAAGCGCAGCACGCTCGTCAGCCTGACGCCGCACGGGCAGGCTCGTATCGAACAGGCGCTGCTCGTGCACACGGAAACGCAGAATGCGCTGCTGAGAAACCTCTCTGAGGCGCAACGCGCGCAGCTTGAGTCTCTGCTCAGAGGGCTGCTGCTGACGTTTCCGGCTGAGGAATGGGGTGAAAGGTCACCGAGTGCCGATAATACAAAAACTGTATGATTACACCTTCCAAAAAGGGAATGTATGTCTTTACCGCCACTGTATGCGCTGCGCGCGTTCGAAGTTGCCGCACGGCTGAACTCGTTCAGCAAAGCGGCTGAAGTCCTGAATATCACGCCGGGGGCGGTCAGCAGGCATGTCCGCACGCTTGAGATGTGGTTCGACTGCGAGCTGTTTAAACGGCAGGGACCGAGAGTGGAGGTCAGCGACGCCGGGCGTATTCTGGCCGGGCAGCTTAGCGAAAGTTTCTCGAATATTGAGTGGGCCTGTCGCGCATTCAAAAGTGAAAACCATCTTCTGCGCCTCAAAGCCCCCAGCACCCTGACGATGCGATGGCTTCTCAATGTGCTTAAATCCTTTCGGGAGAATCATGCGAAGCCGAAAATCGAAATCGCCAGCGTCTGGATGGACTTCGACACGGTTGACTTCAGCCGCGAGCCCTACGATTGTGCGATCCTCCTCGGTAACGGCTATTTCGGCGAATCAACGGAGAGCAGGCTGCTGTTCAGCGAGTGGCTTATTCCGGTTTGTACGCCGTCTTTGTTGGAGCCTGCCCGGCATCAGCTTCCTGAGTGCGATCTTATTCATCCGTCACCGGACCGACGGGACTGGAAGCGCTGGCTGAAAAGGACGGGCTTATTCCCCGGCCTCGACATGAGCGGTGGGATCGTGTTCGACACCCTGGAGCAGGGAAGCCTTGCGGCCATGCACGGACACGGCGTGGCGATGGCCGATCTCCGGCTCACGCTCGACGCGCTGAAAAGCGGCCTGCTCGCGCTGCCCTTCCGGGAGGCGATAGCAACAGGGGACGGTTACTATCTTGTCTGGCCGAAAAATTCGCTCAGAGGACAGAGTATTGAACGGTTGCTGGCCTGGCTTAACCTTAATGCGCCAGTGGTGCCTTCTTTGGATATTGTCTGTCTTGATTTCAATGAAAAGCGGATTTAATAAATAGCGGAATATTAACAGGGAGATATTCCGCATAGTGTACGTATTTATGCGTAGGGAATATTTGCCATCTTTTTATATCTTTCCGGCAGGGCGCTGTTCAGGTTGAGTAATTTATCCAGTATATAAAGCGTGGGCGTTCCCTTTGCGCGTTCAGCTTCGATTAGCGCAGAACGTAACAGATTGGTAGCCGATGTCATTTCACGGAAGTACTTCTCAGATTCAGGCGTCTGAACTTCGCCTGAAGCGGCGTAGCGCACCCTTGGCCAGTCCGCGAAGTCAAGAAGCGGAAGGAGCCCATCTTCTTTGGGCAAATGCGCAGAGAGCAACTCTTCGGCGTTACCCGGATTGCTTTGGGCGAAAGACAGAAGATGCAGTCGATGAATAAAGGGCGAAAGAACCTCAGCGCTATCGTTTTCTGATGAAAGAAAAGTTATTAGCGCATGAATATTTTCACCCGCGATGTTTTTTTCAGGTGAGATCATTTTCATTAGATGAAATAAAACATCGAGTGTCATACGTACTCCATATGCATGCAGGTGTATTTATTATTTGAGTTTTGCTCTCTGTTCCAGGTCAGGAATAGACCGGGAATGAAGGGATGGTATTTCAATGTGATTACGTTTGAAAAACGAGAAATAGTGGGAATCAATGTGAGTTTTACTCAACATAGGTTTTATTATTCAATGAGATTCTCCAGCTGTGATGATTATCTTACAATGAACAGCAGAATATCTATCCGACAAGCGTCTACAGAGGCGAGCAAACATGAGATTAGAGAGTGCGTCAGTTTTAGAAGAACTCCGGACCAGGCTAAGACCCGCATCGGTCGCGCAGGTCGGTGGGTTCCGGCCGCCTGAAGATCCCATTACGTCATGGTTTCTGAAGGGTGTTTCTCGTGCAGATGAAGGATTACCCACCTGGAAGGGCAAACCAATGTTTCCACTTCTTCAGATCAGGGTCGACGAGCTTCCTGTTATTCCTGACCAGTTGAAGGGCATAGCCCTTCTGGTGTTATTTCACAATCTGGAACAACATCCCTTTGACGAACCGCACGGTGAAGGATGGTTAATTCGCGAGTATGCCAGCCTTGAAGGGCTTCAGCCATTGCCTGAACTGGACACGCCGTATCGGCCGTTTCCAGTTCAATGGCTGAGTGTCATTGACGATGCACCAGGATGGGAAGATGCCTGGGATATTATTGATCTCTCTTGCGTAAATGATGATGAGCAGGCCAGTGATAGTTTTTTTGAAGATTTCAACCGTTACAGGGGAACCAAGGTAGGGGGATTTCCGACTGAGATACAACACGGTGTGGGAATCGAAGAGTTTGTTTTTCAGGTTGGGTCAGAAGAAAAAGTAAGCTGGATGTGGGCGGATAACGGTATCGGTTACTTTCACCGGTCATCAGAAGGGGAATGGCGGTTTACATGTCAGTTCTACTGATGAGCTCCCTGCCGGGGGATTGACCACTCACCCGGTAGCGATTTGTTTCACAAATCCCATCGTTCCTCGACCGTTCAGGATGGTATAACGTCCTGCGGCAACCGGGTTGCCGCAGACAGCCCACATACCTGAAGGTGTATATGAAACAGATTACTTTCAGTGACCTGCAGCAGCAAAGCGAGCAGGCCGCACATTCTCCTCGCTTACGCGCGCACCGTAATTTACACCCTGACCTGAGCGACCCGGTGCAGCGCTTAGCCATTGCAATGGAACCCGGTACCTATGTCCGCCCCCATCGCCATCCGCACACGTTTGAACTGCTGACGGCGCTGAGTGGTCGCTTTCTGGTGCTGAATTTTGACGACAGCGGAAACGTGACCCGGCGCGTGGTGTTAGGCGAAGAGTGTAAAGTCCTGGAGATGGATGCCGGAACCTGGCATGCCGTGCTGTCGCTGGATAGAGGCGGCGTCATTTTTGAGGTTAAATACGGGGCGTATCAGCCCGTGCCCGAGCATGATACCGCCCCATGGTCACCGGCAGAAAACGAGCCCGGCACCGAGAAGCTGATGCAATGGTACGCTCAGGCACAGGTGGGTGACGGTGGTTTTACCCTGTAATTATTCTCTTATGTGCCCGGCGCGCGGAAAGGCGAGCCGGGTAAAAAGATAAGCGCTCACCTGAGTCAACTCACCGTACTAAAAAGCCAGTCACGAGCAGTCGACAGCGTCACAAACGGACCGGCCAGCGTGCTGTTGCGATGGGCAATAATGTCGCTGGCGGATAAATAGTCATTATCCATTGTGATATGCGCATCTGAAATTAATACCGTCCTGAAACCCAGCTCCGGCGCGGCCCGGCAGGTCGTATCGATGCAAAACATATTAATACCTTCGCTGATATGTCGAGTATCGAGGGTGGAAATTACCTTCTCTGAATTGCCACCGAGAGTTCTTTTCAATACCATCAATATGCATGTAAATATGACTAAAATCATACCAACATATTTGTTAGATGCGGGTTTGTCGGTTCGACCTTTAGCACAATCCAACTGTGCGAGAGACTGGATAAAAACCGTTGTGTTTCAATAAAAAAATCACAAAAAGGATGTGCGTATGTTGAAAAGCTTAGTCGCGGGGCAGTTGAGCTTACCGATGACTTTCTGGGGATGGGGAATTTGCGGTAATTTTTTACTGGGTCTCATTGGGCTTGCTGGAGTGCAGACCGGTCACCCGGCCATGGTGCCGCTTTCCTATATACTTAAAGCCATTCTGTTCAGTGCTGTACTTTCCGGCATAACTTTCATTCTGCGTCGAAAAATCACAATATTGGGTGGGATCGCTTTTTTTATTATTTTGATTCAGGTGATTATGAGTGTAGTGATGACGATAGGCCTTTTCTCGTTATTTTTTGAATAATCACAAGAAAGAGAGTTCCGGTTTGCCAGCAGGATCCCTGACGGTTAGTAACATCGAGAACTCGTGCCTCCTTTTGGCGAAGGAGGCACGCCGTTGCTGTCTGGATAGCCGATATTATTTTAGGTCGCGGATCTCGTTCAGGAATTCCTCAACCTGCTCAGGCGTAGCCGTATCTGCCTGGTAAAGGATTTCGAGCTTAACGTTCTTCAACCCGCAGAAGCCAAATACCCCTTCGATTATCTGCGTCTGGATCGCCGTCGAATAGCCGTGCTTGTCGAACCCGGTAAGATCGCTACCGCCGGTGGCAATCAGGCGGACGGGAACATCACGTAAGTTGCCCACAATCCGGCCGTCGTCGGCCACCTTATACGCCCAGTTCAGGGTTAACACGCGATCGAACCAGCCTTTCAACAGCGCGGGAACCGACCACCAGTACACCGGGAAGACGAATACCAGCATATCCGCGCGCTCGACTCGCTTTTGCTCGCGCAGAATATCGTCGGGGAGGGCGCTCGGATCGCCGTGATACAAATCGAGATCGGCGCGGGTCATCGCCGGATTAAACCCTTCAGAATGCAGATCGGCGATCTCAACCTGCGTACCTTCCTCGCGTAATTTCCCGGCAATACGGGCTGCCAGCGTATGGGATAACGAATTGTCGATCGGGTGTGCCGTCACGATCAGCGCGTTTTTAATAGCATGGGTTGCAGACATAGCGGCCTCCAGATGGGGGAGAAGTGATGCCTATATTACTATTGGTAACTTAGGTGTCAATCCGCCCCCGGCGATCATTTTGTGCTATTCGCGTAGGTCTCCAGCACCCCAGTCATGACGCCGCAGAGCATATCTTCTGCCACATTCCGGGCGAGCACGCCGTTGCCCGCCGAGGTGCTGAGCGCCTCCGCCGCGCCAATGATGGCCGTCAGTACCGCTTCTCCCTGAACGCCTTTTAAGACGATAAAAGGAGAAAGTGCGGTGCGCAGGCAGTCGGCGCAATCGGCCACGCATGCTTCCCGAAACGTCTGCAGCGCGCGAGAACCGGACAGCGCCGCGGCGATTGGCCCGGTTTCAGGCCCGGCGGCAATGGCACAGTCGATATAGGCCGCGCTGAAAAAGCGGATCGTCTTCTCCAGCGTTTTGCTGTCTACCGCCAGCGTCTCCCTGAATTTCGCCAGCTGCCGATCGCTATAGTCCTGGTACAGTGCCATCAGCAGCCCCTCACGATCGCCAAAGTGGTCGTAGGGGATAGGCTTGGTCACGTTGGCCCGTTCTGCCAGATAGCCAAGGGTCAACGCCTCCGTGCCTTGCTGACGCACGATCCCTCGCGCAACCTCCAGCAGCTGCACGCGGCGGTCCTCTTTTCTTAAGCGCTTAATAACCATGCTTGCCTCAGGTCAGTTATCTACTGATGGTAGTTTACACGCTTTCAGTGGTATGCTGCACACGTTGTTCAGCCGGGCGGATCCGGAACCAGATCGCATACATCGCGGGCAGGAAGACGAGCGTAATGATCGTCCCGCCCAGCGTGCCGCCGATCAGCGTCCAGGCCAGCGTGCCCCAGAACACCGAATGCGTCAGGGGAATGAACGCCAGCACGGCCGCCATGGCGGTGAGTAAGACCGGCCGCGCTCGCTGGACCGTCGCCTCGACCACCGCCTGGAACGGATCGAGGCCGTCCCTCTGGTTATGATCGATTTGACCGATCAGAATCAGCGTATTGCGCATCAGAATGCCGGAGAGGGCGATCAGGCCGACCAGCGCGTTGATGCCAAACGGCTGATTAAATATCAGCAGGGTCGGCACAACGCCAATCAGCCCCAGCGGCGCGGTTAAGAACACCATGACCATCGCGGAGAGTGAGCGCACCTGCAAAATGATGATCAGCAGCGTCAGGGCAATCATGATCGGGAAGAGCGGTAACATGGCCTGCGTGGCTTTGCCCGACTCCTCAATCGACCCCGCCATGTCAATGCGGTAGCCGGCCGGTAGCGAATCAACGATCGGCTGGAGCTGCTTCATGATGGCGACCGACACGTCCGGCGGCTGAAGATTGTCGGCGATATCGCCCCGTACGGTAATCGTGGGGGTGCGATCGCGACGGCGAAGGACCGGGTCTTCCATGCCGACCTCTATCTTGCCAATTTGGGACAGTGGCACGCGCTGTCCCGCATTGCCGACCAGGGTAAAGCCTTCGATTTTTGCCGGGTCAAGGCGGATATCACCCGCCGCGCGGGCAACGACCTCTACCGATCGAATATCTTCCCGCACGGAGGTGACAGGCACGCCTGAGAGCAGGAACTGAAGCTGCCCGGCAACGGCACTGGAGGTTAAGCCGGTCGCCTGCAGGCGGTTTTGATCGAGGGTGAAATGCAATACGGGAACGCGTGACCCCCAGTCGGTATTGACGGTTCTCATCATCGGGCTTGCCTGAAGCACGGCTTTCACCCGTTCGGCGATGTCATGCACCTGTTTGACATCCGGCCCCGACACGCGCCAGGCAACCGGGAAAGGCGAGTAGGGGCCAAACACCAGCTGCGTCACCCGCACGCGGGCTTCGGGCGCAAGGCCGCTGGCGACGGCCTCCCTGAGCCTGAACTTGAGCGCCTCGCGTGACGTCTCGCTGTCCGTCAGGATCACGATTTTCGCAAAAGAGGGATCGGGCAGCTCGGGGGCCATTGCCAGATAGAAACGGGGCGAGCCCTGACCAATATAGGCCGTGACGATTTTGGCTTCTGGCTGCTTGCTCAGCCACGCTTCTATTTTTGCAGTAGCAGCGCTGGTTTGCGCAATCGAGGTACCATAAGGCATCTGTACTTCAACCAGCACTTCCGGGCGATCGGAGGTCGGGAAGAACTGTTTTTTTACCAGCCCCATGCCAAGCACGGCCAGAATGAAAATGGCGACTACGGACCCGGCCACGCGCCATTTTCTGGCGATAACGCGGCCAAGCAGCTGGCGAAAACGGTTATAGCGAGGCGTGTTATAGATGGCGGCATGGCCGCCTTCCACTTTGGGGATCGCCGGCAGGATCTTCACCCCCAGATACGGCGTGAACACCACCGCAACAAACCATGAGGCAATCAGAGCGAGGCCGACAATCCAGAACATATTGCTGGTGTATTCCCCGGCGGTCGACTGGGCAAACCCATTCGGCATAAAGCCAATCGCCGTCACCAGTGTACCGGCCAGCATCGGCGCGGCGGTGTGGCTCCAGGCGTAGGCTGAGGCTTTGATTCTGTCGTAACCTTCCTCCATCTTCACCACCATCATTTCGATGGCGATAATGGCATCGTCAACCAGCAGGCCGAGGGCGAGGATCAGGGAGCCCAGCGTGACGCGGTCAAAGTTTATTCCCGCGGCCTCCATCACCACGAAGACGACCGCCAGCGTCAGCGGGACCGCCGCCGCGACCACCACCCCCACGCGCCAGCCCATGCTGACAAAACAGACCACCATGACCACAAGCAGGGCGACGAAGAATTTGATCATAAACTCATCGACCGACGAGCGGATATTCACGGACTGGTCGGTGACCTTGGTCAGGGTCATGCCAAGCGGCAGGCTATCATTGATTTTCGCCGTCTCCGCATCCAGCGCTTTACCCAGCGCCAGGCCGTTCCAGCCCTCACGCATGACAACACCCAGCAGCAGGGCGGGTTCATGCTGATTGCGTATCAGCATCGTCGGGGGATCTTCATAGCCTCGTTCAACCGTTGCCACATCCGACAGCGTGAGCGTTTTGCCCTGAGCGACTAAAGGCGTATCGCGGATTTTCTGCAGTTCATCGAACGCGCCGTCCAGGCGGATAAAAATCTGCGCGCCCCGGGTCTCAATGGCGCCCGCCGCGGCCAGGGCATTCTGGTCGTTGAGGGCATTGAAAATATCCTGCGGTGAGAGGCCCATCGTCGCCAGACGGTCATGAGAGAAGGCGATATAAATCCGCTCGGCCTGTTCACCGATGATATTCACTTTTTTGACCCCTGGAACGTGCAGAAGCTGCTGGCGCAGGCCTTCGGCATCGCGTACCAGTTGCCGCTGCGGTTCGCCTTTTGCTTTCAGAGCAAAGAGGGCAAAGGTGACATCCGAGAATTCGTCATTGATCATCGGGCCGATGACGCCCGCCGGGAGACGCTGGGATTCATCCCCAAGCTTTTTACGCGCCTGATAGAACTCCTCCTGCACTTCGGCTGGCGGGGTCTTATCCTGCAACGACAGCGTGATAAATGCCATGCCGGGACGGGTATAGGTTTCGGTACGGTCATACCATTTGAGCTCCTGCAGGCGCTTTTCCAGCGGCTCCGCGACCTGATCCTGGATCTCCTGCGCGGTTGCGCCCGGCCAGACGGCAATCGCCGTCATCTGCTTCACGGTGAAGGGCGGATCTTCCGCGCGTCCCAGTCCAAAAAAAGCGTAAATACCGGCAATGGTCACCAGAACGATCAGAAACAGCGTGACGGAACGCTCGCGGACGGCCAGCGCGGACAGGTTGAAGCGACTTTGGCTCATGGCGCGTTCTCCGCCGGAGCGGCATGGCGTTGTTCTGCAACCCGGACAACTTCACCTTCGTGCAGAAGATGGGCGCCTAACGCAACAATCTTCTCCCCGGGCTTCACGCCGCCCGTGACCTGGACCGCATCTTCGTCCACGCTCAGCACCTTAACCGGCGTCCATGTGACCTTTGCCGGCTGGGCGGAAATGCGCCAGACGCCGGGCCCTTTACCCGCATCGTAGAGTGAGGCCAGCGGGACCTGCATGGCCTGACCTTCCGCTTTCGGGTCTTCAAGGCTGAGCGTGACGGTCGCCCCCAGCGGCGCGTTCGCCAGCTGGCCAGCCAGCACGTAGCGTGCTTCATACGTCCGGGTTGTGGCATCCGCGGAGTCAGACAGCAGTCGCAACGTGGCGGTGACCGGGTGTTGTTCACGGCCATAAAGCGTGGCTCGTGCTTCGCTGCCGACGGCAGGGCGCAGCGTTTCCGGAAGCTGCACGAGCGCTTCGCGCTGTCCCGCTCTGGCAAGGCGGATCGCCACCTGCCCGGCGCTGACCACCTGACCGGGTTCGGCAAGCGTCTCCATCACCACGCCGTCTGAATCCGCCAGCAGGACGGCATAGCCCGTGGCGTTTTGCGCAACGTTGGCCTGCGCCCGGGCGGCGCTGAGATCCGCCCTGGCCGTATCGGCCGCCGCTTTAATCTGATCGTACTCCGCGGCGGACACCGCGCCGGTTGCCACAAGACCGCGATAACGCGCCTCATCGCTGGTGGCTTTTCTCGCCCGCGCCTGGGCAGCATCCACCGCGCGCTGCTGCGCCTGAGCCTGTAATTTCAGATCAACCGGATCCAGACGCAGTAAGGGCTGGCCCTCTTTGACAGTCTGACCGGTATCCACCAGACGTTCGAGGATTTTACCCTGAACCCTGAAGCCCAGGTCGCTTTGCGTTCTTGCCACCACCACGCCCGTAAAGGTGCGAGCGGCTGGATTCGCCATCTCGACGGAGGCGGATCTGACAAGCGGTGGCCTGGTGCGTGGATCGTCACTCGCGGCAATATCGCCGCATGCCGCGAGGGCAAACGGCAGAAGACATATGGCAAGGCGGGCTGAAGTGAGCCTGAGCATGGGAAACCCTTTTGAAGTAACAGGACAGTTTCCGCATTCTGTGATTAGTGACCAATAAAGTCAATGGTCACTAATCAGGGGGCCAGGCTTCTTAAAATCAGTGAGGAGAGGAGTACCGCTGCCGTTGGGGCAGTTTCAAGGTTGTACTGCAGCTGAACGGGGTTAATGTAAGGGCACATCACCATGTAAACGGCGCAGGTGACCTCATCCAGTGGCGTCTTCCTTTCGAACTCTCCAGCCTGTCTGCCTTCGATAATGATGCTCTCAATCAGCTTCAGGAGGCTTTCGGTATACCTTTCCGTCGAAGGCCACTTCTCCCGTGACGCGACGGCGGCGATGTCGTAGAGCTTGCGATCGTGGAAAAACAGCTCGCTTCCGGCCTCGGTAAGTGCTTTAAAGAGACGGCGGAGTTTTTCGCTGGCTGACGGCGCATCCGCAATGGCGGAAAGCACGGCCGTCATGATCAGCTCCAGGCGGTTAGCGCAGATCACCTCGCCGATAGCCTGCTTGGAATCGAAGAACTTATAAATATAGGATTTTGAAAAACCGATAGATTTCGCCAGCTCGGCGACGGTGGTTTTTTCATAGCCGTAGTGACCGAAGTGCTCAAAGGCCGCTTCGACGATTTGCTCTCTGACAGAATGGTCAAGTGGACCACGTATTGATGGGGCGTTCATAGTTTTAGTCATTATGTAAGCTTAGCGTGACGAGCTACGATTGACAACGAGTGACCATTTCGTATTTTGGTTACATCCGTTTTCGTCGTGAGCCGTTCAGACGGGACGATCAACCAGGTGGGGTAAGTGTATCACTGTTTTTCGCGCGCTATGGCATCTATCTGTCTGAGGGGGCGAGGAGGCCGCAATAGCGATGCGGCCTTGTCTGTCAGGCAGCCAGTTCAGGCATTTGCTCCTTTACGAAATTCAACACCTTTTTCGCGTCCAGAGACGCGTAGGGAAGACTCTCAATGATGGCGATTGAACGTGTATTGCCCACCGTTGCGTGTATCTCGTCGAGTTTGTACTGAATGTGCGGCGCGATAAGAAAACCGTCGAAAGCGGGGGCGACGCTGGCGAAGTTATCCAGCCCAACGGCGCTAATCATCAGTGGATAGCCTTCTTGTTCTGCCAGGGACTGCATTTTTTTGGCAAGAGCGTTTGCGGTATTACCGAACAAACAACATATCAGAAGCTTTTTCATATTTTGTTCCTCCTGAAAACCGCTCATAGGGTAGCCCTGAGGTGGTCACCGAAATGCGCGCTATCTCTGATTTTGGTGACAAAACTATAACCCCAGATCGCTCAATGAGGGATGATCGTCCGGGCGTCTACCCAACGGCCAGTGGAACAGTCGCTCGGATTCTTTTATCGGCATATCGTTAACGCAGGCAAAACGGCGCTTCATCAGTCCGTCCGGTTCAAACTCCCAGTTTTCATTGCCGTACGAGCGGAACCAGTTGCCGGAATCATCATGCCATTCATAGGCATAGCGAACGGCGATGCGGTTATCCGTACACGCCCAAAGCTCTTTAATCAAACGATAATCGAGCTCTTTTTTCCATTTCCGCTCCAGAAACGCCTGCGCCTCTTCACGGTTGGTGGCGAACTCCGCGCGGTTGCGCCATTGAGTATCCAGCGTATAGGCCAGCGCGACCTTCGCCGGGTCGCGGCTATTCCAGCCGTCTTCTGCCAGTCTGACTTTTTCGATGGCGCTTTCACGCGTGAAGGGCGGTAAAGGAGGACGTGCGTTCATTGCGATTACCTCTGTCTGTTATTATGTAGACAGATCTGTCTACTTGCGCTAATCTATGCTTGAAAAATAACGCTGTCAACACTCCTTTTAGAGGCTGCCGAAAAGTGAATACACCCGTCATGAGCAACGATAAAAAAATCAGCGTCAGGGATAAAATATTACATACGGCGCACGATCTGTTTTATTCCACGGGTTTCAAAGCCACGGGGGTAGATACGCTGATTAAAGAGGCGAAAGTGACGAAGGTGACGTTTTATCGCCATTTTCCGGGTAAAAGCTTACTTATTCTTGCCTACTTACAGTACCGGCATGAAATATGGATTAACTGGTTTGAAACTACGCTGCGTCGACATCTCGACGCAGGCCTGACAGCGTCTGATGCATTATCCGCAACGCTTCACGAATGGTTTGTTTCGCCCGAGTTCCACGGTTGCGCGTTTATTAATGCCAGCGCCGAAGCCAAATCCGAAGATATTGAAAGCGAAATAAAAGCGATATGCCGCGATCATAAAATCGAAACTAAGAATATTATTGCGTCGCTGACGAAGATCGCGGATGAGCACGTCGTCAATGAAATCATGTTGCTCATTGACGGTGCCATTATTCATGTGCAGATGGGCATGGAGACGGATGAGGTCATTGCTCCGTTGAAGAGGGCATTAGCCGGGTGTACTTAACGTCGTTCACCGCAATACTATATGCTGCAAGAATTTAACTTTTTTTGTCTTTCTCGTTTCGCACGACATCACACGTAAAGCGGCTAGTAAGGATACCTTCCATGACTCATCGAATTCGACAGGCCACCGGGGCCGATTCTGCGCTCTTAAGCGAACTTGGATACCGCATTTACCCCGCCCATTTTCAGCATCTGTGGGTATCAGACGCCGAGATGAAGGCCTTTCTGGACGGCGAGTACGCCGTTTCTGTACTTGAACAGAGCCTGAAAGAGCAGAATGTGACCTGGTATATTGCACAGACCGATCGGCCTGTGGGATTTATGAAAGTGACCTGGGACGCCATGCTTCCAGAAACGGACAAGAGGGGCGTTCTCCTCAATAAGCTCTACCTCGATCCTGCCGAGACCGGCAAGCACTATGGTCAGGACATGTTCAATAAAATTATCGACATGGCCCGGAGCAGGGGAAAGGACTATCTTTGGCTGGAAGTGCTTGAGCAGAACGCGGGAGCGTACCGGTTCTACCAGAAGCAGGGCATGCTCTGCATTAAGAACGTCCTTTTTGAAACAGCCTCACAGCAGAGCATACTCAGAATTATGGGGATGTCTCTTTAGGGCCAGGGCTATCGTCCCGCTGCGCCAGCGACAGCGCGCTGGCGCTGGCAGGATCGAACAGCGAGATGCTCTCAATCTGATTAAGCAAAATCACCTTGCGGAATGACATGGCGCTGCGGGGTTCAGAGTCGAGCGTAATGTCATGCTCCGCATACCACCTGCTGTAATTATTCTCGATACGCAGATCCATCGTCTTCGCATCCCGGTACCCGCTCAACATTGGGATCAGCACAATATTGGCCGTTTTTTCATATTCCAGCGTCGCGGTGTGGATCATACCGACGTAAATCCGCCGCGACCGGAGTGTGACCTGCGCCAGCTCGCCTTGCTCCATACACTGATAGAGCAGTTGTTCAATCCCGCTCGCCTGTGCAAGCCGTTTGTAGAGCTTTTTCCGGCTCTCGCCGTCCAGCCTGGCGCTGCCTGCCCAGTTAGAGCGGTAGAGGCAAAACAGAATGGCAAACGCCAGCATCACCACCACCGGCGCCTGAATACCTAAAAAACTCCAGTTCATAAAGTCGATTTGCCAGTCGGTGTATTTCGGTGAGGCAAAGTGAAAAGCGTTGTTGGCGGCGGAAAGGGCGAACAGCAGCAGCCAGAGCAATCCCGTGGCGATTACGCCCTGCAAAACGAAAATACAGCCGTAAAGCGCGACGAGAAAATAGACGTCCCAGCCAAAGGAACGCTTAATTTTAAAGCGGGTCGACAGATCGCGGCTGGTGTACCAGTACCCGCAGACCATCAGCACCATAAATATCGCCGTTCCCATATCAGGCCCTCTTCAGCGCGTTAACGTGACGCAGAAAGTCCTGCCGCACCTCGTTGCTCTTGTAGTTCACCGAGGCGTTCCCGTCCTGGTCGATAATGATGCGGTCGCCATCTTCCACGGCTTCAATAATTTCCTGCTGACTCATCACCTGCAGTAAGGATTCCGGGCTTGAGAAGAGGGAGAGAAAGAAACGTTTCATGTCAGGCATCCTTATGAATAAAAAGGATAAGCCTGGAAGATGACGGCTGAATTTGCCTTAAGGATAACCTGAAAGTGAAAGTCGGGTGGCGGCTACACCTTACCCGGCCTACAAAACCGTCAAATGTTTGAGCTTTCAACTTATTGATATTTATGGGTAATAAAAAATAAATTTGCACAAACTTGGACAAATAACGTTAATTGTGTAAGTTTTAATTATGCGATTACGCCACGTTGTTTACAGCCAGGATGTGACCCATGAGCACTTTGCCCTCTGTCGTGAGTCGGTTTATTGAGTACTATGCCGCACTGGATAGCCAGCCGCCGACCGCGCTGGTCGGGCTTTACCATTCGAATGCCACCCTTATCGATCCGTTCGGCGAGCACAACGGTATTTTCGCGCTTCAGCGCTATTTCACCCATCTGCTGGCAAACGTCGAGCAGTGCCGTTTTTCTATCGATCCGCCGCTCTGCAGCGGGAACCGGTTTGTTGTCACCTGGGTAATGCACTGGTCGCATCCGCGCATTGCCGGAGGCGAGCCGCTTGAACTGCCAGGATGTTCGGTGGTGGACACCGAAAACAATCTCATCACGCGTCAGCGGGACTTCTACGATGCGGGAGAGATGATCTACGAACACCTCCCTCTGCTGGGCTGGGCGGTACGCGGCGTGAAGCGGAGGGTCAAATCATGAAGACGGTGCTGATTACCGGCGCAAGCTCTGGCATCGGCGCGGGGCTGGCGAAGTCCTTTGCTGCTGACGGCTACCACGTGATTGCCTGCGGGCGCGATCCGGCGCGGCTTGAAGCGCTACATCAGACCTGCCCCAGTCTCACCGTTCGCCTGTTCGATATGACAGACAGGGACGCCTGTCGCCAGGCGCTCAGCAGCGTTTACGCCGATCTGGTTATTCTCTGCGCCGGTACCTGCGAATACCTCGACGGCGGCGTGGTGGATGCGGCGCTGGTGGAGCGGGTCATGAGCACCAATTTTCTCGGGCCGGTGAACTGCCTGGCCGCGCTGCAGCCGCAGCTGGTTGCCGGTAACCGCGTGGTGCTGGTGAGCTCGATGGCCCACTGGCTTCCCTTCCCGCGGGCAGAGGCCTACGGCGCGTCCAAAGCGGCGCTGAGCTGGTTTGCCGACAGCCTGCGTCTGGACTGGGAGCCAAAGGGGATTGCCGTGACGGTCGTCTCTCCGGGATTTGTCGATACCCCGCTGACGCGCAAAAACGATTTTGCCATGCCGGGCAGGGTGAGCGTTGACGAAGCGGTCAAGGCGATCCGTACCGGGCTGGCAAAGGGCAAAATGCATATCGCGTTTCCGGCCGGGTTTGGCCTTATTTTGCGGCTGCTCTCCGGGCTGCCCGCGTTTTTGCAGCGCGCGCTGCTGCGCAGGATGGTGCGCTCATGAACATTGCAATTATCGGCAGCGGCATCGCCGGGCTGACCTGCGCCTGGCGGCTGGCAGGGCATCATCAGGTAACCCTGTTTGAAGCGGGCACCACGCCCGGCGGCCATACCGCGACGGTTGACGTCTCAACGCCGCAGGGCACATACGCGATCGATACCGGGTTTATTGTCTACAACGACCGCACCTACCCGCGCTTTATGGGCCTGCTCAGCGAGCTCGGCATCAGCGGGCAAAAAACACAGATGAGCTTTTCAGTACACAACCCCGAGACGGGGCTTGAGTACAACGGCCACACCCTGACGTCGCTGTTTGCCCAGCGCCGAAACCTGGTAAACCCGGCATTCTGGCGGCTGCTCGGTGACATCGTCCGCTTTAACCGCCTGGCGAAACAGGCGCTTGAAGGGGAGGTCGATCCGAACGCAACGCTGCAGACGTTTCTGGACCAGCACGGCTTCACGCCGTTTTTTGCGCGCCACTACATTCTGCCGATGGGGGCCGCGATCTGGTCGTCGTCACTGCAGGAGATGAAGCGTTTCCCGCTGCCGCTCTTCCTGCGCTTCTTTCACCATCACGGCCTGCTGGATATCACCCAGCGTCCGCAGTGGTACGTGGTGCCGGGCGGCTCGCGGGAGTATATCCGCGCCATGCTGGAAAAACTGGGCGACCGCCTGACGCTGCACCTGAACGCGCCTGTTCTGCGGGTGAGCCGCCACGCGCACGGGGTCACGCTCCAGCTTGAAAACGGCAGCCACACCTTCGACCAGGTGATATTTGCCTGCCACTCCGCCCAGGCGCTGGCCATGCTTGACGACCCGACCGCCTCAGAGCGCGAAGTGCTGGGCGATATCGGCTGGCAGCGCAACGAGGTTGTTTTGCACAGCGATCCGCGCTGGCTGCCGGTGCGACAGCGCGCCTGGGCCAGCTGGAACTACCGCCTGAGCGCGCAGGAGCAGGCCAGCGCCTGCGTCACCTACAACATGAACATTCTGCAGGGTCTGCCTGCGGGCAGCCCACTGTTCTGCGTCACCCTGAACCCGGACGAGCCGGTGGATGAACGCTTCGTCCTGCAACGCTTTGTCTATGAGCATCCGCTGTTTAACCCGCAAAGCTGGCGTGCGCAGGCGCGCCGTGGGGAGATCAACGGTCATCACCGGAGCTGGTTCTGCGGCGCTTACTGGTACAACGGTTTTCATGAAGACGGCGTGCGCAGCGCGCTGGACGTGGTCAATGAAATAGCCGCCGGGGAGGGGAACTGACATGAACAGCTGCCTCTATCACGGCGTATTGCGCCACCGCCGCCTTCAGCCGAAAACGCATGAATTCAGCTACGGCGTTTTTATGGCCTGGCTGGATCTTGATGAACTGCCGCTGCTGGCGTCCGTCGGCGTACGGCGCAACCGCTTTGCCGCCGCCGCGTTCCATGACGCGGACTACCCGCTCGGCACGCCGCTTAAAGAGAACGTGCTGAACAGGCTGGAGAGCCTGACCGGGGAACGTCCCGCAGGGCGGGTCATGCTTCTGACGCAGCTGCGCTACTTCGGGTTTCATTTCAATCCGGTCAATTTTTACTACTGCTATGACCAGGAAAACACGCTTCGCTGGGTGCTGGCGGAGGTGCGCAATACGCCGTGGAACGAGCGCCATTATTACGCGGTCGACGGGCAAAATGCCCGGCCCACGGAAAAAGCGTTTCACGTTTCCCCCTTCAACCCAATGGACATGGTCTACCACTGGCGCTTCAACAACCCGGACAACACGTTGCATATGCACATTGAAAATCATCAGGAGGCGAAGGTCTTTGACGCCACGCTGGCCCTGCGCAGGGAGCCTCTGACCCGCCCGGCGCTGCGCGCGCTGCTGCTGCGCATCCCGTTGATGACTCTGAAAACCGTTTTCGCCATTTACTGGCAGGCGCTGAGGCTGTGGCTCAAGCGCATGCCGCTGTATAACCATCCCGTCAGCAGGAGTGAACGCTCATGACCGATCCCGTCTTTGCGCTAGAACCCGATATCCCGCGCAACGTCCGCATCGCGCGATGGCTGCTGTTTCGTCTGTTAAGCGGCATTCGCGGCGGCTCACTCACCCTGCGTGAAGGGGCGCAGACCTTCCATTTTGGCGAGACATCCTCCGCGCTGCACGCCGACGTGCAGATCCTCACGCCCGGCGTCTACTGGCGCGTCTTAACGGGCGGGAGCCTTGCCGCCGCAGAAGCCTGGATGGACGGCGAATGGGAGACCGCGCAGCTTACGCCGCTTCTGCAAATTCTGGCCCTCAACGGCGAGGTGCTTGGTCGTCTGGAGAACGGGTTTCGGCTGCTTGGCCGACCGCTGGAGCGGCTGCGCCACTGGACGCGGCGCAACTCTCGCGCCCAGGCCCGCGAAAATATTGCCGCCCATTACGATCTGGGCAACGCTTTCTATGCCCATTTTCTGGATAAGGAACTGCTTTACTCCAGCGCACTGTTTACCGCGGACGAGCAGGATCTGACGGCGGCTCAGCAAGCCAAAATGGCTCGCCTCTGCGACCAGCTGGCGCTAAACCCGGGTGATCACCTGCTGGAAATTGGCACCGGCTGGGGGGCGATGGCGGAATACGCCGCCCGTCACTACGGCTGTCGGGTGACCACTACCACGCTGTCGCAGGAGCAATATATCTGGGCGACCGAGCGCATTGCCCGCGCCGGGCTGCAGGATCGGGTTGAGGTACTGCTCTGCGACTATCGCGACCTTACCGGGCAGTACGACAAGCTGGTCTCGATAGAGATGATTGAAGCCGTCGGGCAACGCTATCTGCCCACGTTCTTCCGTACCTGTCAGGCGCGGCTGCGCCCCGGTGGACGGATGGCGATTCAGGCCATCACCATTCAGGACCAGCGCTACCGCGACTACAGCAAAAGCGTCGATTTTATCCAGCGCTACATTTTCCCCGGCGGCTTCCTGCCGAGCATTACGGCGATGAACGAGCTGATGACGCGCCACACCGATTTCGTGGTGCGCAATCTCTTCGACATGGGACCGGACTACGCCCGCACGCTGGCCCACTGGCGGCAGCGCTTTGTCCACGCCTGGCAGGAGATTGAAAAGCTTGGCTTTGATGAACGGTTCCGCCGCATGTGGCTGTACTACTTCGGCTACTGCGAAGCCGGGTTTAACGCCCGCACCATCAGCGTGGTGCAGCTGACCGCCGAGCGCGTATGAGACGCTACCTTCAGGTCTTTCTGCTGGCCGTCGCGTTCGATCTCTACTGGGCGCTGGTAGTGCTGTTTCGCGAACAGGGCCTGATTATCTGGCTCGGGCTGGCGATCCTGGCGTGTATGTTATTGCCGTCAGCTTACCGTCTATACGCCATTGGTCTGGCCGCGGCGGGCAGCCTGCTGGATGCGCTCTGGGCGTTGACGGGGCTGATTGCCTTCACGGGTGACTCCCTGATGCCGCTCTGGATGGTGGCATTGTGGCTGATGTTCGCCGTGGTCTGGACGCAGCTTGCGCGTACCACCACATTACCCGGCTGGCTGCTGACCCTGCTGGCGGCCGTGGGAGGCCCGGTAGCCTACCTGATTGGCGAGCGGTTGGGCGCCATCACGTTTCTGGAGCCAACCTTTATCGTCGTCAGCTGGATGGCGCCGGGCTGGCTGGTGCTGATGCTGTTTTTCCACCTGCTAATGGGGAGACAAAAATGAGGGCTGCGGTTCTGCTGTTTTGCCTCATGCTGGTTGTTCCTGGTGCTCAGGCCGCCGACTGGCTGGCCTGGCGCAAGGTGGGCGACGCCACGCTGACCTGGGGGCCGTTCACGGTCTATACCTCTCAGCTCCGCACGCCGGATGGCCGTTACAGCCGGGACGATCAGGATCAGGCGCTGATTATTACCTACGCGCGCGACATAGATCGCGATGAACTGGTTGAGGCGACCCGCGACCAGTGGCAGGCGCAGGGGATCCTGACGCAGGAACCGCAAAGTGAAGCCTGGCTAAGGATGCTCCAGTCCCTGTGGCCGGATGTCCGGCCGGGTTCACAGCTGGCGTTTGTTCTCAACGATAAGCAGGGGCAGTTCTGGTACCGCGCGTCGGCGGCGCAAAAATCCTTTATTCCGCTCGGGCCGCGACAGTCAGAAGCGTTCAGCACCCGCTTTCTGGCCATCTGGCTCGATCCCCGCACGCAATATCCTGAGCTGCGTCAGCAGTTAATCGGAGGCCAAAAATGAAACGAATCCTGACGCTGGCGCTGGCATTCACGATGCTGCTGGCCGGCTGTAGCACCGACGTGTCCGAGTATCGCCAGCAGCAGCCGCGGCTTGATATTTTTAACTACTTTCAGGGCAAAACCGAAGCGTGGGGCATGGTGCAGGATCGCAGCGGCAAGCAGATACGTCGCTTTCACGTTGAGATTGCCGGGGACGTGATTGGCGATACGCTGACGCTGAACGAGCGCTTCGTTTACGACGACGGCGAGAAGCAGCAGCGGGTATGGCACATTCGCCGCGTGGGGAACGACCGCTACGAGGGAACGGCAGGGGATATTGAAGGGGTTGCGACGGGGCAGGCCGCAGGCAACGCCTTTAACTGGCATTACAGCATGAACGTGAAGGCCAACGGCAAAACCTGGCTGCTAAACTTTGATGACTGGATGTACCTGCAGGATGAAACGCATCTGTTTAATAAAACCGAGATGAAGAAATTTGGCGTCACCGTCGCCACGGTGACGCTGTTCTTCACCCGGAAGGCGTAAGCTTAGTCGCGAACATCGCCGGTTTTGCTGCTGGAGTAAATGAAGTACAGGGCAATCCCCAGGCACACCACCGCGCCCAGACGGCTCGGTGAAAACGGAATAGCGGGATTGTTCAACCAGCCAAAGTTATCTATCAGCATGCTCATGGCGAGCTGGCCGAATATCACCGCCACCGTGGCGACGGCGGTGCCGATGCGCTGCACGGCGAGCACCATGATCACAATGTAGGGCACGCCGAACATCGCCCCGAGAAGCTGCCATTTCGGCACGTCCAGCAGCGTGACCGTCTGCTTAGGCTCAAAGTAGAAAATGAGCAGGGCGGTCACCAGCGCGCCGACGGAAAACGTCAGAAACGCGCTCTTGAAAACGCCCACGCTGCTGCCGAGCTGTCCGTTAATTGCGGCCTGTATGCTCAGCGTCGCGCCGCCGCAGATGGCGAGAATTATCATCATCAGTGTCATGTGTTTACCCCTTTGCGACCAGTACCAGTGCGGCAATAATAAAAACCAGCGCCACGATGCGTCTTGCGTTTATCTTCCTGTGCGGCGTACCCAGCAGGCCAAAGTGGTCAATGATCAGGCTTTTAAAAACCTGACCTGCCAGAATGCCGATCATCGTCAGAGCGATGCCGATAGCGGGGGTGGCGACAGTCAGAATGACAACGTAAACAGGACCCAGCACGCCGCCGAGCAACTGCCAGCCGGGCTGTGCGAAAAACGACGGACCGTTGCGCGGGCTGAAAAACAGCATCAGCAGAAAGGTCAGCGCGGCGCCGACCCCGAAAATGCTGAACGTGGCCCATAAATCGCCTACTTCTCCCCCTAACGGCCCCAGCAAACCCGCCTCGACGGAGAGGCCCATCCCGCCGGCAATCACCAGTAAAATCAATACAAACTGCATTATGCTTCCTCCATTATCAGGCGAAGAAGATTACGTCGGTAGACATGTGAGAAAAATGCCATAATGCAGGAAACACCTTTGCAGGAAATGCATTAATGTCAGATGCCGGAAGCATGAACCTTCGCTCACTGCTGCTGTTTATTGCCGTCTATGAAACGCAGAACTTTTCCGTCGTTGCGCGACGGGAGGGAATTTCTGCATCGCAGGTGTCGCGGATTATTCATCAGCTTGAGGACGCGCTCGGCCAGCAGCTGTTCTATCGCAATACCCGGGCGGTGATCCCCACGGAAAACGGGCATCTTTTTATCCGCTATGCCCGGGCGATGGTCGATAACTTCGAAGAGGCGCGTCGGGAGCTGGATGAACGTTCGACCGAACCCTCCGGCACGGTACGCATTAACGGGCCGGTATTTTTTGGACAGAGGCACGTTGCACCCGGCCTGGCAGGACTGGCCGAGCGTTATCCACGGTTAACCATAGAGCTGACGCTGACCGATGACTTTATCGACCCGCACCGGGATGCCGCCGACCTCATTTTTCGCATCGGCACGCTGACGGACTCGACGTTCCACGCCCGCATCTTCGGGCAGCAGCGCTACCATCTTGCCGCGTCGCCCGCGTATCTGCATCAACACGGCGTACCGGCCGACCCGGCCGTGCTGAGCCAGCATAAATGCCTGGTGTATCGCGGTTCGTCTGGCCCTAATCGCTGGCTTGTGCGACGCAAGGGGGAGAATTGGGTGCACTATCCCGTGGCGCCGCTGATGACGTCCAATAATGCGGAGTCGCTGCTCATTGCCGCGCTGGGTGGAATGGGGATCGTCCTGTTTCCGGACTGGCTGATTGGCGACAGGCTGCAGCGGGGGGAGCTGGTCGCTCTTATGCCGAAAATGGCGTGCGCTATCAATACGGAGCCGCTGAATATTGCGGCGATCTATCCTCACGCACGTCATCCGCCCCTGAACGTCAGGGCGGTGATTGATTATTACGTGGCGTTTTTCGGCTCGCCGCCGTACTGGCAAACGTAAGGCAATTACGCGCCGAGTTCCTTGCGGATAATTTCTGCGCCGGCGCTGAGCGCTTTCAGCTTACCGTTAGCCACCTGACGGGAGAGGGGAGCCATGCCGCAGTTGGTTGAGGGGTAAAGCTTGTCGGCGTCGACGAACTGCAGCGCTTTACGCAGGGTGTCGGCGACCTCTTCTGGCGTTTCGACGGTGTTGGTTGCCACGTCAATCGCCCCAACCATCACCTTTTTACCACGAATCAGCTCCAGCAGATCCATCGGTACGCGGGAGTTGTGGCACTCGAGGGAAATAATGTCGATGTTAGAGGTTTGCAGCTTAGGGAAGGCCTCTTCATACTGGCGCCATTCTGAGCCGAGCGTCTTTTTCCAGTCGGTATTGGCCTTGATGCCGTAGCCGTAGCAGATGTGTACCGCGGTTTCGCATTTCAGACCCTCAATGGCGCGCTCGAGCGCGGCGATACCCCAGTCGTTGACCTCATCAAAAAAGACGTTAAACGCCGGCTCGTCGAACTGGATAATATCCACGCCCGCGGCTTCTAATTCACGCGCTTCCTGGTTGAGGATTTTGGCGAATTCCCAGGCCAGCTTTTCGCGGCTTTTATAATGCGCGTCGTAAAGGGTGTCGATCATGGTCATTGGCCCTGGCAGGGCCCATTTGATCGGCTTGTCCGTGAGCTGGCGCAGGTACTTTGCATCGTCCACGAATACCGGCTTCTGACGTGCAACGGCAGAAACCACGGTCGGCACGCTGGCGTCGTAGCGGTTACGAATGCGCACCGTCTGGCGATTTTCAAAATCGACGCCGCTCAGGTGTTCAATAAAGGTGGTGACGAAGTGCTGACGGGTCTGTTCCCCGTCGCTGACAATATCGATTCCCGCACGGATCTGCTCGTCAAGGGACAGGCGCAGTGCATCCTGTTTACCCGCCAGTAATTCCTGATCCTGCAATTTCCACGGAGACCAGAGCGTTTCAGGTTGCGCAAGCCAGGTCGGCTTAGGCAGGCTGCCAGCCGTAGACGTCGGGAGCAATGTTTTCATAATAAAAGACCTTTTTTGATGAATTAAAGCGTGTAGTTATCAGACCACTGCTCGAGAATATGTTTATAAGGCTTAATGAAATATTCTTCGGTAAATCGACCCTGTTCAATCGCCAGCCGGCTTCGCTCTTCGCGGTCATAAATAATTTTGGTTAATGAATGATCCTGCTGGTTCAGGTCCGGGCGATAAAAAAGTCCCGCCGCCGAGTTCGCGTTATAAATTTCCGGGCGATAGATTTTCTGGAACGTCTCCATCGTGCTGATGGTGCCGATTAGTTCCAGATCGGTGTAATCGCTCAGCAAGTCTCCGGTAAAGAAGAACGCGAAAGGCGCCACGCTGTTCTCAGGCATGAAGTAGCGGACCTTCAGGCCCATTTTGGCGAAGTACAGTTCCGTTAACGATTCGCCATCCGGCGCGTACTCAATACCCAGAACAGGGTGCTGGTTACCGGTGCGGCGATAAGTGTCTTTGCTCGAGACGCTCAGGCAGATCACCGGGCCCTTTCTGAAGTTCTCTTTGTATTCCGGCGAGTTCACAAAATGGCGGAAAATATTGCCGTGCAGTTCGCCAAACCTTTCCGGAATACTGAAGTGCTGCTGGTTCTTGTTGTGCTCCAGCAGCAGGACGCTGAAATCATAATCCCGCACGTAAGAGGAGAAGTTATTCCCGACAATGCCTGCGATACGCTGGTTATTTTTTTTGTCGACAATATACGTCTGCAAAATCTCGATGGCCGGGAACGGCTTTTCCGCGCCAATGTTCAAATCGACAGAGATGATTTCAAGCTCAACCGCGTAGCGATCGGCGGTCGGGTTATCCCAGCGCGCCAGGGCATTGAAGCGGTTGTTGATCATCACCAGCGTATTGCGCAGGTTTTCCTGACGTTTTTCCCCACGCGCCAGGTTGGCAAAGTTGGTGGTCGTACGCGTATTTTCTGACGGGTTGTAATTCTCATCGAAGCAACTGCGCTTAAGGGTATATGTGAAAGCTTTGCTCATTGTGGTTATGCATCCTAAGTTCATGTTGCTAAGAAGTTACCAATGCATAATTTATGCCTGAGCCCGCGGCGCAGGGGAAGTGACTTAATTTCAATGCAACATGAGGGAAGTTCATGAACAGGGAGACGCTGAGTGGAAACTTCAGATTGCTTCAGGCAGGGAAGTGAAAGAGTAAGGGGCATCGGGCCCCTTTGGGCTATGCTGTAGGACGTTCGTCCCAGGCGTCGCTGTGCATGATGTTCCCATCGACGATGCGCCAGCTAATTTTTTCATACTGCAGGCTTACGCTTTCAATCACACTTTATTCAGGGCGAACCAACCGTGTTTTGAGGGTGCCAGGAATGAAATAACTCTTTAGCTGAGCGGGTAGCAAAGCAGGCATTGCTATTGTTCTTCCTTCCTCGTCGCAAAATTCGACAAGATAGCCCAGTGTCGGAGTATCGAAAACCATAACAATCGTACCAACAGCCCCTTTTACCAGTCCTTCATCCGGTATATCCTCGTCTAAAACCACAACGTCTAATTCGGCTCTTTTCATTTTTGTTTTCTCATTTAACGAATAGGGTTGTCAGGCGAGGAACTAGCGCGTCAGTTTCATACATCCAGCCTGTACGCACGATCGCTGTTTCACCGTTGACGCCTAAAATGGGCATATCGACAGCCATTGTTTGACCGTAATTGTTGGCCTGCAACACTTTTGCTGGGACCGATAATACGCCTTCCTGAATTTTTGCTGCTAAAACATCTGCATTAGTTGGGTTATATCCCAGCGCTGACTCAAACACCCTGGCTTTGTGCCCACCTGTAGGATGTGTTGAATCTAAAGCATAGGTTGCGAGCTTTTTCGGATCGATAATGGCGTGTTCAGCGTTCACTAACGTACCGCTTTCAGATGTGAAACCTTTTACATAAGGGCTTTCAAACGTTGGTATTTTACTGAGACCCGATATTTCATCTATCTCGCTTAGAGGATTCAACCTGCCCATTGTTAATCCTGCTGCAACAGAGGCACCCGTAATAATTAACCCTTTGTTATTCATCACTTGATCGTAACCCGCTGGAGCATCCCCGCCAAGCTGCTGCGCGGTTTCATGAAACCCTTCAATGTTGCCGTTATATACACCGCCAGCGGCCAGCAGGTGGCCAACGGTTTTACTGTTCAGCGTTTTCCCCGATCGTGCTGTTGTTGGTCCGTAATAATCATAATGTATCCGTTGAGTGGGGGCAGGCTTCCTGCCTTGCCGATCGGCAATAACGTGCCGGTAGGCACTCATGATTGAGTCCTTATACCATGCATGCCAGGATGAGGCTGTAGGAGTAAACATCAGATCGCCGTTGTCGTCGATGTAAAATGGATTCCGGTCGCTGCTCCAGCGCCTGGAGGTATCTACACCAACAAGCCAGCCAATTTGCAGCTCGTGCTCAACCTCATCATAAATCGGATCTGCGTAGCCGCGACCTTTTCGCTCATACGGCCTTTTATATGGGGACACGCTGTATATTTTTTTGGGGAGACCAAAAGAGAGGCTTTGACCGTTAGCTTCATAAGACAGATCATAATGTATACATGCCTCTTTCAGCGAACCTGCCGGCGTGAGAATGTATTGAAAATCTCCAGGGCTTAATTGCCGTGTTAAATCATGTGACCGGTAGAGTCGGAACATGCCGAATCCTTATCGTTAAGCAACATTGTTTCTTTCAAGGGCATATTTTTTCATTCTTTAATAAGAAAAAGCAGCCTACGCCTGAAGCGAACACAGATATTCAACCCACATCATATTTATGAACTGCTCATTTTTTTTAAGAAAATAACCAGGCAATTTTTAACCATTTTTTTAGGCGTTAGCGTGAGTCTATGTTGAATCAATAATGAACCAGATTCAGGCAGCTAAACGGCATATCTGCTTCTCTGGTACACCATCCTCAATTCCCGCTATAATCCCCAAAATTTCCAACCGGTTTAGAAACGATCATGACAAAACTCACCTTACAAGAGCAGATGCTGAAAGCGGGCCTGGTCAGCAGCAAGAAAGCGGCGAAAGTGCAGCGCACGGCAAAGAAATCACGCGTTCAGGCACGTGAGGCTCGGGAAGCGGTAGAAGAGAACAAGAAGGCGCAGATCGAGCGTGACAAGCTGCTGAGCGAGCAGCAGAAGCAGGCCGTACTCGCGAAAGAGTTTAAAGCGCAGGTGAAGCAGCTGATCGAGATGAACCGCATTACCGTGGCGAAGGGCAATATCACCTTTAACTTCACCGACGGTAATCTGATCAAAAAAATTGAGGTCGACAAGCAGACGCAAACCCAGCTGATCAACGGCCGTCTGGCCATTGCGCGCCTGGTGCTCAATGCTAACGGTGACTGCGACTACGCGATCATTCCGGCAGTAGTGGCCGATAAAATTGCCCAGCGCGATGCCGACAGCATCGTGTTAAACAGCGCGCTCAGCCAGGAAGAGCAGGACGAAGACGATCCGTACGCGGACTTCAAAATCCCTGATGATTTGATGTGGTAAACCGCATTCAGAACGGGGCGGCGTGACGGGCGTTAACCGGCTCTCCGCTCACGGGATGAATAAAATTCAGCTCGCTGGCATGCAGCATCAGCCGGGGCGCGTCTTCTACCCCCGGCGCGTCAAGACCGCCATACAGATCGCAGCCCAGAATCGGGTGTCCCAGCTGCTGGCAGTGAATACGCAGCTGATGGGTTCGCCCGGTCTCCGGGATCAGTTTCACGCGTGTTAGCGGCAGTCCCGCCCCCTGATAAAACCGTTCCACGACCTGATAACGAGAGCGGGCGGGTTTACCGGTGATGGCGCAGATCGACATCAGTGGAAACAGCGCCGGGTCTTTGGCAATCGGCGCATCAATAACCCCTTCATCATTTTCCACGTGGCCGCAAAGCAGGGCGCTGTAGACTTTCTCCACGCTGCGCTGGCTGAACTGCTGGCACAGCGCCGCGTTGATGGCCTTATTGCGCGCAACCACCATCAGCCCGGACGTGCCAAAATCCAGACGGTGCACCAGCGTGCAGCCCGGGAACGTCTGAACCAGTCGATAGTGGACGGAATCAAGGTTTTGCGGATTTTTGCCCGAGAGGCTGAGCAGGCCGGAAGGCTTGTCGATCAGCAGCAGATGTTCATCCTGCCAGAGGATCTGAATGTCATCGTGACACGGTGGGGCAATAAAAGAATCAATGATCGCAGACATCAGGCCGCCCGGCTGGAGAGTGGGAGCGGATGATAACGAAATGCGGGGGAAAAGAAAAACCCTCCCACCGGGCGGTGAGAGGGAGAAGTCTTACGCTGCAACCAGGCTGTCGATGGCGGCTTTCGCGTCGGTCTGTGCTTTGGTCGCCACTTCCGGACCGTAAGCGATACCTTCCGCGAACACGAAGTTCACGTCAGTGATACCGATGAAGCCCAGGAAAAGGCTCAGGTACGGCGCAACCAGGTCGGTTGGGGTATCTTTGTGAATACCGCCACGGCTGGTCAGGACGATCGCACGCTTGCCTTTTACCAGACCTTCCGGGCCGTTCTCGGTGTAGCGGAAGGTTACGCCAGCGCGCGCCACCAGGTCGAAGTAGTTCTTCAGCTGGGTAGGAATGTTGAAGTTGTACATTGGGGCGTTGATGACGATGACGTCATGCGCCTGCAGCTCAGCAATCAGTTCGTCGGACAGGGCCAGGGCTTCCTGCTGACGCGGGGACAGTGGCGCATCGCTTGGGCGCAGCGCGCCAACCAGCTCGCCGTCCAGCACAGGAATAGGGTTTGCTGCCAGGTCACGCACGGTGATTTCGTCTGCAGAATGCTGTTCACGCCACTGTTCAACGAAGTAATCAGACAGCTGACCAGACTGAGAGTACCCTGCCAGAATACTGGATTTCAAAACTAATACTTTGCTCATGGGTGATTCCTGTTGTTGCATTTGATTGAAGGGGGGGCCCCGTTGCTTGTTGACACTTTATTCACAATCTTGCCACAGAGATAGCGCAATATATCGAAGCCTATGTTCGAATTTTTTGAATAAGGCGCTAAAAGCGTCAATGTGGTACTCTATAGCAATCATTAAAAAGAGATTTTATCCGGCAGAGCACTGCCCGTTAACGCTATGACAGAACAACCCAAAATCACCTTCCCGATGCTCCTGCAACAGCTTGATTCCCTGATGCTGCGCGATAAACAGCGGTTTTCCCGCCGGCTGCACGGCGTGAAGAAGGTTAAAAATCCTGATGCACAACAGGCCATTTACCAGGAGATGGCCAAAGAGATTGAACAGGCGGCAGGGAAGGTTGTGCTGCGCGAAGCCGCGCGTCCGGCGATCACCTACCCGGAAAACCTGCCCGTCAGTCAGAAGAAACAGGACATCCTTGAGGCCGTCCGCGACCACCAGGTGGTGATTGTCGCGGGGGAAACCGGTTCAGGCAAAACCACCCAGCTGCCGAAAATCTGTATGGAGCTGGGCCGCGGGGTGAAGGGGCTGATTGGCCACACCCAGCCGCGTCGTCTGGCGGCGCGCACCGTGGCGAACCGTATTGCCGAAGAGCTGCAGACGGAGCCGGGCGGCTGCATCGGCTACAAGGTGCGATTCAGCGACCACGTCAGCGACAACACCATGGTCAAGCTGATGACGGACGGTATCCTGCTGGCGGAAATACAGCAGGACCGCCTGCTGATGCAGTACGACACCATCATCATCGATGAAGCGCACGAGCGCAGCCTGAACATCGACTTCCTGCTTGGCTACCTGAAAGAGCTGCTGCCGCGTCGCCCTGATCTGAAAATCATCATCACCTCCGCGACCATCGACCCGGAGCGCTTCTCAAAACACTTCAACAATGCGCCGATTATTGAAGTGTCGGGCCGCACCTATCCGGTGGAAGTGCGCTATCGCCCGATTGTGGAAGAGGCGGATGATACCGAGCGCGATCAGCTGCAGGCCATCTTCGACGCCGTTGACGAGCTGGGCAACGAGAGCGCGGGCGACATCCTGATCTTCATGAGCGGCGAGCGCGAAATTCGCGATACCGCCGATGCGCTCAGCAAGCGCGACCTGCGCCACACCGAGATCCTGCCGCTGTATGCCCGCCTGTCGAACAGCGAGCAAAACCGCGTCTTCCAGCCACACAGCGGACGCCGTATCGTGCTGGCGACCAACGTGGCGGAGACCTCGCTGACCGTACCGGGGATTAAATACGTTATCGACCCGGGCACGGCGCGCATCAGCCGCTACAGTTACCGCACCAAGGTTCAGCGCCTGCCGATTGAGCCGGTCTCCCAGGCTTCCGCTAACCAGCGTAAGGGCCGCTGCGGCCGCGTGTCGGAAGGGATCTGTATTCGTCTTTATTCCGAAGACGATTTCCTGTCGCGCCCGGAGTTTACCGACCCGGAAATTCTGCGCACCAACCTGGCGTCCGTTATCCTGCAGATGACCGCGCTGGGGCTGGGCGACATCGCGGCGTTCCCGTTCGTCGAAGCGCCGGATAAACGCAACATTCAGGACGGCGTGCGTCTGCTGGAAGAGCTCGGGGCGATCACTACCGACGAGCAGGCCACGGTCTACAAGCTGACGCCGCTGGGCCGCCAACTCAGCCAGCTGCCGGTCGACCCGCGCCTGGCGCGCATGGTAATGGAAGCGCAAAAGCACGGTTGCGTGCGCGAGGCGATGATCATCACCTCGGCGCTCTCCATTCAGGACCCGCGCGAGCGTCCGATGGACAAACAGCAGGCATCGGACGAAAAGCACCGCCGCTTCCACGATAAAGAGTCCGATTTCCTCGCCTTTGTGAACCTGTGGAACTACCTCGGCGAGCAGCAGAAAGCGCTCTCCTCGAACCAGTTCCGCCGCCAGTGCCGCGTGGATTTCCTTAATTATCTGCGCGTGCGTGAATGGCAGGATATCTACACCCAGCTGCGCCAGGTGGTGAAAGAGCTGGGCATTCCGGTGAACAGTGAACCGGCGGAGTACCGCGAAATTCATATCGCGCTGCTGACTGGCCTGCTGTCCCATATCGGGATGAAGGATGCGGATAAGCAGGAATATACCGGCGCGCGTAACGCGCGTTTCTCCATCTTCCCGGGTTCCGGCTTGTTCAAGAAGCCGCCGAAGTGGACCATGGTCGCGGAGCTGGTGGAAACCAGCCGCCTGTGGGGGCGCATTGCCGCGCGCATCGACCCGGAATGGGTTGAGCCGGTGGCTCAGCACCTGCTGAAACGCTCGTACAGCGAGCCGCACTGGGAGCGCGCGCAGGGCGCGGTGATGGCGACCGAAAAAGTGACCGTTTACGGCCTGCCGGTGGTCGCCGCGCGTAAGGTCAACTACAGCCAGATCGATCCGGCGCTCAGCCGCGAGCTGTTTATCCGCCACGCGCTGGTGGAGGGGGACTGGCAGACGCGCCACGCGTTCTTCCGTGAAAACCTGAAGCTGCGCGCCGAGGTGGAAGAGCTTGAGCACAAGTCCCGACGCCGCGACATTCTTGTGGACGATGAGGCGCTGTTTGAGTTTTACGACCAGCGCATCAGCCATGATGTTATCTCCGCCCGCCACTTTGACAGCTGGTGGAAGAAGGCCAGCAAAGCGACGCCGGACCTGCTCAACTTCGAAAAGAGCATGCTGATTAAAGAGGGGGCGGAGTCGGTCAGCAAGCTCGACTACCCGAACTTCTGGCATCAGGGCAACCTCAAGCTGCGTCTGACCTATCAGTTTGAACCGGGCACCGACGCGGACGGCGTAACCGTCCACATTCCGCTGCCGCTGTTAAACCAGGTCGACGAGAGCGGGTTTGAGTGGCAAATTCCCGGCCTGCGCCGCGAGCTGGTGATTGCGCTGATCAAATCCCTGCCGAAACCGGTGCGGCGCAATTTTGTGCCAGCGCCAAACTATGCGGAAGCGTTTCTGGGCCGCGTCACGCCGCTGGAACTGCCGCTGCTGGACGCGCTGGAGCGTGAGTTCCGCCGCATGACCGGCACCACCATCGACCGCGAAGACTGGAACTGGGATCAGGTGCCCGATCACCTGAAAATCAGCTTCCGCGTGGTGAATGATAAAAACAAAAAGCTGCTGGAAGGGCGTTCCCTCAGCGAGCTGAAAGAGGCGCTGAAAGGCAAAGTTCAGGAGACGCTTTCTGCGGTGGCGGACGACGGCATCGAGCAGAGCGGGCTGCATATCTGGAGCTTTGGCCAGCTTCCGGAAAGCTACGAGCAGAAGCGCGGCAACTATAAGGTCAAAGCCTGGCCGGCGCTGGTGGACGAACGTGACAGCGTGGCGATCAAACTGTTTGATAACCCGCAGGAACAGCAGCAGATGATGTGGCGCGGGCTGCGCCGCCTGCTGCTGCTCAACATCCCGTCGCCGATCAAGTATCTGCACGAGAAGCTGCCGAACAAAGCCAAGCTGGGGCTCTACTTTAACCCGTACGGCAAGGTGCTGGATCTGATTGACGACTGCATCTCCTGCGGCGTGGACAAGCTGATCCACGAGGCGGGCGGCCCGGTCTGGACGGAAGAAGGTTTTGCGAAGCTGCATGACAAGGTTCGCGCCGAGCTGAACGACACCGTGGTGGAGATTGCCAAACAGGTCGAGCAGATCCTCACCGCCGTGTTCAATATCAACAAGCGCCTGAAGGGGCGCGTGGATATGGCCATGGCGCTGGGGCTGTCGGACGTGAAGGCGCAGATGGCGGGGCTGGTGTACCGCGGCTTTGTCACCGGCAACGGCTTTAAGCGTCTGGGCGATACGCTGCGCTATCTGCAGGCGATTGAAAAACGTCTGGAGAAAATGGCGATCGATCCGCACCGCGATCGCGCGCAGATGCTGAAGGTCGAAAGCGTGCAGCAGGCGTGGCAGCAGTGGTTAAACAAGCTGCCGCCGGCGCGCCGCGACGATGAAGATGTGCAGGAGATCCGCTGGATGATCGAGGAGCTGCGCGTCAGCTTCTTTGCCCAGCAGCTCGGTACGCCGTATCCGATTTCGGATAAGCGTATATTGCAGGCGATGGAGCAGATTTCCGCTTAACGTCCTTGCCCGGTTTTCTCCCTTTCCCTGTGGGAGAGGGTCGGGGTGAGGGCATCAGCCCGCACATTTTTTCACCCATTCACAATCGCCAGCGTAAACCCATCCCATCCCTTAACCCCCACCGTTTGCAGCGCGGTGGCGGTTAAGCGCGGGTTAACCCCCGTCATCTCGATAAAACGCCGTACGCCCAGCACGCGCGCGTCGTCGCTTTGCCCGTTAATGACCTCGCCGTCGCGGACCACGTTATCGCCGATAATCACCGTGCCGGGGCGGGAGTAGTGCAGCGCCCACTCCAGATAGCCGGGATTGTTTGGCTTATCGGCATCAATAAAGATCAGGTCGAACGGCGGAACGTCACCGAAATTCTCCAGCGAGTTCAGCGCCGGGCCTTCTATTAATTCAATACGATCGTTCAGCCCCGCGAGGCGAATATTCTGGCGGGCAACATCGGCATGCGTTGGGTCCGCCTCGAGCGTAATCAGCTTTCCGTCCGGCGGCAGGGCGCGCGCCATCCAGATCGAGCTATAGGCACCCAGCGTACCGATCTCAAGAATGCGTCTTGCCTGCGTCATGCGCACGAACAGCGCCAGCAACTGCCCCTGATTGGCCGCGACATCGTGTTCGGGTAGCCCGGCGCGCTTGTTGTTTTCCAGTACCTGGCTCAGTACGTCATCGACAGGAATAAGCGAAGAAATCATGAAATTATCAACTGCAGACCACTGTTGTTGCATAGATTGTCTCCTGAGGGGGAATCGCCGGGTGGCGGCTGCGCCTTACCCGGCCTACGTGACGAAATCCAGGCCTGTTAAGCGCCTTCAGGCATTGACCCAGCCCCCGCCCAGCGCTTTATACAAATCAATCTGCGCCAGCAGCAGGTTATTTTTGACCTGCACCACGCTGGTCTGGACCGAGTACAGCGTGCGCTGCGCGTCCAGCACGTCAAGATAGGATGAATAACCGTTGCGATAGCGGTTCTGCGCAATGCGCAGCGTCTCCCGGGCCACATCCTGCTGGGCAAGCAGCTCCGTCAGCTGTTCCTGATAGCGCGTAATGGCATCAAGGCTGTTGTTCACTTCGGCAAACGCGTTACGCACGGTTTTTTCATACGCATACAGCGCCTGGTTACGCTGGGACTGGGAAATATCCACCTGCGCGTTCAGCGCCTGGCGGTTCAGCAGCGGGGCGAGAATGCTGCCGCCTGCGCTCCAGAGCTGGAGCGGGTTGTCCAGCAGGCCGGAAAGGGTGCGATCCTGGATCGATCCGGTTGCGGTCAGGTTGATCGACGGCAGCAGGCTGGCGCGTGACGCGGCAAGCGAGGCATCAGCCGCAACCAGCTGTCGCTCGGCCTGCACGATATCTGGCCGACGATTCAGGAGCGTGGAGGGCAGCTGTGACGGCAGCGTGAGCGGCGTCAGCGCCGCAAAGCTTTCGCTACGCGCTAGCGCACCGGGATTGCTTCCCAGCAGCAGGCTCAGGGCATTCTCCTGCTGCGCAATCTGATGCCGCAGCACGGGCACCTGCGCTCGCGTTGAGCGAAGCTCGGAATCCGACTGCATCAGCTCCAGGCGCGAACTGTAGCCCGTCTCAAGCTGGCGTTTGGCAAGCTTAAACGCCTCTTCGCGCGATTTCAGCGTGGATTCGGTCACGCGCAGCTGTTCATCAAGCGAGAGCAGGGTGACGTACCCGTATGCCACAGACGAGGCGACGGTCAAATCCGCGGCGGCGGCGGCGGCTTTTTGCGCCGCCAGCGAGGCTTCGGCAGCGCGCGAGGTGCTGCGGTTGACGCCCCAGATATCCACGTCATAGCTTGCCGTCAGGCTCCCTTTGTACAATGTGCCGTAAACCGGCAGCCCGGTCGCAGCGGATTGTGAACGGGCGCGCGTCCCGGTTACGCCTGCGCCGAGGGAGGGAAACAGGCTGCCGTCGGCGGCAAAGACCCGCGCCTGATATTCGTTTATCCGCTCGCGGGCAATCAGCACATCGCTGTTGTTTTTTAGCGCCTGGTCCACATAGCGGTTGAGGTTGTTGTCATGAAAATTGCGCCACCAGAGCTGTTCCGTCGGGCTGGCTGGCCCTGAGACGGCGCGCCATTGAGCCGGAATTTGCAGGGTCGGCTGCGCCGGCTTGACGTCGACGGACTGGCATCCGGCCAGCATGAGCGCCCCCACCAGCGCGGCTATCGGGCGAAGGATCATTACTTCGCCTCCCGCGTATCAATGGTTACCTGCACCGACATACCCGGACGCAGCAGCGCGGAGTCCTCTGGCTTACCGAGCACCTCAATACGCACCGGAATACGCTGGGCGATTTTGACAAAGTTGCCGGTGGCGTTGTCCGGCGTGATAGCGCTGAATTCAACCCCGGTCGCCGGCGAGATGCTCTCTACGCGGCCCTGATACGCTTTGTTGTTTAAGGCATCGACGGTAAACTTCACCGGCTGACCGACGCGCAGCTCCGCCAGCTGGGTCTCTTTGATGTTGGCAATCACCCAGTGCTGCGGCGGCACCAGCGTAGTGAGGTGCGTTCCGGCGGTCACGTACGCGCCGAGACGCACGGCAATCTGGCCGAGCTGGCCGTCGCGCGGGGCGATAATGCGGGTATTTTGCAGGTCAATCTGCGCCAGCTCCAGCGCCGCTTTGGCGTTTTCAACATCTGCCTCCAGAGCGCCGCGGTTCACAATCACCGTCTGCAGATCCTGACGCGACATCTCAAGCGTGGCTTTCGCCTGGTCGATATCCGCGCTGCCCTGAGCCGCACTGGCCAGCGCGGCATCGCGCTCGCGAATGGAAAGCGACCCATCCGCCGTCAGATCCTTCACGCGCTTTAAATCCGCCTGGGTTTTCAGGCTCTGGGCGCGGGCATTTTTCAGCGCGGCTTCATTTTTGGCAATGGTCGCTTCGGCGCTTTTCCGCTGCTGCAGGTTGTTATTCAGCGCGGCAATTTTCATCGCCAGCTGCGCCTCGGCCTGATGGACGCGCTGACGATAGATGCGGTCATCGATCTGCAACAGCAGATCGCCTTTTTTGACCTGCACAAAGTCCTGAACCTTCACCTCGGTGATATAGCCGTTAACCTGGGGGCTGATGAACGTCGTCTGGCCGCGCACGTAGGCGTTGTCTGTAAACTGCGCGTGGCGGGTAAACGGCGGCAGCTGCCAGGCGTAAAGAATGACCAGCACGCCAACAATACCGATGGCAGCGGCGGTGAAAACGGAAACAATGCGCACATTTTTGCGGGTGTTGGCCTGCTCTTTGGCGGCATCCTGCTGACTCATAAACTCTCCAGAAATATCACAATTATTTGTTGCCGGTGGCGTTCTTCAGCGCCATACGGGCAGTAATGCGCAGGCGCAGCAAGCGCCATAAAATCCAGACCAGCGTGGCGGCAGCGATGCTTGCCGTCAGCAGATAAGTATCGTTGTAGGCCAGAATATTTGCCTCAAGGCTGGTCACCGTCTGTAGCTGGGTAATGGCCTGCGTTCCCAGCAGCGTACTGTCGCCAATCAGGCTTTTATACATCTGGGTATAAAGCTGAATCCGCTCGTTGACCAGCGGGTTAAGCGTGGTGAGCTGATCCGCCAGCAGGCTGGAGTGGTATTTCTCGCGCCAGGTCTGGAAGGTGCCGAGAATCGCCGATCCCAGCAGGCCGCCGAGGTTCTGGCTCATGCCAAACATGACCGAAAAGCTGACCAGGTTACGCGGGTCGGCAATTACCCCGCCAATGGCGGCCAGCATGGCGGGCGCCAGGAAGAAGGCGCTGCCGAAGCCCAGCAGGAACTGGCTGACCATCAGCTGATCCGGGCGGGTCAGGTTATTGGACTGGCTGTCCAGCAGCGAGGCAACAATCATCAGCGCCAAAGAGGTGATAATCGGCCACGCCAGCTTTGTAGGCTTAATGGTGAGGCAGCTGGTGACGATCCCGCAGACGATCCCGGCGAAAATAGACCACGCCAGATGGGTCATCTGCTCATTTTGTAACCCCACGTACTGCAGCCAGCCGATGACGCCGGTATTTTGCTCCGCCAGCACGATGCGGATCAGCAGCATGATCAGCCCCAGGCGAACGATGCTGCCGCTCGACAGCCAGCGGGTGTTCAGCAGCGGGTTGGCGCGGTTATGTTCAAACACGATGGCGGAAACAATCAGCACCAGCGATAGCGCCAGCGACCAGCCGATCCACGGCGCCTCGAACCACCAGTCAAGACGGCCTAAAGAGAGCACGGCGCAGAGCAGGGCCATTCCGGGAGCCAGTAAAAAGAAGGTGACAAAGTCTTTCTTCTCGAAGACCTTGCGTCGGTCACCCGGCGGCAGTTTTAAGGCGATTACGCAGGCCAGGGAGATCAGCGCCAGCCCCAGTTCAAAGAAATAGAGCCCGCGCCACTCGTCCAGCTGGAGAAGCTCAGTGGAAAACAGACGCGCCAGCGGAATAGCGAGCGACGATCCAGTGATCCCGATGGTAAGCGCCTTCAGGCGATGCTTCGCAGGCCAGGCCTGGATTTGATAGTAAATCCCCAGCGAGCTGAGCGCGGCGGCCACCATCCCGTGCGCGGCGCGTACCATCAGCGCGGAACTGAGGTCGTTAACGAACAGGTGGAAAAAGGTGACCAGCACGTACAGCACCAGAAAACCTTCCGTAAAGGCGCGCAGGCCGTACTGTTGACGAAATTTGACCAGCAGCAGGTTAATGGAGATGTTGGTCATCACATAGACTGCAGGCAGCCAGGCGATTTCGGTCGACCAGGCCCCAAAGGTTCCCTGCAGGTTTTGCAGGTTGGCGGTGACCACCGCATTGCCCAGTGCCCCCGTCAGGCAAACCAGCAGCCCAACGACGCCATAGGCGACGCGTTTTGGCGTACTGTGCTCGGGGGTGGAAGGCGAACCCAGCAGGGCGGGTTTCTCATGGGGCTGCCACTCGCGAGGAGCATAAGGGTCGCGTTCGGGCAGGCGCATAACGTCATTACCTTAGAAATGATTGAATAATTAGCGGGCTAGCGATTCTACGTCTGCCGCAAATGATAATTCAAGTGAATATGATTTGCGCATGTTAATCAAATGTACGAGAGAAATTTAAGGAAAAAGAGCGGCCCGCAGGACGGGCCGGGAAAGGTCAGAGACGTTCGGGCTGCGCCTCGACGAGAGTGGCACGCTTAACGCGGCTGGCGCAGAAAATCGCGATTAAGGAGATGGCTACCGTGACGGCAAGATACCAGGCCACCGGAACCCAGTCGCCGTCATATTTTGCCAGCAGGCCGGTCGCAATCAGCGGGGCGGTACCGCCAGCCAGCGCGGCACCCAGTTGATAACCGAGCGTAATGCCGGTGTAACGCACGTTTGCGCTAAAAATTTCAGAGCACAGCGTGCCGAGTACCGCCGTGACCGGTGCCCACAGCACACCAAAGGCGATCACCGTCGCGAGCACAATCCCCCACGTGGTACCGGTATTCAGCAGCATAAACCATGGCACGATAAACAAACCCAGGATAAAGACGCTCGTGGCATACATACGCTGACGGCCAATTTTATCCGAGAGCAGCCCCATTAACGGAATCATTATCGTGGCCACCAGGGCCCCCAGCGTCACGGCCTCCAGCGCCTGCGATTTTTGATAGGTTAGCGTGCTGGTGGCATAGCTCACCACAAACGTAGAGAAAATATAAAACGGCGCGGTTTCCACGACTTTGAGGCCGGCGGCAATCAGCACTTCACGCCAGTGATGTTTCAGCGTATCGCGCAGGGGAGCCTTAGCCACCTGACCGGACGCTTTCACTTTCTGAAAATCAGGCGTTTCATCAATATCTTTTCGGATCCACAGGCCGAGCAACACCAGAACAGAGCTCAGCAGGAACGGGATACGCCAGCCCCAGGAGAGAAAATCCTCTTCGCTGAACATCGTCATCAGCGACACGATAAAGGTCGCCATCAGCATGCCGATGGTGACGCCCGCCTGCGGAATGCTGCCGAAGAACCCTTTGCGTTTTTCAGGCGCATACTCATAGGCCAGCAACAGCGCACCGCCCCATTCACCGCCGATACCCATCCCCTGAATGATGCGCATCAGGATCAGCAGCGCCGGAGCCCACATACCAATCATTTCATACGTGGGCAACAGGCCAATCATAACGGTTGCACCTCCCATCAAAGAGAGGGTCAGCACGAGGGTTTTTTTACGGCCAATGCGGTCACCGATGTGTGCGAAAAGTACCCCGCCAATGGGACGTATAAAAAAGGTTAATGAGAAAGAGAGATACGAGAGAATGAGTCCGATCACCGGATCGACCATCGGAAAAAAGATCTTATTAAAGACCAGCGCGGCCGCCGTACCGTAGAGGAAATAGTCAAACCATTCAATGGCGCTCCCGGTAAGGCTGGCGATTAACACCTTCTTATTTTTTCGTAATACCGTCGTCGTACTTTCATGTTCTGTCATGAGCTGAAACCCCGCCACGTTGCTGATATATGAGGTGTCACCTGGCGCGCTTCAGGTGCAACCCGTGAAGATGAAAAAGGTTGTGAAATTGTTAAGCAACTTAGGGTTGGATGTTGCATTTAGCAAGCACTGGCGGGCTGAAACTGGTCAGATCACGTTTAAATTAGCAGCGTTGGCTGCTTTTTCATGACGCCTGTACAATACAATGTTTTGTAGGGCTGGAAATTAAAAGCACAATAGGCAGGTGCAACCCGATGATTTTTGGATGTTTCTGGTTATTTCAGAAAAATGGTAAATTCGCTGCTTCAACAACGTGAGGAGTTCACCATGGTTCAGCCCCATTTTCCCCTTCTGGCGAATGCCACAATGGCGGCCATCAATACTGTCGGCGCATGGCTGGCGCAGGACGACCTGAGCATGACGCGTCAGGCCCCGGAGATTGATGCGGTGATTCTGGCTGGCAACGCGGTGATCCCAACCATTGACGCGGCCTGCAGTATTGCCTCTCAGAAAGACGTGCCGCTTCTGATCAGCGGCGGCATCGGCCATTCGACCCCGTTTTTATATGAAGCGATCCGCAATCACCCGCGTTATCACACTCTACCGGTCGCGGGACGGGCAGAAGCAAACATTCTTGCCGACGTTGCGCGGGCGTTCTGGCTGATCCCCGAGGCGCGCCTGTGGGTTGAAGATCGCTCCACCAACTGCGGTGAAAACGCGCGCTTTAGCTGGAACATGCTAAAAGAGCGTCAGCGGACAAGCGGGCGCGTGCTGGTGGTACAGGACCCAACGATGCAGCGCCGCACGATGGCGACGTTTGCCCGCGTGTGCCGCGATGAACCCGCATCACCGCAGTGGATCAGCCATCCCGGGTTTACGCCAGCGCTGCAAAACGGCACTGAGGGCGTAGAGTTTAGTGGGGGCAACGCCGGGCTGTGGCCCGTTGACCGGTATCTGTCGCTGGTTATGGGGGAACTGCCGCGCCTGTATGATGACGTCAACGGCTATGGCCCGGCCGGGCGGGATTTTATCGCCCACGTTGAATTCCCTGAAACCGTCACCGCCGCATGGAGACAGCTTCAACAGGACCCAGTCCTGAAGGTGGCGCGTAAAATCATCTGAGCACGGAACAATCCCCTCGCCCCATTGGGGAGAGGGTTAGGGTGCGGGGAAAATCACAGCGCCGCAAACTTATCCAGCGTCCGCACCAGCTGCGTCACAAACCCATACTCGTTGTCATACCAGGCAACGGCTTTCACCAGCTGCAGGTCTCCCGCTTCTGACACCTCCGTCTGCGTGGCGTCAAACACCGAACCATAGTGCGAGCCAATCACATCTGAAGAAACAATCTCGTCATCGGTATACCCGAACGATTTATTCCCCTGGGTCGCCTTTTTCAACGCGGCGTTGATCTCCTCGACCGTCACCTTTTTACCCAGAATCGCTACCAGCTCGGTTACCGATCCGGTTTTCACCGGCACGCGCTGGGCATGACCCTTTAGTTTGCCGCTGAGCGCGGGGATCACCAGGCCGATGGCTTTCGCCGCCCCGGTGGTATGAGGAATAATATTTTCTGCCGCCGCCCGCGAGGCGCGCAGATCTTTCCCGCGCGGGCCATCCACCAGCGCCTGGGTGCCGGTATAGGCATGAATGGTGGTCATGGTGCCCACTTTAATTTCAAACGCGTCGTTCAGGGCTTTTGCCAGCGGGGCGAGGCAGTTGGTGGTGCAGGACGCGACGGAAATAATAGTATCACTGGCGTCAATGGTATCGTCATTCACGCTATAGACGATGGTCTTCATCTCACCCGCGGGCGCCGAAATCAGCACTTTCTTCGCACCGGCGTCCAGGTGCGCCCGCGATTTTTCTTCTGAGGTATAAAAGCCGGTGCACTCCACGACGATATCCACGCCCGCGGCTTTCCACGGAATGTGCTTTGCCTCTTTTTCGGCGTACACCGCGATGGTTTTACCGTCGACAATCAGCGCATCCTCGGTGAAGTCCACGCTCCAGGGGAAGCCACCGTAGTTGGAATCATGCCTGAGCAGGTAGGCCAGGACTTTCGGGGAGGTGAGGTCGTTGATGGCGACGACGGTATTGCTGTCCTGGGTTTCAAGAAGGCGGCGCAGCACAAGGCGTCCAATGCGTCCAAATCCGTTAATGCCAATTTTACTCATGGTGTTCTCCTGTGAACGTGTCGATACGACAGTTTGAACTCATCCAGGCTTAGACCATCACGGGCAGGCCAGCAATTGAAGATGCTTCATGCGAGGGGAAGTATTTGAAAAACCATACAGAAAAGTTAATGAATTTTTAAGGAAAGGAGATTATGTTGGCGCGGTGACTGTTTATTTCAGGAAATCCCATGCGCACTAAATATACAAGCCTGCAAATCACGATTCACTGGCTGGTGTTTTTGTTAATCGTCGTCGCCTACTGCGCGATGGAATTCAGGGGCTTTTTCCCGCGTTCCGACCGACCGCTTATTAACATGATCCACGTCTCCTGCGGCATCTCGGTTCTGTTGCTGATGGTGGCGAGATTGCTGATCCGCCTGAAGTTTCCCGCACCGCCCATTCAACCTAAACCCAAAGCGATGATTACCGGGATGTCCCACCTTGGGCATCTGATCGTCTATCTGCTGTTTATTGCGCTGCCGCTGATTGGCATTGTAATGATGTATAACCGTGGAAACGACTGGTTCGCCTTTGGTCTGGCGATGCCTCACGCGGCGGAGGGGAATTTTGACCTGGTGGATGTGCTGAAGGAGTGGCACGTTACGCTGGCAAACCTGGGCTATTTCGTGATTGGTCTGCACGCCTTTGCGGCGCTGATGCACCACTATTTCTGGAAAGATAATACTCTTTTGCGCATGATGCCGAATAAGCGTCAGTAGTCTTTAACTCGTGCCGGGCGGCGCAGCGCCACCCGGCTTGTTTTTTAACCCAGAAGAGCACGCTCTTCATCAGTTAACGCCAGCGTCTGCGTTGACCCCGTCTCTGACGATTTCACCGCCGCTTCCAGAACAGCCATAACCGCTAACGCCTCGACAGGATGAACGGGATTGGCGATCTTCCCGAGCATCGCATCCCGCACGTTGATGTAGTACTGCCGCTGATCGCCCTTTGGCGTGGCAATCGTTTGGGGTTCACCATCAGCTCCGAAGAACACCATGCTGTCGTCGTCTTCGCCCCAGGCGTCGCTGCCGGGGATTACGCCAGCCAGCAGCTGCGCTTCCTGCTGATCGATTCTGGCTTTCACCACGCTGCCTTTGTCCCCGTGAACGGTAAAGCGCGCCGTACCGCCAGCCACCAGCATGCTGGCGTGCAGAACCACCTTATGATCCGGGTAATTGAGGACCACGTGAGCCCAGTCGTTAACCTCTGCGCCGTCGCGCAGCGTGGCGATATTTCCCTGAACAGACTCTGGCAGGCCAAACAGCTGAAGCGTCTGGTCGATCAGGTGAGGGCCCAGGTCAAACCACAGACCGCTGCCGGGGACGTTCTGCTCTCGCCAGCGCACGCGCACTTCCGGGCGGAAGCGGTCAATATGCGACTCCAGATGTTTAACCTTGCCAACCGTGCCTTGCTCAATAATCTGCTTAATGCCGAGGAAATCACTGTCCCAGCGGCGGTTGTGGAAAACGGAGAGCAGAAGCTGCTTTTCATCCGCCAGGGCAATCAGGTGCCGGGCTTCCTGCATATCCAGGGTGAAAGGCTTATCCACGACCACGTGTTTTCCCGAGTTCAGGGCCAGCGTCGCCAGCGGCGCGTGGGTGGCGTTAGGGGAGGCAATGACCACCAGGTCGACATCAGGTTGTTGAATGGCTTCTTCGGGCGTGGCTACCACCAGCACATCCGGAAGATCGCGCTTCACTTTCTCTTCATCACGGGAAGAGACCACCGCCAGCTTGAGCCCGTCCACGGACTGGATCAGCGGGGCATGGAAGGTTTTACCGACAAAACCATACCCGATCAGCGCAATGTTGATTGTTTGAACTTTACTCATGACCTTCTCCACGTTATTGCGCGCACACCGTGACCCGTAATGCGCCAGGGTCCCCAAGCTCAGGCCAGGGACGATCTAAAAAGAGTTGATGAATATCGGTTAGCCCGGAGACCAGATACGGCTCGCAGCGGTTAACTTTCAGGTGATCGGCAACAATCCAGTGCGCATGGCTTGCGGCGAGCATCGCGCGTTTCACCTCGGCATCCGCTTCTTTACCGGCACTCAAACCGAGTTCGGCATGAAGGGCGCACGCACCGAGAATGGCGATATCGGCCCGATAGCGTGACAGCAGGGACAACGTGGCGCTGCCGGCAAACAGGCGCTGCTTCGGGTCCCATTTTCCGCCGAGCAGAATAAGCTCAATGTCTTCCCGGTCGCTAAAATGCTGGGCGATATCCAGCGAGGTAGTGATCACGGTGTGAGGCCCCTGCAGATAAGTGGCGACGGCCATCACCGTACTGCCGGCATCCAGAAACAGGGTGGAACCAGGCGGAACCGCCTGCGCAACCTGTTTCCCCAGGCGCTGCTTTGTTTCCGGCAGCAGGGTATTGCGGCCCTGACGATTCATGGCCGAAAGATTCAGAGCAATAGCCCCGCCGTGATTCTTCTGGGCAAGCCCCTGATTTTCCAGATCGGTCAGATCCCGACGAACGGTGTCCGCCGAAACCTGCAGCTTTTCTGCCAGTTCGGTGATGCTGGCCTGACCTTGTTCACTGAGAATATCAAGGACATAGCGTTGACGTGCGGTTTTGTGCATGGGCAGCAATCCTGCAAAATGTCGCAATAAATTGCATAATACAGCATTTTGACGCAGAAGGAAGGAGTATCGTAAACCAGGTTGATGTTTAATTATTGGAATTATATTAAGCGGATATCATTAAGCCGTTCTGAATGTTAACCACAGTGTTAATGTTATGTTTTAATCAACGATTTGGGTTATGTAACCAATGTATTATGATTAACTGGTGGAATATGCTGATATTTAATTAAAACAAAGCATTTAATGTCTGATTTATGTTTTTTATTAGAATTATTTTTCAACAAATTGATGGCTCTTACTTAAGTTGACACTTCTTTGAAAATCTTTGTGTCTGACCCGCTCAGAAATTAACGCAAAAATGTGCGCAGAGGAGATTAAGAATTTTCCTTAAATTACAGTGTGTTTTGATGTTTCATCTGAAAGGCTACTTTCGGAGTTTTGTCCAGAAACCCCATGTTTTTTCTTATATGTAACACCGCATTAACATTGTGGGTGTAGTGGCCTATACCACATTTTGTTATGCTGCAAATCAACTTATGAAATAAGTAATTTCTTAAATTTAATAAGACAAAGGCGGATCTCATCTCCATCGGAAATGGGTATGGGGAGCTTTACCTGAAATTTAGCGAGGAAGTTAAATAAGATATTTGTCTAATTATCTGTACCTCTTTTTGGGTAATTGCTTGAGTATCACTCAGAGTCAGGGAGATAAAATGACGATATTACGCAAGCCTGTTTCACGCCAATTTATAGCTACGCTGGCGTTAATTTCATTAGCCCTAAATACGGCTTATGCCAATAGTGGCGCGGTAGGTATTGCCCCGATGGCAACGACGACCTTAAAGGAAAGTATTCTTTTCGCTATCGATCGCGATCCGTCAATTAGCCAGCAGGCCGCGCAGTTAGGTATTGGTCAGGCGCAAATAGACGAGGCGCGCAGCGGCTGGATGCCGCAAATAGCGTTGAACGGGAGTACGGGGCATAGCCAGACCACCGATTCCAGCGGTTCGCTGAAGAACTCTGCGGCCTGGGGAGTGAGCCTGACCCAGCTGATATACGATTTTGGCAAGACTAACAATAGCATCAGCCAGTCTTCCGCCCAGCGCGATAGCTACCGCTACCAGCTGATGAGCACGCTTTCTGACGTGGCGGAAAAAACGGCGCTCGGCTACGTGGAGGTCAAACGTTATTCCGACCTATTACAGGCGGCAAAAGAGAACGTTCAGGCACTGAAAAACGTGGAGCAGCTGGCCAAGCTGCGCGCCGATGCGGGCGTGAGTTCCACCTCCGATGAACTCCAGACCCGCACGCGTATTGCCGGCATGCAGGCGACGGTGGCGCAGTATAACGCCGAGTTGAACAGCGCCCGCGCAAGGCTCGCGGTATTAACCGGAATGCAGGCAGATCATTATTCGCCGGTACCCGCAAACCTCGCCGTTGAGCCGGATTCGCTTAACCGCATTGATTATTCGTTAATACCGGCGGTAATGGCCGCGCAGAATATGGAACGTTCGGCCCAGTATGGCGTTGAAACAGCGAAGTCCCAGCACTGGCCAACCCTGAGCCTGAAAGGGGGACGCACGCGTTACGAGTCGGACAACCGCTCATACTGGGACGACCAGATCCAGCTCAATATTGACGCACCGCTTTATCAGGGCGGCGCGGTATCTGCACGCGTGCGTCAGGCTGAGGGCGCCCGGGCGATGGCGTCCTCTCAGGTCGATCAGGCGCGTTTCGACGTGCTGCAAAAGGCCTCCGTCGCGCAAGCTGACTGGACCGGCGCACGGGGAAGAATGGAGGCCGGGAAGCGGCAGCTGGAAAATGCGCTGCGGGCCCGCGAGGTTTATAAAAATGAATACACCCTGAGCAAGCGGAGCATTAATGATTTGCTCAGCGTTGAGCAGGATGTCTGGCAGGCCACGTCGGCGAAAATAATCGCCGAGTATGATGGCTGGAGTTCGGCAATTAATTATGCTTCCGCGGTTGATAATTTAATGCCGCTTATTGGAATAGAGAAAAACGCTGCCGCAAAATTACCCGATTTGAGTTAACAAAAGCCACGCATAGCTGCACGAAATAAGTCTGAAAATAATGGGTGTTTTTTCCCAGGGATAGCTACATCCGTCTGGTGGATATATCCACAGGGATCCGTACACCTGCAAGGAGAGGAATATGAGTAACGTAAAGGTTGTTGATGTCATCATTCGCAAAACGGCGGAGAAAACGAAATTAACCGGCGAAGGAAATCTGTCGGTCTCTATTTCATCGCCGAGCGTGATTGAAATTCAGGGCTCTGCTCAGGACGTGGAGCGTTATGTCCGCCAGGGTAAAGACCTTCTCATTTATATGAAGGACGGCAGCGTTATTCGCTGCAATAACTATTTTGTTGAAGATCCTGAAACCCAACATCAGTCAGAGCTGGTGTTCAACGACGGGCAGGAACTGACTCATCTCTCTTTTGCCGATGCCGGGGAAGCGTCAGGCGTTGCCGCTACTGAATTAACCGCGCAGGCCACACCCATTAGCAGCATTGAACCCTTCCTGGAGCAGGGAAGCGCCCTGAGCGATGCCCCGTGGGGCTGGATTGCAGGGGCGGCGTTAGGCGGCGGTGCTATCGGCGCACTGCTGGCCCACGGCGGTGATGGCGAAACCAAAACGAAAGTCATTGATAACACCAAAGAAGTGGAAAGCGCCACGCCGACCTTCCTGCTGTCGGACAAGGTGGGCGACAAGCAGGGAGTGCTGAGCGCAAACGCCCTCACGGACGATAACGCGCCGACCTTCAGCGGTACCGGTCAGCCGGGCGCGACCATCCAGATTAAAGACGGCAGCGGTAGCACCATCGCCAGCGCGATGGTCGGTAAAGACGGCACCTGGACGGTAAAACTCCCGACCCAGGCCGACGGAGAGCACACCTGGTCGGTGGTGCAGATCGACGGCAGTAAAACCACGTCAGCGGGCAACATCACCGTGACCGTTTCTACGTCCGAGGCCACGCTTACGCTGGCGACAACGGCGGGTGACAACGTGATTAACGCCAGCGAACAGTCCGCAGGCTTTACGCTGTCCGGCAGCAGTCAGCATCTGGCGCAGGGAACCGACGTTTCCGTAACGCTGAACGGCAAAACCTACACCGCTCAGGTGGGAGCAGACGGCGCGTGGAGCGTTAACGTGCCTGCGGCAGACGCGCAGGCGCTCAGCGACGGTACCTGGACCGTCAGCGTCAGCGGCAAAGACGCGGCGGGTAACACCGTGAGCGGAAGCCAGACGATTGGCGTGGATACCGCTGCGCCAACGCTCTCCGTCGATACGCTCGCGCAGGACAACATCATTAATGCCGCTGAGCACAACCATCCGCTAACGCTGAGTGGTAAAACCAACGCGGAAGCCGGGCAGATTGTGACCGTGACGCTGAACGGCAAAAATTATAACGCCACGGTGGGCAGCGACGGCACCTGGTCCGTCACGCTGGCGGCCAGCGAGGTGCAGGCCCTTAATGAGGGTCACCACACCCTGACGGTGAACGTCAGCGACAAAGCAGGCAACGGCTCGTCCGTGACCGCGGATTTCACGGTAGATACCAATGCGCCGGTCGTCACCATCAACACCGTCGCGGGCGACGATATCCTCAACACCAGCGAGCAGGGACAGGCGCAGATTATTTCCGGGCGGGCGAGCGGCGCGGCGGCAGGCGATGTCGTCACCGTGACCGTTGGCGGCCAGACCTTCACCGGCGTCGTACAGGCAGACGGCAGCTGGAGCGTGGGCGTTCCTGCCTCCGTCGTCGGCGCGCTGGGTGAGGGCAACCACACCCTTGCCGTCTCCGTCACCGACGCAGCGGGGAACACCGGTAGCGCCACGCACGGCATTGTGCTGAGCGGCAACCCACCGGAATTTACGATTGACGCCATCAGCCAGGACAACGTGTTGAATGCTCAGGAGGCAATGCAACCGCTGAGCCTGACCGGCACCAGCAACCTGCCTGACGGCAGCGCCATCACCGTGACGCTGAACAACGTCAGCTATCAGGCCACTGTTGAAAACGGCATCTGGGCGGTCCAGGTGCCGGTGTCCGACGTCCTGAATCTGGCGAACACGCTTTACACCGTCAGCGTCAGCGGCACCGACAGCGTGGGTAACAGCGGCTCCGCAGAGGCGAATCTGCTGGTCGATACCGTGCTGCCGAAGGTGATCATTAACACCTTTGCGGGGGATAACCTGGTTAATAACGCCGAAGCGGGCGTGGACCAAACCCTCAGTGGCCGCGTTACCGGCGCGGCGGCGGGCGATACGGTGTCTGTTACCGTTGGCGGTAAGAGTTACAGCGCCACGGTGGGCAGCGATCTGACCTGGAACGTCACGATCCCTTCAGCGGATCTTCAGGCGTTCGGCGACGGGGATTTGACCTTTACCGCCTCCGTGACCAACGGGCACGGTAATACTGGCACCGGCGAGCGCGATATCAATATCAACGCGGAACTGCCGGGTCTGCGCGTAAACACCATTTCCGGCGATGATGTGATCAACGCCATCGAGCAGCAGCAGGATCTGACCGTCACCGGCGCCAGCACCCATCTGGCCGCAGGTACGCCGATTGTCGTCACCATCAACAATGTCGACTATCACGCCGTGGTGACCGCCAGCGGCGGCTGGAGCATTGGCGTTCCTGCTGCGGATCTGCAGGCCTGGACGGCCGGAGGTATGACGGTCAGCGTCAGCGCGGAAGATGCCTGGGGCAACACCGTTGCGGCTGAACACCCGATTGAACTCGATCTCAACGCCGTGGCGGTCACCATTGATACCGTCTCCGGCGATGACCTGCTGAACGCGGCAGAAAAAGGGAGCGACTTAACCCTTTCCGGCCAGACGCAGGGCGTGGAGGCGGGGCAAACCGTGGTGGTGAAATTTGCCGACCAGACTTTTACCGCGCAGGTGCAGCAGGATGGCTCCTGGAGCCTGACCGTCCCGGCGAACGCCATGGAAACGCTGATCGACGGGCGGGCGCAGGTAAGCGTCAGCGTGACTAACGTCAGCGGCAACAGCGCGGACGCCTCACGCGTGGTGACCGTCGATACGCAGCCGCCGGCCATTACGCTCGATAATCTGACCGACGACAACATCATCAATGCGGCAGAAGCGCAGCAGGATCTGGTCCTCAGCGGCAGCACAACCGCTGAAGCGGGCCAGACGGTCACCGTGATGCTGAACGGCAAAAACTATCAAACTACCGTGCAAGCTGACGGCAACTGGACGCTGAACGTGCCTGCCGCCGACGTTGGCGCGCTGGCAGACGGCACTGTCATCGTGACGGCCTCCGTAAGCGACGTGGCAGGTAACAGCAGCAGTGCGGACCGCGTTGGGCTGGTGGATGCCACCGTGCCGCAGGTGACCATTAATGACTTTGTCACCGACACCAACACCGTTAACCAGCTGGCCCATTCTCAGGCGCAGATCCTGAGCGGCTCCGTCACCGGCGCTGCGGCGGGCGATTTGGTCACCATCACTATTAATAACGTGGACTACACCACCGCGGTGGACGCGGCGGGCAACTGGAGCCTCGGCCTGCCTGCATCCGTCGTTCAGGGGCTGACGGACGGCACCTGGACCATTAACGTCTCCGTGACCGATCGCTCCGGCAACACCGGCAGCAGTTCTCTGGATGTGGTGGTGAATACCGTGACGCCTGTTATCGGTATTAACACGCTGGCCGTAGATGACGTGATCAATGCGGCAGAGAAGGGTGAAGATCTGCTGCTTTCCGGTACCAGCAACCAGCCGGAAGGGACCACAATCACCGTAAACCTGAACGGTATCAACTACACCGCCACCACTAACGCCAGCGGCAGCTGGAGCGTCACCGTGCCCGCCTCTGCGGTGAGCGCGCTGGGCGAAGCCAATTACACCGTGACGGCGAGCGTTACCGATAATGTGGGCAACAGCGCCTCAACCTCGCACGATGTGCTGGTGGACAGCGCGTTGCCGGTCGTCACTATCAACACTTTCGCGACCGACAATATCGTCAACGCGGCGGAAGTCACCGCAGGGCAAACCCTGACCGGGAAGGTCTCTAACGCGGCATCGGGCGATACCGTCACGATTATCCTCGGCGGGCAGACATACACCGCTACCGTGCAGGACGATCTCTCATGGAGCCTGCCGTTAACCGAGAGCCAGTTAACCGCGCTCGGCAACGGCGAACTGACCGTATCGGCCAGCGTCACCAACGCGCACGGCAACACCGGTTCGTCTTCGCTGGACTTTACCATCGACGCCCAACTGCCCGGCCTGCGTATTGATACCGTGGCGGGTGATGATGTCATTAACGTCATCGAGCACGCTCAGAACCTGATTGTTTCCGGTTCAAGCACCGATCTGGCATCGGGCAGCACCGTCACGGTGACCATTAACGGCAAGATTTATTCCGCAACCGTACTGGCGGACGGTACCTGGCAGGCGGCGGTTCCGGCAGCGGACGTGTCCCAGTGGGCGGACGGTTCGCTGGATATCAAGGCAAGCGCGCAGGATCCTTCCGGCAACCCGGTGACTATCGGCACCATCGTGGACGTCGATCTCGCGCCGGTCGCCGTCAGCATCAACAGCGTGACCGCGGACAACGTGCTCAACGCGGCAGAAAAAGGTCAGGATCTGGTGCTTTCCGGCTCCTCCGCCAACGTAGAAGCGGGCCAGACCGTCACCATCACCTTTGCGGGTAAAACCTACACCACGACGGTGAACGCCAACGGCGACTGGACGTACACCGTACCGGCAGCCGATTTGAGCGGCCTGAAGGACGGCGACGCCAGCGTGCAGGTCAGCGTGAGCAACGTGAACGGCAACGCGGCGTCGTCTGCGCAGGAGTTCAGCGTCGATACCGCCGCGCCAACGGTGACCATCAATACCATCAGCGGCGACAACATGCTGAATGCGGCTGAGGCAGCGCAGGATCTGACCCTGAGCGGGACGTCCACTGCCGAAGCAGGCCAGACGGTCAGCGTAACCTTCAACGGCAACCAGTACACCGCGCAGGTGCATGCTGACGGTAGCTGGACGCTGGAGGTGCCGGCAGCCGATCTGGCGGGCATCACCGACGGCAGCGCGGCGGTCACGGCGACCGTGTCCGACAAAGCCGGCAACCCGGCCAGCGCGGATGCCTCCGTGCTCGTGGATACCACCGTGCCGCAGATTAGTTTTAACATCGTCGCGGGCGACGACATCGTGAATATTGCCGAGCACGGCCAGGCGCTGATCGTCTCCGGCAAGGTCACGGGCGCGCAGGCGGGTGACGTCATTACCGTCACCCTGAACGGCAAAGACTACACCGCGATGCTGGACGGTGCCGGAAGCTGGAGCGTGGGCGTTCCGGCGGCAGACGTGGGCGCGCTGGCTAACGGCGAGCAGACGATTTCCGCGACCCTCACCGACAAAGCGGGTAACAGCACCACCGCCACGCATGAATTTGACGTCTCCCTGGCCGCGCCGGAGATTGCCATCAATACCCTGGCGCTTGACGACGTGATTAACGCGGTCGAGAAAGGCCAGGATCTGCAGATTTCGGGCACCAGCAACCAGCCGGAAGGTACAGCCATTACGGTGACCCTGAACGGCATCAGCTACGCCGCGACCACCAACGCCAGCGGCGGCTGGAGCGTGACCGTTCCGGCGGCGAACGTCTCTGCGCTGGGCGAAGCGAGCTATACCGTCACGGCAAGCGTGACCGATAGCGCAGGCAACGGCGCGAACGCCAGCCACAGCGTGCTGGTCGACAGCGCGCTGCCGCAGGTTACCATTAACGCAATCGCCATCGATGACGTGATTAACGCGGCGGAAGTCGCTTCCGGACAAACCCTGAGCGGGAAGGTGAGCGGCGCGGCGAGCGGTGACACTGTCACCCTTTCAATCGGCGGCAATACGTATACCGCGACGGTTCAGGACGATCTGAGCTGGTCGGTCAACGTGCCGTCCGCGGTCTTAACCGCTATCGGTAACGGCGATCTGACGGTGTCAGCCAGCGTCACTAACGGCCACGGCAACACCGGCTTCGGCGAGCGCGAGATCACCATCGACGCCAATCTGCCGGGCCTGCGCGTCGATACCGTGGCGGGCGACGACGTGATTAACAGCATTGAGCATGCGCAGAACCTGATTATTACCGGCTCCAGCGACGGCCTGGCAGCGGGCGCGGCGCTGAGCGTGATCGTCAACGGCAAAACCTACGCGGCCACGGTGCTGGCAGACGGTACCTGGACGGCGGCCATTCCGGCGGCAGACGTCAGCGCGCTCGGCGCAGGCACGGTCACCGTGAAGGTCGAGGGAAATAGCGCGGCAGGCAACCCGGTCTCCATCAGCCACGACGTGAAGGTCGATCTGGCGACGGTTGCTATCAGCATTGACGCGATTGCTACCGACGACGTGATTAATGCGGCAGAAAAAGGCGCAGATCTGGTGCTTTCAGGTTCCACCAGCAACGTGGAAGAGAACCAGACGGTTTACATCACGTTCGGCGGCAAGTCCTACACGGCGAAAGTGGATGCCAGCGGCAACTGGACGGCGACCGTGCCGTCGGCAGATCTGGCTGGCCTGAAGGATGGCGATGCCAGCGTGCAGGTGAGCGTCACCAACGTGAACGGCAACAGCGCCTCTGCGGGACGCGAGTACGGCGTGGACGCCACCGCGCCGACGGTCTCCATCGAAATCGTCAGCGACAACAACATCATCAATGCCGCCGAAGCGCAGCAGGATCTGGTCGTCAACGGCGTCTCTAACGCCGAAGCGGGCCAGACCGTGACCGTCACGCTGAACGGCGTGGATTACACCACCACCGTGCAGGCAAACGGCAGCTGGAGCGTGACTGTGCCTTCTGCGGATCTGGGCGCGATTACCGACGGGAACTATACCGTCAGCGCCACCGTGTCGGACAAAGCGGGCAACCCGGCCTCCGCGGCACGCGATGTGCTGGTCGATACCACCGTGCCACAGCTGACCATCAACACCGTTTCCGACGACGACGTGATCAACAGCGCCGAGCATGCGCAGGCACTGATCGTCACCGGCTCAGTGACCGGCGCGGCGGCGGGCGACGTGGTCACCGTTACCCTCAACGGCAAATCATACACCGCCACCCTGGATGCCTCAGGCAACTGGAGCGTGGGCGTGCCTGCGGCGGACGTCACCGCGCTGGCCGCCGGGGATTACACTATTACCGCGGCGCTGACCGATAAAGCGGGCAACAGCAACAGCGCCACGCACGGCGTGGAGGTGAACCTGACCGCGCCGGTGCTGACCATTGACACCATTTCCGGTGACGATGTGATCAACAACACCGAGAAAACCCAGGACCTGACGATCTCCGGTACGGCTTCCGGCCTGGCGACAGGCGCAGTGGTGACCGTGATGCTGAACGGCAAAGCGTACAGCGCGATGGTCGACAGCAACGGGAAATGGACGACTACCGTTCCTGCAGATCAGGTCGGCGCGTTGGGTGAAGCGTTGTACACCGTTACCGCATCGGCAACGGACAGCGTCGGCAACAGCACCAGCACCTCGCACACCGTCAACGTGGAGTCCGTTCTGCCGGGGGTGATTATCAACACCGTCGCCGGTGACGACGTGATTAACGCGGCGGAGCTGGCTGCCGGCCAGACCATTAGCGGTAAGGTGGTGAATGCCGAAGCGGGCAACACCGTGACCGTGACGATTGGCGGCAACAGCTACACCGCAACGGTGCAGAGCGATCTCACCTGGTCCGTGAACGTGCCGGAATCCGTTCTGACCGCGCTGGGCAACGGCGATTTGACCGTGTCAGCCAGCGTCACCAACGGCGTGGGCAATAGCGGAACGGGCGAGCGCGAAATCGTGATAGACGCTAACCTGCCGGGCCTGCGCGTGGACACCGTGGCGGGCGACGACGTGATCAACAGCATCGAACACGGACAGAACCTGATTATCACCGGCTCCAGCGACGGGCTGGCGGCGGGTGCGGCGCTGACCGTTACCGTCAACGGCAAAACCTATCCCGCGACGGTACTGGAGGACGGTACATGGAGCGCGGCTCTCCCTTCTGCGGACGTAAGTGCCCTGGCAGCGGGCACGGTCACCGTGACCGTTGAAGGCCAGAGCAGCGCGGGCAATCCGGTTTCCATCAGCCACGATGTGACGGTGGATCTGGCGAACGTCGCTATCAGCATCGACGCCATTGCCACCGACGACGTGATTAACGCGGCGGAGAAAGGGGCGGATCTGGTGCTCTCCGGCACCACCTCAAACGTGGAGGAAAATCAAACCGTCAACATCACTTTCGGCGGCAAGAACTACACCGCCACGGTGGACGCGGCGGGTAAGTGGACCGCCACGGTGCCGGCTGCGGATCTGGCGGGCCTGAAGGACGGTGACGCCAGCGTGCAGGTGAGCGTTACCAACGTCAACGGCAACAGCGCCTCGGCGGGCCGCGAGTACAGCGTGGATGCCACCGCGCCATCCGTCACCATTAATACGATTGCGACCGACGACATTCTGAACGCCACGGAAGCGCAGTCTGACCTGGCGATTTCCGGCAGCAGCACCGCCGAAGCGGGCCAGACCGTGACCGTGTCGCTGAACGGCAAGGACTACACCACAACCGTCGGCGCGGACGGCAGCTGGACGCTGAACGTTCCGTCGGCGGATCTGGCCGCGCTTAATGACGGCAGCGTCACCGTTACCGCGAGCGTGAGCGACAAGGCGGGCAACCCGGCATCCGTAAACCATAACCTGACGGTGGACGTGACCGTACCAGCGGTCACCATCAACACCGTGGCGGGCGACGACGTGATTAACGTCGCCGAACACGGTCAGGCGCAGATCGTCAGCGGCACCGCCACCGGCGCGGCAGCGGGCGATAAGGTCACCGTCACCATCGGCGGCCAGACTTACACCACCGTGCTGGACGCGGCGGGGAACTGGAGCGTGGGCGTCCCGGCCAGCGTGATTTCTGGCCTCAGCGACGGCACCGTGACCGTCACTGCGTCTGTTACCGACGCGGCGGGCAACACCGGCAGCGGCACCCATAACGTGACCGTCGATACCGGTCTGCCATCGGTCAACTTCAACGTCATCAGCGGCGATAACGTCCTGAATGCGGTGGAAAAAGGTCAGGATCTGAGCGTCAGCGGCACCAGCGCCAACCTGGCGGAAGGCACCGTGGTGACCGTGACCCTGAACGGTAAAAACTACACCGCGACGACGGCGGCGGACGGCACCTGGAGCCTGACGGTTCCGGCTGCGGATCTGGCCGGTCTCGGTCAGGCCAGTTACACCCTCAATGCTACCGCCACCAACGGGGTGGGCAACAGCGTGAGCAGCGCTGCGAACCTGCTGGTCGACACCGCGCTGCCGACCGTCACCATCAACACCGTGGCGGGCGATAACGTTATCAACGCGGCGGAAGTGGCGGCAGGCCAGACCCTGAGCGGTACCGTGGCGAATGCCGAAGCGGGCAACACCGTAACCGTGACCATTGGCGGCAACAGCTATACCGCAACGGTGCAGAACGATCTGAGCTGGTCCGTGAACGTGCCGTCTGATGTGCTGACCGCACTCGGCAACGGCAGCCTGAGCGTGACGGCAACCGTCACCAACGGCCACGGCAACACCGGCACCGGGGAGCGTGAGATTGCGATAGACGCTAACCTGCCGGGCCTGCGCGTGAACACCGTGGCGGGCGACGACGTGGTCAACAGCATTGAGCATGCGCAGAACCTGATCGTCACCGGCTCCAGCGACGGGCTGGCGGCGGGCACGGCGCTGACCGTTACCGTGAACGGCAAAGACTATGCGGCGACGGTGCTGGCGGACGGCACCTGGAGCGCGGCGGTTCCGTCTGCGGACGTGAGCGCGTGGCCGGAAGGCACCGTGAAAATCAGCGTCACTGGCGACAGTGCGGCGGGTAACCCGATTACCATCAGCCACGACGTGACCGTGGATCTGACTACCGTTGCCATCAGCATCAACGCCATTGCCACCGACGACGTGATCAACGCGGCGGAGAAAGGGGCGGATCTGGTGCTGTCCGGCGCGACCACCAACGTAGAAGCCGGGCAGACCGTCACCCTGAGCCTGAACGGTAAAATCTACACCACTACCGTAGAAGCAGACGGCAACTGGACCTATACCGTGCCGGCTGCGGATCTGGCGAGCCTCAAGGACGGCGACGCCAGCGTGCAGGTGAGCGTCACCAACGTGAACGGCAACAGCGCTTCGGCGGGCCGCGAGTACAGCGTGGATGCCACCGCGCCGTCCGTCACCATCAATACGATGGCGACTGACGACATCCTGAACGCCACGGAAGCGCAGTCTGACCTGACGGTTGCCGGCACCAGCACCGCCGAAGCGGGCCAGACCGTGACCGTGTCGCTGAACGGCAAGGACTACACCACAACCGTCAGCGCGAACGGCAGCTGGACGCTGGACGTTCCGGCAGCGGATCTGGCGGCGCTCAGCGACGGCAGCGTCGCCGTGACCGCGAGCGTAAGCGACAAGGCGGGCAACCCGGCATCCGTAAACCATAACCTGACGGTGGACGTGACCGTGCCTGCGGTGACCATCAACACCGTGGCGGGCGATGACGTGATTAACCTCGCTGAGCACGCGCAGGCGCAAATCATCAGCGGCACCGCCACCGGCGCAGCAGCGGGCGATAAGGTCACCGTCACGATTGGCGGCCAGACGTACACCACCGTGCTGGACGCGGCGGGGAACTGGAGCGTGGGCGTTCCGGCCAGCGTGATTTCCGGTCTCAGCGACGGCACCGTGACCGTCACTGCGTCTGTTACCGACGCGGCGGGCAACACCGGCAGCGGCAGCCATAACGTCACCGTGGACACCGGGCTGCCGTCCGTGGGCTTCAACGCCATCAGCGGCGATAACGTCCTGAACGCGTTGGAAAAAGGTCAGGAACTAAGCGTCAGCGGCACCAGCGCCAACCTCGCGGAAGGCACCCTGGTGACCGTGACCCTCAACGGAAAAAGCTACACTGCAACGACCGCCGCAGACGGCACCTGGAGCCTGACGGTTCCGGCGGCGGATCTGGCGGGTCTGGGCGAAGCGAATTACACCCTGAGCGCAGCCGCGACCAACGGCGTGGGCAATAGCGTCAGCAATACCGCGAACCTGCTGGTCGACACCGCGCTGCCGACCGTCACCATCAACACCGTGGCGGGTGATAACGTCATCAACGCGGCAGAAGTGGCGGCAGGCCAGACCATCACCGGTAAGGTGGCGAACGCGGAAGCCGGTAACACGGTGACGGTGAACATCGGCGGCAACAGCTACACCGCGACGGTGCAGAGCGATCTGAGCTGGTCCGTGAGCGTGCCGGAGTCCGTCCTGACGGCCTTGGGCAACGGCGATTTGACCGTGTCGGCGACCGTCACCAACGGCCACGGCAATACCGGCGCGGGCGAGCGCGAAATCGTTATAGGCGCCAGCCTGCCGGGTCTGCGTATTAATACCGTGGCGGGCGATGATGTGATCAACAGCATCGAGCACGGACAGAACCTGATCGTCACCGGTTCCAGCGACGGGCTGGCGGCGGGCACCACGCTCACCGTGACCGTTAACGGCAAAACCTATGCGGCCTCCGTGCTGGCGAACGGTACCTGGAGCGCGGCGATCCCGGCCGCAGACGTGGGTGCCCTGGCAGCAGGCGCGGTGACCGTCACCGTGGCAGGCCAGAGCAGCGCGGGCAACCCGGTCTCCATCAGTCACGACGTCACCGTCGATCTGGCGGCTGTGGCTATCAGCATCGATGCGATCGCCACCGACGACGTGATTAACGCGGCGGAGAAAGGCGCGGATCTGGTGCTCTCGGGCAGCACCTCGAACGTGGAGGAAAACCAGACCGTCACAATCGCCTTCGGCGGCAAAACCTACACCGCGAAAGTGGATGCCGACGGCAACTGGACGGCCACCGTGCCTTCCGCGGATCTCGCGGGCCTGAAGGACGGCGACGCCAGCGTGCAGGTGAGCGTCACCAACGTGCACGGCAACAGCGCGACGGCAGGCCGCGACTACAGCGTGGATGCGACCGCGCCGACCGTGACGATTGATACGGTGGCAGGTGATAACGTGATTAACGGCAGCGAAGCGGCTGCGGGCGTGCCCATCTCCGGCACCACCACGGCGGAAGCCGGGCAGACGGTCACCGTGACGCTGGGCGGCAAGAGCTATACCGCTCAGGTGCAGCAGGGCGGTATCTGGAGCGTCAACGTACCGGGCACCGACCTCTCCGCACTGGCCGATAACGGTTACACCGTGCAGGTCAGCGTGAGCGACGCCGCGGGTAACCCGGGCAGCGCGGGCAAAGCGATTACGCTTGATACCACGCCGCCGTCCGTCAGCTTTAAGGCTGTGGCGGGCGATGACGTCATCAACAGCGTGGAGCACGGGCAGGCGCAGATCGTGAGCGGCACGGCAACCGGCGCGAGCGTCGGCGATAAGCTGGTCATCACCATCGGTTCAAACCAGTACACCACCACCGTTGACGCCAGCGGCAACTGGAGCGTGGGCGTTCCGGCCAGCGTGATTTCTGCCCTGACCGACGGCACTGTGACCATTAGCGCGACCATTACCGACAGCGCGGGCAACAGCAGCACCCAGACTCACGATGTGGTAGTGAACACGGCTTCCGTGGCGCTGACGGTGAACACCCTCAGCGGTGACGACGTCATCAACGCAACAGAAGCGGGTAGTGCGCTGGTGATTAACGGCTCCAGCGCCCAGTTCGCCAGCGGGACGCAGGTCACCGTGACGCTGAACGGCAAGACCTATACGGCCACCATCCAGAACGACGGCAGCTGGACGACCACCGTTCCGGCCGCAGACGTGGGTGCCCTGGCCGATGGCGCGAGCTATCAGGTATCTGTGTCGGCGCAGGACAGCGCGGGCAATAGCGCCTCGGCGACGCACGGCATCAGCGTGGATACCACCGCGCCTGTCGTGAGCATTGCGACGCTGTCGGGTGACGACATGCTGAACGCGCTGGAAGCGCAGCAGCCGCTGACGGTACACGGATCGTCCAGCGCGGAGGCGGGCCAGACCGTCACCGTGACGCTGGGCGGCAAAACCTACACTGCGCTTGTCGGCAGCGACGGCACCTGGACGCTCGATGTGCCGGCGGCAGATCTCGCTATCCTGAGCCAGGGGGCGCTGACGGTCACCGCGTCGGTCAACGACAAAGCCGGTAACGGCGGCCAGACCACGCACACCTTAACGGTGGATACCGCTGCGCCGACCGTGACCATCAGCACCGTGGCGGATGACGATATCGTCAACAACGCGGAGCAGCTGGCGGGTCAGACCATCCGCGGCACCACCACGGCAGAACAGGGCCAGACGGTGACCGTTTCCTTCAGCGGGCACAGCTATCAGGCGACCGTCGGGGCGGACGGAACGTGGTCGGTCTTCGTGCCGGGGCGTGATTTCCTCGGCCTGAGCGACGGGGATTACACCATTACCGCGTCGGTAAGCGACAGGGCGGGCAACCCGGGTAGCGCAACGCACGACGTGACGCTGAACGGCGATGTCCCAACCATCACCATTAACACCTTTGCGCAGGACGATATCGTCAACGCGGCCGAACACGGCACGCCGCTGGTCGTCAGCGGCACCACCGACGCGCCTGCGGGCCAGACGGTGACCATCACCCTGAACGGCAAAACCTACGCGGCGACCGTGCAGAATGACGGCACCTGGAGCTACACGGTGGGCAGCGCAGACGTCACCGCGCTGGCAGACGGCGGTTCGTACGTGATTAAGGCGCAGGTCAGCAACGCCATCGGCAACAGCGCCAGCGATAACCACACTGTCACCGTCGATCTCACCGCGCCGTCGATGGGCATCAGCATTGATTCGCTGCAAAACGACACCGGCCTGAGCGCGACGGATTTCATCACCAACGATAAGCAGGTAGTGGTCAACGGCTCCCTGACCGCGCAGCTCGGCAATAACGAGAAGGCGCAGATCAGCCTCGACGGCGGCACCACCTGGATTGACCTGACGGTGACCGGCACCACGTGGCGCTACACCGATGGCCGCACCCTGACGGACGGTACGTATCAGTACCAGGTGCGGGTGATCGATAGCGCGGGCAACGTGGGGGCAACGGACAGCCAGGACGTGGTAATTGATCTGACGAAGCCTGCGGCAACGACCATTACCGTGGATTCCGTCACCCAGGATACCGGCCTGTCCGGCAGCGACTTTATCACCAGCGACAACCAGATCAGCCTGAAAGGGACGCTCGGCGCGGCGCTGGGCAGCGGCGACCACGCGCAGATCAGCCTCGACGGCGGCGTCACCTGGACCGACGTCAGCGTGAGCGGCCTGACCTGGACCTACGTGGACGGTCGTACGCTGGCCGACGGGGATTACAACTACCAGCTGCGCGTGATTGACGACGCGGGCAACATCAGCGCCACCGCCAGCCAGGTCGTGACGATTGATACGGTTGCGCCGGACGCCAGTAAAACGATCGCTATCGACAGCATCAGCGACGATACCGGCCTGAGCAGCAGCGACTTTATCACCAACGATACGTCCCTGACGCTGCACGGCTCGCTCGGCGCGACGCTGGCCGACGGCGAGTATGCCCAGATCAGCATCGACGGCGGCGTCACCTGGCAGAACGTGATTGTCACCGGCAACAGCTGGTACTACGTGGACGGACGTACGCTGGGTAACCAGACCTATGACTACTACGTGCGCGTGGTGGATGCGGCGGGCAACGTGGGCGCCAGCGCCCATCAGCAGGTGACCGTCGATACGGTCGCCCCGGATGCGGCGATTACGGTGACGGTGGATAACATCACCGTGGATACTGGCTTCGACAATAACGACTTCCTGACCAGTTCGACCTCGTACACCCTGCATGGCACGCTTGGTGCAGAGTTAGGGGCGGGTGAGTACGTGCAGGTGAGCATGGACGGCGGCAGCACCTGGGTGTATGCCACGGTAAGCGGTACCCAGTGGCGCTATAACGACACGCGCACCCTGGCCGACGGGGATTACAGCTATCAGGTGCGGGTAGTCGATCAGGCGGGCAACGTCGGTGCCACTACCACCCAGACCGTGACGGTGGATACCCAGGCGCCGCAGTACGGCATCACCATCGACAGCATCAGCGATGATACCGGGCAGTCCGGGAGTGATTTCATCACTATGGACACCACCCTGACCATCAACGGCTCGCTGGGCAGCGCGCTGGCGAGCGACGAACGGGTGCAGATCAGCCTCGACGGCGGAAACACCTGGGTTGACGCCACGGTCACCAACCAGCGCTGGAGCTACACCGATACCCGCGTTCTGCCTGACGGAGACTACACCTGGCAGGTGCGGATTATCGACCAGGCGGGCAACGTCGGCTCCACCGCCTCTCAGGTGGTGACGGTGGACACCACGCCGCCAGCTACGGTAGGCACGGTAGTGAGCTATACCGACGGTGAAGGCGAGCGTCAGGGCACCTTTGGCAGCACGGTGGCCACGGACGATAACGCGCCGCTGATCAACGGTACGCTCAACCGCGCCCCTGAAGACGGCGAGATCGTCCAGCTATACCGCGACGGCGTTCTGCTCGGTCAGGTGACCATGAACGGCAGCGCAAGCTGGTCCTTCCAGGATAACGGCCTGAGCGATGGCAACCACACGTACATCGTGCGCGTGACCGACAAAGCCGGTAACTACACGGAATCTGACGGCTTCGTGCTGAACGTTGATACCAGTATCCCGACCACCACGGCGGCGATTACCGCCCAGACCACGTCGGATACCACCCCAATCGTCAGCGGTACCGTCTCCGCCGACCTGGTGAACGGTGAATACCTGGTGGTGACGGTGAACGGGAAAACCTACACCTCCCAGACGGGGGGGGCCGTGGTAGTCGACCCGGATCACAATACCTGGTACCTGCAGATCCCGGACGGCGATGCCCTGAGCGTGGCGGGCTACAGCGTGACGGCGCAGGTGAAGAGCAGCGCGGGTAACGGCAATACCACCGGTACGGCGACCGGCAGCCTGGTGATTGATACCACCTCGGTGAATACCGACTGGGCAACCACGGCGGGGAACAGCAACAACTCCACCATGACCCTCGGCATGAACAGTAGCGGTCTGTGGAATATCATTGCGAACACTCAGGCTTACTCCAGCAGCGATAGCTCGACCTATGCCGGAAATACGTTGACCAACACCCGCGGCTACTACGTGGTGAGCCAGACCGCCGCCGACTTTGACCGTAACGGCACGCAGGATATCTTCGCGACGGAAAATACCTACGCCGGGTCAACGCAGGTGATGTGGACCTACGATGGCAGCACCTATAACGCCAGCCAGCTGGCGATGGGGACCACCATCTGGTACGGCGGCGTGATTGCGTACGATAAAACCGGCGATGGCTACCTGGATCTGGCCTACGGCGATGCCGGTATGGACTCACTGACCTACCTGGTGAACAACAACGGCGTTCTGTCGCCGGACGGCACCGGCGGGGAGGGCGGTTTCTACGGCCAGTTCGACTCCGGGCGTGAAATCTCCGGCGTCGACCTGAACAACGACGGTACGGTGGATATCGTTCAGCACACCAACCGCAGCGGCGCGTACTCGCTCACCGTGATCAACAACAACGGCAACGGCACGCTCTCCATCGGCCAGAACCTGACCAACGTGTTTGTGGTAAACGCCGCGAATACCACCACGGCGGCGTCCATGACGTGGGCGGATTTCAACGGCGATGGCTACATGGATCTGTACCTGGGCAGCAGCTACAACAACAACGGCGGGGTGATCTACTACAACGACGGTACCGGGAAGCTCTCGACCACCAAGAGCGCAGTGGAAGCCTCTAACGCCACGGCGGGGTATCTCTCGGTGGCGGTGGACTGGAACGGGGACGGGCAGATGGACATCATCAAGCTCAGCACCTACGGCGGTTCACAGACGGCGACGCTGTTCACCAACAACGGTTACGGCTCCACCTGGACCTCAAGCCAGCTGGCTTCAGGCATTGCTTACGCCACCGGCGTGGCGGCAGTGGACTACAACTGGGACGGTGCGCAGGATCTGCTGGTCTCCCAGCAGAACGGCAAGGTGGTACTGGTCCAGAACAGCAAAACCATTGCCGACGGCACCGCGATGCATCTGCACATTGTCGACAGCGAGGGCATCAACGCCTACTACGGCAATACGGTCAACCTGTACAACGCCGCGGGCGTGCTGGTGGCTTCGCAGATCATTAACGCCCAGTCCGGTATCGGGTCGAACGATACCTCTGCGCTGGTGAGCTTCTACGGGCTGGATCCGAATGAAACCTATTCGGCCGAGATCCTGAAGATCACCAACGGCGTGTCGGATAACGTCACCTGGAGCGGTCTGGAAGCGGGCAACGGCAAAGAGGGCTACGTCCTGACGGCCGAAGCGGCCACAGGCGGCCACAGCGGAACCATTACCGGAACCGGGTATAACGACACCTTTATCGCCGAAAATGGCACTTATACCTACAACGGCTCCGGCGGCTGGACTACCCATTCCGACCATGACACCTGGAGCAACACCGGTGGGATGGACGTGGTGGATTACCGCAATGCGACCTCCGGCGTGACCGTGGATCTGCGACTCTCAACCGCGCAGGACACCGGCTTCGGCACCACGCGTCTGCTGAACATTGAAGGGATTAACGGCTCGGATTACGACGACGTCATCACCGGCAACAGCGGTGATAACCGGTTCGAAGGCCGCGGCGGAAACGACACCTTCAACATCGGCAGCGGCGGTCACGATACGCTGCTCTACAAGCTGATTAACGCCTCGGATGCCACGGGCGGTAACGGTCATGACGTGGTGAACGGCTTCACCGTTGGCACCTGGGAAGGGACCGCGGACACGGATCGTATTGACCTGCGCGATCTGCTCTCTGGCAGCGGCTATACCGGCACGGGCTCGGCGAGCTATGTGAACGGCGTGGCCACGCTGGACAGCAGCGCGGGCAACATCACCGATTACGTCCGCGTGGTGCAGAACGGCAGCAATACCGAAATCCAGGTGGATCTGGACGGTACCGGCGGCCAGTTCTCGCCAACCACCCTGGTGACGCTGAACGGCGTGCAGACGGACCTGGCAACGCTGCTGGCGAATCATCAACTGTTAATTGCGTAAACCAACGCCGCGGGGAGCAATCCTCGCGGCCTTTTGGCGTTTCTTTACACGAATGGCGTTAACCCGGAGATTATGAAGACACATCCACAGTACGAACCCTGGCTGCAGGGCATGCTCATCATCGCGAAGCACTACCGGCTGGACTTTTCGGTGGAGCACGTTCGGGTCACGATTAACCATGAAAGTCAGTCTCCGCGCCAGCTGGTGCTGGAGGAGATGGCGCGCCAGCTAGGGCTGGGAATGCGCGTGGCGACGGATGCAACATCTCTCGATCCGTGGCGCCTGCCGCTGCTGGCGGAATTCACTGGCGGTCAAATCGCGGTCATTAACCGTATGGACAACGAAGGCAACGTCAGCCTGCAGTTCAGCGGCGACGGCGGGCTGGAGACGACGCTAACGCGGGACGCGCTCGGCTCACGGTTGAAAACGCTGCTGGTGCTGCGCCCGCTAGAGTCCACGCCGGATGCCCGCGTGGACGACTACATCAAACCGTATGAGAAAAACTGGTTCTGGCAGCTGGCGCTGAAGGACTGGCGCCGCTACAGCGACATCATGCTGGTGGCGCTGGTCGCTAACGTGCTGGCACTCTCCGGCATGGTCTTTTCCATGCAGGTGTATGACAGGGTGGTGCCGTCGCAGTCGGAGGCCACGCTGTGGGTGCTGTTTGGCGGCGTCATGCTCGCCATCGTGTTTGAATTCATCATGCGCATGCTACGCGTGCATATTTCGGACGTGGTGGGGAAACGCGCCGACCTGCGCATCTCAGAACGCGTCTTTGCCCACGCGCTGCGGATTAAAAACGGGGCGCGCTCCAAATCAACCGGATCGTTTATCGCCCAGATCCGCGAGCTGGAGTCGGTGCGCGAGCTCATCACCTCGACCACCATTGCGGCGATCTCCGATCTGCCGTTCTTCCTGCTGTTCGTCTTTATTCTGTGGATGATTGGCGGCCCACTGGTGCTGGTGGTCCTGCTCGCCGTGCCGCTGCTGCTTATTCCGGGCCTGCTGGTGCAGCGCCCGCTGGGGAAACTCTCCAGCGAAGGGATGCGTGAATCCGCCATTCGTAACGCTACGCTGGTGGAGGCGGTGCAGGGTATTGAAGACATCAAGCTGATGCGCGCCGAGCAGCGTTTCCAGAACCAGTGGAACAACACCAACGACGTGGCCGCCAGCGTCGGCATGAAGCAGCGCTGGCTGACGGGGCTGCTGTTGACCTGGACCCAGGAGGTGCAGTCCATCGTCTATGCGGTAGTCCTGCTGGTGGGCTGTTACCTGGTCATCAGCGGCGACATGACCACCGGTGCGCTGGTGGGAACCTCGATTCTGGCGTCGCGGACCATCGCGCCGCTGTCGCAGATCTCTGGCGTGCTCTCGCGCTGGCAGTCGGCGAAAGTGGCCCGCAAGGGGCTGGACGACCTGATGCAGCGCCCGATTGACGATCCGCAGCACGGGAAGAAGGTGCATAAAGCGCACCTGCGCGGGGATTACCGGCTGGAAGACGTCGGCTTCTACTATGACGAAGAAGAGAAACTCACCGTGCTGAACATCAGCAAACTGCAGATTCGCGCCGGTGAGCGCGTGGCGGTGCTCGGGCGTAACGGCTCCGGTAAAAGCACGCTGCTGCAGCTTCTGGCGGGCATGCAGGAGCCGCAGCAGGGGAGCATTCTGCTGGACGATATTGCTCTCAATCATCTGGACCCGGCCGACCTGCGTCGCGACATGCAGCTTCTTAGCCAGCAGGCGCGGCTGTTCTTTGGCTCCGTGCGGGACAATATCCTGATGGGCAATCCGCTGGCGACAGACGAGGAAATCCATCAGGCGCTGGTCAACAGCGGCGCGCTGGAGTTTGTGCGCAAACAGAAAATGGGGCTGAACTATATCATCAACGAAGGGGGAGCTGGGCTTTCAGGCGGACAGCGTCAGGCGCTGCTGCTGGCGCGCGCGCTGATCACTGCCCCGAATATCCTGCTGCTGGATGAGCCTACCGCCTGGCTGGACGAGATGAGCGAGAAGCAGTTTATTCAGCATCTTCACAAATGGCTGGGCAAGCGCCGGACGCTGGTGGTGGCAACGCATCGCCTGCCGATTCTGGATTTGGTCGACCGCATTATTGTGCTGGAAAACGGCAAGGTGGTGATGGACGGCCCGCGCGACGCGATCCTGCATCAGCACGGGCTGGCGCCGCAAAAGGCGGCACAGCGCACCGTGACCATGAAGCCGGCGGCTGTAGCAGAGGAGGGGGCGGCATGAACGATTTCTCCCGTTATAACAGCCGTCTGAAAGAGCCGCGCCTGCCGCGATCCTCGCTGGTGGCATGGTCGCTATTTGCCCTGCTGGCGGTGTTTATCGCCTGGGCGAGCCTGTTCCAGCTGGACGAAGTCACGACCGGCAGCGGCAAGGTGATCCCGTCTTCCCATGAGCAGGTGATTCAGTCCCTGGAAGGGGGGATTATCCACAGCCTGCTGGTTCGCGAAGGCGATATCGTTGAGCGCGGTCAGCAGCTGGCACAGCTTGACCGGACTAAAACCGAGTCCAGCGTGCTGGAGAGCGAGTCTCGTCTGAACGCGGCGCTGGCAACGGCTGCGCGACTGAAGGCCGAAGTTAACGACACGGAACTCGCGTTTCCCGAGGAGCTGGACGATGACGTTGAGCTGGTCAAACAGGAAACGGCGCTCTATCAGTCCCGTCGCGAGAGCCTTGAAAAAGGGCTGGCCGGCTTACGTCAGGGCGCCGAGCTGGTGCAGCGCGAGCTGTCGTTGACCCGTCCGCTGGTGACCCAGGGGGCGGCCAGCAAGGTTGAGGTGTTACGTCTTGAGCGTCAAAAAAATGAGCTTGAGAATAAAATCACCGAGATGAAAAATCAGTATTACGTCCGCGCTCGCGAAGAGCTGGCGAAAGCCAACGCGGAGATTGAAGCCCAGCGTTCAGTGATGAAAGGGCGTGAGGACTCCCTGACCCGGCTGACCTTCAACGCGCCGGTGCGTGGGATTGTGAAGGATATTGACGTGACGACCGTGGGCGGCGTTATTCCCCCGAACGGCAAGCTGATGAGTCTGGTCCCGCTGGACGACCAGATGGTGGTTGAGGCGAAAATCTCGCCGCGCGATGTCGCGTTTATCCACCCCGGCCAGAAAGCACTGGTGAAAATTACGGCCTATGACTACTCCATCTATGGCGGGCTGGAGGGCGAGGTGACTATGATTTCGCCGGACACCCTGCAGGACGAGGTGAAAAGAGATGTCTACTACTACCGCGTCTATATCCGCACCGACAGTAACCACCTGACCAATAAGCAGGGCAAAGACTTTCCGGTCTTTCCAGGGATGATTGCAACGGTAGATATTAAAACCGGCAGCAAAACCATCCTGGATTATCTGTTGAAACCGCTGAACAAGGCAAAAGAGGCGCTGCGCGAGAGATAAAGATTGGCGTTCGGGATACCGAACGCCATTTGTATTATACCGTTGACGTTACGTTGTTTGGGTGGCGTCGCTCCTTCGGTACCACGTTAATGTAATGAGTAACATAGGCGAAATATAATCCGGCATAGTTTTCGACCAGTTCGAAAAACGCCGGATACACCGACAGGCGACCGTCACCACGATCTTTAAGATAACCTGCCTCATGCGCCGATTTGATAATCCGGTTGACGTGGATCCGGGAGACAAAGAATTCTTTAGCGAGCGTACTGGCGGAATATTGAATAACCGCGCCGTGGGCGGATTTGTTTTTTATGGCCTGCAGGTAAAGATACAGCATAATCATGCGGCCTCCATCCTTATCAATAAATAACCCCACTTCCGGTAAAACTTTTCTGAACGTTAATCCCCGAAAAAGATATTCTGCCGCGCGGCGGAAGAAATTATTTCTCAATGTGTCATTATCCAGCAGGTTTACATCAATATTAAACGTCGGGTAAAGAATGCTGACGGGTAAAAATGCACCGGACATATAGCGTTTGAGTTCATTCAATCCTTTTTCGGTTGGGGCAATTCTCGTTTTTCGCCGGTCTTCCGTACAGCGCCAGGTCCTGATGCGTCCCGTGGTTCTGAGTAACGTAATGATCGCAATAACACTGTTGGGGCTGGCTATTTTATAGCGGGAACATAACTCTTTTATCTCTGAGACGGATTCGGCCTGATTGCCAAATATAAAACAACACATGGAAAGAATAATGTTAAACCGTGATTCCTGAAGCATTGTCTTGTAGAACAAGGGTTGTTTTTTGTAGATGGCGTCATTGATTGTGTAGTGCTCTAATATTGCCTCACTAAACCGCGGGTTGCTTTTTATAACATCCCTTCGATGTAGCAAGGCCCTGGATGAGATGTGATTATCCATAGCATTTTTCTCGTGTTTGATGAGCCGATAGATGAAGTATCCAGCCTTCTTTTTCGGAATTTTCATTATACCTGAGAAAAAGTGGCTTGCGGTCGGTATTTTAAAAGAAATATAGAGTTATATTTATGCGTGGAAAAAGGGTGATTAACGCAAAGATGTTACAGTGCATGGCGTTGATAACAGTATCTTAACCTGATGGTGTATTGTAAAATTATTATACACACCGCTGTTGGTTTCCATACTCATAATAATAATGGCGCTTTCGTGCCCAGGAGCAGGTTATGACCCACCAAATTTCTCTCAGGAATGATGCGCGCGACGAGCAAAGATTTGTCATTTCAACCTGCGGCTTTACGTTTCAGGGATATCACCTGCTGCTCAAAAAGTACGGAATAGAGACTGCGCATATTCACTTTGATGGAGATGAGTTATCTGATCCTGACAAGGAAAATATCCTTATTCATCAAAATGCTCACATCGTAGTGTTCCTGGGAAAAGGTACGGTAGCTCTCCTGGAGAGCCTGACGCGACTGGCATCCGTACTCAATGCACTTCCTGTTATTCGTCGTGTAACTCTGTATGGTGATATACCGGACAGCTGGCTGTATCGAACTCTGGGTAGTCTTCTAAATAACAGTTATCAATTATCATTGATTCGCATAGCCAGCGTGTCTGATGTAATAACCTGTTTCCACACCTACAATAATGGCTTTAAAGACCGCTCGCGCTTATTACGCGATTACTATCTGAACTGTTCTTCGTCAGAAAAGCTCAAATGGCTGACAAGAAGAGAGGTTGATGTTTTATTGAACTTCTATCGCGGCATGTCTATAAAAGACCTGTGCGACAAACTGAGGCTTTCTAATAAAACGGTTTACACTCATCGTAAAGAAGGTCTGCAGAAATTACATTGTATCAAGCGATGGTTGAATGAACCGCGCAATGTAAAAGTGGAAAGGCGGATTAAAAGCCAAAATCAAAGAGTGGACTTCACGGATAAAGAAGCGGAAGTTTTTAATGCGCTGGTGAAAAGGGAGATATTTCCCGCCTACCAGATCATTACCGATCGTGAAAAGAAAGGAGTGGGGTTTGAGATACTCATTCGCTGGAATAAGAACGGTAAAATAGTTAAGCCAGCCCGTTTTCTGAATGAAATCGCTAATTATGAAGTATGGCTAAAGATTACGGCTATGGTGATCCACGCCGCCGTGTCCGGGATTAATAAATATAACGGTAAATTCTATTTTTCCGTTAATATTCCGCCTCGCCTGGCGTCCGGGAACGCGCTGCCAGAGATGGCCAGGAAAGCCATCGGCATGCTGCTTAACCCCCAGTGGGCAGAAAAGCTGGTCTTTGAATTCGCGGAAGATATTGATGTAACGAAAGATAAAAGCATCCCAGAAACCATGCGGCACCTGCGTAATACGGGGTGCAGACTGTTTCTTGACGATTGCTTCTCAAGCCATCATGCCATGTTCCCCGTGAGGCAGGTGCATTTTGATGGGCTGAAACTGGATCGGGACATCGTCGATCATTTTGTGGCGAACGACAACGATTATAATCTGATTAAAGCGATACAGATTTACAGCGACATGACCGGAACAGCTTGTATTGCAGAGGGCGTTGACAGTGAGGAGAAGTTTGAAAAATTAGTCGAGCTGGGTGTGAAAAACTTTCAGGGATATTATCTCTCTCGCGCCGTGAAAGAGGAGGAATTAGACCGCATGGTGAGATTGTTCAGCTAAAAAATAAAGCCCCGAAGGGCCTTGTTTATTTGCGCCCCAGCAATAGGCCAAGCACAATACCGACCGCACCCGCGGCGATAAGACCGGTGAGCGGGTTATTTATGACCGCTTCAGTCACGTCAGAGACAGCATCGCTGGCCTGTGCGGCATATTTTTTCGCAGCGCCTTTTACCTGATGCTTCGGTGAATCAACGAATTCACCGAACTGCTGCTGGGCTGAACCTGAAAGTTCATCAAATTTATTTTTTGCTTTGTCTTCAGCAAACTGGGTGTTTTTATCAGTACCGAAATCAGACATTTTTGCCTCCTTTTGTTGATAGTTAAAGGATAGCCTCTCTTTGAAAAGATGAGAGGCGGAACGCTAAATTTCGGAGGGAATTGGCTGGTTTTCGGATATATCTACACCAGAAGAGGGCGTTATTTTTCGTTCTCATCCTGGCCGTAATACAGCTTGCCAATGCGGATAAGCGGGCGGCCCTGCGACTTGCGGTGCAGGTTGCTGTCCCGAAGGGAATACACGCAGCCGCAATATTCCTGCTGGTAAAACTGTTCACGCTTGCTGATCTCAATCATTCGTGATGAGCCGCCCTGTTTGCGCCAGTTGTAGTCCCAGTAGACCATTCCCGGATAGCGCGCTGCCGCACGCTGGCCGCAGTCATTGATCTGCTGCATATTCTTCCAGCGAGAGATCCCCAGTGAGCTGCTGATAACGCTGAAACCATTTTCCGCCGCGTAGAGCGCCGTACGCTCGAAGCGCATATCGAAGCACATGGTGCAGCGGACGCCGCGCTCGGGCTCCCACTCCATGCCTTTGGCACGCTCGAACCAGTTATCGGTATCGTAATCGGCATCAACAAACGGCACGCCGTATTTTTCTGCAAAACGAATGTTTTCTTCCTTACGGATGAGGTATTCCTTTTGCGGATGGATGTTGGGGTTATAGAAGAAAATGGTGTAGTCAATGCCCGAGGCCTGAATAGCTTCCATGACTTCACCGGAGCAGGGGGCGCAGCAGGAGTGCAGCAGAAGTTTATCGGCGCCGTTTGGCAGGGTGAGCTGCGGGCGGATGAAGGGGGTTGTACTCATGTTGTTCTACAATATGTTAATGAAATTTATGGAATTGTAGCACAAGTTATTAATGTCTTCAGACTGTACTGGTGGGAATCGAGGATCCGCCTGGTCGGGATCCTCGCGCTGAGCGGTGCCGCTATTCGGCAAATTTTAGCAGTGCTTCGCCATCAAGACGGTAGCGCACCCATTCGGACTGCGGCAGCGCGCCTATGCTCAGATAAAAATCGATGGCGGGCTGGTTCCAGTCCAGCACGCTCCATTCAAGGCGGCCACATTGCCGTTTTACCGCGAGTTGAGCGATATGTTTCAGCAGCGCTCTGCCCGCGCCTTTACCGCGGTAGTCCGGGGAAATGTACAGGTCTTCCATATAAATCCCGTTGCGTCCAAGCCAGGTCGAATAGCTGGTGAAGAACACGGCATAGCCGGCGATCCTGCCGTCAAACTCAGCGATCAACGCCTCGGTTTTACTGCCCGCACCAAAGAGGGTTTCCCGGATCTCGTCCGGCGTGGTTACGACCTCTTCGGGGGCTTTTTCATATACCGCCAGCTCATAGATCATGGCGTAAATAGCCGCTGCATCTTCGGGACGGGCCTGACGAAGGGTTATGCTCATTGTTTTTCCTGTTTTTTGCACAGTTCGCGATTGATGGCGTTAAGCATACGGAGTATTGTCCGAAGAATTAAGTGCAATGAAATCAACAAATGATGAATATTATGCATCCGGCGCTGAGACGTCTTGATTTAAACCTGCTGCCCGTTTTTGACGCCATTTACCGCCACCGTTCCGTTCGCCTCGCAGCCGACGAGCTGGCGATGAGCACCTCGGCGCTGAGCCATGCGCTGTCGCGTCTGCGCACGACCCTTAACGATCCGCTCTTTTTTCGGGAAGGGCATCGTATGTCCCCCAGCGTGTACGCCTCTCAGCTTGCGCCTTCTATTGCTTCCGCATTGTCGTTCCTTAATCAGGAGCTGACCCCGCAGCCGGAGTTTGACGCCGCCAGCAGTACCGAAAGCTTGCAAATTGGGATTACGGATTTTACCGCGCTATGTATTTTTCCTGCCCTGATGCACAAGCTACAGACTGCTGCCCCGGGCTTGCGTTTCGAATTGCGCTATCTGCCGCACAGCCCGGCGCTGACGGAGCTGCTGGCGGGTGAGGTAGATCTGGCGCTGGGTTTCAGCACCGAGGACGATATCCGCCATCCGGAACTGGAAGAGATCGGCTGGTTTGAGGATGAGTATGTGGTTATCAGCAACGCACGCCGGACCCGGCTGACGCTGGAGGATTATCTCGCTGCCCGACACCTGGTGGTGACGCCGTGGAATGAAAAGCAGGGCGTGCTGGACGTGCGGCTCGAGCAGCTGGGCTATACGCGGCACATTGCGATCAAAACGCCGTCGATGCTGAGCGCGCCGTTTATCGTTGCGGAAAGCGACCTGCTGATGGCCATTCCTCGTTACGCCGCCGAGAAGCTGGTTGCGGCGGCGGAACTGAGGATTTTTGCCTTGCCGTTCTCTATTCCCAAATTTGAGGTGAAAATTTACTCGCATAAGCGCAGCGGCCAGCGGGGGGCGACCCGATGGCTTCAGGAGGAGCTGCAAATGCTGGCGCAAGATGGCAGGGGGATGAGTGCCGGATAAGCTCAGCGCGATTTAGATTTCACGTTAAAAGTAAGTTTACATTTGTAAGATAACTCATATACCATACCCCCCTATAGTATTAGGAGGGCATATGCCGCACTCACCCGAAGATAAAAAACGTATTCTTACCCGCGTCCGCCGCATTCGGGGCCAGGTTGATGCCCTTGAACGCGCGCTGGAGTCGGGCGACCCCTGTCTGGCCATCCTGCAGCAAATTGCCGCCGTGCGCGGCGCTGCCAATGGCCTGATGGGCGAAATGGTTGAAATACATCTCAAAGACGAGCTGGTGACGGGAGACACAACGCCGGATCAGCGAGCCGTACGCATGGCAGAAGTCGGCCATTTGCTGCGCTCTTATCTAAAATAAATCCACACACCTGACAAAAAGGGAAGACATGATGAAATCTCGCGCAGCTGTTGCATTTGGCCCCGGCCAGCCGCTGAAAATCGTCGACATCGACGTCGCACCGCCGAAAAAAGGCGAAGTGCTGATCAAAATCACCCATACCGGCGTGTGCCATACCGATGCATTTACCCTCTCCGGTGACGATCCGGAAGGCGTCTTCCCGGCGGTGCTGGGTCATGAAGGCGGCGGGATTGTGGTGGAAGTGGGCGAGGGCGTGACCAGCCTGAAGCCAGGCGATCACGTTATCCCGCTGTACACGGCGGAATGCGGCGAGTGTAAGTTCTGTAAATCCGGCAAAACTAACCTCTGCCAGGCCGTGCGCGCTACTCAGGGGAAAGGGCTGATGCCGGACGGCACCACCCGTTTCTCCTACAACGGTGAGCCAATCTATCACTACATGGGTACCAGCACCTTCAGCGAATACACCGTTTGCGCGGAGATCTCGCTGGCGAAGGTCAATCCGCAGGCGCCGCTGGATAAAGTCTGCCTGCTGGGCTGCGGCGTAACCACCGGCATTGGCGCGGTGCATAACACGGCAAAAGTCAAAGAGGGCGACACCGTGGCGGTGTTTGGTCTCGGCGGCATTGGTCTGGCAGTGATTCAGGGCGCGGTGCAGGCGAAGGCCGGGCGTATCATCGCGGTCGATACCAACCCGGAAAAATTCAAGCTGGCGGGGGAAATGGGCGCGACCGATTTCGTGAACCCGAAGGATCACGAGAAACCGATTCAGGATGTCATCGTTGAGATGACCGACGGCGGCGTGGACTTCAGCTTCGAGTGTATCGGCAACGTCAACGTAATGCGTTCTGCGCTGGAATGCTGCCACAAGGGCTGGGGTGAGAGCATCATCATCGGCGTGGCCGGGGCAGGCCAGGAGATCAAAACCCGTCCATTCCAGCTGGTGACCGGACGCGTCTGGCGCGGCTCCGCGTTTGGCGGCGTGAAGGGGCGTACCCAGCTTCCCGGCATGGTGGAAGACGCGATGGTCGGTAAAATACAGCTCGACCCGTTCATCACCCACCGTTTGCCGCTGGAGCAGATCAACGAGGCGTTCGATCTGATGCACGAAGGAAAATCCATCCGCACCGTCATTCATTTCGGCGACAAGTAACTCTTCTGCCAGCGGTTTTTAGCCGCTGGCATTTCTTTAATAATCTTCTCTAAAGTGTGACCAGTGCGGCGTTTTTAGCCGTAATCTAAATCTCTGCCGTGCCGATGACTATCTAACAGGCGTGTTTTTGCGCATCTTACCTATAAGAGAGTCGACGGTCATGGACAACACTTCTTCGATGCAGGCGCAGCGCAAGCTGAGCTTCCTGCATCACATCAGGCTGGTTCCGCTGTTTTCCTCCATTCTCGGTGGCATTATTCTGCTGTTTGCCTTGAGTTCGGGTCTGGCGGGGTATTTCCTGCTACAGGCCGACAACGATCAGCAGGACGTTACGTCCGAAATTCAGGTGCGTATGGGGCTGTCGAACAGCTCAAACCATCTGCGCACCGCGCGTATCAATATGATCCACGCCGGCGCGGCAAGCCGTATCGCGGAGATGGAGGCCATGAAGCAGAACATCCGCGAGGCGGAAACGCGCATTAAGCAGTCCCAGGATAGCTTTACCGCCTATATGCACCGTTCCGTGCGCAGCGCTGCGGACGAAGCGCTGGATGCAGACCTGAAGGCACGCTACGACGCCTATATCGCGGGCCTCCAGCCGATGGTCAAATTTGCCAAAAACGGCATGTTCGAGGCGATCATCAACCACGAAAATGAGACCGCGCGCCCGCTGGACGACGCTTACAACGCCGTTCTGCTGAAGGCGATTAAGATCCGCACCGACCGCGCCAATGCGCTGACGGCGCAGGCGCACAGCCGCACGCAGCTGGGTCTGATGTTTATGGTGGGCGCGTTTGCGCTGGCGCTGGTGCTGACCGCGATGACCTTCGTTGTGCTGCGCCGCACGGTCATTAATCCGCTGCAGCGTGCAGCGAAACGTATCGAGAATATCGCCAAAGGCGACCTGACGATGCCGGACGACGTGGCCGGACGCAGCGAAATTGGCCGCCTGACGCGCGATCTGCAAACCATGCAGCACTCCCTTGAAACAACGGTCGGCACCGTCCGTCAGGGAGCGGAGGAGATCTACCGGGGTACCAGCGAGATCTCTGCCGGTAACACCGATCTCTCATCACGCACCGAGCAGCAGGCCGCGGCGATTGAGCAGACTGCCGCCAGCATGGAGCAGCTGACCGCGACGGTGAAGCAGAACGCCGATAACGCACATCATGCCAGCAAGCTGGCGGAAGATGCCTCCGGGAAAGCCAGCCGCGGCGGCCAGATGGTCTCCGGTGTGGTCAAAACTATGGGCAATATCTCAAGCAGTTCGAAGAAAATCTCTGAGATTACCGCGGTGATCAACAGCATCGCCTTCCAGACCAACATCCTGGCGCTTAACGCGGCGGTAGAAGCGGCGCGGGCGGGCGAGCAGGGACGCGGGTTCGCCGTGGTGGCCAGCGAAGTCCGTACCCTGGCAAGCCGCAGCGCCAACGCCGCAAAAGAGATCGAAAGCCTGATCAACGAATCGGTCTCGCTGATAGATCAGGGTTCCGGTGAGGTCGTTGCCGCAGGCAATACCATGAATGAGATCGTCGAGGCGGTGAAGCGCGTCACCGACATCATGCTGGAGATTGCCGCCGCGTCTGACGAGCAGAGCCGCGGTATCGTGCAGGTCAGTCAGGCTATTTCGGAGATGGATAAAGTGACCCAGCAGAACGCCTCGCTGGTGGAAGAGGCCTCCGCGGCGGCGGCGTCGCTGGAAGAACAGGGCGCGCGTCTGACCGAGGCGGTCGGGGCGTTTCGTCTGAGCGGCAAGGTTCAGGGGCGTACTCAACAGCAGAACTCTGCGGCAGTAAAACCTGCTGCATTACGTCCGGCGGTAGCGCATAACGGTGATAACTGGGAAACGTTCTGAGTCGCCGGCCGTGTCGGGTGGCGCTTCGCTTACCCGGCCGACAAAAAAGGGACCTTTCGGTCCCTTTTTTCATCTGTTACTGCTTATCGGGTAACGCGTACGCGATAACGTAATCACCGCGATCCGGCGACTGGCGAGCGCCACCGGCGTTAATGACGATGTACTGCTTACCGGTTTTCGGCGAGACGTAGGTCATCGGGCCGGACTGGCTGCCGACCGGCAGGCGGTCCTTCCAGATCTCTTTCCCGGTGGCGGTATCAAACGCGCGCAGGTAGAAATCCTGGGTGCCGGCGAAGAACAGCAGGCCGGACTGGGTTGACAGCGACGCGCCCAGCGTTGGCATCCCGATTGGGATTGGCATGTGCATGCGAATGCCCAGCGGGCCGGTATCTTCTACGGTACCAACCGGTACCTGCCACACCAGCTTGCCGGTTTTCAGGTCAACAGCCGACATGGTTCCGAACGGCGGCTTCTGGCACGGAATGCCCAGCGGCGACAGGAAGCGTTCGCGCATTGCGCCGAACGGCGTGCCGTCCATCGGGACAATCCCCATCTCAATGCCGCTGGCGTTTTTCGCCACGTTCGCGCGCGGCACCATGTAGTTTGCCAGCCCCAGACGCATATCGTTGACGAACATCAGGCTGTTGTTCGGGTCAATGGAGACGCTGCCCCAGTTCATCCCGCCGAGCGAGCCGGGGAACTGCAGGGAACGGTCGAGACCCGGCGGGGTGAAGACGCCCTGATGACGCATCTCTTTAAACTGAATGCGGCACAGAAGCAGGTCGACAGGCGTCGCCCCCCACATGTCGGACTCGGTCAACGTCTGGTTGCCAATCATCGGCATGCCCACGGAGTACGGCTGGGTCGGAGAGTAGCGTTCACCTTCAACGTTACCCGCCGGAACTGGACGTTCCTCCACCTTCGCCACCGGCTTGCCGGTTTCGCGGTTGAGCATAAAAATCATGCCCTGCTTGCTGGTCTGCACCAGTACAGGCGTGGTGCCGCCTTTGCCGTCCGGCAGGTCGTACAGCAGCGGCTGGGAAGGCAGGTCGAAGTCCCACAGGTCGTGGTGGGTGGTCTGGAAATGCCAGCGTACCTGTCCGGTGGCGGCGTCGACGGCGACGATGGAGGAGCTGTATTTATCGTCCAGTGGGGTGCGCTCGCCCGCCCAGAAGTCCGGGGTGGCGTTGCCGGTTGGCAGGTAGATCAGGTTCAGCTTAGCGTCGTAAGACATCGCAGACCAGACGTTCGGCGTGCCGCGCGTGTAGGTTTGACCTTCCGGCGGCAGGCCGGTCAGGTTCGGATTACCCGGATCCCACGCCCAGGCCAGTTTACCGGTGTGAACGTCGAAGGCGCGCACCACGCCCGGCGGTTCGCCGGTGGAGAAGTTATCCGCGACGCGACCGCCGACGACAACAACGTTTCCGGCCACCAGCGGCGTGGAGGTCTGCTGATAATAGCCCGGCTTGATCTCACCCATGCCGATGCTCAGGTCAACGGTGCCATGGTCGCCAAAGTCATCGCAAACCTTGCCGGTATCCGCGTTGATGGCAATCAGACGGGCGTCGGTGGTCGGCAGGAACAGGCGGCGAGGGCATGCCGCTGGCGATGTCCCGGTCTGTGACGCTGTCACGTTTGCATGATCTTCAAAGTAGCCTAGGCCACGACAACGCTGCCAGTTCGGGGCGGTGGCTTTCGAATCATAACGCCATTTTTCTTTACCTGAATCCACGTCCAGCGCCAGCACTTTACTGTACGGGGTACAGACATAGAGCGTGTCGCCAATCTGCAGCGGCGTGTTCTGATCTTCCGCACCGGAGCCGTTGCTCTGCGGAATATCCCCGGTGTGCGCCACCCAGGCGACTTTCAGATCGCTGATGTTTTGCTTGTTAATCTGGTCCAGCGCGGCGAAGCGGTCGCCGTGGGTGGTGTTGCCCCAGTGTTCCCAGTTTTTCTGCTGTTCGCCGGGAGCAACGGGTTTCACCGGAACGGGCTCGTTCGCCGCCACGAGGGTTTGCGGCTTAAACATCCAGCCGAGGCTGACCAGCATCGCCAGTGCGAGAACCGCCGCAACGCCATAAGCCGGGGCTTTATTCGCTGCGTCGCGGTTGGCCGCGCGCAGGAAAGGCCAGACGATGGCGCAGAGGAAGGCCAGTACGGCAAAGGTGAACAGGCGCGAGAAGAGCGGCCAGAAATCCCAGCCCGCATCGCTTACCGCCCAGAACAGCGAGGCAATAAACGCGATGCCGTAAAGCACGATCCCGCTGCTGCGATTGAGGAAAATCAGGAGCGCGGCAATGACCATCACCACGCCCATTATCACGAAGTAAAAACTTCCGCCTACGGCGGCGAGCTTGAAGCCCAACCCGCCGACCGCCAGACCGATGAGGAACATCAGTCCGGCAAGGAGCCACTGCAAAATACGAGGTATCCCGCGCGGCGCGCTGCCAAATGCCATTTCTGTCTCCTTTGAATCTCTCCGCATTGCCGGGTATGTACCATCTGGATAATAAATGCGGGGAGAGAAATGATTAAAACGAGTTAATTCTTGTTTATATAACGATTCGCGAACCAAATGGTGAATCCGCCGTTATGATAAAACTGTTAATTTGTTTTACGCAATTGTTAATGAATCATTCCGCATTATTTGATTAACGCAAAGCCCAGTTCCCTCTCCCTGTGGGAGAGGGAACTGGGTGAGGGGTGAAGGGAATCAGACAGGCATTGATTTACGGATAGCGCTCAGCAGCGTTTGTGCGCCCGTGGAAAGGGGAGTATCCACCCGGGTCAAAATACCGATGGGTTCACCCGCACCCGGGGAGGCGATCGGCAGGGCGGTCAGCGTGCCCTGACGCAAATCATCTTTTACCGCACCGGAGGGGACGAACCAGACGTAGTCATAATCCAGGGTAAGCTGGCGCGAAAGAGAAGCCGAAAGCGTTTCGATGCACCCTGAGGGGAGCGTACACCCCTGCATCTGCAGCAAGGTTTCGGCGGCCTGGCGCGGGACGGTCCCTTTCGGGCAAACCACCACCGGCCACTCCATCACCCGGCTTAACGTCACCGTGTCCTGCAGCAGGGGATGATCGGGTCGAACCACCAGCTTCAGGGATTCCAGGAACAGCAGTTCATAATTGAGACCGCCCATCAACTCGGGGTCGGACATTCGACCAATACCGAGATCAAGCTCACCCGATTTCAGCCCTGCGAGCAGCATGGTGTTATTCATGGTGGCAACCTGAATAGTGGTATTTCGCTGCTGCTTGTGGAACTGACCAATAACGGGCGGCAGGATCCCCAGCGCCGCGGTTGGCAGGGCGCCGACGCGCACCACCTCGCTGGTGTGCTCTTCTTTTCGGTGCAGGGACTGGCCTGCGGTGTTGAGCGCATCCAGCACCTTCACGGCGTGCGTCAGGAACTGTTCGCCCACCAGAGTCAGCTGAGCCCCCAGCCGACCGCGGTCAAATAGACGGGCGCCGGTCAGCTGCTCCAGCTCGTTAAGGGTTTTTGAGAGCGCGGGCTGGCTCAGGTTAAGAGTTTCAGCCGCGCGCCCCAGCGTTCCCTGTTGAGCGACGGCCACAAATGTATGCAAATGGCGCAAGCGTATGCGCTGACTGAACAGACCATTTTTTTCCATAGGCGATGTTAAAAACAGAGCGATGCGGGTGACAAGTTAAGTTATTTAATTTTGATAACTTGATAGCAAAATATTTTTAACATTTGATCTGTTTGAGTTACAACATGTTTTTCAGGCGAGGTGGGTGATGAACGTCCTTGTTCATTTATTGCTCACTGCGGAGGGATATGCTGCAAAGCGGTTTAGATCACGCCGTCGCCGCCGTCAGAGCACCATACCTGACCGGAGGTAAAGGAACACTCGTCCGAGGCCAGCGTGACGTACAGCGGGGCAATCTCGACGGGCTGTCCCGGACGACCCAGCGGGGTATCACCCCCGAACTCCTTCACTTTCTCCATCGGCTGGCCGCCGCTGGACTGGAGTACCGTCCAGTACGGGCCGGGGGCGACCGCGTTGACGCGAATGCCTTTCGGACCCAGCTGTTTGGCTAAGGATTTAGTAAACACCGCCAGACAGGCCTTCGTCTGGGCATAGTCCAGCAGTACGGGGCTGGGCTTCACCGCCTGAACGGAGGAAGTGTTAATGATCACGGACGACGCTTTCAGGTGGCGCAGGGCGGCCTTGGTGATCCAGAAGGGGGCGTAAACGTTGGTTTTAAACGTCGCGTCAAAATCTTCGGTGGTCAGTTCTTCAAGGGATTCCCGGAACTGCTGACGGCCTGCGTTGTTGACCAGAATATCCAGCCCGCCCAGCTTCGAAACGGCTTCTTCGACCAGATTCTGGCAAAAGGTTTCGTCCCGGACGTCTCCTGGCAGCGCGATGGCCTTGCGGCCTTCCGCTTTGATCAGGTCGATGACCTCGGCGGCATCTTTCTCTTCTTCAGGCAGATAGTTGATGGCGACGTCTGCCCCTTCACGGGCGTAGGCGATAGCCACTGCGCGTCCAATCCCGGAGTCACCACCGGTGATCAGCGCTTTTTTGCCGGCAAGGCGGCCATGCCCTTTATAGCTTGTTTCACCGTGGTCGGGTACAGGGTGCATTTCAGACGCCAGTCCCGGCGGCGTTTGCGGCTGTTCCGGGAACGGAGGTTTCGGGTAAGCGTTCGTACGTTGTGTAGTATCACTCATAGCTGACTCCTTAAGCCAAGGGGTGAGATTTGATGGATAGTTGCAGCGTTAACGCTTCGCTGAATTATTTCTGCAAACGATCAACACGAACGACGGCAGGCGATGATTTTTTATCAAGCGAACCGTTGATACTGATCATCTGATCGGGTTTTACCGTTCTGCCGTCGAAGACTGCCTGGGGAATAATAACGTCGATTTTTCCGGTTTTATCCTGGAATACAAACTTATCGCCGCTACCGTCAATAAGATTACCGCGCAATGAAATTGTCGCGCCATCGTGCAATTGTTTTGCCTGATCGATGGTCATAATACGCGCGTCGTCGGTTCCACGATATCCGCTGTCCAGCGCGTGGGGCGGTGGCGGTGCTTCACCTTTTTGTAACCCGCCGTTATTATCTGCCCATGCAACTGGAACCAGAAATATCAAAAAAGCGGAAATAAGTGATAATTTCATCTGATATCCTTCATTTTTGAGTGTCTTGACTTATTAAGTATTGTTGCTATTCCTTTATGTGGCAAATGTGATAAGTCTTAAAAACATTCTCTTTGGAAATCAAAACTATCTTGAAATAAGCGAAACGGTGACAACGACTATGAAGCATGAAAATGAAAAGTTACCCGGGATAGATGAGAGTTTTCGCTTGTTGAGGTTTGAATATTCATTTCGGCAGGTGGGTTTTGTGGTCCTTCTGGCTATTATCATCGCAGCGGTTGCTGGTCTGTTTTCCAGCGGGATGGTGAGCGATACGGCCAAAACCAATTCCGCTAACTCATTGAGCATAAACTATGAACGCTTCGGCCGGCGGGAGACGGAGTCAAGAATGCAGGTCACCTTCCCGGTGAAGACGGAGGGCAGCTATACCCTCAGCCTGACCACCGACAGCAGCGACGTATACGAGCCCGGCAGCGTCTGGCCGCAGCCAGACAAAATGTATAGCCACGGCAAAACCCTCTATTTGGTCTATGACGACCTGCAAAAATCAGACAACTTCTCTGTTTTATACTTCACGACACCTTCCAGAGCCGGTAAATGGAACACCGTCATCCGCGTCAACAACGAGCCGGAGATTAACCTCTGGCAATTTATTTACCCCTAGGAGGCTGATATGGATATGGTCTTTCGCGCGCTGGCGATTTATCTGTTTCTCGTGGTGGTATTTAAAGTGGCAGGGCGACGGGCGCTGCTGCAGATGACCAGCTTTGATCTCATCCTCCTCTTAATTATTAGTGAGGCGACGCAACAGGCGCTTTTGGGGCAGGATTTCTCCGTTACCGGCGCAATGATTACCATTACCACGCTGGTGGTCGTTGACATTATATTTGGCCTGATGAAGAAATATTTTTCCCCGGTGGAGAATATTCTTGATGGGACCCCTGTGATTCTGGTTGAGAATGGCGTTCCATTAGCGGATAAGCTAAAAAAAGTCGACGTATCTTGTGATGATATTCTGGTGTCAGCGCGTCAAAATAATGGCATTACAGAACTTAGCGAAATTAAATATGCCATACTTGAGCGCAATGGACATATTTCAATCATTCCTGTTGAAAAATAAGAGGCGGCAAAATGAGCAATCTTTTACACGACAGTCATTATACCGTGAGTGAACTCACCAAAAAGCTGGCGAGTAAATTAACCGATGCCGGGCTGCGCTTAACCACCGCGGAATCCTGCACGGGAGGAAAGCTCTCGGTGGCGCTGTGTGCAGAGGAAAACACGGCCGATTTTTATGACGTCGGGCTGGTTGTGTTCAGCGATGAGGCCAAATCGCGGATCCTCGGCGTGCGTCGGGAGACGCTGGCGCGCTATACCGCCGTCAGTGAACAGACGGTGACCGAGATGGCCGCCAGCATCCGCGACATTGCCCAGGCGGATATCAGCATCGCCATCAGCGGCTACGCGGGTCCGGAAGGGGGCGATGACGGCACGGCGGCGGGAACGGTCTGCTTTGCCTGGAATATCTGCGGTGAGACGAAAACCTGCACCGTCCTTTTCTCCGGTGACTGCCAGGATGTGGTGGAAAAAGCGGTGCAATTTTCGCTCGCTGAACTGGTGACAACATTGTCGGACGGCAATAACGGCTAAATTCACGCGGAGGTTCTATGGCGGTCATAGTGATTACCGGCGGGACGGCGGGCGTGGGAAAAGCCACGGCGCTGAAATTTGCAAAGGCAGGTTACGATGTGGGGCTTATCGCCCGCGATGAAGCCAGCCTGCACTCCACCCAGGAAGAGCTGCGCCGCTTCGGCGTTAATGCCCACGCGGTGCAGGCGGACGTCGCCGACAGTCAGGCGGTGGTGGATGCGGCTAACGAGATCGAGTATCGCCTCGGGGCGATTGATGTCTGGGTCAACAATGCGATGGGGGCCGTACTGGCGCCGTTTCGTACCCTGACGCCGGATGAGTTTCGTCGCATGACAGATGTTACCTATCTCGGATTTGTTAACGGCACCCGCGCCGCGCTGGAGCTGATGGTGCCCCGCGACAGGGGGGTAATTATTCAGGTGGGGTCCGCGCTGGCCTACCGTTCCATCCCTTTGCAGTCGGCCTACTGCGGGGCCAAAGCGGCGATCCGCGGGTTCACCGATGCGGTGCGCACGGAGCTGATGCACGAGAACAGCCGGGTTCAGCTTTCCATGGTGCAGATGCCGGGGCTCAATACGCCGCAGTTCGAATGGGCAAGAAATAAGTTCGCCTGGGCGATGCGACCGGTGCCGCCGGTCTTTGAGCCTGAAGTGGCCGCCAGCGCCATCTTTAAGGTTGCGCAGAAACCGGTGCGCGAGCTGTGGGTGGGCAGCAGCACTATCCAGTCCATCGTCGGGCAATTCTTCTTTCCGGCCTACCTTGACCGTCTGATGGTAAAAAAAGCCTGGGAAGGCCAGATGACCGACGATCTGAACGCAGCGGATCGTCGGGACTATCTCGACCAGCCGATTGACGACCTGCACAAAATCCATGGTCGTTTTACCGACGAAGCGAAGAACCGCGCTACGTCCGTCACCTCCGGTATGCCGGGCAAGGTGGCGCTGGGGGCCCTCGCGGTGGCGGGGATTATGTTGACGCGTCTGATAACCCGCCGGAAACGCTAATCAGCGCAGCGCGCTGCGGTGCGTCCAGAACCAGCGGTAGCCGTAGGCGCCAATACTGAGTTCGACGGTTTTGCCGCAAACCAGCGCGTCGTCGTAGCGTTTGTCCGCGAGGCAGGCGGTCCAGGTGGCGTTGCGGATCCCTCTGGCGGTGAACTGCACCTGCTGGTCGCTGAAGTTTACGAAGGTCAGAATGCTGCGCTCGTCGGTCTCGTAATAGATCCCCAGCACCGCGTCATGATTGAGGGTGATGAGGCGAAAGGGCGCCACGGCAATTTCGGGGAACTCCGATCGGGTATTGGCAATATCAATAATCCGGTGGAGGAGCGAGTTGCGGTGGAGCAGCGAATCGGCGACGTTGATTTTTTGATAGCGGTAGGGCCCGTGGTCGATTATCGGCGCAATAAATTTTTCAGGATCGGCTGCCGAAAACCCGCCGCCCTGTGAACCCGCCCACTGCATTGGGGTGCGGACGGCGTAGCGCTCTTCCAGTTCAAGGTCGTCACCCATGCCGATCTCATCCCCGTAGCGCATCACCGGGACGCCCGGCAGTGAAAAGAGCACCGCGTGGCAGAACGCCAGCCGCTTTGGATCGCCATTCAACATCGGGGCCAGACGTCGGCGGATCCCACGCTGATAGACGTTCATCTCCTCGTCAGGGGCGAAGGTGTCGAGCACGAACTGTTTATCTTTCTGGCTAATCCCTTCCAGATCCAGCTCGTCATGGTTGCGCAGCCAGTTGGCAAAACAGCATGAATCTGGCGGGACGATCATTTTCTTCACCGCGTTGCGCAGCGGGCGGGCGCTTTTTCTGGCCAGGCTGACGTAGAAATACTTGTTGAGCCAGAAGTTGAGCACCAGATGCAGGCGGTCGTTATTGCCGAAATAGTCTTTATAAACCTCAACGTCTACGTCCACTTCGCCGAGCAGGATCGCGTCCGGATTACGCTGTTCGATAAGACGGCGCATATGCTCGAGGATCCACAGGCCCTTTTTCTCGTCACCGCTGCCCGCCTGCTTCGTGAGGTGTGATGCGGCATCCAGCCGAAATCCCGACACCCCCAGCTTGAGCCAGAAGAGGATAATATTCTCAATCTCCTTAAGCACGGCGGGCGAGGTCAGGTTCAGGTCCGGCTCGTGGCGGTAGAACATGTGCCGGTAATACTGTCCCGCCTCGTCGTCCCAGCTCCAGACGCTCTTTTCCACGCCGGGGAACATGGGTGGCGTGTCGTCGTCGTCGTTATCCGACCAGATATAGTAATCACGATAGGGCGAGGCGGGGCTGCGGCGGGCCTGCTGGAACCAGGGATGGGCGTCCGAGGTGTGCTGGATCAGCAGCTCAATAATGACCTGCATGCCCAGCTCCCGGGCCTGTTCGATAAAGGCGATGATATCGGCCAGTTTTCCGAAGCGGGGGTCCACCTGCAGATGGTCGCTGACGTCGTAGCCCTCATCGAGAAAGGGCGTGAGGTAAAACGGGGTGATCCAGATAACCGTCGCCCCCATGCGGCGAATATAGCGCAGCTTGGCCGCGATCCCGGCGATGTCCCCGCAGCCATCGCCGTTCATATCGTAAAAAAGCGCGGTATCAATCTGGTAGATAATGGCCCGTGTATGCCAGTCCGTCATAGCGTTCCTCAGTGATAGCCTTCAGTATCCGAAACTTTGCCCCGGAAGACGTAGTAGCTCCAGGCGGTGTACACCAGAATCACCGGAATTATCAGCAGGGTCCCGACCAGCATAAACAGCTGGCTGGCGGGGGGCGCCGCGGCTTCCCACAGGGTGATGCGCGGCGGAATAATGTTTGGCCACAGGCTGATACCCAGGCCGCTAAATCCGAGGAAGATCAGCCCCAGCGTCAGCAGGAAGGGGCGCGAGTGGCTGGCCGGGTTGCGGGTCAGCCGCCAGATCAGCACGCTAAACAGGCCTACCAGCAGGGGAACCGGCAGGAACCAGAAGAAGTTGGGCAGGGTAAACCAACGGTCGGCCACGTACTGCCAGCCGAGCGGCGTCCAGACGCTGACAACCGCGATCACCACCATCAGGGCCAGCAGCACGTGGCGGGTTAGCTCGCGCATGCGGCGTTGCAGGGCGCCTTCACTTTTCATGATAAGCCAGGTGGTGCCCAGCAGCGTGTAGGCGACCACCAGGCCGATACCGCAGAAAAGGTTAAAGGGCGTCAGCCAGTCAAGCGGCGAGCCCACAAAGCGTCTGCCCTCAACCTCAAAGCCGTTGATCACCGCCCCCACGACGATCCCCTGGCTGAAGGTGGCGAGCAGAGATCCACCGGCGAAGGAGTAGTCCCAGAACTTGCGGTGCGAAGGCGTCGCTTTAAAACGAAACTCAAAGGCGACGCCGCGAAAGATGAGGCCGATCAGCATCGCGGTGAGGGGGATAGTAAGCGCATCAATGATCACCGCGTAAGCCAGCGGGAACGCGCCGAACAGCCCCGCGCCGCCAAGCACCAGCCAGGTCTCGTTGCCGTCCCATACGGGCGCTACGCTGTTGACCATCACATCGCGCTCTTTCGCATCGCCCACGAAGTTAAACAGCAGGCCGATGCCCAAATCAAAGCCATCCATAATGATGTACATCAGCGTGGCAAAGACGATGATGGCAAACCAGATAACAGAGATATCGACGCCCATCAGTTTCTCTCCTGTTCCGGAACAGACTCCGCGGCAGACAGTGGACGGGCGGGGGTGCCCGACGTGTTTGACGTCAGCGTATCGACGGGCTGCGGGCCTTTCTTAATCAGCCGGATGAGGTACACATAGCCCACGCCAAACACCGACGAGTAGACAACGAAGAACGCCAGCAGGCTGATGCTCATCTGCAGGGTGCTGTGCAGGGAGACCGCGTCAATCGTGCGCAGATAACCGTAAACCACCCACGGCTGGCGGCCCACTTCGGTGGTCACCCAGCCAGCGAGCAGCGCCACCAGACCCGCGGGCCCCATGCAAAGGGCAAACCACTGGAACGGACGCGAGTGGTAGAGCCGGTGGCGATAGCGTAGCCAGAGGCTGACCAGACCGAGGGTAATCATCAGCAGGCCCATTCCGACCATGATGCGAAACGACCAGAAGACGATGGTCGAGTTTGGGCGATCCTCTTTCGGGAAGTCCTTCAGCGCCGGGACCTGCTTATCGAGGCTGTGCGTCAGGATAAGGCTGCCGAGCGCGGGGATTTCAAGACCGTATTTGGTGCGCTCCTCGTCCATATCGGGCAGGCCAAACAGCAGTAGCGGCGTGGCCTCGCCGGGCGGATTTTCCCAGTGCCCCTCTATGGCGGCAATTTTGGCTGGCTGATGCTCAAGCGTGTTCAGGCCGTGCATATCGCCCACGACGGCCTGAATGGGGGCAACCAGCAGCGCCATCCACATCGCCATGGAGAACATGGTGCGTATGGCAGGGGTATCGTTACCGCGCAGAAGGTGCCATGCGCCCGACGCGCCGACAAACAGCGCGCTGCTCAGAAATGCGGCGATGGCCATATGAATCAGGCGGTAAGGGAAGGAGGGGTTAAAGATAATCGCCAGCCAGTCCTGCGGAATGACCTGCCCGTTCTCGATAGTAAAACCCTGCGGGGTGTGCATCCAGCTGTTTGAGGCGAGGATCCAGAAGGTCGACATCAGCGTGCCGAGCGCCACCATGCATGTTGAAAAGAAGTGCAGCCCAGGGCCGACCTTGTTCCAGCCGAACATCATTACGCCAAGAAAGCCGGCTTCCAGGAAGAAGGCGGTTAACACCTCGTAGGTCAGCAGGGGACCGGTAATACTGCCTGCGAACTGGGAGAACCCGCTCCAGTTGGTGCCGAACTGATACGCCATGACCAGCCCGGAAACGACACCCATCCCGAAGTTAACGGCAAATATCTTGAGCCAGAAGTGGTACAGCGAGCGCCAGACGTCGTTTTTGGTGCGCAGCCACATGCCTTCGAGCACGACCAGATAGCTGGCAAGACCGATGGTGATCGCCGGGAAAAGAATGTGAAACGAGACGGTAAAAGCGAACTGAATTCTGGCGAGATGAAATGCATCAAGTTCGAACATGGTCCGTACCTCTGAAGCGATGGGGCACGAGAATTGCCGGGCAGGTCAGGATGCCCGGCAAAACCGATTACGATTTACTCTTTCCGGCACCCAGCTCGGCACCGGTCAGCGGGTCGGAATGGGGATCGGACTTGGTGCGGGCAGACATCGCCTTAACCAGGGTTGCCTGTTCAGCTGTGAGCGTCACGCTGGCGCTACCGTCTCCGCCATCAACCGCAGGCTGTGGGGACTCAACGTAATCAAAGTGCTTATCGCTGTTCCAGCTTCCGCGAACCTCTCCACCTTCAGACATATTGTAGTACTTGTTGGTGAATTCCTCGATTGGCGGCAGTTTTCCCGGCGGGAAATTATTACGAATGGACTGCAGCGCCTTCTCAAAGGAGAGCTGATGCGCCGCCTCACGCGTCATCAGAAACGCCAGCGCATCCTTCACTCCGGGATCGTCAGTGACGTTAATCAGCCGTTCATAGATGATTTTCGCCCTGGCCTCTGCCGCCACGTTCGAGCGCAGATCCGCCGTCGGCTCGCCGATGGTATCGACGTAGGCTGCCGTCCAGGGCACGCCCGCCGAGTTAGTGAGCGGGGTACCGCCGCCGTAGAGGAGGGAGGTGATGTGGCTGTCGTTACCGTTTTCGGTCATGGACCGATACAGTTCAGCCTCATTTTCCACCCCTTCCGCCAGCGCGCCTTTGGCACCTTTGTTCAGCATACCAACCAGCGTACCGATGATTTCGAGGTGGCTTAGCTCCTCGGTGGCGATATCCATCAGCATATCCTTGCGGCCCGGATCGTCATCGCTCAGGCCCTGAGTGAAGTAACGGCAGGCGGCAGCCAGTTCGCCCTGCGGCCCACCAAACTGTTCCAGTAAAAGGTTAGCGAGACCGGGGTTGGGTTCGGCGACGCGAACCGTATATTGCAGCTGTTTGACGTGTCGAAACATAGGCACTCTCCTGTGGATTATTTTTTCGCTTCGACACCGTCTGCGTCTGAACGCAGCAGGAACTGTTCCGTCGTTTGCGGGATATGGCGAATCAGCCAGTCGGCCATTTCGCGCTCTTCTGCGAGGATCGTCTCAATGGCAGGCACAGAGGCGGTATCGCCCGCTTTTTTCGCCGCAGCGAGCAGGGAGGTGTAGCAGGCGATTTCAAACTGTTCGAAGACATAGCCGCTGATCGAGCCCTTAACGATCTCATCGGACGGGAACATACCGCCGATGGATTGACCCAGGGCCGCCATTTTGCTCATCGAGTCTTTTAAGACCGAACGAGAAATATCATTACGGTCGAGAATTTCCTCCAGCAATGTAATTTGCCGTTTTGTCTCATTAATATGTTGCTCAATTCTGGCGCGAACATCAGGATAATTATCAATACGGCTGGCCATGGATTCCAGCATTGATTCGGCTTGCTTTTCCATCGCATGGGCATCGCGTAGCCAGTCATGGTAGTGTTCTACGTGATTCATCATTGTATCCTCATTAAGGGTTCGCTTATTTGGTCTCACTTTCAGCTGCCTGATCGGCACGTGCGGCACTATAGCCAGATAAGTGGCCGACAATATTGGCGTAAATGCTGATGATAATGACCCATAGTACGCTATTCTTCCACCATATTACGGAAGGGATAGCGAGAATGAACCATATTATTGCTGCCGCTAAATGGCACCGTTTAATTGTCCTGGGACTGATGCTCATTTTATTTAACCTGTCTTATCGCGTCATTTCTGCGCTTTTTGGTTAATATTGCCAACGGCCAGGTCGGTGAGTTTAAGGTCGGTCTCTTTCTCTTCTTCCAGCGTTTCGGCAAGAAGTTTAACGGCTTTTTTGTAGCCCAGTTGTTCTGCGAGGGTCGCAAGAGTACCGTAGCTGGCTATTTCGTAATGCTCCACTTTTTGCGCAGCGGCAATTAATGCAGCATCACGCACTTCATTTTTTTCCGTACTTTCGATAACTTCGTTGGCTTCTTCAATTAAGCCCTCCATTGCCACGCACTTCATGCGCTTGAGCTTAATACCGTCTTCCTGTTCGACGATCTGGTCAATACGTTCAATCTGGCCCTGCGTCTCCTCCAGGTGCGCGGTGAAGGCGGCGCTCAGCTTCTCGCTGGAGGCGGCGCGAGCGAGTTTGCTTAACGCTCGGGTAAGTTGTTTTTCAGCGCTGTAGGTATCGGACAGAAGATGAATAAATACATCCTCAACACTTTTCATATTCATATTAATTACGCTCCGGTAAAATAAGGAAAGGGTACTGCGAGCTTTTCAGCCCGCAGCATGCTCTCAGGTTTTATTAAAAGAGTACTAAATAAGATCAGGAATTATCAGATTTACGGCCTCCGCCGTGACTGTTCTGTCCCCCTTTCTTACCCGCTTCAGATGCGCGTTGCGGATCGTTTTTGAAATTACCACCGCTGTGCTGGCCGCCTTTACGTCCAGCTTCTGATGCTTTTTCACGGTCTTCAGCGAAATTACCGGAACCACCACGATGCTCTGCCATATTAAACCTCATAGTCATATATTGGTTATGTCAGTACGATACGAAAATATTCCGTATCACTCGTCGTTCGAGTAATAACTCTAGTCGCTGTGAGGCATACGTCAAATTCGTTTCGCCATTAGCGGTTGCGTTATATTTAGTTATTGCTGCGTTTGCGCTTCGCTTGGTTTGGAAATATGGAAGTGTGGGAAGGACTTGTAAACAAATGTTCAGATTAGTCCTAAGTTTCATTTAAAAATCGGAAGGTTGAGGCCAATAATAATGGCGTAGCAAAAACGAATAATTTGCAAGCGGTGATTTGGGGAAAATTACCCCTTTGGGGCTAGAAAAAATAGCCGCTACGAATCATAAGGAAAATCCTGGAAAAAGATGACGAGGCGCCTGACAGGGGGCGGTAGCACACGGTTTAACCACTGGCGTCTTAAGATCACAAATCGGAAATTCTTCTCCCCGGAAGGAACGGCCTTCTCTACACTCCAGGTAATATTCACTGGAGGCATGACATCATGGCGAACACCATCACGGCTGATGATATTCGGGAACATTTTTCGCAGGCTATGTCGGCGATGTACCAGCAGGAAGTTCCGCAGTACGGCACCTTGCTTGAGCTGGTCGCGGACGTAAACCTGGCGGTTCTGGAAAATAATCCACTATTACATGAACAACTGGCGAACGCCGACGAGCTGGCGCGCCTGAACGTGGAGCGTCACGGGGCGATCCGCGTCGGTACGGCACAAGAGCTTTCCACCCTGCGTCGTATGTTTGCCATCATGGGCATGTTCCCGGTCAGCTATTACGATCTTTCTCAGGCGGGGGTACCGGTCCACTCAACGGCGTTTCGTCCGGTTGACGATGCGGCGCTGTGCCGCAATCCGTTTCGTATCTTTACCTCACTGCTGCGCCTTGAGCTGATTGAAAACGTGGCGTTACGCGAGCGGGCGGCAGAAATTCTCTCTCAGCGGAACATCTTTACGCCGCGCTGTCTGGAACTTATTGACCTCCATGAGTCGGAAGGGCACTTTACCGAAGCGCAGGCGCACGAGTTTGTGCAGGAAGCGTTAGAAACCTTCCGCTGGCACCGTCATGCAACGGTCGACCAGGAGACCTACCTGGCGTTGAGTAACGAGCACCGCCTGATAGCTGACGTGGTCTGCTTCCCGGGGTGCCATATCAACCACCTCACGCCGCGCACGCTGGACATTGACCGGGTGCAGGAGCTGATGCCGAAGTACGGGATTGAGCCCAAAATTCTGATCGAAGGGCCGCCGCGTCGTGAAGTGCCGATCCTGCTGCGTCAGACCAGCTTTAAAGCCCTCGAAGAGCCGGTGCTTTTCGCCGGGGAACATAAGGGCACCCACACCGCGCGCTTCGGTGAAATTGAACAGCGCGGCGTGGCTCTGACCCCGAAAGGCCGTGAACTGTACGATAGCCTGCTGGCCCAGGCCGGAACCGGAAAAGATAACCTCACGCACCAGCTGCATTTGCGGGAGATTTTCAGCGCCTTCCCGGACAGCGAAATGTTCCTGCGCCGTCAGGAGCTGGCGTATTTTCGCTATCGCCTGACCCCGGCGGGAGAGGCCCATCGTCACGCGTTTCGTCCGGGGGATGACCCGCAGCCGCTGATTGAGCGCGGGTGGGTGGTGGCCCAGCCGATAATTTACGAAGATTTCCTTCCGGTCAGCGCGGCGGGGATTTTCCAGTCCAATCTCGGGAATGAAACCCAGGCGCGCAGCCACGGGAATGCCAGCCGCAATGCGTTTGAAGCCGCGCTCGGCTGCCCGGTGTATGACGAATTTACGCTCTACGAGGAGGCGGAAACGCGCAGCAAACAGCGTTGCGGTTTGCTCTGAAATCGTTACTCTTCAGGGGTGTGATGGAAAAAATAAGGTCGTTATGCAAAATCCTTCCGCCCCTGTGGTTGAAACGCGCCAGGGCGCACTGTCTGGTTTAACCGATGAAAACGTTCACCTCTGGCGCGGTATTCCTTATGCCGCACCGCCCGTTGGCGACTGGCGCTGGCGCTCACCCCGGCCGCCGGAACGCTGGGATGGCGTGCGTGCAGCTACCGACTTTTCGCCCTCAAGCTGGCAAAGCAGTGAATATTGTCAGGAGCTGGGCGGGGGCGATCCCGGCCAGTTTTCTGAAGACTGCCTCTATCTGAACGTCTGGTCCCCTATCGACCGTACCGGGCCGCTGCCGGTCATGGTCTGGCTGCACGGGGGCGGGTTTACGATCGGCGCCGGAAGCCTGCCGCCGTATAACGGCAAAGCCCTGGCATCCCGCGGGGTGGTTGTCGTCACGATTAACTACCGTCTCGGCCATCTCGGCTTCTTCGCCCATCCCGCTCTGGAAGGTGAAGAGGAGCGGGTGGTGCATAATTTTGCCCTGCTGGACCAGATCGCCGCGCTCGAATGGGTGCGGGATAATATCGCCGCGTTTGGTGGCGACCCGAATAACGTGACCCTGTTTGGTGAATCCGCCGGCGCGCGCAGCGTGCTGTCTCTGCTGGCCTCGCCGCTGGCGGAAGGACTATTCCATAAGGCGATAGTGCAAAGCGGGTACACTTTGCCGGATACGCCGCGCGCGCAGGCCCTGCAAAAAGGGGAAGCGCTGGCCACCCACTTCGGGCTGGAAAATGCGACGGCAGAGCAGCTGCGCGCGATCCCGCCCGAGGCGTTCTGGCCGCTGACCGCGCCGCTGAACGTCGCCCCGGCCCCTATCGTTGGGGATTGCGTTCTGCCGGAGGCGATGCTGGACGTCTTTTTCGCCGCCCGCCAGCATCCCGTGCCGGTGATGATTGGCTCCAACAGCGATGAAGCCAGCGTGATGGCGGTGTTTGGTGTCGATCTCGCCGGGCAGATCCAGAAGCTTCGCCGGGAGCGCCGCTTCGGGCTGGGGCTCATCAAGCTGCTTTATCCGGGCGTGAAGGGCGACGAGGAGCTCGGCAGGCTGGTGTGCCGCGACATGGCCTTCACCACTATGGGCTACGTGGTGATGCAGGCCCAGCAGCGCGTCGGCGGGCTTTGCTGGCGCTACTGGTTTGACTATGTGGCCGAAGCGGAACACGCCACCTATATCAACGGTGCCTGGCACGGCAATGAGGTGCCGTACGCGTTCGATACCCTCGGGCAGGTGGAGCCTTCGCGCCAGTACGTTAACGAACGGGATCTGGCGTTTGCCGCCCAGGTGGCTGATTACTGGGTGAGCTTTGCGCGCGATGCCGGAACGCATGACAGCCTTCACGGGCCGACGCGCTGGCCCGCCTGCCGCAAAGGGCGGGACGTGCTGTTACGTATTGGTGTGAATAAACATGCAGGTTTCAGGCTTGAAAACCGCTTTATGCGCGCCCGCATGAGCCTCTTCAAGCGCGTAATGAAGCACCACGTCAGCCTCGATTAAGCAAACAGGCGCGAAACGCCGCCAGACCATTCTCCTGACAAGGCGTTTCGCGCAGCACCAGCCGGTAGCTCGCGCCGGTTTTAACGCTGGTCTCATAGGGCCGCATTAGCCTTCCGGCGCGGATATCTTCTGCCACCAGCGTTTCGTCGGCAATGGCTACGCCCAGCCCCTGAATGGCGGCGGTAATGGCGAGATCCATCGTATCGAAGTGTTGATTTTTGTGCATAGCAAAGCCCGGACCTTCCTGATTCGCCAGCCACAGTGACCAGTCTGTCTTATCCCTTGTCGGATGAAGAAACGTCAGCGAAGCCAGCGCGGCACCCGCTCGCACGGGACTAAACACCGGCGTCAGCGCCTCTTCGAACAGCAGATCGCCTGCGCTCATGTGCGTGCCGAAGACGATGGCGGCATCGTAAGATTCGGTTTTGAAATTGACGTTATGATCGGTCGTGGTGGTGAGCGCGATCTGCAGATCCGGCTGCTCGCGCTCCACTTCCAGCAGGCGCGGCACCAGCCAGCGCATCGCGCAGGTGGGGGCCTTGAGGCGGATCACCGTATGCTGGCTGCGGGCCTGGTCGGCCACGTTCAGCAGCTGTTCGAAGGAGGACTGCAGTTCGGGAAGCAGGGCGCTGCCCTGCGGGGAGAGGCGCAACCCGCGCGCGTGGCGCTCAAACAGCGGAAAGCCAAACCAGGCTTCAAGGGAGGCAATCTTACGGCTCACGGCCCCCTGCGTCAGGCAGAGTTCCGCGGCGGCGTGGGTAAGATTCAGGTGCCGCGCGGTGACTAAAAATGCGTCGATGGCATTGAGCGGGAGCGAACGGCGTGACATTGAAACACCTCAGCTATGCATTTTTCTCATGGCTATTATGACAACAATTCGATTGTCCCGGCAACGAAGTTGTTGTTTGAATAGTTATGCAATATCCATGAGAAGGGAAAGAGGATGACTTTACGAACGCCGGTGCAAACGCGCTCCAAGCTGCCAGACGTGGGGACCACCATTTTTACCGTTATCGGCCAGCTTTCGGCCCTGCATAACGCCATCAACCTTTCTCAGGGGGCACCGAATTTTTCCTGCGACCCGAAGCTGATCGCCGGCGTTACCCGCGCGATGGAGGCAGGGCATAACCAGTATGCATCGATGACCGGCTTGCAGCCGCTCAAAGAACGCATCGCCGATAAGATTGCCGCGCTCTACGGCACGCAGTATCACCCTGCCAGCGAGGTGCTGGTCACCGCCAGCGCCAGCGAAGGGCTCTATTCGGCGATAAGCGGGCTTGTGCACCCTGGCGATGAGGTGATCTACTTTGAGCCGTCGTTTGACAGCTACGCGCCGATTGTTCGTCTGCAGGGGGCAACGCCTGTCGCCATCAAGCTCACGGTGCTGGATTTTGCCGTCAACTGGGATGAGGTCCGTGCGGCAATCACCCCGCGCACGCGCATGATCATCATCAATACGCCGCACAACCCGAGCGGCCAGGTCTTCTCTGCTAATGACCTGCAGCAGCTGGCGGCGCTAACGCGCAATACCGACATCATTATTTTGTCTGACGAAGTGTACGAACACGTCGTGTTTGATGAGGAACCGCACCACGGGATGGCCACGCACCCGCAGCTGGCGGAGCGTAGCGTGATTATTTCTTCTTTCGGAAAAACCTATCACGTCACCGGCTGGCGCGTGGGTTATTGTGTGGCACCCGCAGAGCTGATGGACGAGATATGTAAAGTCCATCAATTTTTGATGTTCTCTGCCGATACGCCAATGCAATACGCGTTTGCAGAACACATGACCGATCCGCAAACCTGGCTGTCGCTGTCGGCGTTTTACCAGCGTAAGCGCGATCTGCTGCACGGCCTGCTGGCCGATTCGCCGTTTACCCTGCTGCCGAGCGCCGGGTCGTTCTTTATGCTGGCGGACTACAGCCAGTTCAGCGACGAGCGCGACAGCGAGCTGGTGAAGCGGCTGATTGTTGAGTACGGTGTTGCCACCATTCCGCTGTCGGCGTTTTATGCCGACGGCACGGATAATAAATTGATTCGCCTCTCTTTTGCGAAAGATGAGGCGACGTTACGGGCAGGTGCCCAGGCCCTGTGTCGTGTTAAACCACGCTGAGCCTATCCCATTAGGCTATTTTATTCGCCATTTTGGTACCGGGCAGTGCTCGAAATCCTCACGTACTACATGTACGTTCCGGTTTCTGTGCGCTGTCCGGTACCAAACTGTCTTCAACAATTACGCCTACTGGGATAGGCTCTGAGGAGTATGAGATGAAATTACGCGCGTTAGTTGTCGGCATGGGATTGCTGTGCACCTTTTCCTCCTTCGCGGCCACCGAGCTGCGCTACGGTCTGGAAGCGGAATACCCGCCGTTTGAAAGCCGTAATGCGGCAGGCGAACTGGAAGGGTTTGACGTTGAGCTGGGAAATGCCATCTGCAAAGCGGCAGCGCTGAAGTGCAGCTGGGTCGAAACCTCATTTGACGCGCTGATCCCGGGGCTGGTGGCGAAGAAGTTTGACGCCATCAATTCGGCGATGAACATTACCGAGCAGCGCCGCAAGAGCATCGATTTTACCCAGCCGATCTACCGCATTCCGTCTCAGCTGGTCGGCAAGGCCGGTACGGCGGTCGAAGCAACGCCTGAAGGGCTGAAGGGGAAAACCATCGGCGTGCTGCAGGGGTCGATTCAGGAAACCTATGCCAAAGAGCACTGGGAAAAGCAGGGTGTCACCGTGGTGTCGTATAAAGATCAGAATATGGCCTGGGGCGACCTGCTGAATGGCCGCATTGATGCCTCGCTGGTCATGTCCGCGGCCGGGCAGGCGGGTTTCCTCAGCAAGCCGCAGGGAAAAGGGTTTGGCTTCATCGGCAAACCGGTGTCTGACGACACTATCCTCGGCAGTGGGATCGGCTTTGGGTTGCGCAAAGGTGACGAGGCCACCAAAAAGCAGCTTGATGCCGCCATTGATAAAGTACGTGCCGACGGCACGATCGCCAAACTCGCTGATAAGTACTTCCCGGGTATCGATGTCAGCGTAAAATAACCGCCTCATTGGCCCCGTCAGCTGATGTCCTGACGGGGCATTTTTCTACACATTTTCCAGGCTTTCTTTACACCACTTTCGGGCCGTTCTGGTCGAAAGAAAATATTTCTCACTTTGTTCAGATAATCACCGGCCAACAATTGGATTCTTAACCATTTTTGTTTAGGCTGTGCGTTCTTTCTTGCCGTCATTTCGCCGAGCGCGAAACACATTCACACGACCATAAGGACGTTTTTCCAGGCATGAATCGCAGACGTTTTCTAAAAGGCTCGCTGGCTGTGGCAGCCCTGAGCGGCACCTCCGGCCTTGCTTCCCTGTTTTCCAAAGCGGCATATGCGGCTGACTCTGACATCGCTGACGGTCAGAGCCGTCGGTTTGACTTCTCCGTACTGCAATCCATGGCGCATGACCTGGCGAAAACCCCGTGGGGTGGCGCGCCGCGTCCGCTGCCGGAGACGCTGGCGACCATGACGCCGCAGGCGTATAACGCCATCCGCTACGATGAAAAACAGTCTCTGTGGAACAATATTGAAGGGCGTCAGCTGGACGTGCAGTTCTTCCATATGGGAATGGGGTTCCGCCGCCGTGTGCGGATGTTCTCGCTGGACCAGTCTACCTCTATGGCGCGCGAGATCCACTTCCGCCCTGAGCTGTTCAGCTACGGTGACACGGGTGTCGATACCAAACAGCTGGAAGGGCAAAGCGATCTCGGCTTCGCGGGCTTCCGCGCCTTTAAAGCGCCTGAGCTGGCGCGCCGCGATATCGTCTCTTTCCTCGGGGCGAGCTATTTCCGCGCGGTGGACGACACCTACCAGTACGGGCTTTCCGCGCGCGGTCTGGCGGTAGATACCTTTACCGACACCCCGGAAGAGTTCCCTGACTTCACCTCCTTCTGGTTTGAAACCGTCAAGCCTGGCGATACCACCTTTACCGTCTATACGCTGCTGGACAGCCCGAGCGTCACCGGTGCCTATAAATTCGTGATCCACTGCGAGAAGAGCCAGGTGATCATGGAGGTGGAAAACCATCTCTACGCGCGTAAGGACATTAAGCAGCTGGGCATCGCGCCGATGACCAGCATGTTCAGCTGCGGCAACAACGAACGCCGCATGTGCGACACCATTCACCCGCAAATCCACGACTCCGACCGCCTGGCAATGTGGCGCGGCAACGGGGAGTGGATCTGCCGTCCGCTCAATAACCCGCAGAAGCTGCAGTTTAATGCCTATCTGGACAAAAACCCGAAAGGGTTCGGCCTGCTGCAGCTCGATCGCGATTTCTCCCACTATCAGGACGTGATGGGCTGGTATAACAAGCGCCCGAGCCTGTGGGTTGAGCCGCGCAACGACTGGGGGAAAGGATCTATCGCGCTGATGGAGATCCCAACCACCGGTGAAACGCTGGATAACGTGGTCTGCTTCTGGCAGCCGGAAAAACCGGTGAAAGCGGGCGACGAGTTGGACTTTAAATATCGTCTCTACTGGAGCGCGCAGCCGCCGGTGCGTTCCCCGCTGGCCAACGTTTACGCGACCCGTACCGGCATGGGCGGCTTCCCGGAGGGCTGGGCGCCGGGCGAACACTATCCGAAAGTGTGGGCCCGTCGCTTTGCTATCGACTTCGTCGGCGGCGACCTGAAGGCCGCTGCGCCAAAAGGCATTGAGCCGGTGATTACGCTCTCCAGCGGTGAAGCGAAGCAGGTTGAGATCCTTTACGTTGAGCCGTTTGACGGGTATCGCATTCTGTTTGACTGGTACCCAACGTCGGATTCGACGGAGCCGGTGGATATGCGCCTGTTCCTGCGCTGCCAGGGCGATGCCATCAGCGAAACCTGGCTGTATCAGTATTTCCCGCCAGCGCCGGATAAACGTCATTACGTTGATGACCGGGTAATGCGTTAACGATCGATTCCCTCTCCCACAGGGAGAGGGTTAGGGTGAGGGGCAATGACCGCAACACAATCCGAAACTATTCCCGTATCTGACGCGCTCGAGCTTCGCGCCGTCGAAGAGCGTTACACCGCCGAACTGCATAACCTCGTCGTCAAAAACAGAGCCTATCTGCAAACCGCCTTTGACTGGGCGCAGCACGTGGGAACTGAAGATGACACCCGACGCAACGTGCAGAGTAACCAGATGCTGCACCAGCGCGGCTACGCCAAAATGTTTTTGATCTTCAGGGAGGATGCGCTGGTCGGCGTACTGTCGTTTAATGCGATTGAGCCTTCCAACAAAGCCGCGTACATCGGCTACTGGCTGGATGAAGCACATCAGGGGCAGGGGATACTCTCGCAGTCGCTGCAGGCGTTTATGCGCTACTACGCTGAGCGCGGTGAGATCCGCCGATTTGTGATCAAGTGTCGGGTGGCGAATCAGCACAGCAACAGCGTGGCCCTGCGCAACGGTTTTACGCTGGAAGGGTGCCTGCGGGAAGCGGAATACCTCAATGGCGCCTATGACGATGTGAACATCTACGGCAAAATTTATACCCTATAGCGCCCCCAGGAGCGGCGTGCGGGTGATGCGCTGGTCGCCGTTGATCACCTTTTCACCGCGCAGGTGAATGCTCTCCCCAGCAAAGGCCTCTATCACCGCATCGTCGGTGATTTCTACCCGATGCTCAATCAGCACGTCGCCGCTGATCCGCGCGCGTCCCTGAATCACCACTTTATCATCCAGCATGATCGGCCCGCCGCGCAGCCATGCCTGACCGCCGATCAGGACGTGGTGCTTGATGATGCAGTTTCCTTCCACCACGGCGTTCTCGGCAATCTGAGAGCTGTAGCGCACGGTAGGGATGGCGTCATCGTCGAAACCGGCTATCACGCGGGCGTTGCCGTACACTTTGGCACAGTCGCACACCCAGACGTTGTTGAGTTCGTTACCTTCAAGGATCGCGCAGTCGAACACTTCGGCGCGGTGCTCAACAAACGCGTTATTCACCATCGCCTCGCCGTATATTTGTGCCTGATGCACAATGCGCGATCGGCTTACCGTCGCCTTGCCGTAGATTTGCAGGATCTGGTCGTGGTCCGGCGTGAGGCCTTTAGCGGCAATGATGACGCTGTTGTGCAGGACGCGCGCGTCGCCGTAAAGATGGCACTCACCCCGCACGCAGGAGTGCTGAATTGTGACGTTGTCACTTATTCGCGCCCCGTGGCTGACCTCTGCGGCGTCAAGCCAGCAGTTATCGCCGATATGCGCGTCATGGCTGACGGTGCACGGCAGGGTCAGGCGCGCGTTCCCGGACACGGTTGCGCCAGCGAATACCACGCTGTTTTCATCGTAGATCCAGCAGTCTCCGTCCTGCGCAAGGGCGCGCTCATCGTCAATCCAGCCGCCTTTCGTGCCGGCCTTCACATCGTTAAAGTCCACCGTAGCGATAATCTGCCGCAGCGTCGTTGAGTGGGATGTTTCGCCATTTTTCCATTGCCAGAGCCGGGTTTCATCGCTGAGCCGATACTTATTCATCGTGGGGTCCCTGATATGCGTCTTCACTAAACGTAGCAAACTTTCGGCTTTCCGTTGTGCTGGCATCCGTTGCTGAAACCCCTTAAAATGGCATTTAAAATACATTTTAAAAATTCAAATTAATGGATAAATTAAACAAACCTGAACAGGCGCTTAACCTTCCCGCAGGCTATTTTGGCATGGTGCTGGGCATCATCGGCATGGGTTTCGCCTGGCGATACGCCAGCACCCTGTGGCCGGTGACGCGCTGGCCGGGTGAGATTCTGGTCGCTCTCGCAGTTGCCTGCTGGTTTTTACTGACGACGGCGTTTATTACCCGTGCGATCCGTTTCCCGCACAGCGTGCTGGCAGAGATGCGCCACCCGGTGATGAGCAGCTTCGTCAGCCTTTTTCCGGCCACCACCATGCTGGTCGCCATCGGTTTTGTGCCCTGGTTCCGCCCGGTATCGCTGGCGCTGTTCGGCGTGGGCGTGATGTTACAGCTTGCTTATTCCGCCTGGCAAAGCGCCGGGCTCTGGCGAGGCAGGCACCCGCAGGAGGCCACCACGCCCGGATTGTATCTGCCGACGGTGGCGAATAATTTCATCAGCGCGATGGCGTGCGGTGCTCTGGGGTTCAACGATGCAGGGCTCGTTTTTCTCGGCGCGGGCGTCTTTTCCTGGCTCAGCCTGGAGCCGGTGATCCTCCAGCGTCTTCGCAGCGCCGGGGAGCTTCCCACCGCGCAGCGCACCGCTTTAGGCATTCAGCTGGCGCCCGCGCTGGTGGCGTGCAGCGCCTGGTTTAGCGTCAACGGTGGGGAAGCCGACACCTTCGCCAAAATGCTGTTCGGCTACGGCCTGTTGCAGTTGCTCTTTATGCTGCGCCTGCTGCCGTGGTATGTGTCCCAGCCGTTTAACGCCTCCTTCTGGAGTTTCTCGTTTGGCGTGTCGGCTCTGGCTACCACCGGGCTGCATCTGGGTCACGGCAGTTCGTCTGGATTCTTCCACGCCATTGCCGTGCCGCTGTTTATCTTTACCAATCTCATCATTGGGATGCTGTTGGTCCGTACGTTTATTCTGCTGATTCAGGGCAAACTTCTGGTGCGCACTGATAAGGCACTGCTTATGCAATCTGAGGAAAAATAATGGCTGTCGATGAAAATTACTTCACAGAGAAATATGGCTTAACCCGTACGCATTCAGAGGTGCTGTACAGCGCGGGGATCGTAAAGCCCGGCAAGACATTGGATCTGGGCTGCGGAAATGGCCGCAACAGCCTTTACCTGGCGGCCAACGGCCACGAGGTGACCGCCTGGGATAAAAACCCGATGAGCGTTGATAACATTGAGCGCATCAAGGCGGCAGAAGGGATTGAGAATCTGCACACTGCCGTCAAAGATCTTAACAGCCTGAGCTTTGACGGCGAGTACGACTTTATTCTCTCCACCGTGGTGCTGATGTTCCTGGAGGCGAAAACCATTCCGGGCCTTATCGCCAACATGCAGCGCTGCACCAAACCCGGCGGCTACAACCTGATCGTTGCCGCGATGGACACGGCGGATTACCCGTGCACCGTCGGCTTCCCGTTTGCGTTCAAAAGCGGTGAGCTGAGCAGCTACTACGAAGGCTGGGAGCTGCTGAAATACAACGAAGAGGTTGGCGAACTGCACCGCACCGATGAAAACGGCAACCGCATCAAGCTGCGCTTTGCCACTATGCTGGCGCGCAAGCCCGCTTAACGGGCGGCCAGCAGGCAGATCTGCAGGGCAGTCTTGTAAGACGCCTCGAACGACGACAGCGGCAGGAACTCAAACTTCGAGTGGAAATTATGCGCGCCGGTGAAGAAGTTCGGGGTGAGTAGCCCTTTTGCCGACAGCGCCGCACCGTCCGTGCCGCCGCGCATAGGGATCGGTTTTGGGGTGATGCCGAGCGATTCCATAGCCTCAAACATCAGGTCGATGGCGCGCCGGTCTTCACCAATCGCATTGCTGATGTTGCTGTAGGTATCTTCAATGCGATAGTCGACCTTCGCCGTCGGGTGTTGGGCGGCAATCAGCGCGGCGACGTCAGCAATCTGCTGCTTGCGGGCGTCAAAGCTGGCTTTATCAAAATCGCGAATATTAGCCTTTAGCACGGCGTCGTTCTGTCCGGCCTGAATGCCGTTAAACCAGATATAGCCTTCGCGGCCCTCGGTGCACTCCGGGGTTTGCTGGCGGTCGAAATGGCTGATGAAGTCGGTTGCCATCAATAACGGGTTCACCAGTACCCCTTTGGCGGACATCGGGTGCGCCGTCACGCCGGTGAAGTGGATCTCTGCCGCTGCCGCGTTAAAATTCTCGTAAACAATTTCTCCCAGCTCGCAGCAGTCAATGGTCCAGGCAAAGTCCACGTCGAAGCGTTTCAGATCCAGCGCCTTGGCGCCGTTCAGGCCAATCTCTTCGTCGGGCACAAACGCGACCACAATGTCGCCATGCTGATGCTCAGCGGTGAGGTTTTCCAGTACGGTCATTACCACCGTCACCGCCGCTTTATTGTCTGCGCCCAATACGCTGGTACCGTCGCTGAAAATAATCTCCTCATTCGGATAAGCCAGAATTTCCGGGTGCTCGTTCACGCGCAGCCAGATGTCTTTTTCCTTATTCAGGCAGAGATCTTCACCATTAAACGTTAATATTTGCGGATGAATATTCGGTGATAAACCGACGTCAACGGTATCAATGTGGGTAATAAAGCCGATGCGCGGCGCGCCGGGCACGTTGCCTTTTTTCACTGCCGTCACGGTCGCGAATTCGTCAATCACGATGTCGTCTAACCCCAGCTGCGCCAGCTCCTGCGCCAGCTCTCGCGCCATGTCGTGCTGGCCCGGCGTCGAGGGCAGAGTTTTCACTTTCGGATCGCTCTGGCTGGTAATCGCAAGATAGCGGAAAAAACGGTGCGTTAATTGTCTGGAAAGCGGCGAGCCCATAGTGTTTTCTTCCTTATTTATTTTTCGGGTGTTTGCCACTTCACTTTAATGTTATTTATGAAATGGCAAAAGAATTAATTAGCCGTCGAATTAAAAAGACAGGAATAAATGATGACAAGCAAACGCACAACGTTAACGCTGGCACTCGCTGCGCTCACGGTCAGTTCCACCGTAGCCGCGAAAACGCTGGTGTATTGCTCCGAAGGGTCACCGGAAAACTTTAATCCCCAGTTATACACCTCGGGCACCAGCGTGGATGCCAGCGCAGTGCCGGTCTACAACCGGCTGGTCGATTTCAAACCCGGCACCACGGAGCTGGTGCCGAGCCTGGCAGAGCGCTGGGAGGTGAGCGACGACGGTAAGGTTTATACCTTCCATCTGCGTAAAGGGGTGAAGTTTCAGAGCAATAAATTCTTCACGCCGACCCGCGATTTTAACGCCGATGACGTGATCTTCTCGTTTATGCGCCAGAAGGACGTTAACCATCCCTATCACAACGTCTCAAACGGCAGCTATTCCAACTTCGAAAGCCTGGAGTTTGGCAGCCTGATTACCGCTATTGATAAAGTCGATGACCACACGGTGCGCTTTACCCTGGCGCACCCTGAAGCGCCGTTTGTTGCGGATCTGGCATGGTATTTTGCCTCGATCCTCTCCGCGGAGTATGCCGATGCAATGTTGAAAGCGGGCACGCCGGAGAAGGTGGATATGCAGCCCATTGGCACCGGGCCGTTTAAGCTGGCGCAGTATCAGAAGGATTCCCGCATTCTGTTTACGGCGTTTGCCGACTACTGGCAGGGGAAATCAAAGCTGGACAGGCTGGTCTTTACCATCACCCCGGATCCTTCCGTGCGTTTTGCCAAAATTGAGAAAAACGAATGCCAGGTGATGCCGTTCCCGAACCCGGCGGATCTGCCGCGCATGAAGGCCAATAAAGATATTACGCTGATGAGCAAGGCCGGGCTGAACACGGGTTTCCTGGCGTTTAATACCCAAAAGCCGCCGCTGGATAACGTGAAGGTTCGCCAGGCGCTGGCGATGGCGATCAATAAGCCGGCCATTATCGACGCGGTGTTTCACGGCACCGGCACCGCGGCGAAAAATCTGCTGCCGCCGGGCGTCTGGAGCGCTGACAGCGAGCTGAAGGATTACGATTACGATCCTGAAAAAGCGAAAGCGTTGCTGAAAGAGGCCGGTTTAGCCGGCGGCATGAGTATTGACCTGTGGGCGATGCCCGTCCAGCGGCCCTATAACCCGAACGCCAGGCGGATGGCGGAGATGATTCAGGCTGACTGGGCGAAGGTGGGGGTGCAGACCAAAATTGTCACCTACGAATGGGGCGAATATCTCAAGCGCGTGAAGGACGGTGAACATCAGGCTGCCCTGATGGGCTGGACGACCGCAACGGGCGACCCGGATAACTTCTTTGGCCCGCTGTTTACCTGCACCTCGGCCAACGGCGGTTCGAATTCGGCGAAGTGGTGCTATAAGCCGTTTGATAAAATTATCGCGGAAGCAAAATCAACTACCGATCGCGACAAGCGCGTAGCGCTGTATAAAGAGGCGCAGCAGATCATGCATGACCAGATGCCGGCGGTCATGATTGCGCATTCAACGATCTTCGAACCGGTGCGCAAAGAGGTGACAGGTTACGAAATCGATCCGTTTGGCAAACATTTGTTCTGGCAGGTGGATATTAATCAGTAATTTTCTATGCCCGGTACGCTGCCGGGCACTCTTTTCGCAATTTGTGCTCCCCACGTCATTTTTTGTCACAACAAACCCGCCGAACTTTTGCTATAACTTCAAATGCATACTTGCAGATTACATGGAAAACTATCATGCGTACTCAAACTTTTTTTAAAGTTGCAGTGCTTACTGGTTTATTGGCAGTGGCGGGCTGTTCTTCAAAAGTCGCGGCTCCAGAACAATATTCAGGCTTTTTAAAAGATTATTCCGGCTTGCAGCAGACGACGTCTGCAACGGGTAAACCAACGCTGCGTTGGGTTGACCCTTCTTATAACGAAGCCAACTATGACAGCATTATCTGGACGCCGATTACCTATTATCCAGCGCCAAAACCAACCACTCAGATTGGTAAAAGAACGCTTGATGAGCTGCTGGATTACACCAATAACAAAATGAAAACGGCTATTGGTACCCGTAAGCCGATTGTGACCACACCGGGTAAACACAGCCTGATTTTCCGCGGTGCTATTACCGGGGTGAGTTCGCAGAAAGAAGGCCTGCAGTTCTATGAAGTGGTGCCGGTCGCGCTGGTGGTAGCAGGTACGCAGATGGCAACCGGCCATCGCACCATGGATACCCATCTCTACTTTGAAGGTGAGCTGATCGACGCGGCCACCAATAAACCGGTGATGAAGGTGGTTCGTAAAGGTGAAGGTAAAGAGCTGAATAACGAAAGTACGCCGATGACCTTTGCGACGCTGAAGCAGGTTGTTGACGACATGGCGACGGACGCCACCATGTTTGACGTGCATAAAACAGCGAAATAACGTTAAGCGGCCTGCATTGCGCAGGCCGTTTTTTACGCCGTACGCAGGCGCCTGAACCAGGTCTCTGGTTTCGTGAACATCACCATATTCCCGCCCAGAATCAGCAGCAAACCGACGATACCGTTGATGTGCCAGACGTAGCCTTCATACACCGTTGAGATAGAGAGCGCCACCAGCGGGAAGAGCAGCGTACTGTAGGCCGCTTTCCCGGGGCCTATGCGTCCCACCAGCGTGAAGTAGGCGCCAAAGGCAATCACCGAGCCGAAGAGTGCCAGATAGAGCAGCGCGCCCATGTAGGTGACCGTCCATTCCGGGGTAAAACTGTCGCCTCTGAAGAGCGCAATACCCCCCATCACCAGCGTGCCGTAAAGCATAGCCCAGGCGTTGGTGGTCATGGTTTCCAGACCTCTGCGCTGATGGCGCATGCTGATCATATTGCCCAGCGAGAAGCCGTACGTGCCGAGGGCGGAAAGGCCAATGCCCGTCAGGAGCGATACGCTCCAGCCGCTGGCCAGCAGGTCGTCCCAGAAAAGGGTCACGATCCCCACAAGACCCAGCGCCGCCGCCGTCCAGAAACGCGCGGGCGGGCGCTGTCCAAAGAAAATAAAACAGTTAATGGCGTTGTAGAGCACCGCCATGGAGAAGATCACCGATTCCAGCCCGGTGTTAATGTGTGCCGCCGCGGTATAAAAACACCAGAAGTTAAAGCAGAAGACGCAGCATCCCTGAAGCATGCAGAACAGATGATCCCGCAGCGCCAGCTTACGCAACCGGCGCAGGGCAAGTAACACCACCATCATCGTGGCGCTGGCCACCGCGAAACGCCAGAAAATAGAGACGGGGGCGGGTACGGGACCCTGCTGCAGGAAAATGGCAATCCAGGTGGTTCCCCAGATGATCACCACCAGTCCGTATAATAACGCGTTCATATTTTTTCTCTTCTCAAACCACGGAAGCCCGCAGTATGGCGCTGTCCTCAGTCTGGGGCTTTCACCGGCTTGCGCTAGACTTGCAAAATCTTGCGCTTTTTTCTTTTCCGGGGGCTGGCAACGGGGGACAACAGTTCTTAGACTGACAGTTCACTCAATAACGCGCTAACGGTTATGTCTCACGCTTACGATACCTTTGAAACGCTTCGCCAGCAGAATGCGGTCCTGCGGGAAACGGTCGCGCTCAATTCCGGCATTCAGCTGGCGGCGTGGTACAACAAGCACGATACGATAACGGTTAAAAGCAATCATCATACCCTTAGTCTGTACGTCGCCGACGGTTACGAAAGCTATCAAAAGACGCCGGGCGGCTGGAAGAACGGCGGGGGGCCGGACCGTTTCTGTCTGATGCCGAAAGAGAGCGAATCGACGTGGGACATCCGCGATGACCTGTCGTTTGTCCATCTCTACTGCACCGATGAACACCTGCGCGATGTGGGCGAAAAAATCTGGGACAAGCGGCCCCTGTCGCTGACTCTGGACGAGCGCATTTTTGGCAGCGACCCGAAGATCACCGCGCTGTACCGCCAGTTTCTGCTTGGTTGCGACTGGCAGCAGCAGGCCAACCAGCTCACCCTGAGCACGGCCTCTACGCTGCTGTTGACCCACCTGCTGCAAAACTACGCCAACGTTCAGTGGAAGCTCCCGGTCGTTACCGGCGGGCTATCGCCGTTTGTTCTGCGCAACGTGCTGGCTTTTATTGAAGAAAACCTCGGACAGCCCCTGACGCTGGCCGATCTGGCGGCGCAGGCCGCACTCAGCGAATATCATTTTGCCCGCATGTTCCGCCAGTCGACGGGGCTGGCGCCGCATCAGTACGTTATGCAACGGCGCATGGAAAAAGCGAAAAACCTGGTGCAGCATACCTCGACGCCGCTGACGGATATCGCGCTGGCCTGCGGGTTTAACTCCGCCAGCCACTTCAGTAACCGTTTTCGCAGCGTCATGGGCATCACGCCGTCACAGCTGCGCGCGGCGAGCGCGTGAAAACAGGGCATAGCTTAAGCCGCCCAGCACCAGCCCCCAGAATGCCGAGCCGATGCCCAGGAGCGTGACGCCGCTTGCGGTCATCAGAAACGTGACGATAGCCGCGTCGCGCTCCGCTTCATGATTCAGCGCCTGATATAAACTCCCGCTGATGGTACCCAGCAGCGCCAGACCGGCCAGCGTCTGGATCCAACTGAGCGGCAGCGCAGCCATTATCCCGGTGATGGATCCGCCGAACACTCCCGCCAGCAGATAAAACCCGCCCGCGGCGATAGCCGCCAGCCAGCGTTTACCGGCATCGGGGTGGGCATCCGGGCTTTGACAGATAGCGGCGGTAATGGCGGCTATGCAGATGGAAAAGACGCCGAAGGGGGACAGCAGCAGCGCCAGCCCGCCCGTAAAAATAATGAGCGGTGAGACCGCCAGCGGATAGCCGGACGCTTTCATGGTCGCGAAACCGGGCGCATTTTGCGAGGCCATGGTTACCAGGAAGAAGGGCAAGCCGATGCTCACCAGGCTGGTGAAGGTGAACGTGGGCGCAATAAACTCAGGTGTGACGAAGGAAATGGTGATTTTATCGGTGACAACGTCACCTCCCGCCCACGCCACGATCCCGCCCACCAGCAGCGTAACGACGATCGCATAGCGCGGTGCCAGCGCTTTCGCCAGCAGCCACGCGGCAATCATGCTGCTGCACAGCAGAAAGTGCCTGTCCAGATGGGCAAACGCATGCAGCCCAAACTGCAGGAGTACGCCTGCCAGCATGGCCGCAGCCAGTGAGTGTGGGATCAGCTTCATCAGGCGGGCGAAAAGCCCGGTAATGCCGCAGAGTAAAATGAGCGCATTGGCGAAGATAAACACGCCGATTGTCTCGGCCAGCGTCACGCCGTGCAGGCTGGTGGCGAGTAGCGCCGCGCCGGGCGTAGACCAGGCGGTCAGCACCGGAGCTTTATACCACCAGGAGAGCGCCAGCGTGCTGACGCCCATCCCAACCCCCAGCGCGGTCATCCAGCCCGCAATCTGCTGTGCGCTGGCGCCTGCCGCGGCGGCGGCCTGCCAGATGATAGCTGCTGAACTGGCGTAACCGACCAGAACGGCGACAAATCCAGCCAGTACGACTGGAACGAGATGAGAGGTAGGGCGCATAGAAACTCCGCTGTGCGTTATAACGTCCGCGATAAGGTAACACTGTGCGCTATAGCGTACAAGTGGTATGCTCAGGGCCATCAGGAGGGAGCATGGACATTACACAACATCTTGCAGCAACGCTGAAAACGCTGCGCCAGGCGCGCGGCTGGAGTTTGTCGAAGCTGGCGGACGAAACGGGCGTGTCGAAAGCGATGCTCGGGCAAATCGAGCGCAATGAGTCCAGCCCGACGGTGTCGACGCTGTGGAAAATTGCCACCGGGCTGAACGTCCCGTTTTCCGCTTTCATTACGCCAGAGGCGGACAGGCCAGCTGTGTTTGATTCACAGCAGCAGGCGATGGTGGTCAAACCGCTCTTTCCCTGGGATGAGACGCTCCGGTTCGATCATTTCTCCATCACGCTGGCACCGGGTGCCCTGAGCGAGTCCACGCCGCATGAGGCAGGCGTGATTGAACATGTGGTGGTCATCAGCGGCGAGCTGGAGATGAACATCAACGGTGAGTGGCAGACGGTTCATGCCGATTCTGGCGTCCGTTTTGCCGGCGATAAACCGCACGCCTACCGCAACAGCAGCGACCGGCCGGTGCATTTTCACTCTCTGATCCATTATCCCCGCTGAGGCTACGCAAAACTGTTTCGCTGGCGCATACTTCTGACTACAATAGCCGCCATTTTGACCATAACGGATAACGACGAAGTATGCGCCTGCAATCCCATCATCTTGAACTTTTAAGCCCGGCCCGCGACGCCGCCATTGCCCGTGAAGCGATCCTTCATGGCGCTGACGCCGTCTACATCGGCGGCCCTGGCTTCGGTGCCCGCCATAACGCCAGCAACAGCCTGCGCGATATTGCCGATCTGGTGCCGTTCGCCCACCGTTTCGGGGCGAAAGTGTTCGTGACCCTGAACACCATTCTTCATGATGATGAGCTGGAGCCCGCGCAGCGTCTGATTACCGATCTCTACCAGACCGGCGTCGATGCCCTGATTGTTCAGGACATGGGCGTGCTTGAGCTGGATATTCCGCCTATCGAACTGCATGCCAGCACCCAGTGCGATATCCGCACGGTTGAGAAGGCGAAGTTTCTCTCCGACGTGGGCTTTTCGCAGATCGTTCTGGCCCGCGAGCTGAACCTCAATCAGATCCGCGATATTCACCAGGCAACCGACGCGACGATCGAATTCTTTATCCACGGCGCGCTGTGCGTGGCCTATTCCGGCCAGTGCAACATCTCCCACGCGCAGACGGGCCGCAGCGCCAACCGCGGCGACTGCTCGCAGGCCTGCCGTCTGCCGTATACCCTGAAAGACGACCAGGGTCGCGTGGTGGCGTTCGAAAAACACCTGCTTTCCATGAAGGATAACGATCAGACCGCCAACCTGGGCGCGCTGATCGACGCGGGCGTGCGTTCCTTTAAGATTGAAGGGCGCTACAAAGATATGAGCTACGTGAAGAACATCACCGCGCACTATCGCCAGATGCTGGACGCCATCATCGAAGATCGCGGTGACCTGGCGCGCGCCTCGGCCGGTCGTACCGAACATTTCTTTATTCCGTCAACGGACAAAACCTTCCACCGCGGCAGCACGGACTATTTCGTGAACGCCCGCAAAGGGGATATCGGCGCGTTTGACTCACCGAAGTTTATCGGTTTACCGGTCGGTGAAGTGCTGAAAGTGGCGAAAGATCACCTGGACGTTGAAGTGACCGAGCCGCTGGCGAACGGCGACGGCCTTAACGTAATGATTAAGCGTGAAGTGGTGGGCTTCCGCGCCAACACGGTCGAAAAAACCGGCGAGAACCGCTACCGCGTCTGGCCGAATGAAATGCCTGCCGATCTCTACAAGGCAAGGCCGAACGCGCCGCTCAACCGTAACCTGGATCATAACTGGCAGCAGGCGTTGCTGAAAACCTCCAGCGAGCGTCGCATCGCGGTGGACATTGAGCTGGGCGGCTGGGAAGAGCAGCTGATCCTGACCATGACCTGCGAAGACGGCATCAGCGTAACGCATACCCTTGATGGCCTGTTCGAGGTGGCAAACAACGCGGATAAAGCGCTTAACAGCCTGAAGGACGGCGTAGCGAAGCTGGGCCAGACGATTTACTACGCGCGCGCCATCGAGGTTAATCTGCCGGACGCGCTGTTCGTGCCGAACAGCCTGCTGAACCAGTTCCGCCGCGAAACGGCAGAGATGCTGGATGCCGCACGCCTGGCGCAGTATCCGCGCGGCAGCCGTAAGGCCGAATCCGTTCCTGCGCCTGTGTATCCGGACACCCATTTATCGTTCCTGGCCAACGTTTACAACCATAAAGCGCGTGAATTTTATCATCGCCACGGCGTGCAGCTTATCGACGCGGCCTATGAAGCGCACGAAGAGAAGGGCGATGTGCCGGTTATGATCACCAAGCACTGCCTGCGCTTTGCTTTTAACCTGTGCCCGAAACAGGCGAAAGGGAATATTAAAAGCTGGAAGGCCACCCCCATGCAGCTGGTCAACGGTGACGAAGTCCTGACCCTGAAGTTTGACTGCCGTCCTTGTGAAATGCATGTTATCGGCAAAATGAAAAACCACATTTTCAAAATGCCACCGCCGGGCAGCATCGTTGCGTCCGTGAGCCCGGACGATCTGATGAAAACCCTTCCGAAACGCAAGGGCAGTTAATTACCTTACGTGCGTGTCCGGTTTGCGCGATTTCTGCCACAGGTGGTGTTCGCGCAAACCCTCCGCTGACTCTTCCGCTACACTGCGTAACTCGTCACTGTCGGCCTCATGCCGTAGCTGATGTTCCACATTCTTTACCCAAACATATTCATGCCCTTTGTGCCCGGCCATCAGCTGGCCGGAAAACAGCGCACAAATAAGCATGACGAGAGATAACCCTTTTTTCACCATGGTTTCACCGCTGAATAACATTGCGGGAATAAGCATGCCGATTATTTCTTCTCGTTATTATTCAATAATTCAAAGTACGGCAAAGAAAGTGTCAAATACTGTAGGATCGGAATTCTTCTTAAGAAATATCCTAAATACGAATTACGCGTTGTAAACTACCTGTTCTGGTACGGAAACAGACATTTACTTTAAGGATAATCCTATATAATAGAGGTTCTCTGGCTAAGGAATGAGTCTAAATAAATGAAAAAAATAATCGCACTTGCGCTCCTCGTGGCTGCCGTTGGGGCTACCGCAGGATTTCGCTATATCGGTAATGACGAACCAGAATATATTCAGTCCGCTGAAATTCGCGTTGGTTCCTATTTAACCAGCGACTATGGACGCGTAGCCTGCACTAGTAAAAGAGTAAATGAACAGCGCTGGGAATTAGACTGCACCCATCCGGCACGGGGAAAAACATTCCAGTTTGCGGTATATCCCTCTGAAAAGGCTCCCTATGGCGTATCGCGATCGTTTTATCTCGAGGCCCTTAACGATGATGCCAGGCAGAGCGCTGAGCAGGGCCTGATGCGCTATTTACAAATCAACACCAGCGCGAGTTAATCAGGCTGTTTAGCTTTCGTTGAGACAGCCAGTGTTAGTTTGTATGAGATCCGCTGCCCGACCATGGAGCGTCGGGGACGTAGAGACCAAAATACAAATCTATCCATGCAAGCATTTACCGCCAGATAATGGCGGTTTTTTTTGCGCTTTTGCCGCTAGCGGGCAGTATCAGAACGTGAAAATTGTTTGCGATACTGAGCCGGGGAAAGCGCGAACTGCTGACGAAAATGATGACGCAGCGTCGACGCCTGACCAAACCCGGTCTGTTCCGCGATGCTGTCGATGCTTAAACGGCTGCTCTCCAGATAATCTTTTGCTCTCAGCAGGCGTTCATTAAGCAGCCAGCGTGCGGGCGTCGTGCCCGTTGCCGCCTCGAAGCGACGAAGAAAGGTGCGCTGGCTCATGCCGACCCGACGTGCCAGGGAGTCGACGCTGTGCGGCTCGACAAGGTGCGTGTGCAGAAAATCAAACAGCTGGCCCAGGCGCTGGCTCTCACGCAGCTGCGCCACCGGGCGGCTCAGCTGCTGCGGCTGTGAACCATCCCGGTGAGGGGGGATCACCAGCCGACGCGCCACGCTGTTGGCGGTTTCCATGCCATAGTCCCGCCGGACGACGTGCAGACAGAGATCGATTCCCGCCGCGCTGCCCGCGGAGGTCAGGATATCGCCCTCATCCTGGTAGAGCACATCCTCAACCACCTCGATGTCAGGGTAGCGAACCTTAAGCGCGTCAATGTAGCGCCAGTGCGTCGTGGCTTTACGTCCGTTCAGCAGCCCCGTAGCGGCCAGCACGAACACGCCCGAGCAGATGGACAGCAGCTGACATCCGCGCGCGCTGGCCTGGCGCAGCGCCTCGCAGAGCGCCGGAGGAACCGGTGAGTCCAGCCCCCGCCAGCCGGGAACCACGATCAGGTCCGCCGACGCAAGCAGGCTCAAGTCCCCATCGGTAACGATGCGGATCCCGCCGGTCGCCCGCAATTCTCCGCTATCCACGCTCGCCACCGCAAAACGATACCAGTCGTCGCCCAGCTCAGGACGCGGCAGGCCAAAAATCTCAACCGCCACGCCAAACTCAAAGGTACATAGCCCGTCATACGCCAGCACCACCACCTGCGGACGGGTAACCTGTCTTAAGTTTGTCATCTTTTTGCTGTTTTCTGGCATAAGCGAGCGCATTCACGGGCTGAATTTGTGGATAGAGTAGTGTTAACACAAACGCCAAAGATGAGGAAGGATCATGAGCTATGTTACTGAATTTCCGGCTGCCGAGCCGCAGGAAGCCGTTACCCATTTTCTGCGTCGCCTGAGCGTCGAAACCGACTGCGCCGACGTGCATCACGCCATCGCCAATAATGAGCAGGACTTCGTGCTGCTGCATGTGGTGGGGAGCCCGGAGCAGTTTGCCCGCCGCCATGTGCCGGGCGCTCTGCATATGCCGTGGAGCCAGATGACCGCTGAGCGCATGGCCCAATGGCCGGAAGGTACGCTGTTTGTCGTCTACTGCGCGGGACCGCACTGTAACGGCGCGGACAGGGCGGCGCTGAAGCTGGCGCGTCTCGGGCTGCCGGTCAAAATCATGCTCGGCGGCATCACCGGCTGGGAAGATGAACGCTACGCCTTTGCCAGCCAGGCCCACGCTGACGCGCTGTGAAGATGAATTTTTTTCAACACCCGTGAAATTTTCTCGTTTGCCGGAAACGGTAAGGTATGACATCTTTTTTGGACATTTAGACATCCAGAAGTCTAAAGATTCAAATGATGAATTATCACTGCGGGCAATTAATACCGGCAGACTGAGGAGATTTCCATGCAACGACAGCACGCCCCATACCGCGCCGACGTAGTCGGCAGCTTTTTACGCCCGGATGCCATCAAGCAGGCTCGCCTGAAGTTCGCCAGCGGCGAGATTGATGCCGGACAGCTTCGCGCGGTGGAGGACGAGGCTATTCGCCACGTCGTCGAGCAGCAGTGCGCGTGCGGCCTGCATGTGGTGACCGACGGTGAATTTCGCCGTGCCTGGTGGCACTTCGATTTCTTCGACGGTCTTCAGGGCGTTGAGCGTTACGATTCACAGCAGGGGATTCAGTTCAACGGAGTACAAACCAAAGCCCACGGCGTGCGCGTGACCGGCAAGCTGGGCTTTGGCGACCACCCGATGCTGGAAGACTTCCGCTATCTGAAAAGCATCAGCGGCAATGCCCAGCCGAAGATGACCATTCCCAGCCCAAGCGTGCTCCATTTCCGCGGCGGGCGCAAAGACATCGACGCGACGGTGTATCCGGATCTGAACGACTATTTCGACGATCTGGCAACCACCTGGCGCGACGCGATACGCGCATTCTACGACGCGGGCTGCCGTTATCTGCAGCTGGACGACACCGTCTGGGCCTACCTCTGCTCGGACGACCAGCGCCGTCAGATCAGCGAGCGCGGCGACGATGCCGATGAGCTGGCGCAAATCTATGCCCGCGTACTGAACAAGGCCCTGGAAGGCAAGCCGGAGGATCTGACCATCGGGCTGCACGTCTGCCGCGGTAACTTCCGTTCAACCTGGATTTCCGAAGGCGGCTACGAGCCGGTGGCGGAAGTGCTGTTCGGGACGGTCAACGTTGACGCATTCTTCCTGGAATACGATAACGACCGCAGCGGGGATTTCGCGCCGCTGCGCTTCGTTCGCCCGGGCAAGCAGCAGGTGGTGCTGGGCCTGATCACCACGAAAAACGGTGAGCTGGAGAACCCGGAAGGCGTGAAGGCCCGTCTGGAAGAGGCGGCGAAATACGTGGCGAAAGAGCAAATCTGCCTCAGCCCGCAGTGCGGTTTTGCCTCCACCGAAGAGGGCAACAGCCTGAGCGAGTCCCAGCAGTGGGATAAGGTCCGTCTGGTGACGCAGATCGCCAGCGAAGTCTGGTAAAACCGCTTCCTCAGCGCTGCATTATAAAAGTGCAGCGCTGTGCCATTCTGAGTCGTTCTCTTTACATCCTGCCGTCTGTCTCCTGCAATAGCGCATCCTCCATTCTGGCATCCTTTTTGCTCCTGCTTCGCTGACACCTTTATTTCCGCGTCCATGCCGTAACGGACGTTTTCGCACAGCGTTCTTTTTCAGGAGTGAAAATATGCAGCGTCGTACCTTATTAAAAGCCTTTGCGTTATCCGCGTCCGTCGTGGCGATGGGAATGAGTTTTGGCGTGCAGGCGGCCGACACCATCAAAGTGGGGATCATGCACTCTCTGTCCGGCACGATGGCCATCTCCGAAACCCCGCTGAAGGACGTCGCCCTGATGACCATCGACGAGATCAACGCCAAAGGCGGCGTGCTGGGTAAGAAACTGGAGCCTGTGGTGGTGGATCCAGCCTCAAACTGGCCGCTGTTTGCCGAGAAGGCACGCCAGCTGCTGAGCCAGGATAAAGTGGCGGTGGTGTTCGGCTGCTGGACGTCGGTTTCGCGCAAATCCGTACTGCCGGTTTTCGAGGAGCTGAACGGCCTGCTGTTCTATCCGGTGCAATATGAGGGCGAGGAAATGTCGCCAAACGTCTTCTATACCGGCGCGGCGCCGAACCAGCAGGCTATCCCGGCGGTGGAATACCTGATGAGCGAAGACGGCGGCGGGGCGAAGCGCTTCTTCCTGCTGGGGACCGACTACGTTTACCCGCGCACCACCAACAAAATCCTGCGCGCGTTCCTGCATTCGAAAGGGGTTGAGGATAAGGACATCGAAGAGGTTTACACCCCGTTTGGTCACAGCGACTACCAGACCATCGTCGCCAGCATCAAGAAATTCTCCGCCGGCGGCAAAACCGCCGTGGTGTCGACCATCAACGGCGACTCCAATGTGCCGTTCTACAAAGAGCTGGCTAACCAGGGGCTGAAGGCCACCGACGTGCCGGTGGTGGCGTTCTCTGTCGGCGAAGAAGAGCTACGCGGAATCGACACCAAACCGCTGGTGGGTAACCTGGCGGCGTGGAACTACTTTGAGTCCGTGGATAATCCAACCAACCAGGCGTTCGTCGCGGATTACAAAGCCTATGCGAAGGCGCACAAGCTGCCGAATGCCGATACCGTCGTGACAAACGACCCGATGGAAGCGACTTACGTGGGGATCCACATGTGGGCACAGGCGGTGGAAAAAGCGGGCACCACCGACGTGGATAAAGTGCGCGCGGCGATGGCCGGTCAGTCATTTAAGGCGCCGTCTGGCTTTACGCTCACCATGGATGCCACCAACCATCATCTGCATAAGCCGGTCATGATCGGTGAAATTGAAGGCAACGGCCAGTTCAACGTGGTCTGGCAGACGGAACAGCCAGTACGCGCCCAGCCGTGGAGTCCGTTCATCGCCGGAAATGACAAAAAGCCCGACCAGCCGATGAAAACCGCCAGCAACTAGGCCATTGCCTCAGGGAGAAACGTCATGAACGCCATGCGCATGTTCATCGCTCTTGTATGGCTTTCCGGACTGCTGCCAGGGATGGCGCAGGCATCGGATGCCGATCGTTTTGTTGCCGCCAGCCGCGGCCAGCAGGCGGAGCTCCTCACGCAGTGGGCCGCCGCGCCGGATGCCGCCAGGCTTCCGCTGCTTCAGTCCCTGCAAAAGGAAAACCTGTATACCGACAGCCAAAAGCACGCCTTTGCGAAGCGTAATGGCGAAATGGTTTCGCTCGGTGACGCCCGCGCGGCAGTAGGGCAAACCAAAGCCGTACGCCTGACAAACCGGCTGCGCGTGCTGGCTGCAACGGCCATTGCCACGCATCAGCTTGTTAGTGACAGTGTCACCGAAAGGCGGGCGGCAGCCCGTCAGCTCCAGCGTGATGCTCAGCCCGACATGCTCGCTTTTCTGGAAAAGCGCGCCGGGGATGAAGCGGACGCTGTGGCGCGTCAGGCGCTGCTGCTGGCGGTGGCAAACCTCCAGCTGGCGAGCCCGCAGCCGGAGGTGCGCCGCAGGGCCGTCGAACTGCTGGGCCAGTCAGACGATCCGGACGTACAGTCCAGACTCACTCCGTTTACCCAGGCGCAGACCGAGCCGGATGCCGGCGTGCGCGCGGCCGCAGAAGAGAGCCTTAGCCAGATTACGCATCGCCTGATGTGGGGCGATCTGCTGGGCCAGGCATTTATGGGGCTTTCTCTGGGGTCGGTGCTGCTGCTGGCCGCGCTGGGGCTCGCGATCACCTACGGCCTGCTGGGCGTCATTAACATGGCCCACGGCGAGATGCTGATGCTGGGGGCGTACGCCACGTGGATGGTGCAGCAGGCAATGGCCGGGCTTGCGCCTCAGTGGCTGGCGCTCTATCCCGTTATCGCCTTGCCGGTCGCATTCTGCCTGACGGCGGGCATTGGTATGGTGCTGGAGCGCACCGTGATCCGTCACCTGTACGGTCGCCCGCTGGAAACGCTGCTGGCGACCTGGGGGATCAGCCTGATGCTCATCCAGCTGGTGCGGATGACCTTTGGCGCCCAGAACCTGGAGGTGGCAAACCCGTCATGGCTTTCCGGCGGGGTGCAGGTTTTTGCCAACCTGACCCTGCCGTGGAACCGCATTGTGGTGCTGGGCTTCGTGCTGCTGGTGCTGTTCTTCACCTGGCTGATTCTGAATAAAACCCGTCTTGGTCTGAACGTGCGCGCGGTGACGCAAAACCGCAGCATGGCCGCCTGCTGCGGGGTACCGACCGGGCGCGTCGATATGCTGGCGTTTGGGCTGGGCTCAGGGATCGCCGGGTTAGGCGGCGTGGCGTTATCCCAGCTTGGTAACGTCGGGCCGGAGCTTGGTCAGGGGTACATCATCGACTCGTTCCTCGTAGTCGTTCTCGGTGGCGTAGGCCAGCTGGCAGGCAGCGTGGCCGCCGCGTTCGGGCTGGGCATTTTCAATAAAATCCTTGAGCCGCAGATGGGTGCGGTGCTGGGCAAGATCGTGATTCTGGTGGCGATCGTCCTGTTTATCCAGAAGCGTCCTCAGGGGCTGTTTGCGCTGAAAGGGAGGGTGATTGACTGATGAGCCAGCCGCTGACCTTAACGCTGGCGCGTAAAGCGCCGCGCACGACACAGATTGCAGGCAGCCTGCTGGTGGCGTGTCTGCTGATTTTACCGTTTTTCGCCTTGCTGCCCGCCACGCATCCGCTGGCGCTGTCGACCTGGGTGCTGACGCTCATCGGCAAGATCCTCTGCTATGCCATCGTTGCGGTGGCGCTGGATCTGGTGTGGGGCTACGCCGGCATGCTCTCTCTTGGACACGGCATCTTCTTCGCCCTGGGCGGCTATGCGATGGGCATGTACCTGATGCGCCAGGCGTCAGGCGACGGCCTGCCCGCGTTTATGTCGTTTCTCTCCTGGAGCGAGCTGCCGTGGTTCTGGTGGGGCACCCAGCACTTTGCCTGGGCGCTGGTGCTGATCGTGATGGTGCCGGGTTTGCTGGCGCTGGTGTTTGGCTGGTTTGCCTTCCGCTCGAAGATCAAAGGGGTTTACTTCTCGATTATGACCCAGGCGCTGACCTACGCGGGCATGCTGCTGTTCTTTCGCAACGAAACCGGCTTTGGCGGCAATAACGGCTTTACCGGCTTCACCACGCTGCTCGGGTTTTCGGTGACGGAAACGACCACCCGCATCGCGCTGTTCCTGGCGACGGTGCTGTTGCTGCTTCTGGCGTTGGGCACCGGATTTGCGCTGGCGAAGAGCAAGTTTGGCCGCATCCTGACCGCCGTGCGCGACGCGGAAAACCGCCTGACGTTCTGCGGGTACGATCCGCGCGGGTTCAAGCTGCTGGTATGGACGCTCTCTGCCGTGCTGTGCGGCCTGGCGGGGGCGCTGTACGTTCCGCAGGTGGGCATTATTAACCCCGGTGAAATGTCGCCGACCAACTCGATAGAAGCCGCCATCTGGGTGGCGCTGGGCGGGCGCGGCACCCTGGTGGGGCCGGTGATTGGCGCGGCGCTGGTGAACGGGGCGAAAAGCTTCTTTACCGTTGCCATGCCGGAGTACTGGCAGCTCTTTCTGGGGCTGATTTTTATCGCCGTCACGCTGTTCCTGCCGCGCGGCGTCTACGGTCTGTTGCGTAAGGGAGAGAAATAATGCAGCCAACGGAAGAGTTATTTACCCGCCAGTTGCCCGGCGATCGCTACCGGGACCAGACTGACCCGGTGCTTCAACTTGAGGCCATTAACGTCAGTTTCGAGGGCTTCCAGGCGCTGACCGATCTCTCCCTGAATATCGGCGTGGGCGAGTTGCGCTGCGTGATTGGCCCCAACGGGGCGGGTAAAACCACGCTGATGGACGTGATCACCGGCAAAACCCGACCCAAAAGCGGGAGAGCGATTTACGACCAGTCCATCGACCTGACCGGGCTGGAGCCTGCGGGCATTGCTCGCCAGGGGATTGGCCGAAAATTCCAGAAACCCACGGTCTTTGAAGCGCTGACGGTGTGGGAGAACCTTGAGATCGCCATGAAAACCGATAAATCCGTCTGGGCGAGCCTGCGGGCAAAACTCAACGGCGAGCAGCGGGACCGCATTGACGAGATGCTGGTTCTTCTGCGCCTTGGCAGCGAGCGGGACCGTCGCGCCGGGCTGCTTTCGCACGGGCAGAAACAGTTCCTGGAGATCGGCATGCTGCTGGTGCAGGACCCGCACCTGCTGCTGCTGGATGAACCCGCCGCCGGGATGACCGATGCGGAAACGGAATACACCGCCGAGCTGTTCAAAACCCTGGCGGGCAAGCATTCCCTGATGGTGGTGGAGCACGACATGGGCTTCGTTGAAACGATTGCCGACCACGTCACGGTGCTGCATCAGGGGCGCGTGCTGGCGGAAGGCTCGCTTCGCGAGGTGCAGGCCAACGAGCAGGTGATTGAGGTCTATCTGGGCCGCTAAGGAGCGATGATGTTACAGGTTAACGAACTGAATCAGTACTACGGCGGCAGCCATATCCTGCGCGGCGTGAGCTTCGAAGCCGCTCCCGGTGAAGTCACCTGTCTGCTGGGCCGCAACGGCGTCGGGAAAACCACGCTGCTGAAGTGCCTGATGGGGCTGATCCCGGCGAAAACCGGGGAGGTCATCTGGCAGGGTAAAACGATCACCCACAGCAGGCCGCACCAGCGGGTGCAGTCCGGCGTGGCGTATGTCCCGCAGGGCCGCGAGATTTTCCCGCGCCTGACCGTGGAAGAGAACCTTTTGCTTGGGCTTTCGCGTTTTTCCGCCCGCGAGGCAAAGCAGGTTCCTGACGAGATCTGGCAGCTGTTCCCGGTTCTCAAAGAGATGAAGCACCGCCGAGGGGGCGATCTCTCCGGCGGGCAGCAGCAACAGCTGGCGATTGGTCGCGCGCTGGCGAGCCGTCCGCAGCTGCTGATTCTGGACGAACCGACGGAAGGCATACAGCCTTCCGTCATCAAAGAGATTGGCCAGGTGATCCGCACCCTGGCAAACAGAGGCGACATGGCAATCCTGCTCGTCGAGCAGTTTTACGACTTTGCCGCCGAGCTGGCCGACAGCTATCTCCTGATGTCCCGCGGCACTATCATTCAGCGCGGGAGGGGCGAAAATATGGAGCAGGAGGGTGTTCGCGGGCTGGTTGCGATCTAAAATGTTATAATATAACATCCTCATTCTTATAAAACGGAATGAGGGTGTTACTTTGGCTGCACATATTGGAAAATTTGCCATGACTCTGGGGGCGCTGCTGGTCAGCGGCCAGCTGTTTGCTCACTCGCACGGCCATCAGATGACCGAAGCGGAACAGAAGGCGGCGAACGGCGTGTTTGAGGATAAAGACGTGAAGGACAGAACGCTGTCCGACTGGGACGGCACCTGGCAGTCGGTGTATCCGTTCCTGCTGGACGGTTCGCTGGATCCGGTCTTCAAACAGAAAGCGCAGAAGGATAAAAGCAAAACCTTTGACGAGGTGAAAGCGTACTACCGCAAGGGATATGCCACGGACGTGGATGCCATCGGCATTGAAAATAACGTAATGGAATTCCACAGAGGCAAGGCGGTCAGCAGCTGTCAGTATGACTACAGTGGCTACAAAATTCTGACCTACGCATCGGGCAAAAAAGGCGTTCGCTATCTGTTTGAGTGTAAGGATGCCGACAGCAAGGCGCCGAAGTTCGTGCAGTTCAGCGACCACATCATCGGGCCGAAAGCCTCATCGCACTTCCATATTTTTATGGGCAATACCTCCCACGAGGCGCTGCTGAAAGAGATGGACAACTGGCCGACCTATTATCCAAACGAGATGTACAAAGAGCAGGTGGTGGAGGAGATGCTGCACCACTGATGCGTTATTGCCGGGGGGCGGCTTCGCCTTACCCGGCCACTATTTTTTACGCCGCTTTGGGGGATTCGTTCCACGCCTTCACGCTCATTCCCCGCAAAATCATCAGCCAGGCAACGACGATGGCAACCATCATGATTGCAAACAGCGACCAGTGCGGCAGGTTGGTCAGGATAATGCCGGTGATCATCGGGTTTGCCGCCGCGCCGAGCCAGCCCAGCGCCTGCGCGGAAAAATAGCTCGCCTTCATCCCCGGCGGGGCGATGTTGTCGATCAGTATGTATTCACCCGGTGCGTAGATAATCTCACCCAGCGTAAAGATGGCGGCGGCGATGCCCCAGTAAATCAGGTTCTCCCCGGAGAGCATAAAGCCTCCCAGCCCCAGGATAAAAAACAGCGTTGCGACGGTCATTAAAGGCCGAATATTGCTGGCGGAGATCTTCCGTCCCAGCGCGTACTGCAGCGTCACCACCACGGCGGCGTTAACGGGCAGCACCACAGCGACCACCTTCTGGGCAAAATCGCTGTCGGCATTGGCGGCCAGTACGTATTGCGAAATGCAGCTGGCGAACGATCCGCCCACGTAAGACGCGAGCAGGCCGGAGAGGGTGAACCAGAAAAGGGCGCGATCTTTCAGCAGCACCGACGGCTGCCAGGGCATCTTCTCCTCGGCGGTATCCAGCGCGACGCTCTTTTGCACGAAGAAATGAATAAACCCGAGCGGCAGCGCGGCGCAGAAGGCCGCCAGCCAGAACGGCAGCTGCAGGCTGTACATCACCAGCAGGGTGCCAATCGGCGGCCCGACCGTCCAGCCAATGTTCAGAAAGCTGTAGTTGAGCGAGAAAACACGCGCTTTTTGGCTTGAGGTGAGCACGTCGGAGAACCAGGCTTTCAGCACCGTCGAAAAGACGGAATAGGCGCAGTTGATCAGGGAAAAGAACAGGACTACCAGGGTGACGTTATCCACCAGCGGAATCGCGACAAAACCGGCGATAAAAGCCACGATCGCGATCAGCATATAGCGTTTTTTATCAAACTTATCGGCCAGAATGCCAAATCCCAGGCTGAACACCACGCCAACGGTCAGCGCAATCGTCAGGGCATAACCAATATTCTCGACGCTCATATTAAACACGCGCGTGAGATAAATGGTCATGAACGGCAGCGTTGCCCCCCGACCGATGGTTAATAACAATGACGATGCCAGCAGCGCTGCGGTTGAGCGCCTGAGAGATGGTTTCATATTCCTTCCCGACGGTTGCTTATGCTTTTTTTAGACGAGTGTTAACAGGATTACCATGACATAAGGGGCTTGTATAGCACCCGATTTATCCCTAAGTGCTTCAGCTGCCTGCCAGAAATAATGATCTTCTCGCGGCACACTTTTTTCTGTTACCTTGAAGTGTTAACAAATTATTAATAATTCAGGGGCAGGGTATGACGCGTAAAGACGGACTGCTGGCGTTGCTGGTGGTCGTGGTATGGGGGCTCAATTTTGTGGTCATCAAGCTGGGATTGCACAACATGCCCCCGCTGATGCTGGCCGGTTTGCGTTTTATGCTGGTGGCGTTCCCGGCGCTCTTTTTCGTCGCCCGTCCGAAAATCCCGTTAAAACTGCTGCTGGGCTACGGTTTGACCATCAGTTTTGGCCAGTTCGCGTTTCTCTTCTGCGCCATCAAGTTCGGCATGCCGGCCGGTCTGGCCTCGCTGGTGTTACAGGCGCAGGCGTTCTTTACCATTATTCTCGGCGCATTTGTGTTTGGCGAACGCCTGCAGGGCAAGCAGCTGGCGGGGATAACGCTGGCGGTATTTGGCGTTCTGGTGCTGATTGAAGCCAGCCTGAACGGTCAGGATGTGGCGCTGCTAGGGTTTATGCTCACGCTGGCGGCGGGGCTGAGCTGGGCGTGCGGCAATATTTTCAACAAGCTGATTATGCAGCACGAGGCGAGGCCTCAGGTGATGTCCCTGGTGGTCTGGAGCGCATTGATTCCGATAATCCCGTTTCTGGTGGCGTCGTTTATTCTGGATGGCCCGGAGGTGATGCTGAACAGCCTGGTCGAGATCGATCTGACCACGATCCTTTCTCTTATCTATCTGGCGTTTGTCGCCACCATCGTGGGCTACGGGATCTGGGGTTCGCTGCTGGGACGCTATGAGACCTGGCGCGTCGCGCCGCTGTCTTTGCTGGTCCCGGTAGTGGGGCTTGCCAGTGCGGCGATACTGCTGGATGAAACGCTGAGCGCGCTGCAGCTGCTCGGTGCCGTGCTGATTATGGCCGGGCTGTACATCAACGTGTTTGGCCTGCGGGTTCGCCGGGCGGCGCGGGTAAGGGGATAGGGCATAAAAAAGCCCCGCTGCTGCGGGGCAAAAACGAATCAGAGGCCGTGCTGATTATAATAAGGCACGCCTAATTCGTCGGATTTGTCGCTACCAGCACCCATGTGGTTGAAATCATAAGGCGACTGGTCATGTGCTGACGGCAAAATCATCGTGTCATGATTATTTTGCTGCGTTGCACCTGGGGTTTGCTCCGCGAAGGTCTGGCTGGAAAACAGCACCAGCAAGGCGAGGGCGGCGGAGGCGGTAACTTTCATTTTTTCCTCGGTTACGTCTTTTACAGGCGATGATTAACTACAGTGTTTTAACGGATACAGGTAACGGGATTCACCCGGCACGCTGGTGATTCGGTACTTATGAGGCGGCACGTCAAAATAGTTCTTGAACGTACGCGTGAGGGTTTGCTGTGATTCAAATCCGTAACGCTCCGCCAGATAAAGGATCGGTTCATTGCTTTCTTTCAGTTTCTGGGCAATTTCCGTCAGCTTGCGGCTGCGAATATATTGACCTAATGAATGACCGGTCTCTTTTTTGAACATCCGTTGCAGGTGCCATTTGGAGTAACCTGAACGCTCAGACACTTTTTCAAGGGAGAGCGGCGATTCCAGGTTATCTTCGATCCAGTCCAAAATGCTATGAATAGTGATAGCGTCAGTATTGCGTCTGGACATCGTCATACCTCTTTTTCTGTTTACGGCAGTATTTTCTTCAGCAAAAGCTCAAGGGTAGCCACTTCATCTGCCGTTAAGTTTTTTGTTAGTTCCTGATGCAGTGTTTGTCCTACTAATTGATGACATTGCTCGCACATAGCCGCACCATCGCTGGTGAGCCTGACCAGTACGCCGCGTTTGTCATTCGGGTTAGGGCTTCGTTCTACCCATCCTTTGCAGACGAGACGATCGAGCATGCGGGTTAACGCACCCAGATCGACAGAGAGCACCTTTTTCAGCTCAACCGGCGTGATACACACTTCGCAGCGAATGGAACACAGCACTTTGAACTGTGTTGCGGTGATATCCAGCGGTGACAGGTAGTCATTGAGCAGGCGATCTTTTTTCTGGTTAACCATATGAATAAGACGACCCAGCGGAACAACGTCGTTAAAGATATCACTGGTGCTTTTCACAATGGTTGCCCTGGCAAGTAGTTTAATCACGGCAGATATTATTGCTCAGGCAAGTATAAGTCAACTGAATGAATCAGCCGATGCCACAAATTGCTAAAACGTTTCATGAACGATTTTTGCAACCTTTCAAATCAGGAAGATAACTAACGGGTATCGTTCCCAAAGGAAAACTATCGTTACGTTGCGCCGATGGCTGAACGTCACACTTTCACCCTATAATTGCGATGTTAAATGTGGATAAGGACAACAACGCACTATGTTGGATTTGATAAAAGCAATTGGTCTCGGGCTGGTGGTACTGCTGCCGTTAGCTAACCCGTTAACGACGGTGGCGCTGTTCCTGGGGCTGGCAGGGAATATGAACAGCGCCGAGCGCAACCATCAGTCGATGATGGCTTCGGTGTATGTGTTTGCCATTATGATGGTGGCCTACTACGCCGGGCAGTTGGTGATGAACACCTTCGGGATTTCAATTCCCGGGCTGCGTATAGCGGGCGGGCTGATTGTGGCCTTTATTGGCTTCCGCATGCTGTTCCCGGCGCAGAAAGCGCACGAGTCTCCGGAGGCAACCAGCAAATCAGAAGAGCTGGAGTCCGAACCGAGCGCGAATATTGCTTTTGTACCGCTGGCCATGCCGAGTACGGCCGGGCCGGGAACCATCGCGATGATCATCAGTTCTGCATCGACGGTGCGCGACAGCTCTACCTTCCCGGACTGGGTACTGACCGTTGCGCCACCGCTAATTTTTGCGCTTATTGGGGTTATCGTGTGGGCGTCTCTGCGCAGTTCCGGTGCGATCATGCGCTGGGTGGGCAAGGGCGGTATCGAGGCGATTTCCCGTCTGATGGGCTTCTTACTGGTCTGTATGGGCGTGCAGTTTATTATTAACGGCGTGCTGGAGATTATTAAGACCTACCACTGATGTCATTGCCGGGTGGCGGCTACGCCTTGCCCGGCACAAACGCACCTTACCCGTGCTGCCCCTGTTCCTCCAGCGCCACCGGCCACTTGCGGAAGATGAGTACCGACCAGACGAGCGCGACGAGCGCCGGAATCGCCCCCAGATAGCCAATCGCCGACATCGATACGTGCAGGCTAATCTGATTGCCCACCAGCGCCCCCGCGCCAATCCCCAGATTGAATATCCCCGAAAACAGCGACATCGCCACGTCCGTGGCATCCGGCGCCAGGGCCAGGACTTTCACCTGCATGCCGAGACCAATAATCATGATCGCCACGCCCCAGAACAGGCTCAGGATCGCCAGCTGGCTTTCGCTGCCTGACGCAGGCAGCAGCAGCACCAGGCACGCCAGCAGCAGGCCGATGGCGCTGCTCACCAGCAAGGAGGCATGCTGATTACCCAGTTTACCAAACAGCACGCTGCCAATAATGCCCGCGCCGCCGAGAATGAGCAGTAAGAGGGTGGCAAAGTTTGCGCTAAAGCCCGCGACCACCTGCACAAACGGTTCAATATAGCTGTACGCCGTGTAGTGCGCGGTGACCACGATAACGGTAAGCAGGTAGATACTCAGCAGCGCCGGGCGACGCATCAGCAGCGGCAGGCTTTTCAGCGAGCCGGAGTGTTCGCTTGGCAGCGCGGGCAGCAGCTTAATCAGACACACCAGCGTCACCAGCGCGCCCATGCCGATGGCAAAGAAGGTAGTACGCCAGCCGAAGTACTGTCCCACGATGCGGCCAATGGGCAGCCCCAGCACCATCGCCAGCGCGGTACCGGTGGCAATCAGGCTCAAGGCCTGGGCGCGTTTACCCGCCGGCGCGAGCCGAATAGCCAGCGATGCGGTGATGGACCAGAACACCGCGTGGGCAAAGGCAATGCCGATGCGGCTAATGACCAGCACCGTAAAATTCCACGCCATAAACGACAGGACATGGCTGGCAATGAACAGGGCAAACAGGCCGATCAACAGCCTGCGCCGCTCCATCTGGCTGGTCAGCAACATAAACGGCAAAGACATCAGCGCCACCACCCAGGCGTAGATAGTTAACATAATCCCCACCTGCGCCGTTTCCATCTGGAAGCTTTCTGCTATGTCAGACAACAGCCCAACCGGAACAAATTCTGTGGTGTTAAAAATAAATGCGGCAATGGCCAGCGTGACCACGCGTAGCCATGCGATCCTGCGGGAAACTGTGTTCGTTGTCATAGGGATGTCGGAGATTCGTTGCTGGAAAGATGAGAAGGCGATCTTAAAACGCCATACGGCGAAAACTCAACCATTATGTGACGCAGATCTCAATATTTACCTTATGAAAGCGGTAGCCGGGGGCGTTGTTTTCATTGAATATAAAAGTACAACACAGCACAGACAGGCGGTAAGACAATGCAGGAGATTGATTTTTATCTGGTAGATGCATTCAGCAATACCTCGTTCGGCGGCAATCCGGCAGCGGTTTGCCCGCTGAACGAATGGCTGCCGGATGAAACGTTACTGAAAATGGCGCAGCAGCATAATCAGTCGGAAACCGCATTTTTCGTCTGCACTAAGGGCGGCATTGAGCTACGCTGGTTTACCACGCTCACTGAAGTCAATCTCTGCGGTCACGCCACCCTGGCTGCCGCGTACGTTCTGTTTAATGAACTCGATTACCCCGACTCGCGGATCCACTTTGATACCGCCTCTGGCCGACTGACGGTCAGCCGGGAGGGAGAGTGGATGACGCTGGACTTCCCGGCGTGTCCGACCCGAGAAGAGACGCCGCCGCCGGAGATGCTCGCGGCGCTCGGTATCCGCCATTATGTTGAAGCCCGTAAAGGCCGCGCCTGGGTGATTGTGCTGGAAAATCCCCGGCAGGTTGAAGCGCTTGCGCCGCGCTTTTCGGCGATGACGCCGGGCGAGCATAAAGTGAGCGTGACGGCACCGGGTGAAGGGGAATATGACTTTGTCAGCCGCTTCTTCTCACCGGGCGTTGCCGTTCCGGAAGATCCTGTGACTGGATCCGCGCACACGATGCTGATCCCCTACTGGAGCAAAAAGCTGGGGAAAACGGCAATGTTTGCCCGTCAGGTTTCGGCGCGCGGCGGGGATGTGCGCTGCGAGCTGAAAGGGGAGCGCGTATTGATGAGCGGTCAAGCGTCGTGCTACCTGAAAGGCACTGTGTATCTGCGCTAAAACTGATAACAAAAGAGGAAGAGACAATGCGGGAAATTGATTTTTATCTGGTGGATGCCTTCAGCGACAAAACCTTTGGTGGCAACGCGGCAGCGGTATGTCCTCTGGAAGAGTGGCTGCCGGACGAGACGCTTCTCAAAATGGCACAGCAGCATAATCAGTCGGAAACCGCGTTTTTTGTGCGAACCGACGACGGATTTGAACTGCGCTGGTTCACCACGCTGCATGAAATTAACCTCTGCGGCCATGCGACCCTCGCGGCATCACACGTCATTTTTGAGTATCTGGACTATCCGCATACGGAAATCCACTTTTCCACGCGCTTCGTGGGGGAGCTGACGGTCAAACGTAGCGGCGACTGGCTGACGCTGAATTTCCCCGCATGGTCCACGGAGGTCGTCGATAACCCACCGCCTGCACTGTTTAGCGCGCTGGGCATCCCGGCGGCAAAAGAGGTGCGCGTCGGGCGAGACTACGTCGTGGTGCTGGAGAGCCAGCAGCAGGTGGAGGCATTAACGCCGGATATTGGCGCGATGGTTCCGCTGGGCAAAATGGTCTGCGTAACCGCGCCGGGCGAAGGGGAATATGACTTCGTCAGCCGCTTTTTCTGCCCGGGCGAAGGGGTGCCGGAAGATCCGGTTACCGGGTCCACGCACAGCATGCTGATCCCCTACTGGAGTGAAAGGCTGGGTAAGACGTCGCTCAATGCCCGCCAGGTGTCGTACCGCGGCGGGGATCTGCGCTGCGAGCTGAAGGGCGACCGCGTACTCATTGCCGGTCAGGCCACCCTGTACCTGAAAGGGCGGATTTTTTTACGCTAGCGGCTACGCGATAAGTTAATACTATGAAGCAGCCTGGCAGGCCTGCGCTATGTTGACATTGAGTTTCACAAATAAAGCAAGGAGCCTGCCATGTATTCCATTACCTCTGAATCTGCACGTCACCCGGACATTCTTATGCTGATTGCGGCACTCGACCGTTATCAGAGCGAACTGTATCCCGCCGAAAGCAACCATCTGCTCGATCTTTCAGAACTGCCCGCGACATCCCTTATCCTGATGATCGTCCGCGACACGCAGCTTCAGGCCGTTGGCTGTGGAGCTATCGTGCTCAACGGCGACGGAACGGGGGAGATGAAGCGGGTCTATATCGATCCGGCCCATCGCGGGCAACATCTGGCTGAGAAGCTGCTGGCCGCGCTGGAAGATGAGGCCCAGAGCCGTCACTGCCATACCGTACGGCTGGAAACGGGCATCAAACAGCATGCCGCGATTCGTCTTTATGAACGAAGCGGCTACGATCGGCGTTCGGCGTTTGCCCCGTATGTGGACGATCCGCTTAGCCTTTTTATGGTGAAGGCGCTGGTTGAAGACGTTCGTTTAGCAGCGCTATAAAGGCTTCCAGCTGGCGGGTCATCGCCCCGCGTCGCCACACCAGCCAGGTAGTGAGCCAGCGCCAGTTTTCCGCCAGCGGCCAGGCTTCAACCTGATGGTGGCCTGGCATACTTTCCAGCATTGAGCGCGGCATCAGCGCGATGCCCGCGCCCGCGATGACGCAGGCGAGCATGCCGTGATAGGACTCCATCTCATGAATGCGTCCCGGCGCGGCTCTGTCTGCATGAAACCAGCTCTCCAGGTGTCGGCGATACGAGCAGTTTGCGCGAAAAGCATAAACATCGCTGCCGCTCACCTGCGCAGCGCGCGTTACCTCCGTCTGCCCGGCAGGGGTGACCAGCATCATCTCTTCCCGGTAGACCGGCATCCCCTCCAGCTCCGGGTGCGACAGCGGCCCGTCGACAAAGGCGGCGCTCAGGGTTCCCTCCAGTACGCCATCAATCATCGTCCCGGACGGCCCGGTAGAAAGGGCAAACTGGATGCGCGGATAGCGCTGGTTAAACTGCGCCAGCGTCTCAGGGATGCGCACGGCGGCGGTGCTCTCCAGCGCGCCAAGGGCAAACAGCCCCTGCGGCTCATCGCCCGCGACGACCATGCGCGCTTCATCCACCAGCGCCAGGATCTGTCTGCTGTAGCGCAGGAAGTTATGCCCGGCGGGAGATAAGCGCAAGCGCTGGTTCTCACGAATAAACAGCTCCACGCCAAGATCGGCCTCCAGCTGGCGGATGCGGGTCGTCAGATTAGAAGGAACGCGATGCACCTTCTGCGCCGCCTGGGTGATGCTGCCCGTCAGCGCGACGGCGTTAAACATTTCAAGCTGGGTTAAGTCCATAGCATTCTCGTTTCGTGAATAAGGTGGTCAGTATTATTCATTTTTAAGAAATAGCAGAGTGAGCCACACTTAATCAACCGAAATGCGTGGAGAACATCATGAAATATTCATCTGCTACACATGCTCTGTCCGTTAACCCTGCAACGGGTGAAACGCTCGCCTCATATCCGTGGGCGACGCAGGAAGAGGTTGAACGTGCCATCGCGCTGGCTGATGCGGGCTTTCGTCACTGGCGGTGCGAAAGCGTAGCCCACCGGGCGCAGAAGCTGCGCGATCTCGGCACCGCGCTGCGCGGTCGCGCGGAAGAGATGGCCCGGATGATGTCCCGCGAGATGGGAAAACCCATTCAGCAGGCGCGGGCGGAAGTGGCGAAATCAGCGGGCCTTTGCGACTGGTATGCCGAACATGGCCCGGCGATGCTGAATGCTGAACCCACGCAGGTCGAGAATGACAACGCTGTCATCGAGTATCGTCCGCTGGGGCCAATTCTGGCGGTGATGCCGTGGAACTTCCCGCTCTGGCAGGTGCTGCGCGGCGCGGTGCCGATCCTGCTGGCAGGTAACAGCTATCTGCTCAAACACGCGCCCAACGTGCTTGGCTCGGCGGAACTTATCGCGCAGATTTTTGCGGACGCCGGCTTCCCTGAAGGGGTATTCGGCTGGGTGAACGCCACCAATGACGGCGTAAGCCAGGCGATTAACGATCGTCGCATTGCGGCGGTAACCGTCACCGGCAGCGTGCGCGCCGGGGCAGCCATTGGCGCGCAGGCGGGGGCGGCGCTGAAAAAATGCGTTCTTGAGCTGGGGGGTTCTGACCCGTTCATCGTTCTCAACGATGCCGACCTGGATCTTGCCGTGAAGGCGGCGGTAGCAGGGCGCTACCAGAATACCGGGCAGGTGTGCGCGGCGGCCAAACGGTTCATTGTGGAAGAGGGTATTGCAGACACCTTTACACGACGCTTCGTTGACGCCGTCGCCGCGTTAAAGATGGGCTCGCCGGATGAAGAAGAGAACTACCTTGGCCCGATGGCGCGCTATGATCTGCGCGATGAACTGCATCAGCAGGTGCAGGCGAGCCTGGCAGAAGGGGCAACGCTGCTGCTGGGGGGAGAGAAAATCAGCGGTGAGGGGAATTATTACGCGCCAACCGTGCTGGCGAACGTTACCCCGTCGATGACGGCCTTCCGCCAGGAGCTGTTTGGTCCGGTCGCGGCCATTACCGTTGCGAAAGACGCGGCGCACGCCCTGACGCTTGCCAATGACAGCGACTTTGGCCTGTCTGCCACGGTCTTCACCGCCGACGCAGCGCTTGCGGATAAATTCTCTCGCGAGCTGGAGTGCGGTGGGGTGTTTATCAACGGATACAGCGCCAGCGACGCGCGCGTGGCCTTTGGTGGCGTGAAGAAAAGTGGCTTTGGCCGCGAGCTTTCCCATTTTGGTTTGCACGAGTTCTGTAATGTGCAGACGGTGTGGAAGGATCGCGTGTAATTTATTTGGCCCTCATCACGAGGGCCGTTGTCATTTATCTGCAATGGTTCTGTCATTTTCGTTTCGTAGACTCGCACGCGTCTAACGTCTTGTTACTGAAGAAAATTATGAACCTAACGCAAATTTTTCGCCGTATTGCGCAGCGTCTTATCCCTCGCCAGTTTGGCCTGCTGACGGGTATCTTTTGTATTATTGGCCTTTTCTCCGCGCTGCAGCTCTCCTCATCCTTTCTGCTGAACGCCTCCCTGAAGGAAGCTCAGCGCAATGAACGACAAAACCTGCTGGTGTATCAGCAGCAGAGCAAGCTGGATCTGGCGCGCGTCTCTCTGCTGGCGGCGAGCGATCTGCTCAACCGCTCCGGCGTCTGGTTTATGCAGGATAAAGAAACCGGCTCGGAAGGAAGCTGGCACAGCCTGATGGACGACGCACAAAAGTCGCTGGCGGTTTCTCAGCAGGCATGGAAGGCCTGGCTGGCGCTCAGCCCGCCAAAAGATGAGGCGCTGATTAACAGTTACCAGCTTTTCTACGATGCCATTAAGGAGCAATCGGAAGCGCTTGTCAGAACCAACTCCATTGATGCCTTTTTTGCCGTGCCGGCACAGGCGTTTCAGACCGACTTTAACGACAACTACGCGCGCTATCAGCAGGCCAGCGAGAAGCAGGCCATGCAAGGGCGTCAGGCCTTAATGGCGCAGCTCTCCGGTCTGCAAACGTTGTTCCTGCTGGCGCCGGTTCTGCTGCTCGCCATCGCCGCAGCCGTCTGGTTCGGCATGTCCAGGTGGGTGATTACGCCGTTGCGTCGGCTTATTGCACATATTAACCGGCTGGCCGCTGGTGATCTCTCCGGCACGCCGCCAAACGTGATGCGCTTTAACCGGGAGACGGGGCAGCTTAGCGACAGCGTTGCCACCATGCAGCGCGGCCTGCAGCAGCTGGTGACGCAGGTCAGCCACGCCACAGCCACGATGGTGGAGAACATTGGCTCCCTCGCGGAGGGAAACCAGAAGCTGTACCAGCAGTCGGCGCGACAGGCAAAGGAGCTGGAGGAGGTCACAGCGCATATCGCGGCGCTGGAAACCCACGTGGAAGGGAATACCGGCTATGCCCGGCTCGCCAGCTCGCGCGCGGATGAAGCGCGTCAGGCTGCCGTAGGAGGCGACCAGATGATGTCGACCGTGAATGCCTCCATGCAGGCGATCGTCGAGCGATCGTCAGAGATGCGCGGGATCGTGGCGATGATCGACAGCGTGGCGTTTCAGACTAACATTCTGGCGCTCAACGCCGCCATTGAGGCCGCCCATGCCGGAAACCAGGGGCGCGGGTTTGCCGTCGTCGCCCGGGAAGTCGGGCTCCTGGCGCGAAAGAGCAGCCACTCGACGCAGACTATTCAGGAGTTGATCAACCGCTCCGTGCAGGGCATTGAAGACGGCTCCCGCGCCGTGAATCTGATGGAAGAGAATCTGCAGCAGGTCACCGGTCTGGTGGGCAATTTAAGCAGTTTGCTGAATGAAATCTCGACCGCTACCCTCAGTCAGGGAGAAAGTATTCACCAGATGACGCGCCAGCTACAGGCACTGAATCAGGTCTCGCGCCAGACGGATCTGCTGGTTTCTGACGCCTCTGAGGCCTCTGAACGCCTGCAAAAGCAGTCCGATCTTTTATTGCAGGCCGTTTCGCGTTTTCGTCTTAGCGCCTGACGCAATACATTAGCCTCTGTTATACTCGCAGCCCGTTTTAGCCTGAGGGCAAGGAGCAAAGAGTGGCTGCGGTCATCCATAATGAGATGCTGGACGAGATTCTGGCGCAGGTTCGTCCGTTATTAGGAAAGGGGAAGGTGGCCGACTACATTCCGGCCCTTGCCTCGGTGAGCGGGAATAAGCTGGGCATCGCTATCTGTACCATAGACGGACAGCGATACCAGGCAGGCGATGCCACTGAACGCTTTTCTATTCAGTCTATTTCTAAAGTGCTGAGTCTGGTCGCGGCGATGCGCCAGTATGAGGAAGAAGAGATCTGGCAGCGCGTGGGAAAAGATCCGTCCGGCCAGCCCTTTAACTCACTGCTTCAGCTCGAAATCGAGCAGGGTAAACCGCGTAACCCCTTTATCAACGCCGGGGCGCTGGTGGTCTGCGATATGCTGCAAAGCCGCCTCAGCGCACCGCGTCAGCGAATGCTTGAGATTGTTCGTCAGCTTTCTGGCGTGGACGATATTGCCTATGATTCGGTGGTGGCGCGCTCGGAGTTTGAACACTCCGCCCGCAACGCGGCTATCGCCTGGCTGATGAAATCCTTCGGTAACTTCCACAACGACGTGGCGACCGTGCTGCAAAACTACTTCCATTACTGCGCCCTGAAGATGAACTGCGTTGAGCTGGCCCAGACGTTTCTGTTCCTTGCGCACCAGGGGCACGCGCCGCATCTCGATCAGGAGGTGGTTTCCCCGCTTCAGGCGCGTCAGGTTAACGCCCTGATGGCTACCAGCGGCATGTATCAGAACGCCGGGGAGTTTGCCTGGCGGGTTGGCCTTCCGGCCAAATCGGGCGTTGGCGGCGGGGTGGTGGCGATTGTGCCGCATGAAATGGCGATTGCCGTCTGGAGCCCGGAGCTGGATGAAACGGGAAATTCACTTGCCGGCGTGGCGGTTCTGGAGAAGCTGACCCAGCGCCTGGGACGTTCTGTATACTGATGTCTGACCTGGATCGCCTCTTTTCCCGCCTGGCGCGATCGACGTTTCGCTCGCGCTTCCGCTTGGACAATAAGGAACGACAGTACTGCTGGGACAAAGGCGCCGAAACCATTGACGAGCATGCCGCCGATTTTGTCGCTAAACGCCTTGCACCCGCGCAACCCGCAAACGACGGCAAGCAGACGCCCATGCGTGGCCACCCGGTGTTTATCGCCCAGCATGCCACCGCGACCTGCTGCCGGGGCTGTCTGGCAAAATGGCATAACATTCCCCAGGGCGTGCAGCTGAGCGCGCAGCAGCAACATTATATCGTCAGCGTGATCCACCGCTGGCTGGTGATACAGATGAACGTCCAAAAATGATATTTAATGCGTTCTGCGCTTGCCGCCTGCAGCCTTGTACCCGGCTGGCGGACGAGCAAATTGTCATAACGCATTGACGTGAAATGGATAGCGGCTTAACAGGACGTCGAACGCTGACAATGTCTCGGTTTAAGCTACGCTTTGAGTAACGCTTTACGTCAGGAGACATTATGAAAGCACCTGCAACACCTGAAAATGAAATTGACAGACTTAACGCGCTGCGCGAATCGGGTCTGCTTGAGATTGACAGTTCCCCGGCGTTTGACCGCTTAACGCGTCTGGCAAAACGCTTTTTCCAGGTACCGCTGGCCATGGTCAACCTTATTGATGAGCATACGCTGATCGTTAAGTCGGCGGATGGGCAGGCACCCGACTCCGTTCCGCGCAACATCTCTTTTTGTGGCCATACCATCCTCACCGAAGCACCGCTGATCGTCGGGGATATGCTTCAGGACGATCGTTTTGCAGATAACCCGCTGGTGGCCGGCGAACCTCGCGTGCGGTTTTACGCAGGCTTTCCGCTGCGTTTACGCAACGGCGCAAGCGTTGGCTCGCTTTGCCTGATTGACTACGCACCGCGGGAGTTCTCAGCGACCGATCTCGCCGTGCTGGGGGATTTGGGCGCGCTGGCTGAAGATGAGTTTGCGGCAATCAGCGCGGCGACCACGGATGAATTGACCGGATTATTCAACCGACGGGGCTTTAACCAGCTCGTGCGGTTCACGCTCTCCATCGCCCGACGCCGGGCGGAGCCGTTAACGCTCGGCTGGCTGGATCTGGATCGTTTCAAGGAGATTAACGATCGCTACGGGCACGAAGAGGGGGATAAGGCGTTAAAGACCATGGCGCAGCTGATGCGCGCCTCTTTCCGCGAAGCGGATATGCTGGTTCGTTTTGGTGGCGATGAGTTTGCCGTGCTGTTTGCTGATACGGATGAGAAGGGCGCGTGGATTGCCATGCAGTATCTTGCCGAGCAGGTCGAAAACTACAATGCACGCAAGCTACATCCGTGGTCGCTTCTGTTCTCCTGGGGGCTGAGCGAATTCGATCATAACGGCAACGACCTGCAGCAGTGGCTTAAAGATGCCGATGAAAAAATGTATGCCATGAAGCAGCAGCGGCAGCGGGCCAGATGACATAACAAAAGCGTATGACCGTTCCGTTTGCGTTAATGAAATGTTAAATGCAAAGTGAGGGTATTCAACGTAAGGACAAAAAAATGAATACCTCACTGCACATCAAAAACCTCACCCGCGACGACATTCTCACCCATCTTGATGCGCTGGCCGGGATCCTCGAAAACTGCGTAAACGGCGGCGCATCCGTCAGCTTTATGCTGCCCTTTAACCTGGAGAAGGCCCGTTCATTCTGGCTCGGCATAGCTGACAGCGTAGGGCGCAACGAGCGCGTGGTGCTGGCCAGTATTGATCCGCAGGAGGGTGTCATCGGCACGGTGCAACTGATTACCGACCAGCCGGAAAACCAGCCGCACCGTGCGGACGTGGCAAAGCTGCTGGTTCATGAAAAAGCGCGTCGAAAAGGGGCCGCAATGGCGCTGATGGAAGCGCTGGAAGCTGAGGCCCGGGCCAGAAACATTTCGGTTCTGGTGCTCGATACCTCCACCGGCAGCGGCGCCGAAACCTTCTACCAGCGTGCCGGCTGGCAAAAGGTCGGTGAGATCCCGCGCTACGCCCTGATGCCGGACGGCGCTATGACGGCCACGTCGGTGTTCTATAAATTCTTATAATTTTTTCACAACCACGCCGGGGATTGATCGAAACAGGGTTTCTGGTCGTAAAGTTTTGATAAGTTATCGTACCAATCTTATCAGGCTGTATGACCAACCCTAAAAGGAACCCTCTTGTGAACACGCTCAACCGTCGTGATTTTCCCGGTGCGCAGTATCCCGAACGCATTATTCAGTTTGGCGAAGGCAATTTCCTGCGTGCGTTTGTCGACTGGCAAATTGACCTTTTGAATGAACATACCGATCTCAACGCCGGTGTGGTTATCGTTCGTCCTATTCAAAGCGACTTCCCGCCGTCGCTGAACACGCAGGATGGGTTGTACACCACCATCATTCGTGGCCTGAATGAGCAGGGCGAAGAGGTGAGCGAAGCCCGACTTATCCGCTCTGTTAACCGTGAAATCAGCGTCTACGACGATTACGACGCCTTTCTGAAACTGGCACACAGTCCGGATATGCGCTTTGTTTTCTCGAACACCACCGAAGCCGGAATCAGCTATCACGCGGGGGATAAATTCGACGATGCGCCAGCCGTCAGCTACCCGGCGAAGCTAACGCGCCTGCTGTTTGAGCGCTTTAGCCACTTTAACGGCGCGCCTGACAAGGGCTGGGTTATCATTCCGTGTGAACTGATTGACTACAACGGTGACGCATTGCGTGAACTTGTGTTGCGCTATGCCCAGGAGTGGGCGCTGCCTGCCGCCTTTATCCAGTGGCTGAACGAGGCAAATCACTTCTGCTCGACGCTGGTTGACCGTATCGTAACCGGTTACCCGCGGGATGAAGTGGACACGCTAGAGGCCGAGCTGGGTTATCACGATGGGTTCCTGGACACGGCTGAACACTTTTATCTGTTTGTAATTCAGGGCCCAGGCTCGCTGGCTGGTGAACTGCGCCTGGATAAGTACCCGTTAAACGTGCTGATTGTCGACGACATCAAGCCCTATAAAGAGCGTAAAGTCGCCATTCTTAACGGTGCGCACACGGCGCTGGTACCGGTGGCCTATCAGGCCGGGCTGGATACGGTTGGCGAGACGATGAATGATGAAGACGTGTGCGCTTTCGTCGAAAAAGCAATTTATGAGGAGATTATTCCGGTTCTCGATTTGCCCCGCGACGAACTGGAGTCGTTCGCCAGCGCGGTAACGGGGCGTTTTCGAAATCCCTACATCAGACACCAGCTGCTTTCCATCGCGCTCAACGGCATGACAAAGTATCGCACGCGTATTCTTCCGCAGCTGCTGGCAGGGCAGAAGTCCTCAGGTCAACTGCCAGCGCGTCTGACGTTTGCGTTAGCGGCACTGATCGCATTTTATCGCGCGGAGCGTAACGGAGAGAACTATCCGGTGCAGGATGATGCGTTCTGGCTGGAACGTTATCTACAGCTATGGGCGCAGCATCGTGATAATCAAATCGCTACCCGCGAATTGGTGCACGCCGTGCTGAGCGTAGAAGCGCACTGGGAGCAGGACCTGACGAAGGTGGACGGTCTGGTTGACCAGGTGACGCGGGATCTTGATGCCATTCTGCTGAAGGGCATGCGTGCAGCGGTGAAGCCGCTTTGCTAATTACGTGACCCGGCTTCGGCCGGGTTTAAACAGGCATTATTTTAGTTACAACATACTATTTATCCTGTTTTTAAAATCAAATGCAGCACCGTGCGGTTTTCATTCTTCAGGTGAGAGAATGCAATGTTCCGTTAACATGCTTGCAACCGTGATGGGGATCACGTTTAATAGCCACGCTCTTTTCTTGCCTGAATCTCACTATGATTGTTCGTCCTAAACAGCACTGGCTACAACTGATTTTTGTCTGGCACGGTTCGGTACTCCCCAAAATCTATACCCGACTGCTGCTCAACTTCCTGCTTTCTATCGCCGTTATCCTGATGCTGCCGTGGTATACCTCGCTGGGCATCAAATTTACCGTGGCGCCATTTAGCATTCTCGGCGTGGCGATCGCAATCTTTCTTGGTTTCAGAAACAACGCCTGCTATTCACGCTACGTTGAGGCTCGCCAGCTGTGGGGGCAACTGATGATAGCGGCACGCTCGCTGTTTCGCGAGGTAAAAAACACCTTGCCGGACGATAAGCACCTGGGGGAATTTGTCCGCCTGCAGATCGCCTTTGCCAACTGCCTGCGCATGACCCTGCGCCGGCAAATGAACGCTGACCAGCTCTCTCGCTATCTTGCCCCTGACGTTTTAGCTCAGGTAATGGGCGCCAACTCGCCGGCGAACCGTATTTTGCTGGTCATGGGGGAGTGGCTGGCCGTGCGGCGGCGTAACGGGCAGCTTTCGGACATCCTATTCCACAGCCTGAACAACCGCCTCAACGATATGTCCATCGTCCTTTCCGGCTGTGAACGGATTGCGACAACGCCAGTGCCGTTTGCCTATACGCTGATTTTGCACCGCACTGTGTATCTGTTCTGCATCATGCTGCCGTTCGCGCTGGTTGTGGATCTGCACTACATGACGCCGTTTGTCTCGGCGCTGATCTCATACACCTTCATCTCGCTGGACACCCTGGCGGAAGAGCTGGAAGACCCGTTTGGCACAGAAGATAACGACCTTCCGCTGGACGCCATCTGCAACATGATGGAACGCGATCTGCTGCAGATGAACGATGAAGAGAACATTCCGGAAAGGCTGATGCCGGATAAGCACTATCAGCTGACCTGATGGGCGTTCCACTCGTCGCGGGTGATCTCCCACAGTTCGGAGTCCAATATCCCGCTGACGTAGGCTTTCTTTTCCGTTCTGATGAGCCGCATGCCGCTGCTGTCTGAAATACGACGGGAGCGGCTGTTCGCGGCGGCCTTCGGCGCCCGCAAAACGGGTTTGTTGAGCGTATTAAACCAGTAATCCGTCGCGGCAATGCTGGCCTCACGCATATATCCCTGTCCCTGAAACTCCGGCGCCAGCCAGAATCCGCGGTTATTATCGTCAACATCGTACAGACAGATAATCCCCATCAACGCATCCGGCACCTCACGACGGCGAATGCTCCAGATCCAGGCTATCCCTTTTGCCATATCCGGCAGCGCGACGTTATTCACATAGTTTTCCGCGCCATTATCCGGGTAGGGCCAGGGCACGGAAGAGACCAAATAGCGGACGATCTCCCAGCGCGGATACAGCTTTTGAATCTGAACCGCATCTTCGGCGACCAGCGGTTTCAGCAGGAGACGTTCTGTCGTGAGGGCCGGTATTGTCATCTGCGGATCTCCTTATTTAAGCGTTATGTTTTTGTTTGCGTTCTGGTATTTTCATCTCTATCACATTCTGGTGAGGCGTGCTGTGGTTATTCACTACCAAAAATGGGCAACCTCTCTTTAATGGCAAAATATTGTTGTGACGTTGCGCGAAAACTATCATCACTCGCGTATGGCGGGGGCTGATTTACGCTGTTTTGAAATGGTAATCGACTTGTAATGTGAGGAACGCATGGCTGTCACGGTAAGACCTCTACGCGAAGACGACTATTCCCAGTGGCGACCGCTGTGGGATGGCTATACCCATTTTTATGATTGCTACCTTGAAGAGTCTGTTACCACATCGACATGGGAAAGGGCGCTCTCAGCGCATTCACCGATGTTCTGCCGCGTGGTAGAGAAAGACGCAAAGGTCATCGGTTTCGCAATGTGTGTTCTGCACGAAGGAACCTGGTCGACCGCGCCCATCTGCTACCTGGAAGATCTGTTTGTTGATGCAGCCGAGCGCGGCGCGGGAGCGGGTAAGGCGCTTATTGATGCCTTGATAGTGGAAGGCAAGCGCGAAGGGTGGTCAAAGCTTTACTGGGTTACCCGGGAGAACAATCCGGCACGTAAACTCTACGATCGATACGGTGACGCTGACGATTACGTCCGCTATCGTCTCTCCCTTTAAGGCAAAAACGCCTGTGTTTGTATCACACTGTATCCGTGTTCCAGATACATACACAGGCTTGCAATAAACGCGTTTCCGCACATATCCGCTATACATTGAACTGTTGTTATATCCCCGTGAATTGTACTCAACCGGAGATACCAACATGTTCAGCAAACTCGCTTATTCAACGCTTGCTCTCACCGTTTCCCTTGGCACCGTCATGTCATGTCAGGCCGAAGTCACCGGCACTAACTTAGCGGCGGCTTTCGATCGTCCACAGCAAATTAACGCCGGCGATCTTAACGTCGGGTATGTCGACATTGGTCCTAAAGACGGCCAACCGGTCATTCTGTTACACGGCTGGCCCTACGATATTCACAGCTACGCTGAAGTCGCGCCTGCGCTGGCGGCAAAAGGCTACCGCGTGATTGTGCCTTCTCTGCGCGGCTACGGCACTACGCGCTTCCTGTCGGCAAAAACGCCGCGCAACGGCCAGCCTTCCGCGATGGCGAAAGATATCGTGAATCTGATGGACGCCCTGAATATCAAGCAGGCGGTGTTTGCAGGCTATGACTGGGGTGCCCGTACGGCCGATATCGTTGCGGCGCTGTGGCCAGAGCGCGTTAAGTCGCTCGTTTCGGTAAGCGGTTATCTCATCAGCAGCCAGCAGATTGGTAAACAGCCGTTGCCGCCAAAAGCGGAGCAGCAGTGGTGGTATCAGTTCTATTTCGCCACCGAGCGCGGCGCTGAAGGCTATGCCAAAAACACGCATGACTTCGCTCGTTTGATCTGGTCTCAGGCCTCACCTGACTGGAAATTTAGCGACGCTGTCTTTAACGCCAGCGCCAAATCCCTTGATAACCCGGATCACGTTGCGGTAACGCTCAGCAACTATCGCTGGCGCTTAGGGCTGGAAAAAGGCGAGCGCAAATACGACGCCTACGAGCAAAAACTGGCCACGCTGCCGAATATCACCGTTCCGACGATCACCATCGAAGGCGGAAACAACGGGGCGCCGCATCCGGCACCGCAGGCCTACGCGGGTAAATTCACCGGTAAGTATGAACACCGTACATTCGGCGCAACCGTGGGGCACAATCCGCCTCAGGAAGATCCGCAGGATTTCGTCAAGGCAGTTGTTGACGCTGACAAACTCTGAAATGTGCTATTTTCAGTACGTTACCCTTCGGTCTGGAGATTTCGGTGGAGCATATTGATCATATCCTTGTCGTCGATGACGACAGGGATATTCGTGAACTGATTATCGACTATCTCGTTAAGTCCGGTTATCGCGCCTCTGGCGCGGCAAACGGCAAAGAGATGCGCGTCGTGCTGGACAAGCAGCATATCGACCTGGTGGTGCTGGACGTTATGATGCCCGGCGACGACGGGCTTACGCTGTGTCGGCAATTACGCGTCGGGAAATATAAAGATCTGCCCATCCTGATGCTGACGGCGCGCAACGAGGAGACGGACAGGATCCTGGGTCTGGAGATGGGAGCCGACGATTACGTCGTAAAGCCTTTCGTCGCGCGAGAATTACTGGCGCGTATCAAAGCGATTTTACGCCGTTTTCGCACGATGCCGCCCAATTTACAGGTGACGGAAGCAGGGCGGCTGGTGACGTTCGGCGAATGGCAGCTCGATACCGTTGCCCGCCACCTGATCGACCCGGAAGGGGTGATTGTGGCGCTCAGCGGGGCGGAGTATCGCCTGCTACGCGTTTTCCTTGACCACCCGCAGCGGGTGTTGACCCGCGATCAGCTGCTCAACCTGACGCAGGGGCGTGACGCCGAGCTGTTTGAACGCTCAATCGACCTGCTGGTTAGCCGGGTTCGCCAGCGTCTGAATGAAGATGCTCGCACGCCCGCGTATATCAAAACCGTGCGCAGCGAGGGATATGTGTTTACCATGCCGGTCACCATCAAAGAGGCTAACGAATGACGCTCTGGCCTCGCTCGCTGCTGGCCCGCTTGCTGATCGTCGTGCTGCCCGGCCTGTTGCTCGCCAATGCCCTGAGCCTGACGCTGGTCATGATAGAGCGAATGCACAGCGCCCGAACGGTGATGCTCGGTAATCTGGAATACGATGTCGCGACCAGCGTGGCTATTTTAGACCGCTTACCCGCCAGCGAGCGCGCGGCCTGGCTGCCGCGCCTTGAACGGGGTAACTATCGCTATATTCTGGGGCCGGGAGAGCCCGGGAACGCGCCGACGGACAAGCGTTCCCGGGACGCCATCCGAACCTTAAAAGCGACGCTTGCGGAACAGTACCCGCTCAGCTTCACCGCCGTTCCCGGCGCCATTTCACATATCCAGGCGCATCTCACGCTACATGATGGCGCGCCGCTGACCATTGACCTGATCCCACGGATGCCGCCGGTCGCCAGCTGGCTGCCCGTTGTTCTTATTTTGCAGCTGCTCGTACTGGCTGCCTGCTCCTGGATTGCCGTACGCCAGGTGATACGGCCTTTTTCACAGTTTACCCGCGCGGTAGACTCCCTGGACCCGGCTGCCAATTCGCCAATGACGGAAAAGGGGCCAGTCGAGGTGCAGCGGGCAGCACATGCCTTCAACGCGATGCAGGCGCGCATTCAGTCCTATCTCAGGGAGCGGGCGCAGATCCTGGCATCCATATCGCACGATCTCCAGACGCCCATTACCCGCATGAAGCTTCGTGTTGAAATGGCGGATCAGCCTGACCTGCGCGACAAGCTCTTAAACGACCTTGATAACATGTCGCGTCTGGTGCGGGAGGGTATTGCGTATGCCCGGTCATCAGAATCACTGGAAGAGACCTCGCTGAAGCTGGAGCTGAACGCCTGGATAAACAGCATCGCCTGCGATTATCAGGACATCGGTAAAAACGTGCAGTTTCAGGCAGACGAAAACCGTTTGCCCATCGTCACGCGTCCACAGGCGCTGCGCCGGGTGATGACCAACCTGCTGGATAACGCCCTGAAATTTGGCGACTACGCCACCATTAGCATTGATGACTCGGCTGCCGGAGAGGTGGTGATTCACATCATGGACGGCGGGCCGGGGATACCGGATGCCGAGCTGGAGGCGGTATTACAGCCGTTTTATCGGGTAGAAACATCACGCAACCGCGACACCGGCGGGACAGGGCTCGGCCTGGCGATCGCAGCGCAGCTCACCGCTCAGCTGGACGGAAAGCTAAAGCTGGCGAACCGCGCAGAGGGCGGGCTGGACGTTTCGATTACTCTCCCGCGCCTTTAATTGTACGGTTCTGTATCTCCCCGCGTGGCCGATACAGAGCCAGACAAAAACCCACGCTTTTACACATATCCTGAACACATCCGCACGATGAAATAGCCTCACTGCAGCGTCGCAGGACTTGTATTGTGAGGTATCTATGTTTCTGATAATTGCTTTCCTGGGCGGGATGATAAGCCTGCTCAGTCCATGTACGCTCCCGGTAATTCCTCTCCTGTTCGCCGGTTTTCAGGGGCAGCGGCGACATATTCTGGCGCTGCTCGCGGGGATGATCGTCATGTTCACCCTGGTGGCGATGGTCGTCACCGTCGCCAGCGAGTGGATAGCAGAGGCAACTATCGTCGGGCGCTGGATCGCGCTTATCGTCCTGGCCACGGCCGCGCTGGCCTTAATTTTTCCGGCCTTTGCCCAGCGTATCGCCGGGCCGGCAGTCAGCGCGGGAAATGTCCTCAACACCCGAAGCGGGCAAACGCGTGGTATGGCATCGGCTTTTCTGGCCGGGCTTGCCGTCGGGCTGCTCTGGTCTCCCTGCGCGGGACCGATTCTGGGCGCCATTTTCAGCATCAATATTGCCGGACACTCGGCCATTGCCACAGGAGCCTTGCTGGCCGCCTATGGTAGCGGCTGCGCGCTGATGCTGGGCCTGCTCGTTTTCGGAGGCCGCACGCTGATGGCGCCGCTGAGAGCAAGATCGGCGCTGATGGAAAAAATACGTCAGGGGGCAGGCGTGGTGATGTTAGCGGCCGTTGTCTTTAACGCAACGGGGATGACGTCTTTTCTGCAAGGCGCAAAAGGCGTCGCGGATCGTCTTGAAACCGCGCTGCTGAATCTGGCAAAGCCCGCCGCGCAACCAGCGAAGCTTCAACCGGTCGTCATGACCGAGCCCAGCAGCCAGCTGCCTTCATTAAGCGGTGGAACAGGGTGGGTAAATGGTGACCCTGTCACGTCTGAATCACTGCGCGGGAAGGTGGTTCTGATCGATTTCTGGACCTGGGACTGCATTAACTGCCAGCATACGCTTCCGCACGTACGCGATTGGGCAACAAAATACCAGTCTCAGGGCCTGGTCGTCATAGGGGTACACACGCCTGAATACCCCTGGGAGAAACCGATCGCCTCGGTGAAAAACGCGGTAAATAAATGGCAACTGCCGTACCGGGTTGTGACGGACAACAACTATCAGATCTGGAACGCTTTCGGCAACCAGTACTGGCCCGCGCACTACTATTTCGATGCTAAAGGTCAGCTACGTTATACCTCGTTTGGCGAAGGGAATTATGAGCAGCAGGAAAAGGTTATCCAGCAGCTGCTCAAAGAGGCCCGTTCATAGCGCCGTTCAGGGCTGACGCTGGGCAACCATAAACAGTCGAGGAAAAGCCAGCAGTATCTGCCCGTTTTCCTGGAGCGGATACTGCTCTTCCAGCAGTTCATGGTAGCGTTTCAGGAAACGTTGCTGCTCGCTCTCGTTCAGTTCCTGGAGCCACGGGCGCAAACCGGTCGCGCTGACCCAGTCAATAATGGCCTGGTGCGAACTCATTTTATGGAAATAGGTTGTCCGCCAGATATCCACATCGCAGCCGGCCTCCGATAAAATATCGTAATAGGCATGCACGCCAGGCAGCGGCTCGCGGCCACGGTCCGGGTAGCCTTGCTCCAGCGCCACTTCACGCATCGCCACATGCGTGGGTTCAAGCCAGTTGTCCGGCATCTGGATCGCCAGCACGCCATTGAGCGCGAGCAGTGACGCCAGATGCGGCAGGAGATCGTAATGGTCAGGTATCCACTGTAGGGATGCGTTCGCATAGATGAGGTTCAACGGCTGGCCTGGCCTGAACTGGCGGATATCGGCCTCAACGAACTGACAGTCGGGCAGTGCGCTGCGCGCCTCTTCCAGCATAGCCGGTGAGTTATCGACGCCGACAATCTGCGCTTTTGGCCAGCGATGCTGCAACAGCGCGGTGCTGTTTCCCGGCCCGCAGCCCAAATCGGCGATGGTGGCAACGTCACTCAGGGGAATTCTGGCAAGCAGCTCGGCGGCAGGGCGCGTTCGTTCAGCGCCGTATTGCAGATAAAGCGAAGGGTTCCAGTCGGCCATCTTTAGATCTCCGTTTTGCGTGTTTCAGCAAGGATAGCACAGGCCGACACCTGCACCGGGACAGGCGTCGGGCGAGCGGCAGGTTACAGAATGCCTTTCAGTGCAATATGGTAGAGCAGCATGATGGTTTTTCCGTCGACGATTTTGCCCGTATCAATTCCCCGCAAGGCCTCTTCAAAGGGCATTTCCAGCACGTCGATATCTTCTCCCTCCGCTTTGATACCGCCGCCTGCGCTGGTTTTGTCCTTCGGCTGATACTCGGCAAGATAGAAATAGAGTTTCTCCGTGACGGAGCCTGGGCTCATGTAGGCTTCAAAGATTTTCTGCACGCTCGACACGTTAAACCCGGTCTCTTCTTCCGCCTCTGCTTTAATGCGGCTTTCCGGATCCATGTTATCAAGCAGGCCGGCCGCTGCCTCAATCAGATTGTCTTCATGGCCATTTATGAAGACCGGGAAGCGGAACTGGCGGGTCAGAATCACCGTTTTTTGGTCACGGTTGTAGAGCAGGATCGTGGCGCCGTTCCCCCGGTCATAAACTTCACGCGTTTGCCGCTGCCATTCGCCATCGCGTCTTTGCAGGTCAAAGGTATATTTTTTAAGTAAGTACCAGTTATCGGACAGCGTTTCACTGTCAATGATGCGCACATCTGCACGTTTTGATTGCACGTTTCGTCCTCCTTACGTAGAGTAACTATCAATATCAGCATTATCGTGCATTTTCAAGATTAAACATGCAACATCAGGAATACATCATGCTCACCAGTCAGCGAAAACAGTTGATCCTTGAAAAACTCGGCGCCGAAGGACAGGTCCAGTCAAAAGCACTTAGCGTTCTCTTCGACGTCTCTGAAGACACCATCCGACGCGATTTGCGCGAGCTGGCGGCAGAAGGGCGTTTACAGCGGGTTCACGGCGGCGCGCTGCCGTCGTCTTCCGCTACTGTGCCTTTCGCGGAACGACAGTCCGTTAAAATGGATGCCAAAAGAAAGGTGGCGCAGAAGGGAGCACAGCTGATTTCTTCGGGCCAGGTGGTGATCGTTGACGGTGGAACGACCACTTCAGAATTGATCGCTCTTTTACCGCATGACCTGCGTATTACCGTGGTGACGCACAGTCCGAGCATTGCCCTGGGGCTTGTTAATCATCCTTTTATTGAGGTGATTCTGATCGGCGGCCGTTTGTATAAACACTCGATTGTCGCCGTCGGCGCGGCGGCCATCGAAGGAATCGAAAACATTCATGCGGATCTGTTCTTTATGGGCGTGACCGGTATCCATCCGGAAGCAGGGCTGACGACCGGAGATTTCGAAGAGGCGTGCATCAAACGTGCATTTTCCGGCAGAGCCGCCGAGACGGTTGTCCTGGCGTCGCCGGAAAAAATAAATACGGCGTCATCATTTGTTATTGGCGATGTGGCGCTGGCGAATACGATTGTCGTCGAAGGCGATACCGACCGCGGCTGGGTCAATGCGGTATCGGAAAAAGGGGTATCGGTCGTATTGGCCTGAGCGTGAGCCAGCCAGAAAACTGGCTGGCGCGGGTACTCGCAAGCGAGTGAAATTAAGTTATCTTTCTTCGGGGGCATGGCATACCGCTTCGATATTATGACCATCAGGGGCAATGACAAATGCGGCATAGTAATTTTTACCGTAGGAGCGCAATCCCGGTGCGCCATTGTCGCGTCCGCCTGCGCGCAGCGCGGCATGGTAAAAGTCATCAACCTGCTGGCGTGTCGTGGCCACAAAGGCCAGATGAAGCGGAGCGGGTTTATCATTCGACTGAAAAAGGCAAAGAGAAACATCGCCGGAACTCATTTCGACGCCATAGTCAGGAGAACCTTCATCAACGAGTTCGACACCGAGCGGTTGAAGCGACATGAGGAAGAAGGTTTTACTTTTCTCATAATCGCTGACGCCGAATTTTACATGATCAAACATTATGGACTCCTCAAAAGTGATGGTGAAATGAGAAGTATAGAAAGAGAGTGGAGTCCAATACGATCAAGGGGTTGTGAATGTGACCGATATCAATACTCGCTACAAAGCAGACCGTTTACTCCCTACGAATGTCCAACGCAGATAATCATAGAGCCAGTTAAAAAGCATCGTGTATGGCAGGAAAAACAGTACAAGGCCAATCTCAACAAAAAATGCCTCCGCGATCGTCAAATTCAGCATGAACATGGCCACAGGGATTAAGGAGATGATAAGGCCCGTTTCAAACCCAACTGCATGGATGGCGCGAACGAGAAACGTTCGTTGGAACTGATGTTTTTTCTGCAGGGCGTCAAAGAGCTTATTGAAGACAAAATTCCAGACCGTTGCGGTAAGTGCAGATATCACCGACAACGAACCCGACTGGAGTACCGAAACGTTCATCAGCCACGCAAGAGACAGCGCGATGATAACGTTGGCCGTCACTTCAAAAATGACAGCGTGGAAAATCCTTTCTTTGAAGCTTTTATTGAGTTCGATTTCCATAAGTCTACAGCAGCGGTGGTCAAAGCCAGGAGTATATCAAACGTCTTTTAACATTGGATAAACGTAGAAGTTGGGATTTCACAAGCTATCAATGAACCGGGGTAATCACGACCGTAGAAAGGCAGATTTTGACTGGCATTACGTTGGTGCGCATAATGTATATTATGTTAAATTGACTTCATTGGTCTATTCTCCATAGTGCTCTCATGCAGCAACAGAAATCAGGACGTTGGTGTCCTCCCTTCTCGACAAATTATGCACACACACCGCACTAAGGATGAACCGCGTAAAAAACCTCGCTCATTATCCAAGACGCGACGCCTTCAATCTCGCCTCGTCCAGATGGCTGCGCAATGCGGCAAGACATGGCGCAAAATTGGCAGAAAAGCGGCCGCAACTGCTGGCCAGCGTATAAAAGCGCTCGGCCAGCGCCAGTGCTTCATGCCAGGTTTCTCCCGCGATCGCGTCAATAAGCGTAGCCGGACGCAGCGTATTCACCAGTGCGCCTCCTGATTTCGGGGCAAATCCCATGGGCAGCATGTCATAGGCAGGAGCAAGATCGTAAGGCCGTCCATGGGAACTGATAAACGACAGATTACCGTGGTGCATGTCGGTATTGCCGATCAGCATACCAAACGCCCAAAGCCTTGACGTGCTGGCGACCGCATCCTGGTGAACACAGCCCTGCTTTGCTAGCTCATTCACCAGTACCGGCCAGGATTCTCTTGCTCTGCCGACAAACTCCGCCTCGAGCGCACGTAAAGAAAAGAGTCCCTTACGACCAAGTGGTCCCGTACGGTCGAACCGCGGGATCTCAAGGAAGCGCTGTCCGCCAAAATCAAACACCTCGGTTTCGACGCCAAGCACGCTTAACGCAAGATGTTCTGCCAACAAAAGGTCTCGCCAGCGTTCGCTTACAGGGTTATCGTCCGGTGCCGTGAATTTCACAATGACGTGGCCACGTTCTGTATAAGTACAGAACTTCGGCTGCTCACCCCCAGCAGAGGAGCCCGGTACTTCGCCCGCGCTCACGGCCTGCGCCAGCGACGGGTATGCGGTTGCGCGGTCCACCGCAACAGGCGACGGCATCTCTACAAAATGATTCCTCGCCTGTTCTCCGATTAACAGGTTCCCCACCGCATCGTGTCCATGAGCAAGCAAAGCCCTGATAACGTCAGTATCACTCCAGTTTTCTGGATTTGGCGGCAGGCCCAGCTCGGATGAAAATCGCGAGGCGTACGCGCGGCCAAGATATCCCTGAGGCCGCATGTCAAACAACCACCACGGCAACCCATCGCTATGGAGGCACACATTGTCCGTTTGCGCCATTACAAAACCGTCTGGATAAACCGGAATGAGTTTACCCAGCGATTTAACCTGACCCTCTTCCGTGATGCGGTAGACAGGAGCCGAACTGAATCCTCGATGTGTATCCCGCAGCACATAGTGAATAGATGGACCGGAGCCAATGCGAACAACCTCATCGCCAAGCGCTTTAATCGATCGTGAAACGGTAGGCTGACTAATACCCATAATATCAGTCAATTGCCTTACCGATACCGGGCCTTGTCTCAGCAATTGTCGTAGTGTTTCGGATCGATTTATCATGAAATTGAATAGCTTTTTGAATAGATTATTGAATAGCTAGTTTATCAGGTATTGACTCCCCTGTCATCTTCACCAACGGTTGTCTTAGATTTATGCCTGCGCAACCAAATTAACTTATATGCCGCAGGAATAATAAACAGCGATAGCAGCGGCGCCGTAATCATTCCGCCAATCATGGGTGCCGCTATCCGGCTCATAACTTCCGACCCTGCCCCCGTCCCCCAGAGTATCGGCAACAGGCCAGCAATAATCACCGCCACGGTCATCGCCTTTGGCCGCACGCGCAGCACGGCGCCATGATAAAGCGCGTCATCAAGCCCCTTTTCGGTGAACGTGCCCCGATGGAACAATGTCGGATTCGCCTCAATGGCATGACGCAAATACATCAGCATGACGACCCCGAACTCAGCCGCCACACCGGCCAGGGCGATAAAGCCGGTGCCGGTCGCGACCGACATATGGAAGCCCTGCCAGTAGAGGAACCATATCCCGCCGACCAGCGCGAACGGCAGGCTCATCAGGATCAGCAACGCTTCGTCCACGCGACGGAACGCCAGATAGAGCAGAATGAAAATGATCATCACCGTCATCGGCACCATCAGCTTCAGTTTCTTGTTAGCGTGCTCAAGCAGTTCAAACTGTCCGGAAAATGACACGCTGGTACCCGGTCTCAGCTTTACGTTCTGACTGATAGCCATTTTAATGTCGTTCACCACCGACACCATATCCCTGCCCCGCGCATCGATGTAAATCCAGCTGGCAGGCCGCGCATTCTCCGTTTTCAACATGGTCGGGCCATAAACGACCTTAATATCAGCCACATCCCCCAGCGTGATCTGCTGCTTCATCGGTGTCAGAATCGGCATCTGCCTCAACGCGTTCGGACTGTTCCGGTAGTCCTGAGGATAACGAATATTAATTGGGTAGCGGGCCACGCCTTCCACCGTTTCCCCCACCGTCGCGCCGCCGATGGCCGAGGAGACGAACAACTGCACGTCGCCCACCGTCATCCCGTAGCGGGAGGCTTTTTCCCGGTTGATATCGACATCAATGTAGCGCCCGCCCTCCAGACGTTCAGCCAGGGCAGACACCACGCCCGGCACCGTTTTGGCGACTGCCTCTATGCGCTGCGCCGTGGCGTCAATATCCGACAGAACGGTACCTGACACTTTGATACCGATGGGGCTTTTGATCCCGGTCGAAAGCATATCGATGCGGTTGCGGATGGGCGGAACCCAGAGATTCGCCAGGCCAGGCAAACGAACGGTCTTATCGAGCTCGTCAACGATCTTGTCAATCGTCATGCCGGGTCGCCACTGATCCTCAGGTTTAAGCTGAATGGTGGTTTCGACCATTTCGAGCGGCGCGGAATCCGTGGCCGTTTCGGCTTTACCGGTTTTACCGAACACCGACGCTACCTCAGGCACGGTTTTGATGAGTTTGTCCGTGGTCTGCAGGAGCGCCGCCGCTTCTGCCGGAGACACGCCTGGCAATGTCGAGGGCATATACAGCAGATCGCCTTCGTTGATCTTCGGTAAAAACTCGCCACCCACCTGGCTCAGGGGCAAGATCACCGTGAAGATGGATAATGCCGCAACCAGCAGGGTTGTTTTAGGCCAGTGGAGCACCCTAATCAGAAGCGGATGATAGGCGTTAATCAACAGTCTGTTCAGCGGGTTACGGGTCTCGGCGGGAATTTTACCCCGGATCCAGAATCCCATCAGAATGGGGATCACGATGATGGCCAACGCGGCCGCCCCCGCCATGGCGTACGTTTTCGTGAAGGCCAGTGGACCAAACAGCCGCCCTTCCTGACCCTCAAGGGTAAAGATGGGAATGAACGACAAGGTGATGATCAGCAGACTGATAAACAGGGCTGGCCCCACTTCAACTGAGGCACTGGTGATCACCTTCCAGCGGGTGGCGTTGTCAATCTGTTCTCCCGGATGCTGGTGATCCCACTCTTCCAGCCGTTTATGCGCGTTTTCAATCATCACGATGGCAGCATCCACCATCGCCCCGACGGCAATCGCAATTCCACCCAGCGACATGATATTGGCGTTCAGCCCCTGGAAATGCATGACGATAAAGGCAATACACAGGCCAAGCGGCAGAGAGATAATCGCCACCAGCGCTGAGCGAATGTGCCAGAGGAACAGCGCGCAGACGATGGCCACCACAATAAACTCTTCGAGAAGCTTGCCGCTCAGGTTATCAATGGCCCGGTCGATGAGCTGGCTGCGATCGTAGGTGGTCACAATCTCAACGCCTTCCGGCAGGCTGGCCTTCAGCGTCTCCAGCTTATCTTTCACCGCCGTGATGACCTCGCGCGCGTTTTTACCCGAACGCAGGATCACCACGCCGCCCGCCACTTCACCCTGCCCGTTCAGCTCGGCAATGCCGCGGCGCATTTCCGGCCCTGTTTGTACGCGGGCAACGTCACGCAGATAGATTGGTACGCCGTTCTCGCCGGTTTTCAGGACGATGTGATTGAAATCATCGATGGTCTGCAGATAGCCGCTGGCACGAACCATATACTCCGCTTCCGCGATTTCTACGGACGATCCCCCTGCTTCCTGATTAGATGACTCAAGGGCCTGCTTAACCTCCGGCAGGCTGACGCCATACTGTGCCAGCTTTAACGGATCAACCTGAATCTGATACTGCTTCACCACGCCGCCGACGGAGGCCACTTCGGCAACGTTCGGGATCGTTTTCAGCTCAAACTTCAGGAACCAGTCCTGCAATGAGCGCAGCTCGGCGAGATCGTGTTTTCCGCTGCGATCCACCAGCGCATATTCAAATATCCAGCCCACGCCGGTGGCATCCGGGCCGATCTCGGAACTCACGCCAGCAGGGAGTTTGCCCTGAACCTGGTTCAGGTACTCCAGCACGCGCGAACGGGCCCAGTACAAATCGGTGCCGTCTTCGAAAATAACGTACACATACGAATCACCAAACTGCGAAAAGCCGCGCACGGTCTTAGCGCCGGGAACTGACAGCATGGTGGTGGTGAGTGGATAGGTGACCTGGTTTTCAACAATCTGTGGGGCCTGGCCGGGATAGCTGGTTTTGATAATCACCTGAACGTCAGACAGATCGGGCAAGGCATCGACCGGCGTATTGATGATGGTCCATGTCCCCCAGACGCTGAGAAACAGCGCCCCCATCATAACCAGGAAACGATTAGCCACTGACCGCCGGATAATCCATTCAATCATCATCGTCTCCTTAATGGCCAGAATGGGCGTCGTCAGGGGTTTCAGCGTGGCGCATGCGCTCCAGCGCACCGGTAATATTGGCCTCCGAGTCAATCAGGAACAGACCGCTGACGACGACTGACTCCCCCTCTTCCAGCCCGCTACCAATGCCGGACTGCTGCTGAGATTCATGCAGAACGTGGATCCTTTTCGGTACAAAATTCCCGTTAGCGTCAACGGTAATAACGCGCTGCTCTTTGCCGGTATCGATAACGGCCTGAGACGGAATCAGCAGCATTTCCTGACTTTGGGTATTCAGCTTCAGGTAGGCATTCATGCCCGGTTTCAGCAGCTCATCCTTGTTGGAGACCTGCAGGCGCACCTGCAGCGTACGGGTGGTTTGATCCACGCTCGGCAGAAGACTCCACTTTTCAACCGGGAAGGATTTATCCGGCCAGGCCGGTACCGAAACAGCAAACTGCGAGGTATCTTTCAGCAGATACGCAATCGATTCTGGGACCGCCACGCCGATCCAGACCGGATCCATCCCCTGAATTTGCGCCACGACCTTATCTTTCGAGATATTCATCCCGGTGCGCAGGTCAAAGGCCGTGATCACCCCGTCGATGGGCGCCCTGATGGTAAACCGGGTCTGGATAGTGCGGGTCGCACGCAGCCGCTGAATATCCTCATCCGGCATACCCGCCAGCCTAAGCCGTTCCAGAACCCCTTTAATCTGCGTGGGCGTTCCACCGGTGCCGGAGAGCAGCAGGAACTCGCTCTGCGCTTCGACCCAGTCCGGAATGGTAATATCAATCAGCGGGGTGCCTTTCTTCACCTTATCGCCGATCGTCAGCGGGTAGACTTTCTCAACGAAGCCTTCCGCGCGCGCCTGCACAATGACAAACTGATAGTCGTTATAGCTGACGTTGGCCGGGATCGTCTGGGCATAATTCAGCATTCCGCGCGTCACTTTTTGCGTTTTTAATCCTAAATTCTGGACCTGCGTCGGATCGATACGGATACCGCCACCGCTTTTATCGTCATTTTCGTCCGCATATTTCGGGACCAGATCCATATCCATAAACGGTGATTTACCGGGCTTGTCGAATTTCACGTCAGGCTTCATCGGGTCATACCAGAAAAGCACCTTTCTTTCTGGTGCGCTATTTTCCGTTTTTTCAGATGAATAAAGTGTCTGCCATGCCGTCACGGATATCAGCCCTCCCGCAATAAGGCTGCTGACTATCATGGCAGCGTATTTTATTTTTAATGAGGCCATGCCGTTTCTCGCTATTTAATGCTCTTCAGTAAAGAGATATTGCCCTGCTGAACAAATGAAAAATCAACGTGACTGCCGACTTTTAAGGCGTTGATGCTCTCATCGGCCTGAATAAAGGTGAAGCGCATGGTCATTGCGGGCCAGCCAATCGCCGGGATGGCCTCATGAGAAATCGTAACTTTTTTATTCGTGAGATCAATATCCTTCACGATACCGGTCCCGGTAATAACCTGCTCTGCGGCCCCTTCACGGGCGGCGCTCATCGCCTCGTGCTGATGAACCTCAGCCTGAAGTCCGGCAGAAAACGTCACGGCGATCGCACCGAATACCACGGCTTTAAGTGAATTACGCATTTTTAGTTTCCTCTTTAAGTACAGTTATTCGACCCAACCGCCGCCCAGGGCGGTGAAGAGCGTTATTTCATTAACCTGTCGGGCATAAATAAGGTCGAGAAGGGTCTGGCGGGTGGAGAAAAGAGAACGTTCCGCGTCCAGCACGTTGATATAACTGATCGCACCACTGACATATAATCCTCTGGCACGCTGGAGCGTAATCTGGAGCGAATCAAGATAACGACGCAGAGCGTCAATTTGCTGGTTAATGCTGTCCCGCAGCGCGAGCGCATCGGCGACCTGTTTGAAGGCGGCCTGTATTTTTTGTTCGTAATTCACGACCGACTGCTGCTGACGAATTTCAGCCAGCTTCAGGTTGGCCTTATTCCTGCCCGCATTAAAAATGGGAATATCGATTTTAGGGATAAAATTCCACATCCCACTGCCCGCGGTGAACAGGCTTGATAATTCCGTGCTGCCTGTGGAAAGCCCGCTGGTCAGGGAAATTGACGGGAAAAAGGCGGCACGCGCGGCGCCAATATTCGCATCGGCCGCTTTAAGCTGGTATTCCGCCTCCATAATATCCGGGCGCTGTAACAGTATCGCTGAGGAAAGATGGGGAGGCAGTTTTACCGGCGCAATATCGCTGGCGTTCATGCCGCTGTCGCCCGGCAGCGCACGGTACATCCCGAGAAGCAACTGCAGGGCATGATTGGCCTGCGCCAGCTCCCCCTCACGTTTGGCAATCTCTGCCTGCGTGCTTTCGATCTGTCCCCGGGCCTGCTCCAGCGCGAGTACGTTAGTGCTGCCCGTTACCAGCTGTTGCTCAACGAACGCATAAGACTGCCGGTAATTTTCCAGCGTTTCCCGCGCGATACGCAGCTGTTTATACGCCAGCTGCTGGTTGAAATAGCTCTGCGACACGTTAGAGACGAGCAGGATATACACGGCGCGACGGCCCTCTTCCTGGGCATAATAGTTCTGCCGATCAGCCTCACTCATGTTCTTCAGCTTGCCGAAAAAGTCGAGTTCGTAACTGAGCGCAAGACCCGCGTCGTACTGTTGAGAAGTCGGTTTGTCACTTTTCAGTCCCCCGCTGTACGTGATACCCGCGGATCCATTCAGCTGCGGATAACGGTCCGCCTCCGTCACGTTGAACTGCGCCCGCGCCTCTTCAACCTTCAGGATGGCCATTTTTATATCGCGATTATTGTTCAGGGCTTCCCTAATCAACCCGGCTACCTGCGGGTCGACAAAAAAGGTGCGCCAGCCGGTGTCCTGATACCCCGCCACCGCGGGCGTCAGGCCGTTACGCGAAATCGAAAACTGCTGGGGGACCGGTAACGCCGGGCGCTGATAGTCGGGAGCCAGCGAGACGCAGCCTGTCAGGATAAATACCGTAGTGATGCTAAGTCGTTTTATCAGGAACATAACGGTTCAAATGAAGTCCAGAGTATTTTTAGGGCTACTCTACTGAACGCTTCCTGTTTGACGGGTGACGGGATAATGACAATGTTGTCATTTTTAACGTAAGTCATTGTGAACGGTGGCGGGCGCCATAGAATGTCATCAGCAGCCAGTCAGGGGAGCAAGATGAAAATACTGATCGTTGAAGATGAAATGAAAACCGGTGAGTACCTCAGCAAGGGACTCACTGAAGCGGGGTTTGTCGTGGACCACGCTGATAATGGCCTGAACGGTTACCATCTCGCCATGACCGCTGAATACGATCTGCTGATTCTCGACATCATGCTGCCCGATGTAAACGGCTGGGATATTGTCCGCATGCTCCGCTCTGCCGGCAAAGGGATGCCCATACTGCTTCTGACGGCTCTCGGTACGATTGAACACCGGGTTAAAGGGCTTGAGCTGGGCGCAGATGATTATCTGATTAAGCCGTTCGCCTTTGCCGAGCTGCTCGCCCGGGTAAGGACGCTGTTAAGACGCGGAAATACGGTGATCGCAGAAAGCCAGCTTCAGGTAGCAGACCTGACGGTTGACCTCGTGTCGAGAAAAGTCAGCCGGGCCGGTAGTCGGATTGTGCTCACCAGCAAGGAGTTCAGCCTGCTGGAGTTTTTCATGCGCCATCAGGGGGAAGTGCTGCCCCGCTCCCTGATTGCTTCCCAGGTATGGGACATGAACTTTGACAGCGACACGAACGCGATTGACGTGGCGGTAAAGCGGCTGCGCGCAAAGATCGATAATGACTTTGAACCGAAGCTGATCCAGACGGTGCGCGGCGTGGGCTATATGCTGGAGGTACCGGATGCGCGTTAAGCCCCTCCGACGCCCGTTCTCTCTTGCGCTGCGGCTGACCTTTTTTATCAGCCTCTCCACCATACTGGCCTGCTTCGCCTTTACCTGGTTCATGCTGCACTCCGTTGAGAAGCACTTTGCAGAGCAGGATATCAGCGACCTTCAGCAGATCAGCACCGCGATGCACCGCATTCTGCACTCACCGGCAGATCCCGACCAAAAGAAAATCAGTAAGATCAAAGAGTCGATCGCCAGCTACCGCAACGTGGCCGTCCTGCTTCTGGATCCGCAGGGCAATACCCTGTTCAGCTCGGCGCAAGGCGCGGCATTGCGCCCGGCGATGAACACAGCGAACTTTAGCGAACACCGTCAGGCACAGGATGTGTTTCTCTGGACGGTAGAAGACCCGGCCAACCCCATGCATGCCGGGTCTGACATGAAAATGGAAACGTACCGGATTATCGCCTCTTCGGGCACGGCGACGCTGCAGGGCAAAACCCAGGACTACGTCATGCTGATCGGGCTCTCCATTAATTTTCATCTCCACTATCTTGAGGCGCTGAAAAAAAACCTTCTGGCGATTGCAGCGGTTATCAGCCTGCTGATTATTCTTGTCATCCGCATCGCGGTGCGTCAGGGACATTTGCCCCTGCGTAACGTCAGCAACGCCATTAAAAACATCACCTCCGAAAACCTGGATGCACGACTGGAGCCGTCCCGCGTCCCCGTTGAGCTGGAACAGCTGGTCATCTCCTTCAACCAGATGATCGAGAAGATTGAAGATGTTTTTACCCGTCAGGCTAACTTTTCCGCCGATATCGCGCACGAAATCAGAACCCCCATCACCAATCTGGTGACGCAAACCGAAATCGCGCTGAGTCAGAACCGTTCTCCGAAGGAGCTGGAGGATGTGTTGTACTCCAGCCTGGAAGAGTACAACCGGATGACCCGCATGGTCAGCGACATGCTGTTCCTGGCACAGGCCGATAATAATCAGCTCATCCCGGATCGGGTGATGTTTGATTTAAGCGCCGAGGTCATGAAGGTGTTTGATTTCTTCGAGGCCTGGGCGGAAGAACGCCACATCACGCTGACATTCAACGGGATGCCCTGCCTGATAGAAGGCGATCCGCAGATGTTCAGAAGAGCCATCAATAATCTGTTATCTAACGCCCTGCGCTATACGCCAGCGGGCAAAACGGTGACGGTCTCACTGCGAAAACAGGATAATGACGTTGAGCTGGTGACAGAAAACCCCGGTACGCCGATCCCGCAGGCGCATTTGCCGAAGCTGTTTGACCGTTTTTATCGCGTCGATCCGTCCAGGCAGCGTAAAGGCGAAGGCAGCGGCATTGGGCTTGCCATCGTGAAGTCCATCGTCACGGCACACCACGGAAAAGTCCGCGTGGAATCGGATGCGGTGTCGACGCGCTTCATCCTCACCGTGCCGGGGAAAGTGCTCTGAGCGTCAGCAAACAGCGCGGCACACTTCAAGGACCTTTTCCCTGAGCCAGCGATGCGCCGGGTCCCGTTCCATGCGCGGATGCCACATCTGGGATACCGTAATAGTGCGGGTCTTAAAGGGCAGTTCAAAAGCGTGCACGCGCTCGGTCATCGCCTGATTGAGCAGGTATAACGCTGGCACCATGGCAATCAGATCGGAGGCCAGCGCCACGGATAACGCCGTCGGAAAGCCGGGCACCACGCTGGCGATCTTGCGTTTCATCCCCCGTTCTGCCAGCGCGTCATCGACAGCCCCATGTAACGATCCGTTCGGAGAGGCCACCACATGGCCCCAGGCGACATAGTCACTCAGGCTGACCTCCGGCTGCTCTGACAGGGGATGCCCCTTGCGCACCGCGCCAACAAACCGATCCTGAAAGAGCCTTTGCAGCCGTATTTCAGGCCCCATGTTGCCCTGCACGCCGATCTCCAGATCGACAAGTCCCTCACGCAAGTAGCGCGACGTTTTTTCCGGTTTTGGTGAGAAGCGGATGCACACCCCAGGCGCAACGCTCGCCACCGCTGCAATCAGCAGAGGCCCAAACGCCACTACAAAACCGTCGTTGGCCCGGATGGTGAACAGCCGCTCAAGATTTTCCACCTTCAGCGTGTCGGTGGAGGGCTGCAGCACCGCCCTCGCCTCATGCACGGCGCTTCTGGCCCGATCCCGGGTGGCTTCGGCCCAGGGCGTCAGCACCATCTGCCGACCGGCCCGCACCAGGATAGGATCGCCAGTCACCTCCCGCAGCCTGCTCAGGGTGCGGCTCATGGCGGAGGTGCTCAGGTTTAAGCGCCGCGCCGCGCCAGCCACGCTGGCTTCGGCCAGCAGAACGTCGAGCGCAACCAGAAGGTTAAAGTCAGGATCGGACACGATGGCTCCTCAGATAAGGCGTCTTATGCAACGATAAAGTGCAAGTACTGCGTCTTCCGCCCTGTATACCTCATGATTATAGTTTCGTCATCACTATTCTTATGCGGAGTAACGACGATGACGCTCTTTTCAAACCAGCCCGGCGATGAAGGCTTACCCGGTCATGAACGCGCCCGGGTGATGGCCGCCGTCATGACCACCACGCTGATGGGCGTCTTTGACGGCACCATGATCAACATCGCGCTGCCCTCCATGGCAAGGGCGATGCAGGTCCCCGCGAACGTTGCGGTGTGGTTTGCCAACGGTTATCTCCTATCGGCGGCAATGACGCTGGCCATCTTCGCGGCGCTGGCGGCGCGCGTGGGCTTTCGACCGGTTTTTCTTTCCGGGCTTGCCACCTTTACGCTCACCTCGCTCGGCTGCGCGCTGGCGAAAACGCCCGACATGCTGATCGGGATGCGTATTCTGCAGGGCATCGGCGGCGCGGCTACCCTGAGTATCGCCCCGGCGATCCTGCGTTCCGTTTTTCCGGGTCGACTGCTTGGCCGCATTCTGGGGCTGCACGCCCTGCTTATCGCCGCCAGCACGGCAATTGCCCCTGTGCTGGGCGGGACGATACTGGACGCGCTGAGCTGGCAGTGGCTGTTCGCCATTAACCTTGTTCCGGGCAGTATTGCCCTGTTGCTGGCATGGCGGGCGTTGCCGCGTCAGTCGGACGTTGACCGCTCCCCCTTTGATGCGCCGGGCGCCGTGCTCTCCGCCGTCCTGTTAGGTTCGGCGATCATGATGGCCGACAGCCTTCAGCACGTGACGGAGCACATTAACCGGCAGGCCGTCTGCTGGGGCGTTCTCGCGCTGGTCAGCGCCTTCGCCTTTACCTGGCGTATCCGGCGCGCGCAACATCCGTTACTGCCACCGGTGATGTTCAAAAACGGGCGCTTCACCCTTGCCGCGCTGACCTCGCTGGCCTCGTTTGTGAGCCAGGGGATCACGTTTGTCGCGCTGCCGTTCCTGTTTCAGGGCGTGTATGGCTACAGCCCGGTGGTGTCGGCGCTGCTGTTTACCCCGTGGCCGATTGGCATCGTGCTGATCGCGCCGCACGCGGGTCGCTGGGCGGATACGATCTCCGCGCCGCTGATCTCGACCCTCGGGCTGATCGTCTTTGTCGGTGGGTTGGTCCTGCTGGCCACGTTGCCGGAGAATCCTTCCGTGTGGAATATCTGTCTGCGCAGTCTGGTATGCGGTATTGGATTTGGCTGCTTCCAGAGCCCCAATAACCGGGAAATGCTCGCTAACGTCGCGCGGGAATATGCCAGCTATGCTTCCGGCGTGTTGTCGATTGTGAGGACATTCGGCCAGTGTCTCGGCGCCGCCGTGGTGGGGGTTCTGCTGGGAGCAGCGGCAGGATGGGACCATCAACATGCTATCCAGGTTGCACTGTGGCTAGCCGTCATCGCCTCGACGGGTTCGGTGGTATTCAGCCTGAGCAGGCTGCGCCCTGCGGTTCGGGCATCCGCGTAAATTGTTGCAGCGCCTCTCGGCGCTGCTCGTTTTTACGCCTACGCTGCAGGGCGTTCGTTCCACGCATCAGTGTACTGAATATTTCCGTCCAGAATTTTCCATGTGATTTTTGCATATCGCAAAGATACATTTTCCATGTGACCAGTACCGGGACAATCTCTTGTATCATGCATTATTGGAGTTATTGAAATGACCTTCACCCCTTCCATAAGGATATTGAAGTATTCCACTTCCTGACCAGCATCATTGATGTGGTAGAACTTTAATTCAGCACTATGAAGCGTTTGACCTGTAGCCACAGCTTTGTATAGATAGGGTGAAGATGAATCAATTGCTTTTGTGAGACTGAAAGCAGAGTGTTGCCTTGTACCTGTGAGTTTACCCGTTGCATCATCTGTTGGAATGCTCAGGTTATGAATCAGATCTCTGAGCTCTATACTTCCTTCACGGTCTGCAACATCAGAACCGCCACGGATCATTGCTCCGCCATCGTCTTTCAAAAAGAGGTGTACTGGTACAGCCATTTCTATAACTCCTTATGTTACTTAATCTCTTATTCCATTGGCTATGAGGTTAATTACAGGCATGATCGCTACACCATCTGCATAGAACAGATCAGAATTAGTGAATGAATAAACCTTGCCGGTGATTTTTACATTTACCGTGTTCCCATAAGCTGAAGCAGTAACATTGCTTGTATTGGCTTCAAGGAATGGTGATCGATCTTCAAGGGCTTTCATAATGTTCCCGCTGTTGTCTTTATCTAAATAGAAGCGGTAAACATCCGACACCGTAGCGCCTCCATCATCATACTTAGTTATGTACAGTGTGACGGAATCAGAGAGTTTCTGTTTGCTGACAAAACTATCGTGAGAAGGTGCGTTAAAATAGTATTGATATGTCAGAAACCCACAAACAACGAGCAATAGAATCGTTGTGAGTAAGCAATGAAGCCGTTTAATAACCGTATTTCTTTGCATATTCTATACCTTGCCTTATCCAAAACTGATCGTGAGGATCATCCCCATAAGGCGGTTTTTGATACCAGTGTCCCCATTTCTTTTTGGAGGTTTTAGCTCTTTCCTGCGCCCATCCAGCACCCATCAATAGCGTTTCTGATGGTATCCCGGCAGCATAGCCAGCCGAACCATAATTGAAGTTCCCAAAATTTGCTAACTCCGGGTGTCCTTGCTTGTAATCCCACGGCCCCTTATTTCTTACTTTTTGATAAAACCAAAGATAGGTCGTAGGGATAGCCATGTTTCTACTCATACCATGCGCTCTTGCAATCCTCATGTTTGCCAACACAAGTGCGATTCCTTCTTTAGGCAACAAAGGTATAACAGCCATATTAACCATCCATCCACTGTGGGTATTGGGTATGTGGCCGCGTATCGTACACTTTTGAGATGGTAAAAAAGATATCTGTTTCCAGAGAAATGACGGGAAAATATCCGACTAAGGTATTAATCGCATTAAAAACCAAAGAAATGTTGGCTGCGCCCGGCAAGGCCTACAGGCAAGCGTTGCACAATGTAGGCCGGGTAAGCGCAGCGCCACCCGGCAAGAAAGACGGCGCGTTTGTTTACTCCAGCGCCAGCAGCGCAAAACTCGCCAGCCAGTGCCCGCCGCTATAGTGGCTGCCGACCACATGCCCGACGCTTGCGGCCAGATGTTTCGTCACCGCCTCGCGCAATGCCGGTTGCGCCGGGTGGCTGGCTGGAAGCGCTTTCGCAATATGCTTCATACACCAGGCGCGGCTGAGGTTTAACCCATCCAGATGGGCAATTTTCGGGTCGGTACGGTCGCTCACTTCCGCCGGGTTCATCAGCGCCGCAATGGAGCCGATACTCGGCAGAAACGCGTCAAACCAGGCCGGGAAGTCTTCAGCCACCTTGCTCATCAGCAGCGCCTCCGTCAGCGCGCCGGAAATATACTCGTCTCCGCCGGGCTCATAATGAGCCGGATAGCGCGTGTCGGCGAGATAAAACCGCTCCGCCGCTGCCACAATCGCCTGTTCAAGCGCCTTGTCTCCGACTGCGCGACCGTAATCGAGCCCCAACGCGAGGGCAAACGCCGTGTTGTAGTGCGTTCCGACGCGGATCGGATAGGTTAGCTTGCAGAGGTAATCCACCAGCCGGTTGCGAATGTCCTGGGTGAGCGGCTCCAGCGTCTGGTACCAGACTGTGGCCTGCGGCAGCGACGATTGTTTCAGCTCCTGGGCCAGCGCCAGCAGCCATCCGTAGCCATACGGCCGCTCAAACGAGGCGCGAAACGGCGCGGTGAAATAGGCCAGCTCCTTCGCCACGTTCTCGTCGGTCAGATGCTCGTCGAAAAGCGCGACGATGTCATTCCGACACGGTAGATCAGGATAGAGGCGCACGCAGCGCAGCAGCAGCCAGTAGCCGTGCACCGCCGAGTGCCAGTCGAAACAGCCGTAGAAAATCGGGTGCAGCTCGCGAGGCGGCAGAACGTCATCGTCATCATTCAGCAGATGCATGATGTGGTTCGGGTATTCCTGGCGCAAATAGGTTAAAGGCATGCGGGCAAACGCGTCAGCCTGATGTTGCGTCAATTCCATAACAGCTCCTTAGCGAAACACGAGGAAATACATGAGGAACACGTTCACCACCAGCAGGGTTAACGCGGTCGGGATCTGGATCTTGATCACCTGATATTTGTCTTTCAGCTCCAGCAGCGCGGCGGGAACGATATTGAAGTTCGCGGCCATTGGCGTCATCAGCGTGCCGCAGTAGCCCGCGTACATGCCGATCGCCAGCAGCGGCGCCGGGTTGCCGTGATGCACGTTAATCAGGAACGGCAAGGCGATCCCCGCGCTCAGAACCGGGAAGGCCGCAAAGGCGTTACCCATGATCATGGTAAACAGCGCCATCCCCACGCAGTAAATGACCACCAGCATGAAGCGGCTGTCCGGGTTCACGAACAGGCTCACCACCTTCTGCACCGAATCACCGGTATTGGCCGCCACGAACACGCCGCCGAGCATGGCCAGCATCTGCGGCAGGATCACCGCCCAGCCGATGGTATCGACAAGACGACGGGACTGGCGAATGGCGTGCAGCGGCGTGCCTTTGGTCAGCCACCAGCCGGTGAGGATCGCCGCGACGCAGGCCACGCACAGCGCCGCCAGAGTGAGCTGTTTCTGGTCGAGAAGGTAAACACCGCCAATCGACACCCCCTTCAGGAACAGCGTCCCGATTACCGTCACCACCGGGATCATCAGTGCGGGCAGGAACAGCCAGTTTTTAAGGCGGTTTGACGAGGCAATGCGCTCCTCGTCGGAGGCCATTTTATAGTGGCCTTTCCCGACCAGGCCAAAACCCGCCAACAGCGCGATAGCGATAACGCAACCGCCAACGATCCGGTACGCCAGCGATTTGCCCAACTCCTGAACCATCAGGTCACCGAACAGGAAGATCCCGCCGAATAAAAACCAGAACAGCGCGGTGGTAAAACGCTTCGGATTAGCGCGGTCGCGCAGGGTCATGACAACCAGCAGCATCACAACAAAACCGATCAGGTAATACACGCGGTTAATGGTAATAAGCGTCATCATTGCGCGGCCCCCTGCGTACCCTGCTCTGCACGCCAGGCCATGACGTCGCGGCGGATGCTGGCATCCAGGCGCAGCAGGCGCGTCATATGAATAATCAATGCCGCAATGGCGGTGGGAATGGCCCACAGGCCGATGTGCAGCGGCTCGATCCCTTCGATCCCGTTTTCCTTCAGAAACGCGTCAATCAGCAGCACCGCACCGAAGGCGATAAAGATATCTTCCCCAAAGAAGACCGCAATGTTGTCGCACGCCGCGGCATGGGCCTTGATTTTGTCGCGAATGTGCTGCGGCAGTTCGCCGTATTCGTTCAGCGCTGCCCCTTCGGCCATCGGGGCCAGCAGCGGGCGTACCGTCTGGGCATGGCCGCCCAGCGACATCAGCCCCAGCGCGGCGGTGCCTTCACGCGCCACGAAGTAGAGCATCAGAATACGCGCCGAGGTGGCGCTGGCGATCTTCGCCACCCAGGCCTGGGCGCGCTCTTTAAGCCCGTAATATTCCAGCAGACCAATTACCGGCAGGATCAGGATGAAGGTCGCCAGCGATCGGCTATTGACGAACTTCTCGCCAAAGGTCTCCAGCAGCATCCCGAAATCCATCCCGACCAGCAGGCCCGTCGCCAGACCCGCCACCACGACGACCAGCAGCGGGTTGAAGCGCAGTGCAAAACCAATGACCACGATCGGTATCCCGATCAGCGGCAACAGCGTAGTACCGTCCATAACGTTTACCCTATCGAAAGTGAGCGTTGCGCGCCGACGGCTATTTTTTTAATTTGCGGCGAGCGATGTTGTGTTTTTCGCCAGGCTTCACAAAACCTGCGCTAAAAAGCTATATCTGAACCTCAAAAACATGTAAACAAATTATCAATAAAATGTTCTTATTTTATCGACGAGTTTACATTTCTGGCTAAGGAACGTTATGACCTCGAAAAAGAGTGCTTCACCAGATTGCAACGATATCAACGATGGCCGGATCGTCTCCTCCCGCCATCTGGTGTCGGAGCGCTGCGCGGAACTGTCAGAGCTGGAGTACGCGCTGATCATGACCGGCAACGCGTTTAACAAGTGGATGGTGCGCTGCATGGCCGCAGCCGGAGAGCCGGATATGGGCGCTTTTGACGTCTCGCTGCTGCATCACGTGAACCACCGCGACCGCAAGAAAAAGCTGGCCGATATCTGCTTTGTTCTCAACGTGGAAGATACGCATGTAGTGACCTATGCCCTGAAAAAGCTGGTTAAAGCGGGCTACGTGACGAGCGAGAAAGCGGGTAAAGAGCTCTTTTTCTCCACCACGGAGGAAGGGAAAGCGTTGTGCATGAAGTACCGGGACGTGCGCGAAGCGTGTCTGATCGCCATTCATGCGGAGAGCGGCATTTCCGGGAAATCCATCGGCGAAACCGCGCAGCTGCTACGCGCGATCTCCTCCCTGTATGACACCGCCGCCCGCGCGGCGGCATCACTCTGAATTACGGACGTCTGAACAGGGTAATGCTGCGTCCGGCCAGTTCGTACTCTACGGTTTCGGTGAACGCTGTCCCGGCGGCAGCGTCATCCGCCGTAGACAGCTCCAGCACCCATCCCCCTTCGCCAAACTGCGGGATCTGGAACGGCACGGTGCCTTCAAACGGATTGAATAGCATCAGCACGTCGTGCCAGATGCCGTCCTCCTGCTGAAGATCCGGCCTGCTGATTGAGACCCCGAGCGTTGAGCCTTCATCCCACTGCTCGGCCTGCTGCGGACCGCCTCCGGCATTGAACCAGCGGATCTCCAGCCCGTCGCGCCAGCTCTCACGACGCAGCAACGGCTGCTGCGCGCGCAGGGCAATGAGCCGGCGGGTGAACTCGCGCAGCGCCGTGTCGTTTTCGGACAGCCCCTTCCAGTCGATCCATGAGATCTCGCTGTCCTGGCAGTAGCCGTTGTTGTTGCCCTTCTGCGTACGGCCAAACTCGTCCCCCGCCAGCAGCATCGGTGTACCGTGGGAGAAAAGCAGCGTGGTCAGGAAATTACGCTTCTGCCGTTCGCGGGTGGCGATAATGTCCGGGTTCTCCGTCGGCCCTTCTTCGCCATAGTTGTACGACCGGTTATCGTTATGCCCGTCGTTATTGTCCTCGCCGTTGTCGGCATTGTGCTTCTCGTTGTACGACACCAGGTCATTCAGCGTAAAGCCGTCGTGGGCGGTGATAAAGTTGACGCTGGCCCACGGGCGTCGCCCGCGCAGGTCGTACAGATCCCCGGAGCCCAGCAGACGCGCGGCAAAGTCCGACGAGACGTTGTCCCCCTTCCAGTACTCGCGCACGGTATCGCGGTATTTGTCGTTCCACTCTCCCCAGCCTGGCGGGAAGCCACCGACCTGATAGCCGCCGGGGCCAATATCCCAGGGCTCGCCAATCAGCTTGAGCTTAGAGAGCACCGGATCCTGGGTAACGGCGTCGAAAAAGCCCCCGCGCGGATCGAACCCCTCAGGTTCGCGGCCCAGAATCGTCCCCAGGTCGAAACGAAAACCGTCAATGTGCATGGATTCGGCCCAGTAGCGCAAGGAATCCATCACCATCTGCAGCACGCGCGGGTGCGAGGTATTCACAGTGTTCCCCGTCCCAGTATCGTTAATGTAATACCGGTGCTGGTCCGGCAGCGTGCGGTAGTAGCTGTAGTTATCAATGCCCTTGAATGAAAGCGTTGGCCCCAGCTCGTTACCTTCCGCCGTGTGGTTGTAGACCACGTCCAGAATCACCTCAATGCCCGCGTCATGATAGGCGCGCACCATGTCGCGAAAGCCCTGGATCCCCGCCGGGCCATAGTAGCGCGACGCCGGAGCAAAAAAGCCGAGCGTGTTATAGCCCCAGAAGTTCTTCAGGCCACGGTCGAGCAGATGCTGGTCGTCCGGGAACCAGTGAACGGGCAGCAGCTCCACTGAGGTAATACCGAGGCTTTTGATGTAGTCGACCGAGGCTTTGTGTCCCATCCCCTCGAACGTCCCGCGCAGCTCGGGCGGGATGGCCGGGTTCATCTGGGTAAAGCCCTTCACGTGGCTTTCATAGACGACGGTATGTGGCCAGGGCACGTTTGGCCGGTTGTTGTCCTGCCAGTCGAAAGCGTTCGGGTCGATAACCTTGCATTTCGGCGTGAACGGCGCGCTGTCCCGCGTATCGAAGCTAAGATCAAGTTCGTCATGCCCCAACTCATAGCCGAAATGGGCGTCGTTCCAGTCGATATCGCCCACCAGTTCACGGGCATACGGGTCAATAAGCAGCTTATGCGGGTTAAAGCGGTGACCGTTTTCCGGATCGTAGGGGCCGTAGACGCGATAGCCATACAGCGCACCGGGTTTCAGGTCAGGCACATAGCCGTGCCAGACCTCATGGGTATACTCCGGCAGCTCCAGCCGGGCGATTTCTGTTTTCCCGGACGGGTCAAACAGACAGAGCTCCACCCGCTCCGCGTGCGCGGAGAACAGCGCGAAGTTAACGCCCTTCCCGTCATAATTCGCCCCCAACTGCTGGCCATGACCGGCCCGAATTTCAAACGTAGTTTCCTTTGCCATTTTCGTTCTCCACGATTATTCGCAGGTAAGCAGAACCAGTACACATCCCTTTTCTGACGTTAAACCCAGCGTCTCTTGCAGAATGCGGCTTTCACCGCTGAAGAGATCCCGATAGCGCTTCCCGGCCAGTTCGTCGGGTATCGCTACCGTGGTATTGACCCACAGCTGATGATTATCGGTGATGCCAAAAACCAGACGCGGCACGGCAACGATCAGCGCCTCCTCGTCTTTAACGCGAGCATAGACAATCAGGTTCTCCTCGCGCTCGCCGGAAACTTTGAGCGGCAGCCAGTCGCCGTAGCGGAAAAGCGCGTCGTAATGCGGTCGAAGCCGCAGCAGCGTGGCGGTGACAAACTGCTTTACCCTGCCGTCCCGCCAGCACGCCGGGTGTTCAAACACTGAAGCATCCGCCGCACTGAGGTTTTGCACCAGCGCGTTGAAGTCCGGCTCCCGCCGGTTATCCGGGTCGACGAGGCTAAAGTTGAGCGCCTCGCTGCCCTGATAGATATCCGGCACGCCGGGCGCCGTCAGCTTGATGACCGTCTGGCTGAGGCTGTTCATCAGCCCGGCGCGGATAAAGGGCTGCATCGCCTCGCTGAAATCGTGCAGGAACGGGGCGTTATCCGGTGAAAGCAGATGCCGCGCATAGCTCAGCAGCACGCTCTCATAGCTCTCGTTGCTGTCGATCCAGTCGGTACGCTGCTTTGCCTCGCGAAGCGCTTTCTCAAGGAAGCCGAGGAAACGCGTCTCCAGCGATGCAAGCCCTTCGGCATCGTCAGGCGACAGCGTGGCGGGCCAGACGCCCGCCAGCGCCTGATAGATCATCCAGGTATCGGCGGCGTTCGGCGCGGTGCCGTCGTTGAGAAAACGCACCTGGGTCTGGTTCATCTGCCGCCAGCGGGCGAGATTTTCTCCCCAGCGTTCCGGCGCCTCCGTCAGGGTGTAGAGCCGCGCCCGGGCGTCTTCTCCGCGCTTGGTATCGTGCGTGGAGGTGCCCAGCAGCGCGTCGGGCTGACGGGCGAGACAAATGCGCATCTCCTGGTGAAAGCGGGATAACGAGAACGCGCGCGGCGTCGGGTCAGCGCCCACTTCATTGAGCGCAAGCTCAAGGTTCAGACGGAAAAACAGCGTATCTTCCACCGACTTCGCCATCAGCGGCCCGGTCAGCTGCTGGAAGCGAGTTCTGAAAAGCGCGGCGCAGTCGCGGCAATCTTCCGGCAGATCGCCGGTAAGAATGCGCACAATCAGGCTCAGGGCCGCTTCGGAGGTATTTACGCCAGCGACCACGCGGCTAAGCAGCGCCACGTCAGGCGGGGTTAATCCCTCGCGAGTGCCGTAGGTGCGGTACACCGGAAAAGCGATAAGCAACTCGCGCAGCGCGTGGCGGATCTCCTCGCGCGGTAGCGCAACGTCATTGCGGCGGGCCAGATCGTCCGCAAGATTTAGCAGCGTGGTGAACTCGCCCTCAAAATTACGATCGGTCATCAGACCCTTGGCATCGCGCAGTTCGGCGTGGCGATCGACCGTGACGCCCAGCGTCTCGTCGTGGATTGTCTCCAGGCGCGAGAGGTTATCGTCGTCGACCAGCACCTCTGCCAGCGAGGCGATAAACTCGTAGCCGGTGGTGCCGGAAACCGGCCAGTCGGTAGGGAGCTGCTCTCCCTTCGCGAGAATTTTTTCGACCGTGATGTAACAGTCAGGTCCAGCTGCCTGCCGCAGCTTCTGCAAATAACCCAGCGGATCGGCCAGGCCGTCAATATGGTCAATGCGCAGGCCGTCAACCACGCCCGCGTGAACCAGCTCAAGAATGAGACGGTGCGTATCGTCGAAGACCGCCTCGTCTTCAACCCGTACGCCTACAAGACCGGTGATCTCGAAGAAGCGCCGCCATGAGAGCTGCTTCGGCGCTTCCCGCCAGGACATCAGCCGCCAGCTCTGCGCCTCATGCAGTTCGGCGATGCTTTTATCCTCGCTGTACGTGCCCGGATTAAGCGGGTACGCCGTGTCGTAATAGACCAGAGAGGCTTTATTCGTGACAGGGTCACGTTTTAACGTAATGGCACCCTTCTCCAGCTCCGCATCAAAGGTGTCGCCGAGAAATGGCAGCGTAAGCGGGCGCGACGCGTCGATATCGAAATAGCGGAAATAGCGGCTCTGCTGGCCATATTCAATCACGTCCCGCCACCAGGCGTTTTCCAGCGAGGTGGACATATGGTTCGGGACAATATCCAGAATCAGCCCCATGCCGGCCTGCCTGAGCGCCGCGGCCATGCGGTCAAACCCTTCCCGACCGCCAATCGCGGGGTCAATTTCATTCGGGTTGGTCACGTCATAACCGTGGGTGGAACCCGTTGTGGCGGTAAACACGGGCGAGGCGTAGAGGTGGCTGATGCCGAGGTCTTTCAGATACGGCACCAGCTCGACAGCGCGGTCAAACGTCATGCCGTTGCGGAACTGAATACGGTACGTGGCGAAAGGGATCATAACGATGCGTCTCCATCAGCAAAGCGAACGACAATACTGTTCGGCGGCAAAACGTCGTTTACCTCCGGCCAGGCGAAGCGCGTCTCCCCTGCAAGCGCGGGCAAGTCGACAGGCTTAGGGCCGATATTGAGCGCCAGAGAGAGCGTCCCGGACGGGAAGCGCCAGCTCACCGCCACCATGCCGGGCGCGGTCTCGATCGCCTTGCCTTCAACGATGCCGCCCTGATGCAGAAGCGGAACGATATAGCGATGGCGCAACGTCAGCAGGTGGCGGGTGAAGCGCAGCCACGTTTTCCCTTCGTCGGTAGCAATCTTATGCCAGTCGAGCTTTGAGCGAACGAAGGTGTTAACGTCGTTCGGGTCCGGGACGGCTTCATCGTGCCCGGCGTGGCCGGTAAACTCTTTCGCGCGCCCTTCCCGCACTGCTTTTGCCAGGTCGCCGTGAAAATCGGTGAAGAACAGGAACGGATGCGTTTCACCGAACTCCTCGCCCATAAACAGCAGCGGGATATGGGGAGAGAGCAGCAGCGCGGCAAGCAGCACCCGCGTTTTATCAGCCCCCGCGAGGGTGATGAGCCGTTCGCCCTGGGCGCGATTGCCGGTCTGATCGTGGTTTTGAATGAAATCGACGAAGAACTGCGGCGGCTGGGTACGGCACTCCACCCCGCGAGATTCCCCGGTTTGCAGCGAAATCTCGCCCTGGTAGACAAACCCTTCCGCCAGCGCACGGGCGAACTTTTTCTCCGGCTCATACGCAAAATCCTGGTAGTAGGCGTGCGTTTCGCCGGTGGCAAACACGTGGGCAGCATTGTGGAAGTCATCATTCCACTCGGCGGTGAACAGCGGCGTGTTGCCCTGTTCATCGCGCGGATGCAGGAAAATCACGTTGCGGCTGTCTTCCGTGGTCAGGTGAACGTGACGGTGCGGGATCGCCTCGCGGATCTTCGCGGCAATCTCCTCCAGAATGTGCGTCCCGGAGCTGTCTTTAATCTGGTCGATGGCATCAAAGCGCAGGCCGTCCAGACGGTACTCCGTCAGCCAGTAGAGCGGTGCGTCGGTGATGTACTGCCTCACCGGCTCGCGCTCGTAAGCGATGCCGTTGCCCCACGGCGTCATTCGATCCGCATCAAAAAACGCGGGCGACAGCAGAGGGAGATAGTTCCCCTCCGGGCCGAAGTGGTTGAGCACGATATCCAGCACCACGGAAAGCCCCAGCCCGTGCGCGGCGTCGATAAACGCGTGAAAATCCTCCGGCGTACCATAGGCAGCGTGCGGGGCATACAGCAGCACGCCGTCGTAGCCCCACCCGCGGGTTCCGCCAAACTGGGAAACGGGCATCACTTCAAGCTGGGTGATACCGAGCTCCGCCAGATAGGGCAGCTTGTCGATGGCCGCCCGGAAGGTGCCCTCCGGGGTAAAGGTGCCGACGTGCAGCTCGTAAATGACCGTCTCTTCCCACGGCCGCCCTGCCCAGTCCCGGTTAACCGGCTGAAAGCGTCGGGAATCGATAACAACCGATGGCCCGTTAACGTCGCCCTTTTGCGCGCGCGATGCCGGGTCGGGTACCGACATGCCGTCCTGCAGGACAAACTGATATTCTGCACCGTGCCTGACGCCGGGGACGTCCGCCTGAAACCAGCCGTTGCCGGTTGGCGTCATCGGCACGTCGGTGGCGGCCAGACGTAGCGTAAGTTCTTTCTGTCCTTCTGCCCAGACGCGAAAGCGTACCACGTCATCGGAAATAAACTCAGCACCCCACTGCTTTTGAAATGTCCTGAATTCCATTCATTGTCCTCGAATGACCCACATTTTACGCGGAACGAAGTACAAGCTTAGTTCAGGATCTCAAGTGCGTGAGCTCAGCGGATTTAACCGCGTCGTCTATTCTGTATTAAATAACTCACTACCGGGAATACTATGCAGATTCGAAAAGGATTAAATACGGACCTCGTCCGTCTTGAATGTTGTGACTTTTCTTTCACCATTAGCCACATTGCGCGAGAGCCCTTTATCCATTGTGATTTGCATATTGAAGCCGTCGCCGAACCCTGGATAAAAACCTACGAACTCGACATCCAAACGCTTGAAAACCATTGCGTTAATCCGGACGCCATATTTCTTGTTGCGGAAACCGATGACGGTGAATTAGCCGGATTTATTACCGCGTCAATCGGCTGGAATAAATTTATTTCAGTGGATTATATTGCCGTTGATCGCACCAGACGCAGAACCGGCGCTGCGCAAAAATTAATGGCTGCCGCGCACGTGTGGGCCCGCAGCGTAAACGCGCCGGGATTACGGCTTGAAACACAAAATGTGAACGTCTCCGCCTGTCTGTTTTACCGTAACTACGGGTTCACCCTGGGCGGGTACGATCGGTATCTCTACAACGCCTTACCGGAAAAAGACGAGGTCGCCTTGTTCTGGTATTACATGCTGGTGTAGCGACGCTGCCTTCATATTTCTGTCATTGAACTTCATTACGCTTTCGGGATTTTAACCACGGTGTTGAGGAAAGAAGTGTGAATTCAATGGCTAAGGCATTACTGCTGGCATTACCCGTTTTGAGTGCAGCGGCGACGGCCGCTGAGCGCGAGCTGTGTGAACCCAAAGCGTACGAAATGGCGCTGCGCTATCAGCAGAAATCGGCAGAGATTCTGGCCCTTCAGCTGCAGACGTATCGGTTTGCCACCGAGCGTTTCAACGAAAAATTAAAAGATCTGAAAACACCTGAAAATTACGCCGTGGTGATGGACCTGGATGAAACGGTGCTGGATAACACCCCTCTGCTGGTGCGCGACATGGCGCAGTGTCACGACTATACGAAATGGGATACCTGGAGCGACTGGGAAAAACAGGGAAAACCCGGCTTAATTCCGGGAGCTAAGGCGTTTCTTGATCATGTGAATCAAAGCAAGGTCCGTATCTACTATGTCTCGGACCGTATGCAGGAAAACAAAGCCGACACGCTGAAGACGTTAAACGCTCTCGGCCTGCCGCAGGTGTCTGACGAAAGCGTGCTGCTGGATACGGTCAGCAAGGAAGAGCGCCGTCAGAGCATCCTCAAAAAGCAGCAGATCGTGATGCTGTTCGGCGACAGCCTGCCGGATTTCGCCGTGCAGTTTAAAAACAAAAAGCCGAGCGAACAGCAGCGTGAACTGGTTGAGGCCAGCGCGGAACACTTCGGCAACGACTGGATTATGCTCCCAAATGCCGCTTATGGTGCCTGGTCCAGGGCCACGCTGGATAGCTGGAACGCACCGCTGAAAAAATAACGCTTTACGGGCCGGGAAAGGCTTCACCACCACCCGGCTGTTGCGCTGTGCTATTTATCTCGTTTATAGGTCCTATCATTTCTGAGCAGGTTCTTATAATTTTACGGAGCAGTAAGATGAGCACTTTCAAAGGAGACTCGTATGCTTACCGTGAAAAAACTTGCTATTTCCACGCTGATTTCCAGTTCATTGCTGTTCTACCCTGCGCTGCAGGCCTCGGCAGAAACGCCGCAGCACGTCGTTAAACAACCGGCGGGCGGTTACAGCGTGCAGGTCGGTGACGTTCTGGTAACGTCGTTTACGGACGGGACCGTTGCGCAGGATCTGCACAAGCTGCTGCGCCGGACAACGCCGCAAAACATTGATGCACTGCTCGCGAAAAACTTTCAGACCAACCCGGCGGAAGTGTCCATCAACGCCTTCCTGATTGCGATGCCCGGACACAAAATCCTGGTGGATACCGGTTCCGGGCAGCTCTTTGGCCCCGGCAACGGCGGACGTCTGATTGAGAGCCTCGCCACCCAGGGAATCAAACCCGAGCACATCACTGAAGTTCTGCTGACCCACGCCCATTCCGACCACGCGGGCGGCCTGGTGAAAGACGGCAAGGTGGTGTTCAGCAACGCGCGCGTTTTCGTTGGCAAACCGGACATCGACTTTTTCTTTAACGACGACAATCAGAAGAAAACCGGCTACGGCAAGAACTACTTCGATGTCGCACAGAAGACCTTAAAACCCTATCTTGACGCGGGTAAAGTGGTGCCGTTTAGCGGCACATCGGAGATTCTTCCGGGGCTGACCGGCACGGTTCATCCCGGACACACGCCGGGATCGGCCTTCTACACGCTGACAAGTAAAGGCGAGAAGATCACCTTTGTCGGCGACATCATTCACGCAGCGGCGGTCCAGTTCCCGCAGCCTGCGGTGACCATCACCTACGATGAAGATGAGAACAAAGCGGCAAGCGTACGCGAGCATGCGTTCGCTGACTTTGTGAAAAATAAAGACCTTATTGCCGCGCCCCATCTGCCTTTCCCGGGCATCGGCTATGTGACGAAAGGTGAGAAAGGCGGCTATGCCTGGGTCCCTGTCACCTATACCAACCGGGACGCCAGCGGCGCGAAGTAGAGTGATGTCGCGTATATCTGACATGGACATCGACCTGCTCCTGGCGCTGGACGCCCTGCTTCAGGACAGCAACATCACTCATGCGGCCACGCGGCTGGGCATCAGCCAGCCCGCGCTCTCTGCCCGCCTGGCGCGTCTGCGCACGCTCTTTGGCGAACCGCTGTTTATTCCCTCCCCACATGGACGTGGGGTGTTACCCACACCGAGAGCGGAGGCGTTGAGGCCACAGGTTGAAAGCGTGCTACGCGGCATCCGCGCGATGTTCGCCCCCACCACGTTTGAGGCGCACACCAGCAGCCGGACCTTTGTTATCGCGCTGCATGAAAACCCAGCGCTAATGCTCGGCACCGCGCTGCTTAACCAGGTGAGTTCCGATGCCCCCGGCATCCGCCTGCGCTTCGCCCTGCCGGAGATGGTAGACCTGCCGCAGCAGCTGGAAAACGGTGATGTGGATCTCTACATCGGCGTGAGCGCGGGCGCTCATGACGGCTGGGTGAGACGCAAACTTCTCGAAGACGCGTTTGCCACCGCCCAGCGCAAAGCTCATCCGCGTGGAACAGGTCCGTTAGATTTGGAAAGTTACTGCGCGCTTTCCCATCTGGTGGTGTCGTCGGCGGGAGATCCCTTTACCGGATTTGTCGACCAAACCCTCGCCGGGCTGGGCTATCAGCGACACGTTGCCATGTCCACCCAGAGCTACGCTATGGCGCCTGCGCTGGTTGCCGGTACCGACCTGGTATGTACCCTGCCGGAACGGATGCTGAAGCAGTTTGCCAGCACGCTGGATATTTTCCCACCTCCGCTGCCGCTCCAGCCCATTACCATCAACATGTACTGGCACCCGAAAAACAGCCAGGATCCGGCGAACGCCTGGCTGCGCGGGCAGCTGCTGCGGGCCGCCGGACGTCAGGTGTGATCGAGCGTGACCAGAAACTTTTTAAGCACTTCTGAACGAATAATCCGGTGGCAAACCAGGGTGAGTTCGCTCTCCCGCAGCCGGTCGAGGATGTCCACGTAGACGACATTCTCAACGCTCACTGCCTTTGCCGACGCGGGCAGCAACGCCAGCCCAAATCCGGCCGCAACAAGGCTTATCACCGTGGGCACGTCGGTCGCATTTTGCACCACGTCCGGCTGAAAGCCCGCCCCGCTGCAGGCGTCATAGAAGTACTGCTCCAGCCCCATTCCCTCCGGATCGCGCAGCGAGATCCATTTTTCGTCTTTCACCGACGAAAGCGTCAGCGCGGACGATCCGGCGAGCGGATGCTGACGAGAGAGCGCCAGCACCGTTTTCTCCGAGGTGAACGGCCGGCTTTGCAGATCGTCCGGCAGCGACGGCAGCGGCGCGCGGATGATGGCCACGTCCAGCTGGTTGCTCTGCACGGCGGCGTAGAGCGTCTGCACATTTCCCGTCATCAGAGACATGGTAATGGCTGGCCAGCGGCTGTGCATCTGGCGCAGCGCGGCGGGTAGCCTGCCGTCAAACATCGCACTCGACACGCACCCCAGGTTTAACTCCCCCTGCTCGCCCCGTGCCGTTTGTCTTGCATCCAGCACCGCCTGCTCGGTCAACGAGATGGCAAGCCGGGCTTTGACCAGAAACGCTTCGCCCGCGGGCGTCAGGGTTAAGCGGCGGTTCGCCCGGCTGAAAAGCGTGACGCCTAAACGTTCTTCCAGCGCCTTTATCTGCTGGCTCAGCGCCGGTTGGGCGATGTTCAGACGCTCGGCGGCCCGGTGCATGTGGAGCTCTTCGGCAACGACAATGAAGTGGCGCATCTGACGAAACTGCACGAGACGCCTCCCTGTATTGATATAAATTTACTTATCAATTTAACAGAAATGATGAAATTGATGCTATTGGTCTTTGCCATAAAAATGGAGGTATTCAACCGAGGGAGGAAAATATGGAAAACCAAGTCAACGATCTCCGCAGCGCCATCGCCTTACTGCAGCGCCACGAAGGGCAGTATATTGAAACCGATCATCCGGTCGATCCCAACGCGGAACTGGCGGGTGTCTATCGCCATATCGGCGCAGGTGGCACGGTCAAACGTCCGACCCGCACGGGTCCGGCCATGATGTTCAACAGCGTTAAGGGCTATCCGGGCTCCCGCATTCTGGTGGGCATGCACGCCAGCCGCGAGCGCGCGGCGCTGCTGTTAGGTTGCGAACCGTCTGAACTGGCAAAACACGTTGGCCATGCGGTGAAAAAGCCGGTCGCACCGGTTGTCGTTCCGGCCTCGCAGGCCCCCTGCCAGGAACAGGTCTTCTACGCTGACGATCCTGACTTCGATCTTCGCAAATTGCTTCCGGCACCGACCAATACGCCAATTGATGCCGGTCCGTTTTTCTGCCTGGGGCTGGTGCTGGCAAGCGATCCGGAAGACAGCTCGCTGACGGATGTCACCATTCACCGCCTCTGCGTGCAGGAGCGCGACGAGCTTTCCATGTTCCTCGCCGCCGGGCGACATATCGAAGTCTTCCGTAAAAAAGCGGAGGATGCCGGAAAACCGCTGCCGGTGACGATCAACATGGGTCTCGACCCCGCCATCTATATCGGCGCATGCTTTGAGGCCCCTACCACGCCGTTTGGCTACAACGAGCTGGGCGTCGCCGGGGCGCTGCGCCAGCAGCCGGTCGAGCTGGTGCAGGGCGTGGCGGTCAAAGAGAAAGCCATCGCACGGGCGGAAATCATCATCGAAGGCGAACTGCTTCCGGGCGTGCGCGTAAGAGAGGATCAGCATACCAACACTGGCCACGCGATGCCGGAGTTCCCGGGCTACTGCGGTGAGGCGAATCCCTCCCTGCCGGTGATCAAAGTGAAAGCCGTGACCATGCGCAACCACGCGATCCTGCAGACGCTGGTGGGACCGGGGGAAGAACATACCACGCTGGCCGGACTGCCGACCGAGGCCAGCATCCGTAATGCCGTTGAAGAGGCAATTCCGGGCTTCCTGCAAAACGTCTATGCCCATACCGCGGGCGGCGGTAAGTTCCTCGGCATATTGCAGGTGAAAAAACGCCAGCCGTCAGACGAAGGACGCCAGGGCCAGGCGGCGCTCATCGCCTTAGCCACCTATTCGGAGCTGAAAAACATTATTCTTGTCGACGAAGATGTGGATATTTTCGACAGCGACGACATCCTGTGGGCGATGACGACGCGCATGCAGGGCGATGTGAGCATCACCAATATTCCGGGGATCCGCGGCCACCAGCTGGATCCGTCCCAGTCGCCGGATTACAGCACCTCGATTCGCGGCAACGGCATTTCCTGCAAGACGATCTTCGACTGCACGGTGCCGTGGGCGCTGAAGGACCGCTTCGAGCGCGCGCCGTTTATGGAAGTGGATCCACGTCCGTGGGCGCCGGAGCTGTTCTAATCACTTTGTAGTCAAAGGCCGCGTTGATGTGCGCCCTTTGGCTACACCCATTTCAGTTACGGATCAGGGTTTCATTTTATTCTGCTTTTGTTTCTTCTCCCAGGGGTCGTCGTAACCGGACAATGGTGCTTTACGCACAAGTCCACCCCATGGCGACCTATGCTTCCTTACAGATTCGGACAATGCTTTTTCTAACCGTTCGTCTTCCTGACAAAAATCATTTGCCATCCCCGACAACCCGAGATACTCTGAGAAGAGATGTAAGGTTTCTTCATAAGGAAGTTTCTTCTTCAGCAAAGGGGTTAAAAATGACATAAACTTGCGCGATGAGTTAGTACGCTTAAAAAAATGAGATAATTCCTTTTCAATTTCCTCAGTTGCGGGGAATTCATTATTTTCAATTAGCGCACTGTCAATTATCTCTTTCAGAGCCAAATACACCCCAACATTACTCACTGAAATTTTATTTAAGTTAAGGTACTTTTCCGGAATGCCGAGTTGAATACCATCAAAATGATGGGTGCTGATAAAAATCCATTCTTCCATGCCAGCCACTTTAAATATCCCCGCAGGATTTTCCTCTACGAGAGTATCAAAAAGATTGATTAATGCTATTTTAGTGAGAAGAACACATACAGCATGATTAAGTATAATTGACTGGGGATACACTGGGTCAGGATCCACAACGTTAATCGAAATCTCTTTTCCTGTATCCATAGAGGCATGCGTACAGACGAAGGTACTTACAGGGATACGTTGTTTACCTTTCCAGCCAACCTCAGTCACGCTTTCAAGCTGTGCAATACCCTCTTCTATCCTTTGCCATCTGCTGGAGCTTTCACCTCCCTTGCTTTCAAAAGTATGCCACTTTCCCTGTGTTGTCTCGATAAGGTAATCAGGAGTAGTCTTCATGTCCTTTTTTCGCGTAAAGCTTAGTGAAGCTTTTTCCGCAAGTCCTGCATGAATAAAATTTTTTATTTTTTCATGTCTGGAGTTTAACCAGAAAGTTGCAGATTGATAACAAAAAAATCCGCCAATGATAAAGGAAATAGTAGACTTTTCTGAACTTTCTACACACTGATAGAAATTCTTAACTTTAAAAGCGCGGCTATTACTAATACCAATACAAGCACTGGCCAATTTCAACCTCGCAATGGTATATCGCCCAATATTTCTTCGGATTTGCGCATTTAATAAACTTTCCGCAGTCCAGTTTATACATTGTGAATATCCACACTCTAGCGCCCCAGGAATAGCATAAAGGTGAGTTTTGGCGACAAGAGTATCTTCAAGTAACAACATGTTCTTTAGCGGGACATAATCAATACAGACTTCACTGTATGACGGGTTATTTTTCTTTTTTGTATAACCTTCGTGTTGACAGAGTGAATTATACAACTTAATTTTTTCTATTTTGTCGTTCCTGATCTGGACAAGCCCAGGCGAAACCTTCTTATATGTAAATTTATTGCCGTTGTTGCTCATAATCGTTTTTCTCGTGAAAGGTTAGAATCTTTGAACGTTTAGCTCCTGACGCTATTATACGTACATGCGCAACACACTTAACGCATAAATAAGGGGGTTTACTTTTTCACAGTCACCTGGATGCATATCCCATCTGGATTGCATTGCCGCTTCCCCTGCTTTCTTGTACCCTTTCACCGGTAAACCCACCCCCACTAAAACTGAGACCTTCGACACCTATGACTGCACACATTTCCAAAGATCCTTTACATGGCGTAACGCTGGAGATGATGGTCAACGCCCTGGTGGCGAAGTATGGCTGGAGCGAATTGGGCGACCGCATCAAAATTAACTGTTTCAGAAAAGATCCCAGCGTTAAATCGAGCCTGAAATTCCTGCGCCGCACCCCGTGGGCGCGCGCGGAAGTTGAAGCCCTGTATCTGGACTCCCTCAACGATGAGGAAAGCGCAGAACAGGCGGCGCCCGCCTTTAATCCCTGGGCTAACAGTCGGATTATCAAGAGCTAATACGCAAATGACGCGACACGTAAAACGGAACGGTGCGCTGGCTGCCTGCGCGCTTTTACTTGTAAGCTGCTCCTCAAAACCACCTAAATCATTGGTTACCCCTCTTCCCACCGCCAGCAAACCGACGCAGCAGGCAAACGAGCCGATGCGCGGGGTCTGGCTGGCGACCGTCTCTCGTCTCGACTGGCCGCCGGTGGCCTCGGTGAACGGCCGCAGCGCCGACCAGCGCATCTCCATGCAAAAGCAGGCGCTGATCGGCAAGCTCGACAACCTTAAGCGCCTCGGGATTAACACCGTATTTTTCCAGGTGAAGCCGGACAGCACCGCGCTCTGGTCATCAAAAATTCTGCCGTGGTCAGATATGCTGACGGGCAACATCGGCGAATATCCGGGTTACGACCCGCTGCAGTTTATGCTGGATGAAGCGCACAAGCGCGGCATGAAGGTTCATGCCTGGTTCAACCCTTACCGCGTGTCGACCAATACTAAGCCCTCAACCATCGCCGCCCTGAACCGGACTTCATATCTGACCCCGTCCAGCGTTTATGTTCAGCACCCGGAATGGGTACGCGTCTCCGGAGATCGTTTTGTTCTCGACCCGGGCATTCCCGAAGTGCGCGACTGGATAACCAAAGTGGTGACCGAAGTGGTGGCAAACTACCCGGTAGACGGCGTGCAGTTTGATGATTACTTTTACGCTGAATCGCCGGGATCCGCGCTCAACGACGCGCAAACCTGGCGGCAGTACGGCCAAGGATTTGCCTCAAAAGCCGACTGGCGCAGACACAATACGCAGCAGCTGATCGTGCAGGTCTCCCGCGCGATCAAGCAGACCAGGCCCAACGTGGAGTTTGGCGTCAGCCCGGCGGGCGTGTGGCGGAACCGCTCCTTTGACCCGGCGGGTTCGGACACGCGCGGCGCCGCGGCCTACGATGAATCCTACGCCGATACGCGTCAGTGGGTGCAGCAGGGCCTGCTGGACTACATTGCCCCGCAGATATACTGGCCCTTCTCCCGGGACGCCGCGCGCTACGACGTGCTGACCAAATGGTGGGCCGACGTCGTCAAGCCGACCCACACCCGCCTGTATATCGGTATCGCGTTTTACAAGGTGGGCGAACCGTCGAAAAATGAGCCGGACTGGACGGTACAGGGCGGCGTGCCGGAGCTAAAAAAACAGCTCGACCTTAACGATTCGCTGCCTAACGTGAACGGCACCATCCTGTTCCGGGAAGATTACCTGAACCAGCCGCAGACCCAGCAGGCGGTGAACTACCTCAAAGGACGCTGGGGTAGCTAAGTGACTATCAGGCAGAAACACCCCGTTTCTGCCTGATTTCTTACGGCTTCGGCCCGAACATTGCCTCAAGCTGCTGCGCGTCCGGCATACCGACCACCTGCTGCAGCTCGTTTTCCGCATTCAGATAGTAAATGGCCGGCGTGGCGTTTGCGCCCAGGCTGTCCATCAGCGCCTGATGCTTTTGCAGGATCGCTACCGTTTCGCGGGAAGCGTCCCCTTCAGGTTTTGGCAATTTTTTCCCACCGGAAAGCTCGTATTCGCGCCAGGCCGAAACCGGATCTTTCGCATTCAGGATCGCAGAGGCGTTACGCCCGCTGTTGGGGTTAAGAAACGCCACCAGCAGCGTGTTGAGCTGAACCTTGCCCGCCTTCACCCACGGCTGCGCTTCAGACCAGAACTGCTTGCAGTACGGGCAGAACGGATCGGCGAAGACGAAGACCTTACGCGGAGCGTTATCTGCCCCTTCCTTCAGGGGATGCGCCGCGTTGAGGTTCTTCCACATCTCGCGCCCCATCGGAGCGTAGATCTCTTTCTGGAAATAGCCTTCGCTGAGGTTTTTTCCTTTTTCATCGTACAGATAGCCCGAGATGACGTGCTTGCCGTCCGGCGTTAAAAACAGCGTCACGCCCATGTCCTGATATTGCCCCAGCCAGGCCGGTGCGCCGCCGGGGGCATCCAGTTTCTTAATGATTTTGATCTGCTGCTGCTCGCTGAACTGCTTCACCACATCCGGTATGGCATCAGCGGCCTGGGCCAGCCCTGAGGTCGCCAGCGCCGAAAGTAACAGTAATTTTTTCATTTCCCTCTCCGGTTTGTCGGGGGCATTCCGCCCCCTTCAGGTTAGCGGTTTTTCAGTGCGTCACTGACCATTTCGTCGAACTGTTCAAAAGGAACCCAGCCGGGCAGCAGCCCTTCGCCGATAAGCGTGGCGGGCGTGCCCTGAATTCCCATTTTTTCCGCGACGATCAGGCTGCGTTTGATCGACACCATGCTCTCGTCATCCGGCGCGCTGACGCTCACCCCCGCGCGCTTTTGCGCCTCCTGAATGCTGGCGTCATCGTGGTATCCCTTTTTGGCCATCAGGGTATGGTTAAATTTCATAAACTGCTCGGGATGCGCGCGCCAGACGGTTAACGCGTCGCGCGCGGCGGTCAGCGAACTTTCCGAGCGGAAAGGTAAAAACTTAAAGACCACCGCCACATCAGGATGTTTTTCGACGATCTTCTCCAGGTAAGGATCGAATTTCTTACAGTACGGGCAGTTATAGTCGGTAAACACCACCAGGGTAAGCTTTGGATTTTTCGCGCCAATACGCGGCGAATCCGGATCGTTAAACAGGAAATCAGCGATCATCTTCTGCGCGCGCTGTTCCTGGTCCGGCGTCAGCGGTTGGGCTGCCATGACCTGAGCCGAGGCCAGCAGGAGCATAAGCGTAATAAAGAATTTTTTCATAATGCATCAGCCTTTTGCGTTGTTCAGGGTGGTGACCAGGGTGCGCTTGTCCAGCAGCGGCGAGAGGATGTCCCCCTCAGGCGTGCCAGGGCCATAGACCTCATTAAAGGGAATGGCGTAGCGGTTTCGCTTCGCGAGAAACTCTGCGATCAGCGCGGAGGGCTGGCTCCAGTCTCCGCGCAGGGCCACCACGTCCGGCTGGCTCAGCGCGGCAATAACGTCCGGCTGACGCAGTACCCGGTGCTCGTTAACTTTGCAGGTCACGCACCAGTCCGCCGAGATATCCACAAACACCCGTTTCCCCTGCGCCAGCGCCTGCTCAATGGCCTCCTCGCTGAGCGGCTGCCACGGGATGGTCTGTGCGACGCTTTGCGTGGTGGCGTCAGACGGTGTGTTGAGCAACCCGCGCAGCTGATACCCGCCGAACACCGACAGCGCGATGACCACGACCAAGATTAACGGCGAGGAGGTTTGCCCCTTCTTCGCGAACAGCGCCAGCGCGATAGCGATCAGCACCAGCATCACGATCTGGCTGACCGCCTCACCGAGATGCAGGCTCAGCAGCGTGACCAGCCAGAGGCTGGAGGCCAGCATCATCAGGCCCAGGATCGTTTTGAGCGTGTTCATCCAGCGGCCGGGTTTTGGCAGCAGCATGGCCGTTTTCGGCACCAGGGCAACGAACAGCCACGGCAGGCTCATGCCCACGCCCAGCATCAGGAAGATCAGCCACAGGGCGTGCAGCGGCGCGCCAAGGGCAAAGGCAACCGCCGTGCCGAGGAACGGCGCGGAGCACGGCGTGGCAAGCAGCGTGGCGAACATCCCTTCGCAGAAGCTGCCGCCAAGCCCTGTGCCCCCTGCCGTTGCCAGCCGCCCGGCGGCAGCTGAAGGCAGCAGCATCTCAAACGCCCCTAACAGGTTCAGCGCAAAGAGGAAGGTCACGGCAACCATCAGGCCGATAAACCACGGGTTCTGGAACTGAATGCCCCACCCCAGCGACGCCCCGGTCAGCTTAAGCGCGGTCACCATCGCGGCGAGCAGCGCAAAGGAGGTGAGGATCCCGGCGCTGGTGGCCAGGAAGCGCAGCCGGATGGCGCGCCTGTCCGATCCCGCCTGCAGGATGCTGTTAAGCTTCATGCCCATTACCGGCAGCACGCAGGGCATCAGGTTCAGGATCAATCCGCCCAGCAGGGCAAAAAGTACCATTTTACCCGTTCCTTCAGGCGCGGAAGGCTCTGCGGGAGTTGCCCCAACGGTCATGGTGGTTTGCTGCGCGTTACCGCCATTGGTCAGCACAAACGACAGCCTCTTGCCTTCCAGCGAGGCGGGTTTATCGCCCCATTCGTCGGTCATGGGTACCGTCACACGAAGCGTGTTGCCGTCATGCTTAATGGCCGGCTCGCCGGGGAGAATGTCACCCTCCAGCGGGTCAAAGTAGATCCCCGGATTGTCCCACTTCCCGTCCGTCGTACCGGTAATCACCAGCTTGTCGCCGGATAGCCATGCGGAAAGATCTGCGGATACGCCTGACGTACCGGGCACGGCGCGCATCGCTTGCTCGAACTCGCTACGGAAGCCCTCATCCACCGGCTGGGTAAAATCGAGATGCAGCGGGTAGTCCGTCAGCAGGCAGACGTTGCTGCAGGTGGAGAGCGTGAGCGTTCCATTGAGCGCGTCGTTCTTCACCCCGTCGAGAACGATCGGAATCGTGACCTTATCGTGATACCCCTGCGTCGTCATGCCGGAGATATCGAAGCGCGACGGAACCGGCCAGGACCAGCTGTCCGTTACGCCGTCCGGCCAGCTGATTTTTGGCGCGACGCCGCCCTCGCCCGGCGATCGCCAGTAGGTTTTCCAGCCGGGCTTTAGCTCAACGGTGAGCAGGCCTTTAACGTGCGTTTGTTCCCTCTCCGCCTGAAAGCGGATGCGGGCGTGATCGTTTTGTGGGGAGACCAGCCAGCCGGTGTCTGCCGCATGGGCAACGCCGATGCAGGACAGCCACAGGAGGACGAATCCCCTGAAGAGGTTAACCATGTATTACTCCGTGAACAGTGAAAAATTATCGTGTGGTGACGATGATTTTCATTCACGGAAAACGCAGTTTTTAAGGTGTATTCGGGGAGGCGGTGCCTGAACGGGCTGTTCCGCGGGAGCATAGGCCCGCCCTTGCGTCAGCAGCTGTAACAGCGCGAAGAAGATAATGATAGCCGGCAGCGCGCCGTCGAAGAACAGCGGCTGGGCACAAAGAAGCGACTGGGCGCCCAGTTGGCAGGGCGATGGCCCGGACTGCTCGGTGCTGCTTTGGGTTGGGGCATCTGCACTCAGTGAAATCTGCGGATCCAGTCCCTGTAAAAAATGGTTGAGCATCACCGCACGCTGCACGAGGCAAATCGCCATCGCGAGACAGGTGACGATCAGAAGCCATTTTCCGAGGAGCTGACGGTTGCGCATAATATTCCAGAGTAGCAAGACGCCCCGATCATAAACGATAGTGATGAATCTACAAGTGCCGGAAGTGTAAGGTTTTGTCTGTCGCCGCTATTCCCCCGTCAGCGCGTCGTAGATATCCCGCAGCCGCGTGCGCAGAAACAGCACCGCCTTGTGCTTGCGGGATAGAAGCGCCTGCTCGCTGGCCCCTGTCTCCTCTGCCAGCATTTTAATGCTGTACCCGTGCAGCTCGGTCTTTTCAAACACCTCCCGCTGCGGCGGCGACAGTTCAGACAGCGCCTGCCCCAGCTCTTCCCACAGCAGCGTTTTGAGATACTCCTCCTCCGGCGTTTGCGGTACGCCGAACAGGGTTTCGGCCAGCTCGTCCTCGGGAAAACCCTCTTCGTCTTCGCCCGTAAAATAGCCGGAGAGCGGCACCTCGCGCTTTTTACGCGCCCGGTCTGTCATCTCGTTACGCGCCGCGCGGAACAGCCAGGCCGCGACGTTTTCGACCGGCTGCTCCACTTTCATCAGCTGATACGTGACTTCCTGCAAAATGTCGTCGGCATCATCGCGAACGGACGTCCGTCCGCGAATGAAGGCTTTCAGCCGGGCGCGGCAGGCGTTGAGCGCCGACATCAGCATGGATCCGCCCGCCTCCCCGGCTTTCATTTCGCTCACTCTGCTTCCGGGGTTTTGGGCGCGGCGTCATCGCGCTTATCGTCACGATGGCCGTGCCAGCCGCAGTGACCGCGACCGTGACGACCAAAGCCTTCGCGACGCTGCTGAATAAACGCCTCGCGCTGCTCGGGCGTCATGTTCATCCAGCGCTCGTGCATCCGCCGGTGCGCGCCAAACATCCCCGGGCGGAAACCTAATCCGCCAAACAGAATGCGGCTCAGCACCAGAATGCCCAGCGCCTGCCAGAATCCGATGGCCTTCACGCCGAGGATCGCCGGAAGCAAGGCATTCCACAGGGACATCACCAGCAGGCCGAGCACGATGAAAATCACCGCGCCGATGATTAAACCCTTGCCCATACGGTGGCGACCGAATCCGCGCCCGTGACCTCTGCCGTGCATTTCAAAATCTCTCATGGTGTTTACCTCGTTTACAGTAACTGATTATGGCTTGTGGTGAGGTAGACGGATGAGGGAAGGAAATATTGCTGGGGTGAATATAAAATTTTCGAGTGATACGAAATTTACGTGACGTACAAATTGTAGAACCTTGCAAAACCCGTGCAAGAAGATGGGGTCTTGTCGATGGGACCTGTTCCTTGATTTCTTCCAAAATATCATGTTCTATGACTAATGACCTTAGTCGCAGGATTAACGCAAGTGCTAGGATTCATGCGAGTTAATGCGCTAGGATACAACTATGCAAGAAGGACGGTCAGTCCACTTTTTTTTCAAATCACAGTGATTTAGTATCGTTCGCATGTTCAATGCTGCAGCAGATAAGGAATGTTATGAGCAATGCAATTGAAGATATCATAATGATATCAAGAAGACTTGATCTAGCCGATGCAAATGAAGCTGAAACACGACTCAAGGTCATCGATAAAATTCTTTTTGACGTTCTAAAATGGGAATTAGACGATGTTACTGTTGAGGAAAGAGTAAGTGAAGATGGGACTACCACATATTCAGATTATGTAGTAAGAACGGCAAGTACAGCATTCATAATAGAAGCAAAAAAAATCGGTGTGCCTTTTGCTACTCAGCAATATGACAGAAGATTGAAGTTATCAAATAACGCTCTTATTGGTCCGTTCGGTGATGCTATAGTTCAAGCAAGGGATTACTGCAGAAAACTAAGCATACAATTCGCAGTAGTAACCAATGGCGTACAATGGATAATTTTCCCAGCAAATAGAACCGATCAAGTTGCGTTTAACTCTTCCTACGCCAGAGTTTTCAATAGTTTGCAAAGTGCATTAAGGGACGACTTCACCGAGTTCTATGATCTACTATCTCGAAAAGCAGTTATAAACTCAAGTTTAGAATTGTATCTTTTAGGCAACATTGAAGATCAAATTGAAGAAAGAAGATTAAAAAATGTTATTAGAAAAAATAACACTTATGATGGGCGAAACCCTATCTATCCTTTAATTGAACAAGCTATAACAACAGCTTTTTCTGACTCTATTACCGATATTGAACCTTCTCTTTTCGAAAAATGTTATGTCAACTCACCTGATCGTATGAAATTCGACAGAAGAATTAACATGAACATATCTAAAAGCCAGCATCTTTTTAATACACAGCCGGTAAGGCCGATGCAAAAAAGAGATGCAAATGTTTTCAGAGATGCTTTATCTAAAGCTCATAAGAACTCCAACCCTTTAGCAATTGTCATTCTTGGAACTGTTGGCGCAGGAAAGACAACTTTTTTACACTATACAAGAAACATTTCTGCTGCAGCAGTATTTGAAAAGAAAAACGGGAGCCCATATCCTCATTGGATAAGAGTTGATTTTCTTGCTCATACAAACGATGAAACTTCAATAGATTTCATCTACAAAACGATGAAAGAATACATTATTGAAGACCCATATTTTTCTGATTTTAAATTATGTGTAGAGCATGCTTATAAAAAAGAAATCGATGCAATTAAAAAAGGACCAGCCTTCTTAATAGCCAATAATAAAGAGGCAATAGACAAAGTAATTACTGATAAATTACAAGAGGATTACAACAAAACAAAACCTTACATTGATAATTTATTTTCCTACGCAACACGGCACGCACCTGTATTTTTAGTTGTTGATAATGTCGACCAATTAGATCAAAAAACTCAATCACAAATATTCACTGATTGCGTCGCGTTTTCAAAAAGACTGAAAATAAATTTAGTTATTTCTTTAAGAAATTCAACATATGTTGAACATCGAAACTCTGCTGCATTCAATGCTTATGATTTTGATCCTATTTTAATCGAACCACCACAGGTTGAGGCTGTTTTATCTAAAAGATTCTTCTTGGCTAAAAATATGGCTCAAGGTCAAAGCGGAGATTTTGAAGCGGAAAACGGCATGAGGGTCCATGTAAGTAATAATGCAGATATAATTTCTCTTGTTCAAAGTTCTGTGTTAGGTACAGAAGTTGGGAGTTTACTCGAAGTGCTTGCTGCAGGTGATATTCGTAATGCTTTAAGGATGACACGAGAATTTCTTGAACATGGTTACACTAACGTCGGTAAAGCATGGCAAACCTACAAAAGCACAGGAAATTATGTACTACCACGGCACGAAGCTCTTAGAGCTATACTCTTAGGGAATCAAGCATTATATTCTGAAGACTATTCCCTTGTAGGTAATCCTTTTGATGCCAGAAAAGGTAAAACCAACTTACAGTTATTAAGATTATTCATACTCTCAGCGCTTGTTCAATATAGCAGTGAAGCTTCATTCCAATACATTGATGGTTCTGAGATGAAAAAACATTTAAGAAGCGTAGGTATTGGTGACGACATATCAATCGCAGTTTTAAAGGATTTGTGTAGGCTGCGATTTGTAAACACGGCTTCACACGATGAAGCTGCTTTTAGTTCCAGTTTCTATCCAACACGACTAGGCGGATATATTACCAGAGACCTCATCTCAAATTTCATGTTCGTAGAATCTCTAATGGTTGATACATTTATCGCAGATGATGCAAGCTGGGAAGAATTAAAAAGGCTTGAAAGGGCTATAGCTAACAGCTCAAGTGATGTTGTGAATCGTATAAAATTAAGAATTGAGAGGGCAACACTTTTCTTTGATTATATGGTTAAGCTGTATTCTCCCTTACAAGAAGAAGCAAACAGGCGCGCTTTGCCAAAGGAATGGCGAGTTAATCCACTGACAGCAGTAAGAAGTACATTTATAGAGAATTTAAATAAGGCATTAGCTTCGGCAGAAAGAAATTACGGGCGTTAAGAAAAAAGCCACACTTTCGCGTGGCGAATAGTAATTTAAATGGAGCAAGTCATACAAAGATTATTCATATGAATGCTAGTAGTAAAAAGTAAGCCTTATCTGACACATCTTCCCTGTTACATCCACCACAAAAAAAGGCCCCCTGAGGGGCCTTACACCATCTATCAAGCCTGCACCGGCAACCTAAAACTCGCAATACTCCGTGAAAGCTGCTGCGCCTGCTCCTCCAGCGAGGCAGCTGCCGCCGCGGACTGCTGCACCAGCGCGGCGTTCTGCTGGGTCACGCCATCCATCTCGGTTACCGCCTGCCCGACCTGGCCGATCCCGCGGCTCTGCTCTTCAGAGGCGACGGAGATTTGCTCCATCAGCGTATTCACCTTATTCACCGACGAAATAATCGAATCAATCACCTCGCCCGAGCGGCTCACCAGCTCCGCACCGTTTTTGACGCTTGAGACCGACTGCGCAATCAGGCTCTCGATGTCTTTAGCCGCCACCGCGCTTTTCTGCGCGAGAGTGCGCACTTCGCTGGCCACCACTGCAAAACCGCGGCCCTGCGTACCGGCGCGCGCCGCTTCAACCGCCGCGTTAAGTGCCAGAATGTTGGTCTGGAAGGCGATGCTGTTGATCACGCTGGTAATGTCTTCGATGCGCTTCGAGTTCGCCGCGATGGTGTTCATCGTTTCGATGACTTCACGGGTCACCGCTTCCCCGGTGTGGGCATTATTCACCGCGTCCTGCACCAGTTTTCCGGCCTGATAGACATTATCGGTATTGTTCGCCACCGTCGCGCTCAGCTCCTCCATGCTCGCCGCCGTCTGGGTCAACGCGGAAGCCTGCTGCTCGGTACGAGAAGCCAGATCGATATTTCCGGCGGCAATCTCCTGCGCCGCGTGCGTCACGGTATGGCTCGCATCGCGCACCTGGGCGATGGTCGCCAGCAGTGCCTGACGCATCTGCTCCATCGAACCCATCAGGTGGTCGATTTCGTTGCTTGAACTCCCCTTCACAGGCACCGGAACATCCAGCTTGCCCGCTGCAATCTGGCTGCAGTGCTCGCGCGCCAGGTTGACCGGGGCAAAGACAAAGCGCTTCATGAAGAAGCTGACTGCAACGATCACCACCACAAACAGGCTGGCAATAACGGCAATCATCACCAGGCCGGAGACGAAATTGCTGCTCGCATCCTCGTTCAGGCTTTTAGCGTATTTCTGGTGGACCGAAAGCACCTGGTCGAGCACGATTTCGTACTGACGATCGAGACGGGAAACTTCCGGGATCAGCGCGTCAAATTTGGCGACATCGTGCGCCGCAGCGGCATCGATCAGCGGCGCCAGCCCCTGGTTGCGATAGTTTTGCCAGGCGTCCTGATAGGCACTCACCATCGGTGCTTCATCCGTCAGACGCGGCGAAGCCATAAACGCCGCAAAGGCATTGTCCGCTTTGGTCAGCGCCTCTTTCACTGCGGCAAGCTTTGCAGACTCGTCCGCCGCGTTGCCCGCTTCCACCATCTTCACGTACTCCATCACGCGCACGCGCAGCGTACGGCTGTGGTTGATGGGGTCAATAATCGACAGCACCACCTGGATCTCTTTGTTTACGTTATCCAGCGAGTTATTACTTTTAATGATGAGGCCAACGCTCGTCACGGTGCTGACGATAAAGAACAAAAGCAGCGAGAACAGGACAATCAGGGACGACTTTTTCAACGACATAAACCAATACCTCAAGGAGAATTATTCCTTATGGTTATCGGCGCTTCCAAAACTTAAATTAATTAAAGTTATTGATGTATCGAACGACGCTATACCCCTGACTTATAGCGCCGCTGCAGGGTGGCATCCAGCTTGCGCTGCAATGGCTGCGGCGTCTCCCCTTCGATCAATTTGCCAATCAGATCAAAGCAGTGCCACGCCAGCTGGCGGTTGTCCTGACGAATGGTATCCACCGGGATCGTCAGTGAATCGTAGAGATAGTGATCGTCAAAGCTGGCTAATCTGATATCGCTTTGCAACAGGTTATGCTGGCCCATATAGCGCAGCACCCCTTCCAGCAGCCCGCAGGCGGCGGTGAAAAGCGCTTTTGGCGGACGCCCCAGGCGGGCGCAAAGTTCGGCAAACATCTCGTACCCGGAGCTCGGGTGGTAGTTACCGTGAATGATCCACTCGGGGCGAAGCTCCACGCCGGCCTCTCGCAGACCTTGCTTAAAACCGTCCAGACGGTCGCGCGTCGGAGACAGGCGCGGCTGGCCGCCGAGGAAGTAGAATTCATCCGGATGCTGGCGCGCAATGTCCGCTACCAGCGCCGCTGTCGGGGAAATGGAGTCGGTGATCACCAGCGGCAGCGCGCTGTCGTTCATGTGCCGGTCAAAAAGCACCACGGGCAGCTGCTCACTCAGTTTCAGGTAGTCCGCATCGGTCAGCATGCTGGAGGCCACAATCAGCCCGTCCACCTGACGCGCCACCATGTTGTTCACCACCACCGTCTCCTGCCCTGGGTTTTCATCGCTGCAGGAGATAAGCAGCTGAACGCCGGCCTCGCGGCACAGCGTCTCCAGCTCGTGAGAAAAGACGGCGAAACCGTAGTTGGTAATCTCGGGAACGACAAGACCAATGGTGTGGCTGCGGTTATCGCGCAGCGAGCGGGCGTGAATGCTGGGCTGATAGTGGTGCTCTTTTGCAATCGCCAGCACGCGCTCGCGCGTCTCTTCCGCCACGCGAAGCTCTTTGCTGCGCCCGTTCAGGACCAGGCTGGCGGTGGCTTTTGACACACCCGCCAGCTCCGCGATGTCTTTAATGGTGACGCGTTTTGTTTTTCTCACAACGACTTAGATCCGGCTGCCAAAACCCTCATTCTATCATGCAGGCGCGCAGCGACCAGTAGCGTAATGTGATGTCGGACGCACCTTCGAATCGCACCCGGGCCGGATGGTCAGGAAAATAGCGGCTGCTCATCACCCCTTCACCGTGATTGATGAAAATTTCAACGCTGGAGCAGTCGCACAGAACGCGTAAATGACGAACCTCACCCTGCCAGTAGCGGGTCAATGTTTCACCGGTTTTCAGGCTCGCGCGTTCAAGGCGTAAACCCTGCTCATCGACCGTGAGGCGCAGCGCGCCTGCGAAATCGACATTCACCTGCGATGCGCCCAGCTCAAACTCCAGGCGCGTCGCGTCCAGTTCCGGCGCCTCGCTGGCGCGCCCCTGCCAGCGCTGCTCATCTTCACGCAGCGCCGCCAGCTCGCGCGCCGGGGTCTGCCAGAGCCTGCCGTCGCGATAGCTGAGTTCGCGCGGGCAGGTCATCTGGTGCATCCAGCCGTGCGCCCGCGTCGGCTGAAGCATCTCTTCCCCGTCCGGTACGCCCATCCAGCCGATCAGAATGCGGCGTCCATCCTCCGCCAGCGTGGTTTGCGGCGCGTAAAACTCAAAGCCCGCGTCCAGCTCGTGAAGCTCGCCGTGATCGAATGCGGCGCTGGCATAGTCAAATGCCCCGCTCATCCAGGTGGCCGGATAGGTATTGAGGTAGCGATGCGGCTCGCGCGCCATCCCCTGCGGGCAGCAGATCAGGACGTGCGTTCCGTCGAGGGCGAACAGGTCCGGGCACTCCCACATATACCCCGCTTCCGTCAGGCCGTTGACGCCGTGACCAGCGATCTCCCCGCAGGACGTCCAGGCATGCAAATCGGCTGATTTAAACAGCAGCACCTTGCCGCGCTTTTGCACATCCTGCGCACCCAGCACCATGTACCACTCCCCGTCGTGCTGCCATACCTTCGGGTCACGCACGTGGCCGGTGTAGCCTTCCGGCAGTGCCAGCACCGGCCCCAGCTTCGTAAAGATTCCGTCCGGCTGCTCCACGGCGAGGCACTGCCAGGCGGTGCGGCTGCCGTCATCAAACTTAACGTTGCCGGTGTAGCACAGTGTGAGGACACCGTGGTTGTCCACGGCGCTACCGGAGTAGCAGCCGTTGCGGTCATACTCTTCGTCGGGCATAAGCGCCAGCGGCTCATGCTGCCAGTGCACCAGGTCCGCAGAGCTCCAGTGCCCCCAGCATTTAAAGCGATGCTCGCAGGCCAGCGGGTTCCACTGATAAAACAGGTGGTAGCGTCCGGCAAACCAGATAAACCCGTTCGGGTCGTTCATCAGCCCCGTCACCGGCGCGGGGTGCCACTGCGGGTAATGGCTGTCCGCCTGCGCGCGCGGCTGCCCTTTCATAACGGCCTGCAGGATCGCAGGCCAGCGGGAAAGTTGCGTCATTATTCAGAGTCCGTTTTATATTTCAGCAGCAGCGAGACGGTAAACGCCACGCCGAAGGCAATCACCATGCCGATAATATAGTTAAGGAGCGAGCTGGCCTGAACGATAGCCATGCCCGGAATAGCGGTCAGCCCGACGGCGGTCATGTAGACATGCACTGACACCACCCAGGCTCCGCCCGCTGCGCCGCCGATCAGCGCCGCGATAAACGGCTTCACGAAGCGCAGGTTGATACCAAAAATGGCCGCTTCGGTAATGCCCAGCATCGCAGAAAACGCCGACGGTAAGGTAATGGCTTTGATTTTGGCGTCTTTGGTTTTAAACCACACCGCCAGACAAGCGCCGCCCTGCGCCACGTTCGCCATGGCCCAGATCGGCAGCAGGAAGTTTACGCCAATCGACGGGTTACCCAGCAGCCCGGCTTCAATCGCGTGGAAGCTGTGGTGAATACCGGTGATCACAATCACCGAGTACAGCCCACCGAACAGCAGCCCGGCCAGCCAGCCCGCGTGTTCAATCAGCGTGCTCAGAATAAAGGAGATGCCGTCGCCCAGCGCGCGCCCTGCCGGGCCGATAATCAGCAAGGCGATGAAGCCAGAGATAACGACGGTAAGGAACGGCGTCAAAATCAGATCCAGCGCGTCCGGGATCGCGCGGCGCAGGTTTTTCTCGACGATGCTCATAAACCAGACGGCCAGCAGCACCGGGAATACCGTGCCCTGGTAGCCAATCATCGCGATCTCAAGGCCGAAGAAGTTCATGGTGTGGAAGCCGGAGGCCACGCCCCAGGCGTTGGTCAGCGCCGGGTGGGTCAGAATGCCGCCCAGCGTCGCGCCCAGATACGGGTTCCCGCCAAATTCCCGCGCCGCGGTAAAGCCGATCAGAATTGGCAGAATGATAAACGCCGCCGAGCTGCACATGTCCAGCATGATGTAGAGGGCGTTATCCGCATTGACCCAGCCGTAGGTTTTCACCATGCCGAGCAGGCCCATCAGCAGGCCGGACGCCACAATGGCGGGAATGATCGGGACAAAGATATTGGAAAGCAAACGCGCAATGCGCTGGAACGGGTTCAGCTTGCGCGCCGCGATATCCGCCGCTTCAGACTTGCTGGACTCGCTAATCCCCGCCGCCTGAATAAACGCGGCGTAGACCTTATTCACCACGCCCGTGCCGAAAATGACCTGCATCTGCCCGGCGTTATGAAAACAGCCCTTCACGCCCTCGACCTTGCCAATCGCCTGCCGATCGGCAAGCGCGTCGTCGACCAGCACCAGACGAAGACGCGTAGCGCAGTGCGCGGCGCTGGCGATATTTTCCTTGCCGCCCAGCAGCGGAATAAGCTCGCGGGCGATTTGATTAACATCCATAGATACCTCTGCCTGACTTCTTTTTATGATGTGCGAAACGCCCCCGCCAGGCGGGAGCGTGATGGGTTAAAACCAGGTTTCCATCTGGACCCCAAAGTTCCATTCCCCGCCGGCGTTGAAGCCGCTGCTGCCAAAGGCATCATCGCTGGCGTAATTATCCAGTTTGCTGCTCCAGTCCATCCAGGTGGCAAACAGGCGCAGCTCCGGGCGGCTGAAGAAATCGCCGATTTTGCTCGCTTTTAAGGTTGGCGCAAAGGTCAGCTTGTAGAAACTGCCGTTAACGGCGTTCCGGTCCTTATAGCCTTCCGGATGTAAATCCATGTACTGATAGCTTCCCTCAAACGCCAGCGCGAAGTTCTGGGTCACCTCTTTAATCAGGCGGGTGTTGAGCGTCACCCACTCATAGCTGTCGCCCTTGACGTAGCGATCTTTGCTGCTCTGCGCCAGCACGGCAGGCGCGATACTCCAGCCACCGCCAACAGGCGTGACACCGTAACTTGCGAAGCGCCAGGTATCGGCATCAGACAGCAGCGCCCCGTCGGAACCGATGCTCTTAACTTCTGCGCCCAGGCCGTGACCGTACAGCAGCGCCGTTTTGGCACTCCCTTCCCGCAGGCCGTAGAAGCTCTCGTTGTGCAGCCCCACCAGGGCATGAACGCCGTTATTGGCCGCGTCGGTTTTGATGAGATCGCCGTTAGCGTCTTTACGGTCGTCGTTATCCTTCGCCCGCAGGCCGCTCACCATTATCTGCAGCGGCCCGGCGAAGTGGTTCATGCTGAGGATGTAGTTCTGAACGTTATTGTCGGTCTGCTCCACGCTGCCGAAGTTGCGGCCGTAGATCGAGAAGTTGCTGCGCAGCGAGTCGTTCCACTTCACGTCGTAGACACCGCCGCCGGTACCGGCCAGGAATACCACGTCGGAATCCAGCCAGTGAATGTCAAAGTTGTCGCGGTCGAAGCGTTTACCCGCCCAAAAGGTGCTGCCCTTCAGCGCGCCGGTAAAATCAGGCAGGTTACCCAGCTCCGCAAAGGCCTGGCGAATATTGAGATCGCTGGTATCGGCTGACCAGTCGTTATAGGTTCGCTGACCGTCGGCCAGCATCGCCTTGAAGCGCGTGGTCGCCCCGTTATCCAGGGTTTGCTTGTGCTCCAGGTTCAGCTCGACGTAGGTGTCGGCTTCGTTACCCAGACGCCCTACCGCACCGCCGGTTTCCCCGGCTGGCGTCAGGTACGGGCCGCTTTTGCTGCTGGAGGCCGCGTCGTTCATCAGCAGGCCGGAACGGGCGTAGCCGTGGAACTCAAATCCGCTGCTCTGATCCGCTTTTTTCTCCAACGCGGTGGTACGCTGCGCCACCGCCTGGGTTGTGGTTTGCGTCTGCTGCTGGGCGGCGACCAGCTGCTGCGTTTTTTGTTCGGCTTCGGTGGCGCGTTTTTCGGCGACCTGCGCACGCGCTTCAGCAGCCTGAAGGCGCTGCTCCATCGCGGCAAGGCGCGCTTCGATACTCGTCATATCCGTCTGGGCAAAAACAGAGGTACTGCCGGCCAGCATGCCTATCATCACGGCAAGTCTGCGTTTTTTATACATTTTGTCGCATCCCTAAAAGTATTAATCGAACGTGCTAAATTGCTAAACCGGTTTAGGCTGCTGATACTAAACCTGGGAATTTTGGATCGGCAATCTTTTTTGCTAAACCGTTTTAGTAAGTGTGATCGAGGCGACAATTCAGGCCGCCGGACGGCGGCCAGTGAAGGAAGGATTACAGATCGTGCTGCCAGGGTAACGCGGTCATCGCCCCCTTTGCCGTGGTGGCTAACGCGCCACAGCGCTGGGCTAAGGCGATTGCCGGGACCAGATCCTGACCGGCGGCCAGCCCGTAGAGCAGCCCGGCGACGAAGGCATCGCCCGCGCCAGTGGTATCGACACATTGCACAGGGGTAGCCGGATAGTGTTTCACCGCGCCCTCATGCCAGGCGATAACGCCCTCTTTTCCCTGGGTGACCAGCACCAGGCGCGCCGGGCAGCGCTGCATCAGCGTGTTCAGACCTTCTCGTACATCCGCATCGCCGGTTAAAAATGCCAGTTCCTCAACGGAGAGCTTGACCACGTCGGCGCTTTGCAGGGCCTGTTCCAGGCAGCGACGCAGCGCGTTCTCATCCGGCCAGAGATCCGGGCGAATATTGGGGTCGAAGCTCACGTTACCGCCCGCCTTCCGGATGGCGTCCATCGCCTGAAAGGTCGCCGAGCGGCTCGGCTCTGCGCTTAGCGCGATGGAACAGACGTGCAGCCACTCGCCCGCGCTGAACGTCGGCAGGTCAGCGGGTTCAAGAAACAGATCGGCGCTCGGGCGCACCATGAAGGTAAACGAGCGTTCGCCGTGGTCGTCCAGATCCACCACCACCGTAGAGGTGCGGTGCGCCGGGTCAAGGCGCATATGCTTCACGTCGACCCGCTCGTCAGCGAGCGTTTTCGCCATAAAGCGCCCGAAAGGATCGTCCCCAACCCTGCCGATAAACGCGCTTTTGCCCCCCAGCCGGGCAATGCCCACCGCGACGTTTGCCGGTGCACCGCCGGGGCACTGCAGTAATTTCCCTTCGCCATCGGGCAATAAATCCACCACCGCATCGCCAAGTACCCAGATTTTTTCCATGTGACCCTCTTAGCTAAACTATGTTAAACCGTTTTAGCTATTTAAGCACAGGCAGGGAAAAGGGGAAATAACGCGGGAGGAAAATTGCCTAACGCTTCAGATGCGGCCAGCGAATATCGCCAACGCCGTTAAGCTGCGGACGGGCAAACAGGAAGCCCTGGAAGCGGCGGATCCCGGCAGATTCTAGCCAGCACCACTCCTCTATTTTCTCGATCCCTTCGGCCACCAGGGTAATTTCAAGATCGGAGCAGCAGCTGATGATGGAGCGCACAATCGCCTGCTTCGGGCCGCTGAGATGGATATCGCTGATGATTTCGCGGTCGATTTTGATTTTATCCGGCTGGAAGCGGGTCAACAGCGAAAGACCGGCATAACCCGAGCCAAAATCATCGATCGCCAGGCCTACCCCCTCACCGCGAAGCCGCTTGATGGCGCTGTTAAACTGGTTGAACCCGGAGATCATCTCGTTTTCAGTAACTTCAATGACCACCTGCTCCGGCTGAAGGCCATGCTTTTTAATCTCATCGACCAGAAATTCCACCGCGCCAGGGACATTCACCAGCGACATGGGCAGCAGGTTTACCGCGATTTTATGGCTTCCAATGCCCAGCTTTTCCGCCAGCGCGAAGGCATACGCTTTCGTCTGGAGATCGACTTCATAGATTTTCGCCGGGTCCAGGGAGCTGAAGAAATGTTCCGGGCTGCCGCCGTCATTGCTACGGATAAGCGCCTCAAGGGAGCTGATTTTCCCTTCCGAGGGCTCGACAATTGGCTGCAGCGCAAACTGGCAGGTTTGCCCGGCAATCAGGCCAAGATGTTCGCCAAAGGGTAGCGCTTCGGTCGAGAGCGTCCATTTGTCCGAGGTGTAACGCGTCCCCGACGGGGCCGGACGTTTACCGGTTATAAAGGTCTGAATAAATTTGAACACCCGATCGTCGGAGGTCAGATAGCTGTCCAGCTTGCTGTAGCGCAGCACCGACTGCAGCACCTCTTTCGGCGACTGCGTTTGCAGGTCGAACAGCAGCATCCCGACGTTTTCGAAGCGTCTGCGCGGACCATAGTCCCGCAGCAGTTCTACCACCCCGCTGTGCCGCTTGTCCTCACGGATGGTATGGAACAGTTTGACCACACTCTCTTCCGACCCTTCGAGGATCTGCAGAACCTCATTCCCATTAGCCAGGAGGACGCCGGTAATATCCAGTTTTGTGTTGCGGCCCCTGGCGCGCTCCACCAGCTCCCGCAGCTCGGTGGACGGGCGGGATAAATTCAACTGGCTTCGGTAGATCAGTGTCGTGAGCACAAAAAGGGGTTCCAATGAGAAAGAGAGGTGCCTTGAAGCTACTATGTAACATACTTAATCAATGCGACCTAACATATTCACGCCACAAGGGAACGTTACTTTTCCCCATCGCCAATCCTGCTGTCGATCCTCTCCTGCATATAGTCGTAAAACGGGTTCGAGGTGACCCGCATCAGCGCCTCTTTACCGACGCTCAATACGGACGTTTCTCCCCACAGCGCAATCGTCCCCAGGCTTATCCCGTAGCGGTTTTTCACCCCAGGTTCGCGGCCATAGAGATCGTCATCCGGCGGGAACGGCACGGCAACGTGCGACAGCGAATAGACATCCTGCGGCCAGGTCTGCACAAGCGGCACAACCGTCTCCCGCGTGCTGCCTGCTGGCGTTGTTTTCGCCACCGTCGAGAAACTGTGTACGTCCGCATTGGTAATAATCGTGACACTGTAACGTCTCTGCGCAACCGGCAGCAGCGCCGAGGTTGCCGTCCACGACGACGGTTTGAACAGCGGACGGAAGCTGGCCGCCTGATTGATATCAAACACCACCAGCTCGCTGCCGTTTGCCGGAAGCTGGTCAAACAGGCCGGTCACCACCGCGCGGGTGCTAACCGTGGAGTCCATTACCGACTGGAATGCAAGTACCGGGGGCAAATTCACCAGCCTGTTCTCCCGCGCCTCACGGCCAATCTGCTCCTGCAGGGCCTTCGTCAGCAGCCACGACTGGCGGGCGGCGTTCACCGGGAACGAGTTGTATTTATACGGGTTATATTCCGGAGAGATATTAAGCCACGCCGCTTTGGCAAACGCCGGCAGCAGCGCTGGTAGCCCTGCAAAACCGGCAAAACGCGCAAAGGCCGTTACGCCGATCATTGGTGAGAGCAGGATTACCTGCTGCGGTCGACGAAGCGCAGAGGAATCCAGCGCATCGAGAGCATATTTCATCGCCAGCGCCCCGCCGTTGGAGTACCCCACCAGATGCAGCGGCACGTTATTCCCCGTCAGGCGCGTGGCTTCCCGCACGGCAAGACGCGTCGCCGCGAGCCACATCTCCCAGTCAACGTCGGTTAGCGCGCCGGGCGCGGTGCCGTGTCCGGGCAGGCGCGGAACCACGGCCACGAAACCATGCTGTTGATAATTTTCGGCAAGGTGCCTGACGCTGTAAGGCGAGTCAGTCAGTCCGTGCAGCAATACCACCGCGCCACGAGGTTTTCCTGCTGGCATCAGCACAAACGAACGGTTGGCATCGGGCGTGAACTGTCCCGGCCAAACCAGGCTCTGGCGATAATAGCGGTTTAGCGGCGTTTGTTCCTCGCCCGCTGTTTTCGCCGTCACCGCCCTATCAAGCTCGGCGAAAATGGCGTTTTCCCGGGCAACATACCCGGCAAAGTTGGTGTTATCGAGTTCACGCACGGACATCTCGTTCGCCCGCCAGGTGTGCCAGAGGTGCAGGTCCGGCCCCTGCTGCGAGAGATAGACCCGCACCGCCAACAGGACGACCAGGACGATCCCCACGACCATCCCTGTTTTCTTTGCAAGCGCCGTCAGGCGCACGCTGATTCGCCAGGGCAAATTCGCCATGCCGGGATCCCTTTTGTGTTCACTGTCCTTTTATCTTATCAAAAATGTGAACGGACTGACGTATTCATCAAATTCATACCTGCCGCGTCAGCCGCTGCACCAAAAGTGAACTACGCTGCACAAATGTTGATCATTGGTTAACTAAATATTGCGTGAAATTAACAGCACGGCGGGTTTTTTACCTCACCGTGAACATGGCACGCGTCGTGCATTGTTAACCCGGTAACACAAATCCAGCTTTTGACAGCCAGTTAACAGCGAGGCGGTATGACGACGAAACCCGAGATGTTGAGCCGTATCGAAGCGACGTTCAGCCAGCTCACTCCCAGCGAAAAGCGGGTCGGGAGCTGGCTGCTGGCGCACGCCGCACAAATCCCGTTTGAAACCGCGGAAAGCGTCGGTCTGGCGAGCGGGACCAGCGGGATCACCGTCGGACGCTTCCTGCGCAAGCTGGGGTATCGCAACCTGGAAGATGTCAAAAAGAGCCTGCGCGATCCGTATCAGCCCTGGGGCATGAACGAGCGGCTGGACTCCTGGCAGCAGCAGCGTCCCCTGCCCAACCGCCTTCAGCATGCCCTCTCGCTGGAGGTGGACGCCATTACGCAGGTGTATCAGCTGGCGCAAACGGACGCCTTCCGTCAGGTGGTGCACAACCTGGCCCACGCCGACGCGGTGTTTGTGCTGGGGATCCAATCCACGCGCGGGATCGCCAACGCCTTCTTCAGCCATCTCGAGTACCTTCGCCCGCGCGTGAGCTATTCCGAAGGCGCGTCCGGCAGCTGGGTGGAATCCCTCAACTCCGGGTTTTCGCACCCTTACGTTGTGCTGACCGATACGCGAACCTACTCCACGATGGCCCGCCAGTACTGCCGCGTGGCGAGCGAAAAAGGGATCCCGCTGGCCTTAATCACCGACATCTGGTGCCCGTGGGCGCGGGATTACCCGATGGATTTACTGCAGGTGAAAACCGATACCGGTCATTTCTGGGATTCGCTTGCCCCCGTGAGCTGTCTGTTCAACCTACTGCTGTCGGGCGTGGTGGAAGCGCTGGGCGATGCGCTCCCGGCGCGCCTGGCGGTAAACCGACAATTACAACAAGAGTTTGGTCAATTCGAACGCTAAAGGAGCGGAGCTATGCCCGATGAGAGTGAACTGATTGACGTGGCGAAGACGTTTCCCACGCTGCATATCGATCTGAAGTACGCCACCGCCGACAACATCACCGGCAGGCCGATCTATCAGGAGGCGCTGTGCCTGCTGCATACCGACGCCGCCACCGCGCTGGCAAAAGCCATCAGCATTGCCGCCCTGGCCGGGCTGAAGCTGGTGGTGTACGACGCATACCGGCCGCAGCAGGCGCAGGCCCAGCTGTGGGACGCCTGCCCGAACCCGGAGTATGTGGTCGACGTGGCAATTGGCTCCAATCACAGCCGCGGTACGGCCATCGACGTCACGCTGATGGACGAGCATAACAGCGTGCTGGATATGGGCGCCGGTTTTGACGAAATGCATGACCGTTCGCATCCCTATCACCCCTCCGTACCCCCGCACGCCCAGCGCAACCGTCTGCTGCTGAACGCCATCATGTTCGGCGGCGGTTTTGTGGGGATTAGCAGCGAATGGTGGCACTTCGAACTGCCGAACGCCGCCAGCTACCCGCTGCTTGAAGACCGTTTTGCCTGTTTTCCCCTGACGCACACCTCTCTTTAACCTGGAGCACTGCCATGAAAACATCGCTTCTCACGACCCTGATTGCCGCCACGCTGGCGTTGAGCGCCCCGCTGGCGCTGGCCGCCGTCCCGAAAGACATGCTGGCGATCGGTAAAGCCGCCGACCCGCAAACGCTCGACCCTGCCATCACCATCGATAACAACGACTGGACCGTCACCTATCCGTCCTACCAGCGTCTGGTCAAGTACAAGCCCGGCTCTACCGAGGTGGAGGGCGATCTGTCGACGGGCTGGAAGGCGTCCGACGACCAGAAAGAGTGGACCTTTACCCTGGCGGATAACGCCAAATTCTCCGACGGCACGCCGGTCACCTCCGAAGCGGTCAAGCTCTCCTTTGAGCGCCTGCTGAAGCTCGGCCAGGGGCCGTCTGAAGCCTTCCCGAAAGATCTGAAAATTGATGCCGTCGATGACCACACGGTGAAATTCATCCTCAGCCAGCCGTTCGCGCCTTTCCTCTACACGCTGGCAAACGACGGGGCGTCCATCATTAACCCGGCGGTGCTGAAGGCCAATGCCGCGGACGACGCGCGCGGTTTTCTGGCGCAAAACACCGCCGGTTCCGGGCCGTTTATGCTGAAGAGCTGGCAGAAAGGTCAGCAGCTGATCCTGGTGCCGAACCCTCACTGGCCGGGCGACAAGCCGCACTTTAAGCGCGTCTCGGTGAAAATTATCGGCGAGAGCGCTTCGCGCCGACTGCAGCTTTCCCGCGGTGACCTGGACATTGCCGACTCTCTGCCGGTCGATCAGCTGGCGGCCCTGAAGCAGGAAGGCAAAGTCGCCGTCGCGGAATACCCCTCCCTGCGCGTGACCTATCTCTATCTCAACAACAGCAAAGCGCCGCTCAATCAGGTGGATTTACGCCGGGCCATCTCCTGGGCGACGGACTATCAGGGAATGGTAAAAGGCATTCTGAGCGGCAACGGCAAGCAGATGCGCGGCCCGATCCCGGAAGGCATGTGGGGCTTTGACGCCGCGGCAATGCAGTACAGCTTCGACGAGGCCAAAGCCAAAGCGGCGCTGGAGAAGGTCAAAGACAAACCCGCCAGCCTGACCTTCCTTTACTCGGACAACGATCCGAACTGGGAGCCTATCGCCCTCTCCACTCAGGCGAGCCTCGGCAAGATCGGCATTAACGTCAAGCTGGAAAAACTGGCCAATGCCACCATGCGCGACCGCGTCGGCAAAGGCGATTACGACATTGCCATCGGCAACTGGAGCCCGGACTTTGCCGACCCGTACATGTTCATGAACTACTGGTTCGAATCGGACAAAAAAGGGCTGCCGGGCAACCGCTCGTTCTATGAGAACAAAGAGGTGGATTCGCTGCTGCAGGCCGCGCTGAAAACCACTGACCAGGCGGAACGCACCAAAGATTACCAGCAGGCGCAAAAGGTGGTGATTGACGAAGCGGCCTACGTCTATCTGTTCCAGAAGAACTACCAGCTGGCGATGAACAAAGAGGTCAAAGGCTTCACCTTTAATCCTATGCTCGAGCAGGTGTTCAACATCGCCACCATGAGTAAATAACGGTTCTCGCCGGGGGAAAGCGTATGACGTTCTGGAGCATCGTGCGCCAGCGCTGCTGGGGGTTACTCCTGGTGGTGGCCGGTGTCTGTATTATTACCTTTATTATTTCACACATGATCCCCGGCGACCCGGCGCGTCTGCTGGCGGGCGATCGCGCCAGCGACGAAATCGTGCAGAACATTCGCCAGCAGCTGGGGCTGGATCGGCCGCTGTATGTGCAGTTTGGCCGCTACGTGGACGCCCTGGCCCACGGTGATTTAGGCACCTCCATCCGTACCGGACGCCCGGTTGCGGAAGACCTGAAGGCCTTTTTCCCCGCCACGCTGGAGCTGGCCTTTTGTTCTTTGCTGCTGGCGCTGGTTATCGGCGTGCCGCTGGGGATCTTGTCGGCGGTGTACCGCAACCGCTGGCTGGATCACCTGGTGCGTTTAATGGCGATGACCGGGATTTCCACGCCTGCATTCTGGCTTGGGCTGGGCGTGATTGTCCTGTTCTACGGGCATCTGCAGATTCTGCCGGGCGGCGGCAGGCTGGACGACTGGCTCGATCCGCCGACGCACGTCACCGGGTTTTATCTGCTGGACGCCCTGCTGGAAGGCAACGGTGAGGTCTTTTTCAACGCGCTGCAGCACCTGATTTTACCCTCGCTGACGCTGGCGTTTGTTCACCTGGGCATCGTGGCGCGCCAGGTGCGCTCGGCGATGCTGGAGCAGCTTAGCGAGGACTACATCCGCACCGCACGCGCCAGCGGGCTGCCCGGCTGGTACATCGTCCTGCGCTACGCCCTGCCGAATGCGATGATCCCGTCCATTACCGTGCTCGGACTGGCGCTGGGCGACCTGCTTTACGGCGCCGTCCTGACCGAAACCGTCTTTGCCTGGCCGGGTATGGGCGCCTGGGTGGTGACGTCCATTCAGGCGCTGGACTTCCCGGCGGTGATGGGCTTTGCCGTCGTCGTTTCGCTGGCCTACGTGCTGGTTAATCTGGTGGTCGATCTGCTTTACCTGTGGATTGACCCGCGAATCGGGCGCGGAGGTGCCGAATGATGTTAACGCAGGAAACACCCGTCCCGGTGAAAACCGCCAGACAACGCATCAACTGGGCAAAGCTGTTCTGGATGCTGCGCCAAAGCCCGCTCACGATTGTCGGCGGCGTCATTATGATCGCGATGCTTTTGCTGATGGTGACCTCGCCGTGGATAGTGCCGCATGACCCGAACGCGCTGGATCTCACCGCCCGCCTGCAGGCACCTTCTGCGCAACACTGGTTTGGCACCGATGAGGTGGGACGCGACCTGTTCAGCCGCGTGCTGACGGGCAGCCAGCAGTCGATTACCGCCGGGCTGGCGGTGGTGGTGATTGCGGGCGGCATTGGCTCGCTCCTGGGCTGTTTTTCCGGCGTACTGGGCGGGCGCGGCGACGCCGTCATCATGCGGGTGATGGACATTATGCTCTCCATTCCTTCTCTGGTGCTGACCATGGCGCTGGCCGCCGCGCTCGGTCCGAGCCTGTTTAACGCCATGCTGGCGATTGCGATTGTCCGCATACCGTTCTACGTGCGGCTGGCGCGCGGGCAAACCCTGGTGGTGCGTCAGTTCACCTACGTTCAGGCCGCCCGCACCTTTGGCGCCTCCCGCTGGCATTTGATCCGCTGGCACATCCTGCGCAACGCCCTGCCGCCGCTGATCGTGCAGGCATCGCTGGATATTGGCAGCGCCATTCTGATGGCCGCCACGCTGGGGTTTATTGGCCTGGGCGCGCAGCAGCCCACCGCCGAATGGGGCGCGATGGTGGCCGTGGGCCGTAACTACGTCCTGGACCAGTGGTGGTACTGCGCCTTTCCAGGTGCGGCGATTTTGATTACCGCCGTGGGCTTTAATCTGTTTGGCGACGGTATCCGCGATCTGCTGGATCCGAAGTCAGGAGGCAAACAGTAATGACCGAACCGGTACTCAATATTGAAGACCTGCATCTGAGCTTCCCGGTTTTTCGCGGGGAGGTCCACGCCCTGAACCACGTTTCGCTTGAGATCGGCAGGGGCGAAATTGTCGGCGTGGTGGGCGAATCAGGGTCGGGCAAATCCGTTACCGCCATGCTCGCCATGCGGCTGCTGCCGGAAGGCAGCTACCGTATTCATCACGGTCAGGTGAGATTACTCGGTGAAAACGTCCTGACGGCATCCGAGAAACAGCTTCGCCAGTGGCGCGGTGCTAAAGTGGCGATGATTTTTCAGGAGCCCATGACCGCCCTCAACCCGACGCGGCGGATTGGCAAACAGATGGTGGAGGTGATCCGCCAGCATCAGCCGCTTTCCCGGCGCGAGGCGCAGCAGAAGGCGATCGCCCTGTTGGAAGAGATGCAAATTCCGGACGCGAAGGAGGTCATGGCGCGTTATCCGTTTGAACTCTCCGGCGGCATGCGCCAGCGGGTGATGATCGCCCTTGCCTTCTCCTGCGAGCCGGAGCTGATCATCGCCGACGAGCCGACCACCGCGCTGGACGTGACCGTCCAGCTCCAGGTGCTGCGTTTACTGAAGCATAAGGCGAAGGCCAGCGGCACCTCGGTGCTGTTTATCAGCCATGATATGGCCGTAGTGTCCCAGCTCTGCGACAGAATGTACGTAATGTATGCGGGCAGCGTGATAGAGAGCGGTGCCACGCAAACGCTGATCCACCGCCCTGTGCATCCCTATTCTATCGGCCTGCTGCGGTGCGCGCCGGAAAACGGCCAGCCGCGCGATCTGCTGCCCGCCATTCCCGGAACGGTGCCCAACCTCAGCCAGCCTCCGCAGGGGTGCGCTTTCCGCGAGCGCTGCTTTACCGCGGGGGCAAAATGCAGCGAAACGCCGCGCCTGCAGCCGCATGGCGCAGAGGGCCAACTGGCTGCCTGCTGGTATCCACAACGGGAGAAACACCATGTCTGATGTACTGCTGGAACTGGATAGCGTGCACGTGAACTTTGCGGCGCGCAAAAACTGGCTGGGCCGCGTGACGGAACGGGTCCATGCGCTCAACGGGCTGGATCTCCAGATCCGTCGGGGCGAAACGCTGGGCGTTGTCGGGGAATCCGGCTGTGGGAAAAGCACGCTGGCGCAGCTGCTGATGGGGATGCTTAAACCCAGCGCCGGCGCATGCCAGCGTGCCCACCATGCCGGTGGCATGCAGATGGTGTTTCAGGATCCGCTCTCCTCGCTCGACCCTCGATTGCCGGTCTGGCGCATCATTACCGAGCCGGTGTGGGTGCAAAAACGCAGCAGCGAGCGCGAGCGCCGTCAGCTGGCGGCGGATCTGGCGCTGCAGGTGGGCATTCGCCCGGAATATCTCGACCGCCTTCCACACGCCTTCTCCGGCGGGCAGCGCCAGCGCATTGCCATCGCCCGGGCGCTTTCGTCCGACCCGGATATCATCGTGCTCGATGAACCCACCAGCGCGCTGGATATCTCCGTGCAGGCGCAAATCCTCAACCTGCTGGTAACGCTACAGCAGCAGCGTAATCTGACCTACGTACTGATCTCGCATAACGTCTCGGTGGTCAGACACATGAGTGACCGCGTGGCGGTGATGTATCTCGGACAGATTGTGGAGCTGGGCAGCGCCGCGCAGGTACTTGGCGAGCCGCGCCACCCCTATACCCGCCTGCTGCTCGATTCGGTTCCCCGCACCGGAGAGCCGCTGGATGAAACGCTGGCGTTACGCAAAACGGAGCTTCCCGGCAACCGTCACCTGCCCGAAGGCTGTTTTTTCCGCGACCGCTGCCCGATGGCCGCGCAGGGGTGCGAACGTCCTCAGCCGCTACAGCCCTCTCGCGAGGGCCGTCACGTTCGCTGCTGGCGCAGCCTGGGTTAAATTTGCGCCATCCCGCCGTCCACAAACAGCTCGGTGGCGTTGATAAAGCTGGCCGCGTCGGAGGCCAGAAACGCCACCGCTTTACCCACCTCGCCCGGCGCACCTAAACGTCCGAGCGGCACCTGCGCGGCCAGCGCGTCGTACAGCCCCTGACGATGTTCTTCCGGCACCAGATCGCCGAGACCAGGGGTTTTGATCGGACCCGGGCTCACCACGTTGACGCGGATCCCACGGCCCTGCAAATCCAGCGCCCAGGAGCGGGCAAAGTTGCGCACGGCGGCCTTGCTGGCGCTGTAGACGCTAAAGTTTGCCGTCCCCTTAACCGACACCGTCGAGCCGGTCAGAATGATCGACGAGCCTGTTGATAACAGCGGCAGCGCCTTCTGCACCGTGAACAGCACCCCGCGGACGTTGGTGCCGAAAATCCGGTCAAACTGCTCTTCGGTTATCGCGCCCAGCGGCAGCATATCGCCGCCACCCGCATTGGCGAACAGAATATCGAGACGGCCTTCTTCTTTTGCTATCCGGGCATAAACCGCATCCAGATCGGCAAGCTTAGAGACGTCCGCGCGAATGCCCACTGCGTCAGAAGCAATCTCTTCTACCGCGGCGTCAAGTTCGGCCTGACGACGCCCGGTGATGTACACCTTCGCGCCCTGTGCCGCCAGCTCCTGCGCCGTGGCAAGACCAATACCGGTGCTGCCGCCGGTGACCAGTGCAATTTTTCCTGAGAGAGTCGTGTTCATGTCATTTACCTTTTTGTGTTTGCGTTGGACAGACTTTATCCCTTGCGGCATTTATGAAAAATGGGCAAAAATGAAAATGACTATTCACCTATGGAAATAATCAGAGGTCATCATGGATCAGCTAATGGCGATGCGCGCCTTCACGCGGGTGGTGGAATCCGGCAATTTTACCCGCGCGGCGGACTCGCTGAATATGCCGATCGCCACGCTGAGCAAACTGGTTAAATCCCTTGAGGCGCACCTGGCGATACGTCTCCTTCACCGGACGACTCGTCGGGTGGTCACGACGCCTGAAGGGCTGGAATACTATGAAAAAGCGCGCCGGGTGCTGATTGATATCGAAGATATCGACACCTCGTTTCGCGTTTCCCGCGCGACGCCCAAGGGACATTTGCGGGTTGACGTGGGCGGTTCCACCGCACGGGACGTGCTCATCCCCCTGCTGCCGGATTTTATGCAGCGCTACCCGGATATCCGTATCGATCTTGGCGTGGCCGATCGTCCGGTCGATCTTATCAGCGGTAACGTAGACTGCGTGATCCGCGGCGGCCCGCTGAACGATTCAACACTTATCGCACGTCATCTCGGTGACGCTCAGATGGTCACCTGCGCGACGCCGGGTTACCTTAAAAACCACGGCGTTCCGGCCTATCCGCAGGAGCTGCGCAACGGCCACAAGCTTGTTAGTTATCTCTCTCCCGTCACCGGGCGGCCGTTTCCGTTTCGCTTCCTGCAGAACGGCGAGGCGCTGGAAATCACTCTTCCGCACTATCTCGGCGTCAATGAAAGTAACGCTCATCTGGCGGCAGCCGCGGCGGGTCTGGGGATCGTTCAAACCTTTGAGTATTCAGCAAAGACCTATTTGCAGGCGGGAGCGCTGGTGGCGATTCTGGGTGACTGGCAGCCTGCCGCGTACCCGTTTCACGTGGTCTACCCGCAGAACCGGCATTTGACGCACAGACTGAAGGTGTTTATCGCCTGGCTGGCGGAGGTATTCCCCGCCGCGCTGAAAGGATAGCCGGGCGCAAACCCGGCGGGAAGTTAATTTAGCTTATAGTCCAGGGTGATCTCGGCTTTCAGAAGCTGTGAAACCGGGCAGCCCGCTTTGGCTTTCTGAATAATGCCGTCAAACTGCTGTGGCGCAATGCCCGGTACGGTGACCTTACTTTGCAGCGCAACCTTAGTGATGGCAAAGCCGCCGTCGGTTTTATCCAGAGAGACATCCGCGGTCGTATCAATCGAATCAGCGGTATAGCCCGCTTCACCCAGCATCAGCGACAGCGCCATGGAAAAACAAGCCGCATGTGCCGCGCCGATCAGCTCTTCCGGGTTGGTCCCCTTTTCACCCTCAAAGCGGGTGTTAAAGCCGTAAGGCTGTTGGTTGAGAACACCGCTCTCGGTGGAAACCGTTCCTTTCCCGCGCTTAATGTCGCCAGACCAGTGTGCCGAACCGTGCTTATGAATCGTCATTCTTGCTCTCCTTTTGGCTTACAAAGGGTTAAGTATAGACTACACATCTGACACGCCCTGGAACACAGACGATTCCGTGTCTTTCACCTGCTGTACCGACAACAAGGATAATGATATGACGCTAAAAATCAGGATGGCCGTCGCGGTAGCCACGCTGGCTCTCTCTCTTTCTTCACTGGCCAAAACGCCGGAAAACTTTATCTATACCAGCTCAGGCGACCTCGACGCGGCGCTCCCGCTGGTTGCGCGTGGCGACATCGGCGGCGTGCAGATCGTGTACAACTGGCGCCAGCTTGAACCCGAGAAGGACAGCTATGACTTCTCGCGGATTGAGCAGGATCTGGCGCGTCTTAAGGCCGCCCGGAAAAAACTCTTTATTCAGATCCAGGATCGTTTCTTTGAGCCGGACGCCCGCTACGTCCCGGACTATCTGATGCACGATAAGCAATACAGCGGCGGGATTGCGCCGCAGTTTGATAACCCCGGCGAGGGCAAGCCTGTCGGCGCGGGATGGGTAGCGCGTCAGTGGGACCCCACGGTGCGCCAGCGCTACCAGGCACTGCTGGCAGCGCTCGCAAAACGCTTTGATGGCGAGGTGTATGGCGTAAACCTGCCTGAAACCGCGATTGATATTGACGAGAAAAATCCGCCAGCGGGCTTCACCTGCGATAGCTATTTCGCGGGTGAGATGGAAAATTTGGCCTTTGCGCGCAAGGTTTTTCAGAAATCACATGTGGTGCAGTACGTGAACTTCTGGCCGTGCGAGTGGGATAACGACCACAACTATATGGGACGTCTTTTTGCGTATGCCATCGCCAACAATATCGGCCTGGGCGGGCCGGACATTGTGCCCAACCGCAAGGCGCACATGAAGAATGCCTATCCCTTCTTCCATAAAAATAAACAGGCGCTGCCGCTCATCGCCATGGCGGTTCAGGAGCCGACTCTGACCTATAAGGATCCTCAGACCGGAAAACCGTTCACCAAAGCCGAGTTTGTCCGCTTCGGCGAAAATTATCTCGGGGCCAATATTATTTTCTGGAGCACGGCCTCTCCCTGGCTAAAGGCAAAATAATCGCCCCTCAGGCAAGGTGGCGGGACAGTTCGTCAAGAAACACGCGCAGCGCGGCAGGCTGGTATTCCCGTGACTGATAAATGCCGTGGATGGCAAGCGGTTTCGGCTCCAGCGACGCCAGTACCGGCACCAGTAATCCCTGCTCAAGCGCGGCGCGCGCTTCGCGCTCCGGCAGCATGGCGATGCCGCAGTGCTCGATCGCCGCGTTCATGAGCAGTGAAGAGATACTGGCGCTCAGGTTGCCGCTGACGGCCACGCTCAGGCTTTCCCCTTCCGGGGTCAGGAAGTGCCAGGACTGCCCCGCGAAAAAGCTGTAGTGCAGGCAGTTATGCTGCGCCAGTTCTTCGGGGCTGACGGGCGTGCCGTGCTGTGCCAGATACGCCGGCGAGGCGCAGAGCACCGATCGACACTCCCCCAGCCGGCGGGCGATCATGCCGGGCTCCGGGTTATCGGTAATGCGCACCGCGACGTCAATGCGCTCTCCCACCAGGCTGACCGGATGGTTGTTCACGTCCAGCTCAATGCGCAGCTGCGGGTAGCGCGAGAGCAGGCCGGGCAGGACCGGCGCAATCAGGTGCATGGCGGTAAAGTGCGCGCAGGCTACCCGTAGCGTGCCGGACGGCAGATCTTTTTCCGACTGACCTTCGATTTCCTGCGAGATCTGCGAGAGCGTCCGCGTTTTTTGCAGCACCTTTTCCCCTGCCGCCGTCAGCGTCAGCTTGCGCGTGGAGCGGTTTACCAGCCGCGTCCCCGCCCACTTCTCCATTTGTTCAAGGTAACGGCTCACCATCGGCCGGGAAATGCCCAGCGCGCGGGCCGCCGCGCTCAGGCTTCCCAGCTCGCATATCCGGTTATAGACCTGAGCGGCAATAACGCGATCCATATAAGCTCCATCTGCTCGATTTATGAAACTAAGCATGTCTTGTTTCAGGAATTCTGGCAAATGAGAATATCCGTACAATAGAAACATTCCTGAACAACAGAGACAACAGCATGAAACTCACTCATATTGCCCTGCTTTCCACCCTTTTCGCTCCGGCCGTTTTTGCAGCGCCGTTGACGATTGATACCTATAACCCGCAGGAAAAAGGCATTTTCGCGGTCTCCTCCACGCTCGTTTCCGGCCCGAAAGAGGCGGTGCTGTTTGACGCGCAGTTCAGCGTGAAGGATGGCGAAGCGCTGGTAGAGAAAATTCGCCGCAGCGGTAAAACGCTGAATAAGATTGTGATCACCTCCGGCGATCCGGATTTCTATTTTGGCCTGCAGCCGCTGGTGAAAGCCTTCCCGAATGCCAAAGTGGTGGCCACGCAGCAGGTGGTTGACCATATTAAGGCCACCAAAGACGCCAAGCTCGCCTTCTGGGGCCCGCAGATGAAAGACGGCGCGCCAACGGAACTGGTGGTGCCGCAGGTGCTCGCCTCCACCACCTTTATGATTGACGGGGAAAAGGTCGATATCGAGCAGCCGGACAGCTATGCGGCCTACGTGTGGATCCCGTCCGTGAAAACCATCCTCGGCGGCACCGGGGTCTCCTGGGGGATTCACGTCTGGACGGCTGATACCCAGACGCCGGCTCGCCGGCAGCAGTGGCAGCAGACTCTGGACAACATGGCCGCGCACAAGCCGGAACGCGTGATACCGGGCCACTACCTGGGCACGCCACCGTCCGGAACCGGGGCTATTGATTTTACCCGTGGCTATCTGCAGCATTTTGAACAGGCGTTGTCGGCACATAAAAACTCTGCGGGCGTCATCGGTGCACTGAAAAAACAGTATCCGGGTCTGGCAGAAGAGAGCTCTCTGGAATTAAGCGCCAAAGTGAATACCGGCGAAATGAAGTGGTAATTTAAAAACGGCTCCTGCTATATTCCCGCGATAGCAGGAGATCCGCCATAATATCCGCACTGCCTCACGCCAATATATCCCTCCGTTTTAAAAGCGCATAAAAGCATGCACTTATGTCATTTTTATTTCTAAGATGAATCTGAGACACAACCGGGAAAATATTTGCCATTCTGTTTATGAATTAAATTTTTTGCGAGCCGTACCATTAAACAGACAACGACACGGAGGCAGCATGTTTACTTATTACCCGGCTAATACCACAGCAGCACAACCTGAACTCGTTAACGCGATTGCGCAGGGTCTTCACGCCGAGCACGGTGCTGTGACTGAAGATGACATTTTAATGGAACTGACCAAGTGGGTGGAATCCACGGATAATGACATCCTCAGTGACATCTACCAGCAGACCATTAACTACGTCGTCAGCGGGCAAAACGCACCTTTGTAAAAACCTGCTAAGCTGGATCTGCAACCTAAGGGGTTACATTTCGTTTGCGAAAGCAAACTGGTCCTTAAAACTATCAACAGGATTGAGGAGTTAACATGAAATCGAACCGTCAGGCACGCCACATTCTGGGACTGAACTACAAGCTTTCAAATCAGCGCAAAGTGGTGATTGAAGGCGACCACGAAACGCAAGTCACTCACGCCACCGGCAGAAAACGCCACGCGGGCAAGTAAGTTCCAGACTGAGATCCAGAACACCATCGGCAAAACCGATGGTGTTTTTGTTTATGTGTTGCGGTAATTAATATTTAGCTCCTTTATAATACCGCCCGACCGCACCCCGTAGCACAGGCCAGAAAGATGACAAACAGCAGTGTCAGGGACGGATCTTCAAAAAAAGAGTGAGTGACATGGACAACAAACTGAAAAAACATCGTTCCTTATATATCCCTTATGCCGGCCCGGTTTTACTCGAATTCCCCCTGCTCAACAAAGGCAGCGCCTTCAGCATGGAAGAGCGCAGCAGCTTTAACCTGCTTGGCCTGCTGCCGGAAGTGGTTGAAACCATTGAAGAGCAGGCAGAGCGCGCGTGGATCCAGTATCAGGGCTTCAAAACCGAGATCGACAAACACATCTACCTGCGCAACATCCAGGACACCAACGAAACCCTCTTCTATCGCCTGGTGCAAAACCATCTCGAAGAGATGATGCCGGTGATCTACACCCCAACGGTGGGTGCGGCGTGCGAACGCTTCTCTGAGATCTACCGTCGCTCACGCGGCGTCTTTATCTCTTATCAGAACCGTCACAACATGGACGACATTCTGCAGAACGTGCCGAACCACAATATTAAAGTGATTGTGGTGACGGACGGGGAACGTATTCTCGGCCTCGGCGACCAGGGCATTGGCGGGATGGGGATCCCAATCGGTAAACTCTCTCTCTACACCGCCTGCGGCGGCATCAGCCCGGCGTACACCCTGCCGGTGGTGCTGGATGTCGGCACCAACAACCAGCAACTGTTGAACGATCCGCTGTACATGGGCTGGCGTCATCCGCGTATTACCGACGACGAGTACTATCAGTTTGTCGACGATTTCATTCAGGCCGTGAAGCACCGCTGGCCGGACGTTCTGCTGCAGTTTGAAGACTTTGCGCAGAAAAACGCGATGCCGCTGCTGAACCGCTATCGCGATGAGATCTGCTCCTTTAACGACGACATCCAGGGCACCGCAGCGGTGACCGTGGGCACGCTTATCGCCGCCAGCCGCGCGGCCGGCAGCCAGCTGAGCTACCAGAAAATCGTCTTCCTGGGCGCAGGCTCTGCGGGCTGCGGCATCGCCGAGCAGATTATTGCCCAGACGCAGCGCGAAGGCTTAAGCGAAGAGCTGGCCCGCTCCCGCGTCTTTATGGTGGACCGTTTCGGCCTGCTGACCGACGGCATGCCGAACCTGCTGCCGTTCCAGACCAAGCTGGTGCAGAAGCGCGAGAACCTGAAGAACTGGGACACCGACAACGAAGTGCTCTCCCTGCTGGACGTGGTGCGCAACGTGAAGCCGGATATTCTGATCGGCGTTTCCGGGCAAACCGGTCTCTTCACCGAAGAGATTATTCGCGAGATGCACAAGCACTGCGAGCGCCCTATCGTGATGCCGCTTTCTAACCCGACCTCCCGCGTGGAAGCGACGCCGCAGGACATCATCGCCTGGACCGAAGGTAACGCGCTGGTTGCCACCGGCAGCCCGTTCGATCCGGTGGTATGGAAGGATAAAACCTATCCGATCGCCCAGTGCAACAACTCCTATATCTTCCCGGGCATTGGTCTGGGCGTGATCGCCTCCGGCGCGTCCCGCATTACCGATGAGATGCTGATGTCAGCGAGCGAAACCCTTGCGGGCTATTCGCCGCTGGTCAACAACGGCGAAGGGCTGGTGCTGCCGGAACTGAAGGACATTCACAAGGTGTCGCGCGCTATCGCGTTTGCGGTGGGTAAAATGGCGCAGCAGCAGGGCGTGGCGGTGAAAACCTCTGCCGACGCACTGCAGCAGGCTATTGATGATAACTTCTGGATGCCTGAATACCGCAGCTATCGCCGTACCTCGATTTAATTGGCTCCGACCCTTCCCTCTCCTCAAAAGGGAGAGGGAACGTGAACACCCTCCTCCCTTTATTTTCTTTGCCGCTTCTACAGTATTCCCCTGACCATTATTTAAAAAATCAATATTCCGACAACAATTCATATCTCATTGAAATATAAATATTTTGCATAACATTTTTTCCCTATTAAACAGTTTCTTTTAAAGGTTTAGTAACGTTCCATATCACTAAATTCATTAATTGAAAAAGGAGTTTTGAAATGGCAATTCCGGCTTACCTTTGGCTTAAAGATGACGGCGGCGCAGATATCAAAGGCGCTGTTGATGTACAAGATCGCGAGGGAAGTATCGAGATATTAGGGTTCGGTCATGGACTGTATCTGCCAACAGATAACATGACAGGAAAAATAACGGGTACGCGCGTTCATAGTGCGCTGGTATTTGAAAAGGAGTTTGACAGTTCTAGCCCTTACTTATACAAGGCCGTGGCAAAAGGCCAAACGCTGAAAAGTGCCGAGTTTAAGTGGTACAAGATCGACGACGCGGGTCAGGAAGTCGAATACTTCAACATGTACCTGGAGAACGTAAAAGTTGTCTCAATATGCCCCTTGATGCATGACGTAAAAAACTCGGCAATGGAAAAACATAATCATCTAGAAAATGTTTCCCTGCGTTATGAGAAAATCACGTGGCAACATTGCGACGGTAATATCATCTTTGCAGACTCATGGAATGACCGTTCATGAATCTCCTGCAATGCTATTTCCACCTCAACGGCGGTAAGTACGCAACACTGTCTGTGCCCGGAGTGGGCTTTTTCCCAGCATTTTCGGGGAATGGCAATGCAACAAATCGTCCCGAAAGCGCGTCTCTACCCGACATAGGCCCTCTCCCTCCGGGCCGATATTACATACTATTACGTGGATTAGGTGGTTGGTATACTCAAACAAAGGACAGTGTAAATGCATTTTTCACGGGTTCCAATCGGAGCGAGTGGTTTGCTTTATATCGCGATGACGGATTGATAAATGATGAGACTTTTGTGAACGGTATAAGGCGAGGAGAATTCAGATTGCACCCTATCGGACCATCTGGATTAAGTAAGGGATGTATCACGCTTTACAGTCAGAGCGATTTTAAGGTTCTGGCATCAGCCTTGCTACGAACGGGAGGGCTGCAACTGGGAAACTATATGATTGCTCATGGCGTTGTGCAGGTTTATTAATGAAGGTGATACTACTGGCACTGCTATGGTGTACGGCAGTGTTTCTTTCGTTACTCACACTATATAAAGTTATTCCACCGGAAGCGCAGTACTCTATTGCGGAGCATTTTAAAATATATGGCGACGAATTGATCATGGATTTCGTTCTGTACCTTTTTTTAGGTGTTTCCGCATTCAGTGCGTCAGTTCTCACACTAGCCCTGTATGTTCTTATACGGAAAAAATAATTCTGGGCAGCACTGCTGCCCCTCTGTTTGGTATATGCAGGAAAACGTTGTATAGTGATAGTCACCTACAAACTCATAACATATAAGGAGGCCAATTATGCTGTATCGTGAAATTTTCAATGTTTCACATACATTTGGTGATCGCACCAGCTCAAGCGTTATCGGTATCGTGCTGCGATAACTTCTGCTTGAGCGAAGACACCAACCCCTGAAATCCCTTCTCTCGGGCTTACTGAGTTATCGTCAGCGATGTTTGACGAGGCATAAACATGCCTGTAACTCTTGGGTAAGCAACAATGAGCACTTTACTCACTGCACAATCTTTACGCGTTGATACGGCGTTTGGCACGCTCTTCGACTCACTCTCCTTTACGCTGAAAAAAGGCGACCGCATCGGCCTGCTGGGCGACAACGGCTGCGGCAAAAGTACGCTTTTAAAGGCGCTGGACGGAACAGATATCCCAGCCGCCGGAGCGGTAGCGCTGGCCGGGCACTGCCTGATGGCGCGCGTGGAGCAACATCTCCCGGACGCCATTTTCCCGCTGACCATGCTGGATGCCGTACTCGCGCAACTGCCTTTAGCTGAGCACGACAGCCTGCGCTGGAAAGCTGAAACGCTGCTGGCGAGCATGGGCTTCACGCCGCAGGATATGACGCTGCAATCCGCCACCCTGAGCGGCGGACAGCACACCCGCCTGTTGCTGGCGCGGGCGTTGATTCACGAGCCGGATCTGCTCCTGCTGGATGAACCCAGCAACCACCTGGATCTGCCGACCATGCTCTGGCTGGAACACTTTTTACAGAACTGGTCAGGCAGCTTCGTGCTGGTTTCGCACGACAGACAGCTGCTGGATGCCGTCACAAACGGCAGCTGGATCCTGCGTGATAAGACGCTGCACTACTTTGCCCTTCCCTGTACGGCCGCCCGTAAAGCGCTTGCAGCAAAAGACGAAAGCGATGCGCAGCGCCACAAGGCGGAGCAAAAGGAGATCGACCGCGTGACCGCCAGCGCCAAACGTCTGGCGACCTGGGGTAAGGTTTATGACAACGAAGACCTGGCCCGCAAAGCCAAGCAGATGGAAAAACAGGTCGAACGACTCAAAGAAAGCCAGACCGCGCTCACGGCGGGCAGTCCATGGACGCTAACCCTGCGCGGCGACGCGCTGCGGGCGGACCGTCTGCTGGAGATGGAAAACCTCAGCGTCCCGCCTGCGCCCGGGCTACCGCCGCTGTTTAACATCGAAACGGCGCGGCTGAAAAGCGGCGATCGCGTGGCAATTGTCGGTCGTAACGGCTGCGGTAAATCGTCGCTGATGAAGCTTATCTGGCGACATTTTGTGGATGAACCGACGGACAGCGGGCTGAAAATCCATCCGCGCGTCTCGCCGGGCTACTACGACCAGACGCTGCATCAGCTGCCTGATGACGCCACGCTGCTCGACGCGCTGGAACCTTTCGCTCCCGACCCGCAAAACAGGAAGATGGCGCTCATCAGCGCCGGGTTCCCGTGGGCGAGACACGGGCAAAAAGTCAGCACGCTCAGCGGCGGCGAGCGCTCTCGCCTGCTGTTCGTCGGGCTGACGCTTGCCCGATATAGCCTGCTGATGCTGGATGAGCCCACCAACCATCTCGACATGGAAGGCAAAGAGGCACTGGCGGAAACGCTGCAACAGTTCGAAGGCGGCGTGCTGCTGGTCAGCCACGATCGCCAGTTAATTAGCCAAAGCTGTAACCGCTTCTGGCTGATTGAGGACGGCTGGCTGAGCGAGTGGCACGATGCTGAAGCCGTGTTTGACCGGCTGCGTGAAAGCGCGGGGCTGGGGACATCAGCCGCGCCCGTCGTCACCGCTGGGGAGGTTCAACCCTCGCCGTACGACGATCTGCTGGAGCGGCTGATCGCGCTGGAAACGCTGCTGGAAGACGATCTGGCGCGTAAGCCGAAACATCAGAAGCCGCAGCTGCAGGCGCAATGGCGTAGAGAAATTGAGGAGATTGAAGCCCAGCTGTAAATCTGCGCCCGGCGAGCACCTCGCCGGGCCAGCATTTTCCCCCTTAATTATTAGAGGATCGCCGTATTCTTAATCTGAAATCGAATCAAATGATGACATTATGTTGCCGCAGCCTTGCATTACCAGGCTAATGTATTAATCCTTAAGGGGTACTACACCTGCTATGCAGATTCTTATCATGAACAAGGAGATACACATGAAGGCTGCTGTTGTTACTCAGGATCATCAGGTCAATGTCACTGAAAAAACCTTACGCCCGCTTAAGCACGGAGAAGCCCTGCTGAAAATGGAGTGCTGTGGTGTATGCCATACCGACCTCCACGTGAAGAACGGTGATTTTGGCGATAAAACCGGGGTAATCCTGGGCCATGAAGGTATTGGTATCGTGAAAGAAGTCGGCCCTGGCGTGACGTCGCTGAAAGTCGGCGACCGTGCAAGCGTGGCCTGGTTCTTTGAAGGATGCGGTCACTGCGAATACTGTAATACCGGTAACGAAACCCTGTGCCGTGACGTGAAAAACGCCGGTTACTCCGTTGACGGCGGCATGGCGGAAGAGTGCATCGTCACCGCGGATTACGCGGTAAAAGTGCCGGATGGTCTGGATTCGGCGGCGGCCAGCAGCATCACCTGCGCCGGTGTCACCACCTACAAAGCGGTGAAAATCTCCGGTATAAAACCGGGCCAGTGGATCGCGATTTACGGTCTGGGCGGGCTGGGCAACCTCGCGCTGCAGTACGCCAAAAACGTGTTTAATGCCAAAGTCATCGCTCTGGACGTTAACGATGAACAGCTGAAGCTGGCCGCGAGCATGGGTGCGGATTTAACCATCAACTCACGCAGCGAAGATGCCGCTAAGATTGTGCAGGAAAAAACCGGCGGCGCGCATGCCGCAGTCGTCACCGCCGTCGCAAAAGCGGCCTTCAACTCGGCGGTAGATGCCGTGCGTGCCGGTGGCCGCGTGGTCGCCGTTGGCCTGCCGCCGGAAGCGATGAGCCTGGACATTCCGCGTCTGGTGCTGGACGGTATACAGGTGGTGGGTTCGCTGGTTGGCACCCGTCAGGATCTGCAGGAAGCCTTCCAGTTTGCGGCCGAGGGCAAAGTGGTGCCGAAAGTGACGATGCGTCCTATCGAGGACATCAACGCCATCTTTAAAGAGATGGAACAGGGCCAGATCCGTGGCCGTATGGTGATCGACTTACGCTCGTAAACACCTTTTGCCGGGTAGTGGCTACGCCTTACCCGGCTCATTGCTACGACGAACGACGAACTGAAATCCACTCCTGAACCTCAATCTGGAAGGTGTCCGGCGCTTTTCGGTACATTTTACGCGCCAGGTCGAGAATAGTATGACGCGCGAGCTCCTCTTCCATCCGCTGCTGCGCGCTGTCCATGACTGAACGTACTCCGCACGGGCCGTCGCAGACCCAGGCAGGCGGTGCTTCATCAAACACGGCCAGCCGCTGGCGCACTTCACGACATTCGAACATGTTTTTCTCGCCGTCAATGGCATGCGCCACATCCAGCACGCTGATCAGCTCCGCCGGACGCGCCAGCTTAAAGCCCCCGCCCTTGCCTTCCGTACTGATGACCAGCCCGGCACGTGACAGGCGTGTGAAGATTTTGCCGAGGTAGTCATACGGCACGCCCTGCAAGGCAGCCATCTCCCGGACGCTCATCTCACGCTCGTTGCCCTTCGCATCCACCATACACATCAGGCTGTGAATGCCGTATTCCACACCGGAACTGTAAAACGCCATGGTTAACTCCGAATTAGTGTTCGGAGCATTATAACGATTTTTAACTCAGAAAGAAGTTGTCGGAGTTAACTCCGACAAGTATAGTGGCAGTTATGTCAGGCATGAAGCCTGGCGGGAGAAAGGATCGAATATGAAAAAGCAGATTTTAATCGTAGGCAGTGGTTTTGCGGGTATGTGGGCAGCCGTGAGCGCGGCACGCCTCTCTGAGCAGCAGGGTAATAACAGTCTGGAAATTGCGGTTCTGGCCCCCTTACCCGAACTCCGCGTTCGGCCACGCTTCTATGAGGAGAAGGTTTCAACGCTGGTCGCCCCGTTGACTGACCTGTTTGCCGAGCTTGATATCACATTCATCGCCGGACACGCGAAACAAATTGATACCACGGCAAAAACCGTTTTATACCGGATGTCCAATGGCGCGCATGCTACGGCTTCCTACGATAGGCTGATCCTCGCTACGGGCAGCCAGACCAAACGCCCACCGATTGCCGGCCTGGCTGACTACGCCTTTGACATCGACCAGCTGGAATCCGCACAGGTATTTGAGCGTCACCTTGATTCACTGGCGTTACGTCCCTCCACGCTCGAGCGCAACACCGTGGTAGTCTGCGGAGGCGGCTTTACCGGCATCGAGCTGGCAACGGAGCTACCTGCCCGACTCCGTGCCCGTTTTGGCGACAATACAGAGATTAAAATAGTCGTAGTTGAGAGAGGGCCAGTTATTGGCGGCCGTTATAGCGACGCATTGCGTAAAACAATTGCAGAGGCGAGTGAGGCGCTGGGCGTCGAGGCAAATCCCCTCAGCCTGCAGATAGACGGTGAACGCGATAGCCAGGGCCGCCTGGTTGTGACAGAGACGTTGCAGGTTCCCGCACATCCTGACGTCTATGCCACCGGCGATATGGCTCACGCCAAAACAGACGATGCGGGCAACACGGCGCTGATGACCTGCCAGCACGCGATCCAGCTAGGGAAATTTGCCGGTCATAACGCTGCCGCCAGCCTGCTGAACGTTACTCCTTACCCTTATCGTCAGGTGAACTATGTTACCTGCCTGGATTTAGGCGCGTGGGGTGCGGTTTATACCGAGGGCTGGGATCAGGCCGTCAAATCCGTCCGCGACGAGGCGAAGAAGATCAAAATCGCCATCACTAATGAGCTGATCTATCCGCCATTAGCAGACAAAACGGTCGCGTTTGCCGCCGCGGACCCGCTGGCGAAATTCGTTTAGGCCCCCGCCATCGCCCCGCTAACGGGGCGTTTTTATTTTCAGTTTCCGGCAATCCTTATCTTAATTCCTTTGTTCCCTTGTTTTCCCCCGCGCCCGATGATGAATCCGACGCTAACAAGAAGATAACAAAGGAATTCACCATGCAAACCCCATTTCGTCTGCCGCTGCTGACGGCGCTGATTCTGACGACAACCGCAGCCTGGTCCGCCGATACGCCGGTCAAAGGCGGCACGCTGATTTATCTGGAACAACAGGCGCACACCAACCTCTATCCGCCTGCCGGCGGCTTCTACCCGAACGGCGGCATTCTGAACCAGATCACCGACAAACTGACGTGGCAAAACCCAAAGACGCTGCAGGTCGAACCGTGGGTGGCCGAAAGCTGGACCACCAACGCTGATAAAACCGAATACACCTTCAAAATTCGCCCGGGGATCACTTTCTCCGACGGCACGCCGCTGGATGCCAACGCCGTAGCAAAAAACTTTGACACCTACGGTTTGGGCAACAAGGCGCAGCGCCTGCCGGTGTCAGAAGTGATCAATAACTACGATCGCAGCGAAGTGGTCGACCCGCTGACCGTGAAGTTTTACTTCAAAAAACCGTCGCCGGGGTTCCTGCAGGGCACCGCCACGATTGGGTCGGGTCTGGTCTCGCTCAGCACGCTGAAGCGCAACTTTGAAGAGCTGGGGGATGCCCGGCATATCATTGGCTCCGGCCCGTTTGTGGTGAAGGACGAGAAGCTCGGCCGCGAAGTGACGCTCGAAGCCCGCAAAGACTACCAGTGGGGACCCAAAAATCTGGCGCAACAGGGTCCAGCCAATCTGGACGGCATCAAGTTTATCGTGACCCAGGAGGACAGCGTGCGCGTCGGCGCCCTGCTGGCCGGTCAGGCCGACTTTATTCGTCAGGTGCAGGCGTATGACGAAAAGCAGGCGACAGACCAGGGCTATAAAATCTACGCTGCCCCAACGCGCGGGGTGAACGACAGCATCAGCTTCCGCCCGGATAACCCGCTGGTCTCCGATATTCGCGTGCGCCAGGCGCTGCTGCATGCCACGAATGCAAAGCAGGTGGTCGAGACTCTCTTCTCGGCCAACTATCCGCAGGCGAAGTCGGTGATTGCCGATTCCGCCGCAGGCTTTGTCGATCTCAGCGACAAATTGACCTTTGATCCGGCAAAAGCCAACCAGCTGCTGGACGAGGCGGGCTGGAAAGCGGGCAGCGACGGGATCCGCGCCAAAGACGGCCAGCGGCTGGCGCTGACGGTATATGAATCTCTGCCGCAGCCGCAAAACAAAGAGGTGCTGCAGCTGGTTGCTCAGCAGTGGCGTCAGGTGGGCGTAGTGCTGAGCGTGAAAGCCGGTGACGCAGGCAGCCGCACGCTGGATAACCTTGATCCACAGAAAACCCCGTTAACCGTCTCCGAAGTGGGCCGCGCCGATCCAGACGTGGTGAAAAGCATGTTCTACCCCGCGAACCGCGACGCGCTGCTGCAAAAGGGCGGCTCCAGCGACAAGGTCAAAAGCTTCCGTGACGACAAGCTGAATGCGCTGCTGGTAAATATCTCCTCAGAGGTCGATCCACAAAAACGCCTGCAGCTGACCGGCGATGCTCAGCGCTACCTGCTGGATAACGCCTACGTCATTCCGATTTTCGAGGAGCCACAGGTCTTTGCCGGTGCGCCGTGGCTAAAAGGCGTCAATTTTGAAGCGGTCGGCCGCCCGTCGTTCTACGGCGCGTGGATTGAGAAACACTGAGGAGCTGACGATGCGCCACGCACTTCTTCAACGTCTTGGGCACGGGCTGCTGGTGCTGTGGGCCGCCTTTACCCTCTCGTTCGTGTTGCTCCAGGTGCTGCCTGGCGACGCGGTGCTGATTAAATTTCAGAACCCGGACCTGGGCCTAAGCCCGGCGCAAATCGAGGAGATGCGCGTGGCCTACGGCGCGGACAGCCCGCTGTGGCAGCAATACGGCCACACGCTGCTGGCGATGCTGCGCGGGGATTTCGGCTACTCGTTACAGGCAGGGGTGCCGGTCAGCGAGCTGATTGCCAGCAATCTGCCGGATACCCTGAGCCTCGCCCTGCCCGCCTTTGTACTCGCGGTCCTGCTGGCGTTTGCGCTGGCCTTTGCGTCGCGTCTGCCGGGTCTGCGCTGGCTGAGTAATACCCTCCAGTCTCTGCCGGTTCTGTTTATCTCCTTACCCACGTTCTGGCTGGGGATTGCCCTCATTCAGCTTTTTTCTTTTCAGTTGCGGCTGATCCCGGTGATTAATCCGACGCCGCTGCAGGGGCTGATCCTGCCGATCGTGACCGTCGCGATCCCGATCTCCGCCCCGCTGGCACAAATTCTGATGCGCAGCCTGGACCAGGTGGCGACGCAGCCGTTTGTCGCCGTCGCCCGCGCCAAAGGGCTGAGTGAAACCGCCGTCCTGTGGCGCCACGTCACCGGCAACGCGCTGCTGCCGGTACTCAATATTGCCGGGCTGCTGCTGGGCGAACTGATTGCCGGAGCGCTGATCACCGAAACCGTATTTGGCCGCAGCGGGCTCGGGCAGCTGACCCAGCAGGCGGTGAACAACCAGGACATCGCCGTGCTTCAGGCGGTGGTGATGATTTCCGCTCTCGGCTTTGTCCTGATCAATCTGCTGGTGGACCTGCTGATGCCGCTGCTGGATCCCCGTCTGCAAACCGTTACCGGAGGTGCATCATGAGCCTGGTCGATTACGCTGCCGCCGCGCGAAAACGCGTTCCCGGCTGGCAGGGCGTCGCGTGGCAGCCGGGACTGTGGCTGGCATGGGCGGTGATTATTCTCGCGATTTTTGCTGCCGTAGCCCCCGGCCTGTTAACTCACTACAGCCCGGTTGAGGGCATCGCCGGGGCACAACGTCTGGCCCCGCAGGCGGGTCACTGGCTCGGCACCGATCAGCTTGGCCGCGATGTTTACACCCGCATTGTGTATGGTGCGTCCCACTCCCTGAGCGCAGCGCTCGCTGCCGTCACGATGGGGCTGGTGGTGGGCACCGGTCTGGGGGTGATCGCCGGCGCGTTCGCTGGACGCGTCGAATCTTTCCTGATGCGTTTTGTCGATGTGCTGTTGTCCATTCCGTCTCTGCTGCTCTCGCTGACGGTCATTATTCTGCTCGGGTTTGGCACCGTTAACGCCGCCATTGCCGTCGGCGTGGCCTCCATCGCCAGCTTCGCCCGCCTCGCGCGCGGTGAAGTGGTGCGCATCCGCCATACGGATTATGTCGAGGCGGCGTTTGGCAGCGGCGGGACGTTCCTGGCGGTCCTGTGGCGACACATCCTGCCCAACGCCTTAACCGCCGTTCTCGCCTTTGCCACACTGCAGTTTGGTCAGGCCATTCTGGCCCTCTCCACGCTTAGCTTTCTCGGCTACGGCACCCCGCCGCCCGTGCCGGAATGGGGCTTATTGATTGCCGAAGGCCGTAACTATCTCTCTACCGCCTGGTGGTTAACTACCTTCCCCGGCGTGGTCGTCATCGCCGTCGTGCTTGCCACCAACCGTATCAGCCAGCAGTTCAGCGGAGGCCTGAAATGACCGTACTCTCGGTAGAAAACCTGACCATCAGCTACCGTACCGCGCGCCAGTGGCGCGAGGTGGTGCATAACGTCAGCTTCACCCTCCGGCGGGGGGAAATGCTGGCCTTTGTCGGTGAATCCGGCTCAGGCAAAACCACCACGGCACAGGCGATTATCGGTCTGCTGGCGGATAACGCCCGACGCGATGCAGGGAAAATCGTGCTCAACGGCGAGGAGATTAGCCGGTGGTCAGCGAAGCGTCTCGATACCCTTCGCGGCGCGCGAATCAGCCTGGTTCCGCAGGATCCGGGTAATTCACTCAACCCGGTGAAGACGATCGGCGTACAGGTCGGGGAAATTATTCAGCAGCACCAAAAGGTAACGGCACTCCAGCGCGACGAGCAGGTGCTCGCCCTGCTGAAAAAGGTCGGCCTGAGCCATCCCGAACAGCGCATGAAGCAGTATCCGCATCAGCTCTCCGGCGGGATGAAACAGCGCGTGCTGATTGCCATCGCCATTGCCCTGCGCCCGGACGTGATCGTTGCCGATGAGCCCACCAGCGCGCTGGACGTGACGGTGCAAAAACGCATTCTCGATCTGCTGGATATCCTGCGCCGGGAATCGGGTACTGCGGTTCTGTTTGTCACTCACGATCTGGCGCTGGCTGCCCAGCGCGCGGACAGGCTGCTGGTGTTTCGCAACGGTGAGGTTCAGGAGCACGGCGACACCGCCGACATTGTCCGCACGCCGCAGCACGCCTATACCCGCCAGCTGTTGAGCGATCTCCAGGGCCAGCGCCTGACCATTGCCCCGGTAGCTGGCCTTCCGCTGGCGTCACCGGCCATTCGCGCCCGCGCCATCAGCAAACGGTTCTCGCTGGGCAAAGGTCATCACCTTCAGGCGCTGGATCGGGTGACATTTGACGTCAGGCGCGGCAGCACGCATGCGCTGGTCGGTGAATCCGGCTCCGGGAAAACCACCCTCGCCCGTATTTTGCTGGGTTTTGAACAGGCGGACAGCGGACAGGTCATTATTGATGATATTGATGCCACCGACCTCAGCCGCGAGGCCCGTCGTCAGCTGCGCCAGAAGATCCAGTTTGTCTACCAGAACCCGTTCGCCTCTCTCGATCCGCGTCAAACTCTGTTTGACATCATCGAAGAGCCGCTGAAGAACTTTGCTCGCCTCAGCAAGGCGGAGCGCAAGCTCCGGGTGGAGACCGTGGCGCAGCGGGTTGCCCTGCCCGTCGAACTCCTGACCCGCACCGCAAGGGAGCTCTCAGGCGGGCAGCGCCAGCGCGTAGCTATCGCCCGGGCGCTGATTCTGGAGCCGACAATTCTGGTGCTGGACGAAGCTACCTCCGCGCTGGACGTCACCGTACAGGCGCAGATTCTGGCACTGCTTCAGCAGCTGCAGCAGCAACTGGGATTGACCTACCTCTTTATCACGCACGATCTTTCTATCGTCCGCCGGATCGCCCACAGCGTCACGGTGCTGCGCAGCGGCCAGGTGGTCGAACACGGTGACGTCGAGACCTTATTCACGTCGCCGCAGAACGACTATACCCGCGAGCTGATTGCCGCCATTCCCCATTTTTCACCCGCTACGGAGGAGTTCGCATGACGCGAAAACGCCTGGGATTTTTCACCCGCCTGCTTGACGACGCCACGCCGAAGGAACGCTATCGTCTGGCAACCGAACAGATCCGCCACGCCGAACGCCACGGTTTTGACAGCGCCTGGATCGCGCAGCACCACTTCCACGAAAGTGAAGGCGGCCTGCCGTCGCCGCTGCTGTTTCTGGCCCACGTTGCGGCGCATACCGAAACCATCCGCCTGGGCACGGCCATCATTACCCTGCCGATGGAAAACCCGCTGCGCGTGGCGGAAGATGCGGCGGTGCTGGATTTACTCGCCGATGGTCGTCTCGAAGTCGGTTTTGGTTCGGGCGGCACGCCGACCTCTTTCCTGCCGTTCGGACTGACGTTTGAACAGCGCGGCGCGGCCTTTGCTGACCATTTGCATATGATCCAGAGCGCCTGGCGCGGGGATTCGCTCACCCATCCGGATAACCACCTTTATCCGCCAGCGCCACAGCTGGCTGAACGGATCTGGATTGCCACCTTTTCCGTCGACGGTGCCGTTCGCGCCGCGCGGGCCGGACACGGTTTGATGCTCTCCCGCACGCAGCCGCGCCCGGTAGACCAGTTTGATTTGACGCTCGACGCGATCCAGAACCCGATTGTGGATGCCTACCTTGAGGCTCTGCCTGCGGGCATTGCACCGCGCATTCTGGCCTCCCGTACGGCGTTCGTCGCCGACAGCGATGACTACGCGCTGAAGGTCGCCACGCCGGGTCTCACCAGGCAGGCCCAGCAGCATCGCGCTGCCGGACACGCGGTTAAAGGTGACACTGTCACAGATTTTCGTCGCCAGTTCGACGCCCATATCGGCTCGCCAGAGACGGTGCTGCATTCGCTGCAGGCTGATTCCGTTCTCCGGCGCGCCACGGACATCTCATTCCAGGTCCATTCGGTTGAGCCCACCCATCGCGACACGCTGCGCTCCATCGAACTGATCGCCGAACGGATTGCCCCCCACATACTTTGAGGAGACACCTATGTCATTAAGTCACGACATTCTCGCCGAGCTGGCGGAAATTAAACCCGGTTCCCCTCTGGCAGAGGCGCGCGCCACGCGGGACGCCGCCACGCGCCACGCACAGGGCAGCTACGAAATCTTATTTACCCAGCAGGATAGCGATTTTGCGCTGGACGAGCGCTTCGCCGTCGCGGCAAAAGTCGCCAGGTGGCACAACGCGGAGGCGCTGGCCGCGCACTATGCGGGGTTTGGCCTGGCCGACCCAACATCCGAACGCCTGACCCCGGCGCTGCACTTCGCGCGCCTGCTGACGTTCTCTCCCGTCGAAGCCACGCCGTCCGCGTTGACGGCGCTGACCCGGGCGGGCTGGAGCAAGGGAGGCATTGTTACCCTGGCGCAGCTTGTTGCGTTTGTCAGCTTTCAGAGCCGACTCGTCGCCGGGCTGCGGCTGCTAAATGACAAGCCGGTGGTGGCAAGCGATGCGCCGGTGGCGGCAGGCATCTGGCATACAACCGCAACCACGGTCTCCGGGAAGACGGCTCCCGTCGCGTTCACCCAGCAGGAGCTGGGCTGGGAGCCGTGGATCGACGCCAAACCGCTGGCGGACTTCCGTGATGACGAGGTTGCCGTTCTGGCGAAATTTGGCCATACCGATTCCGACTACTTCCGCCTGCTGGGGCGCAACCTGCCGGTGCTTGAACAGCGCACGCTAACGGATAAAGGAATTTTTTATACGCCGGGGGGATTGCCGCGCGCCGAACGCGAGCTGGCCGCAACGGTAGCCAGTAAAATTAACGGCTGCATCTACTGCGCCTCTGTCCATGCGCGCAAAGCCAGCCAGCTGTCAAAGGATGACGCGGCGGTAGAGGCCCTGCTGGCCGTACGTCCGGGACGCTCCCTGAGCGAGGGGCAATCTGCGCGCTGGCAGGCGGAAATTAATTTTGCGGCAGCGCTGTCGGTTACCCCGCCTGCCGCCACGCCGCTGCACCTCGCTGCTCTGGAAAAAGAGGGGCTTGATACCCTGGCGCAGCTTGACCTGGTGCAGTCCGCTGCGTTCTTCGCCTGGGCCAACCGCCTGATGCTGACGCTGGGTGAGCCCTGGCTTGCCTGAATGCAATCAGGCTAGCGCGCGAGCGTTAGCCTGAGCCTGTCTGGCCCGCAGGTAACCGTAGATCAACAGCGCGCTCATGGCCGAGAACGAGAGGAGCGCCGCAGGCAGCGTGACGTAGCGCCAGCTAAAGCCGAGGGTAATCATCATCCCACCAAAGTACGCCCCGATCGCGCTGCCGAGATTAAACGCCATCTGCCCTCCGGCTGCCCCCAGCATCTCACCGCCCTTCGCATTTTGCAGAAGCAAAATTTGCAGCGGTGCAGAGAGCGCAAACAGCCCGGCACAGCAGATAAAGCCCATTACCAGCGAGGCCGTTTTCAGTTCGCCCAGGGCGAAAAGCAGCAGCAGCGAGGCGACAATCACCATATCGGTGATGGCCGCAATGCGCAGCGGGCTAAAGCGCCCCGACAGTTTGCCGCTCAGCAGATTGCCCAACACCATGCCAAGGCCCATCAGCATCATGATGGCCGTCATCATCCCTTCGGAAAAGCCAGAAACGTTGACCATAAACGGCTTAACGAAGCTGAACCACGCGAACACGCCAGCATTGCCAAACATGGTGGCGGCAAAAATCAGCCAGGGTTCCGGTTTCTTCAGGAACTGAAACTGCTCGGACAATTTGATTTCTGATTTGTCATGGATGTCCGGCACCCAGAGCAGCACCGAGAGGATCACCAGCGCATCGAACAGGGCTATCAGGAAAAAGGTATAACGCCAACTGAACTGGTGCCCCAGCCAGGTGCCGAGCGGGACGCCCACCAGGTTGGCCACGGTCATCCCGGCGATCATCCCGGCCACCGCGACCGTCACCCTACCGGGTGGCGCAATTTTAGAGAGGATAATCGCCCCGACGCCGAAAATCGCGCCGTGCGGAAAACCGGAAATCAAGCGCCCCAACGCCAGCCAGAAATATGACGTTGAAAACGTAAACAGGGCATTTCCGACTGCGCACATGGCAACCAGAAACAGCAGCGTCGTTTTTAACGAGAACTTGCAGGAGAACAGCGCCACAATCGGCGCGCCAATCACCACGCCGAAGGCATAAAACGAGATCATATTCCCGGCGGAAGGAATCGAAATGCCGGTGTCGTGCGCCAGCTCGGTTAACACCCCCATAATGCCAAATTCAGCCATACCCAGGCCAAATGTGCCAAGCGCCAACGAAAATATTGTCTTTTTCATGCCTCAACCACCGGTTAATCATTCGCGAGGGCATTATTAAATAATCTTGTATGGTGAGCCAGTTCAAATCAGCTGGCTGACACGTTAATCCATTAATTCAGGTGGATTACACTTCATAGTGCGGCCTCGCTTTTTCCACGCCGGACAACCTGAGGATGACAATCATGGGAAGCAAAAAGAAAACCCCTGTCGCTGTTGATGTCGTATCGAATGACCCCTTAAGACCAAAGAGTATGAAAAAGAGCTCCGCCGCCTGCACGTCGAACTGGTTAAGCTCCAGCAGTGGGTCGTCGCCAAAGGATTGAAGGTGTGCATTGTTTTTGAGGGACGCGACGGCGCCGGCAAAGGCGGCACCATTAAAGCGATCACCGAGCGCGTCAGCCCCCGCGTGTTTCGCGTTGTTGCGCTTCCTGCCCCAACGGATAAAGAGAAAAGCCAGCTCTACTTCCAGCGCTATGTGCCTCACCTGCCCTCGGCGGGTGAAATCGTGATCTTCGATCGCAGCTGGTATAACCGCGCGGGCGTGGAGCGGGTGATGGGGTTCTGCACGGAGGAACAGGCGGAGAAATTTTTAGACGGCGCGCCGGTTATGGAAAAAGCGATGGTCGATGCCGGAATTATCCTGCTGAAGTACTGGCTGGAGGTGACGCCGAAAGAGCAGGAGCGGCGCCTGCGCGACCGCATCAACGATGGGCCTAAGATCTGGAAGCTGTCGCCGATGGATATTAAATCCTTTAACCTCTGGGACGAATACACCCGCGCGCGCGACGCCATGTTTGAAGCCACCGATACAGCCTGGGCACCGTGGTTTGTCGCCCGTTCTGAAGATAAAAAACGCGTGCGTCTGAATATTATTTCGCATCTACTTTCGCAGATCCCGTATAAAGAAATTCACGTCGACAAGGTGGATTTACCGAAGCGCAAAATCGGCAAAGTCAAACCCACGAAATACCCGTTCCGGTATGTGGAAGAGCGGTTTTGATTTGAAGAGTAGGCTCGCGCAAGCGCAGCGCCGCCGGGCAGAGCCGACGGCGCAGGTCTTACTTCATCCCTTCCGTACTTTCCTGTTTCGCCTCCAGCCGTTCCACATCACGATACCAGCGCGGGTGATGTTTCTGCGCCCAGCGGCGGCTCACCTTCCCTTCAATCATCCCTTTGATCGACCCTTTAACCCAGAACGCCATATACATATGGATCAGGATGGCATGAATCAGGATGATGGCAGACGTCGCGTGAATTAGCAGCGCGTAACGCACCACCTGGATCGGGAAGTACTGTGCAAAATACGGACGCCAGATCATCACGCCGGTCACCAGCAGCACAAAAATCATGCTCATGATGGTCCAGAACATCATCTTCTGTCCGGCATTGTATTTCCCCACCTTCGCGACTTTATGCTCGTTACCCTTCAGGACTTCGACAATCCCTTTCACCCACGGGATGTCCTGCTTGTCCGGAATATTGTGATGGACAAAGCGCACGAACATAAACATCAGCACCACGAAAATCAGCACGCCGAAGAACGGATGCAGAATGCGCCCCATCTGCGGCGTCCCGAAGGTTTCCGTAAGCCACTGTAGCGTCGGGAAAAAGAACGAAATTCCGGATACCGCCACCAGGAAGAAGCAAATGACCACCGTCCAGTGACAGGCGCGATCGACAAATTTGGTGCGCACTATCATTTTCGACTTACTCATGATGCTCCTCCTCGTCGTCATCCACCTCTTTATTCGGGCCGATACCGATGTAGTGATAGATCAGCCCCGCAAAGGTGGCGATAAAGCCCGCCGCAGAGAGCGGTTTAAGCGCCCCTTTCCACAGGTTAATGGAGGTATCGATCGCCGGATCTTTCGGCAGGTTGTGATACAGCTCCGGCTGGTCGTTGTGATGCAGCACGTACATCACGTGCGTGCCGCCCACGCCCTGCGGGTTGTAAATGCCCGCCTTGTCGTAGCCGCGCGCTTTCAGCTTCTCCACGCGCTCTTGCGCCACGTCGAGCATCTCTTTTTTGGTGCCGAAGTGGATCGCACCGGTCGGACAGGTCTTCACGCACGCAGGCTCCTGCCCGACGCTGACGCGGTCCACGCACAGGGTGCATTTGTATACCCGGTTATCCTCTTTATTGAGGCGTGGGATATTAAATGGACAGCCCGCGATGCAGTAGCCGCAGCCGATGCAGTTATCCTGCTGGAAGTCGACGATCCCGTTGGCGTACTGAATTATCGCACCGGCAGACGGACACGCCTTCAGGCAGCCCGGATCTTCACAGTGCATACAGCCGTCCTTGCGGATCAGCCACTCCAGCCTGCCGTTCTGGTCGGTTTCGCTAAAGCGCATCACCGTCCAGGATTTGGCGCTCAGATCCGCCGGGTTATCGTAGAACCCGACGCAGTGCCCCACCTCGTCGCGGATATCGTTCCACTCCGAACAGGCCACCTGGCAGGCCTTACAGCCCACGCAGGAGGAGACGTCGATAAGCTTGGCGACCTCTGCCTTATAGTCCCGCGCGCGAGGCGCGGGGGTAATCGGGTTAGTCGCGGAGCGTTTAATAATGTCTTGTGTTTCCATCGCCATTTAATCGCTCCTTACGCTTTCTCGATGTTGACCAGAAACGCTTTGTACTCCGGCGTTTGCGAGTTGGAATCGCCGACGTTTGGCGTCAGGGTGTTGGCGATATAGCCTTTCTGCGCCACCCCTTCAAAGCCCCAGTGCAGCGGAATACCGATGGTTTCCACCTGTTGGCCGTGCACGTTCAGACTTTGCAAACGACGGGTCACCACCGCCACGGCGCGAATAAAGCCGCGCTTGCTGCTAACCTTCACGCGATCGCCATTGGCAATGCCTTTCGCCTTAGCCAGCGTTTCGCTTATCTCCACAAACTGTTCCGGCTGCGCGATGGCATTAAGCCGCGCGTGCTTGGTCCAGGTGTGGAAATGCTCGGTCAGGCGGTAGGTCGTCCCCACGTACGGGAATTTGTCCTTTTTGCCTAAGCGCAGCACGTCCTCTTCGTAGATGCGCACCACCGGGCTTGAGACCACATTCGGGTGCAGCGGGTTGGTCCCCAGCGGCGTTTCCATCGGCTCGTAGTGTTCCGGGAATGGCCCTTCTGCCAGCTTGTTGAGGGCGAACAGGCGCCCCAGCCCTTCCGGCTGCATGATGAATGGCCCGGTGTTGCTGCCCGGCGCGGCGGTGTTGTAATCCGGAATGTCGTTCCCCGTCCACTTCGCCCCGTTCCACTGGATCAGCATCCGTTTCGGATCCCACGGCTTGCCGTTCACGTCGGCGGACGCGCGGTTGTACAGCACGCGACGGTTCAGCGGCCACGCCCATGCCCAGCCCAGCGTGTTGCCCAGGCCTGACGGGTCAGCGTTATCGCGGTTCGCCATCTGGTTACCCTGCTCCGTCCAGCTGCCGGTGTAGATCCAGCAGGACGATGCCGTGGTACCGTCGTCACGCAGCAGCGCAAAGCTGTTCAGCAGCTGGCCTTTTTTCGCCACCAGGCTGCCGTTGGCGTCGTAGAGATCCGCCAGCGCCACGCCGTTGTTCTCTTTCGCGACTTCCTCAGACTCAGGACGATCCGGCTGCTTGTAGTGCCAGCTCATCTTCAGCAGCGGCTCCGCGCCTTTGCCGCCTTCGGTGCGGTACATTTCGCGCAGACGATGATAAATGCCGGCCAGAATTTCGCCGTCGTTACGCGCTTCGCCCGGTGCATCCTGCCCTTTCCAGTGCCACTGCAGCCAGCGGCCGGAGTTGGCAATAGAGCCGTCCTCTTCCGCAAAGCAGGTGGAGGGCAGGCGGAACACTTCGGTCTGAATCGACGCCGGATCGACATCGTTGGATTCCCCGTGGTTCTGCCAGAAGGTGGAGGTCTCGGTCACCAGCGGATCGATAACCACCATGTACTTCAGCTTGCTCAGGCTGCGCACGACTTTGTTTTTATCCGGGAATGACGCCACCGGGTTAAAGCCCTGGCAGATATAACCGGTGACGTCGCCCTTATCCATCATGTTGAAATACTTGATGACGTCGTAAGCCTGATCCCACTTGGGCAGCCACTCAAAGCCCCAGTCATTCTCCTTCTGCGCCGCGTCGCCGTAGAAGGATTTCATCAGGCTGACGTAGAACTTCGGATAGTTGCTCCAGTAGTTCACCTGGTCCGGCAGCGTTGCTTTTGGCGTATTAGCTTCAAGATACGCTTGCAGACTGGCCTGCTTTTCCGACGGCAGCGTCAGGTAGCCCGGCAGGCTGGTGGAGAGCAGACCGAGATCGGTTAAGCCCTGAATGTTAGAGTGGCCTCGAAGAGCGTTCACGCCGCCACCGGCCATCCCCATGTTGCCGAGCAGCAGCTGGATCATCGCCATGGTACGGATGTTCTGCGCGCCCACGGTGTGCTGCGTCCAGCCCAGCGCATACAGGAACGTGGTGGTTCTGTCAGCGGCGCTGGTGGAGGCCAGCACCTCGCACACCTTCAGGAAGTCCGTTTTCGGCGTGCCGCAGATGTTCTCCACCACGTCCGGCGTATAGCGGGAAACGTGCTGCTTCAGCAGGTTCCACACGCAGCGCGGATGCGTGAGCGTTTCATCCCGCATCGCATAGCCGTTTTCATCGAACTGATAGTTCCAGGACGTCTTGTCGTACTGACGTTTTTCAGCGTCATAGCCGCTGAACAGCCCGTCATCGAAGGCAAAATCATCCCGCACCAGCAGGTTCGCGTTGGTGTAATGCTTAACGTAGTCCGCGTTAATTTTGTTGTTTTCGATCAAGTACAGCAGAACCCCGGAGAGGAACGTAATGTCCGTACCGGAGCGGATCGGCGCATAGATATCCGCCACCGATGCCGTACGCGTAAAGCGCGGATCGACGACGATGAGCGTCGCATCGTTGTTGTTTTTCGCTTCCATCGCCCAGCGGAATCCCACCGGATGGGCTTCAGCGGCGTTACCGCCCATCACCACCACGACGTTTGCGTTTTTAATATCAACCCAGTGGTTGGTCATCGCACCGCGACCAAATGTTGGAGCAAGACTTGCTACCGTTGGTCCGTGTCAGACGCGCGCCTGGTTGTCTACCGCCAGCATGCCGAGAGAGCGCACAAATTTTTGCGTCAGCATGCCGGTTTCATTGCTTGCCGCAGATGCACACAGCATCCCGGTAGAGAGCCAGCGGTTGACCGTCACGCCCTGCTCGTTCTTTTCAATAAAGTTGGCGTCACGGTCAGCTTTCATCAGTTTTGCAATACGGGAGAACGCCTCATCCCAGGAGATGCGCTGCCATTTGTCGGCGCCCGGCGCGCGGTATTCCGGGTAGCGGAGGCGGTTTTCGCTGTGGACATAGTCCAGCAGTCCCGCCCCTTTAGGGCACAGCGCCCCACGGCTCACCGGATGATCCGGATCCCCTTCAATATGGTAAATCGCTTCTCTGGCGTTCTTCGCACCATCGCCCAGGCTATACATCAATAGCCCACAACCCACGGAGCAGTATGTGCAGGTGTTACGGATCTCTTTCGCACGCAGCAGCTTATAGTTGCGTGCCTGAGCCAGCGCCATTTTGGGAGCAAATCCCAGCATTGCGGCTGTGGTTCCGGCCATACCGCCCGCGCAGATTTTGAAAAATTGTCTGCGGCTGACGTCCATTGTTGTCCTCGTTATCTGATAAGACTTCGCGCCGCAAACTAACATCAAAACCCCTGTTTTTTTTGCGTCAAATCAAGGTCGCCTGACGTCGCCCCCTTAATAGTCACCGCTGCCGCGTTTGAATAATCCTTAAGGGTTAAACACGTGGGAGAATAATTCGCGACAGGGTCAGAATTAATGCTATACATTTCCCCTTTGATTTTATTAGCGATGAAAACGTAATGGACAGAAAGAGAGCAACGCTCACGGGGCTGGCGGCGATACTGCTATGGAGCACAATGGTTGGCCTGATTCGCAGCGTAAGCGAGGGGCTGGGGCCCGTCGGCGGCGCGGCGATGATTTACACCCTCAGCGGGTTATTGTGCCTGGTAACGGTAGGATTTCCTGATATTAAACGTTTCTCACCCGGGTATCTTATTGCAGGCAGCGTACTGTTTGTCAGTTACGAAATTTGTCTGGCGCTGTCGTTAGGCTATGCCGCCACGCGAGCGCAGGCCATAGAAGTCGGTATGGTTAATTATCTCTGGCCGAGCCTGACGATCGTCTTTGCTATTTTATTCAACGGACAGAAATCAACGCTGTGGGTCGTCCCCGGTTTAGCTATCGCTCTGCTCGGCGTGTGTTGGGTATTAGGAGGTGAGCAAGGATTACACATTGATGAAATAATCCGCAATGTCGTCTCTAATCCCCTTAGCTATACGCTTGCTTTTGCCGGAGCATTTATCTGGGCCGCCTACTGCACCGTAACCGCCAAATTTGCCAAAGGGCAAAACGGTATTACCCTCTTTGTTTTGCTCACTGCGCTGAGCCTGTGGGTGAAATATACTATTAGCGATCAGCCAGAAATGGTGTTCAGCTTTCCGGTTATCGTGAAGCTCGTTATGTGCGGCATTGCGCTTGGGTTTGGCTATGCGGCATGGAATATTGGCATTCTGCACGGTAACGTCACGGTGCTGGCTGCCGTATCCTATTTTACTCCCGTGCTCTCTGCCGCGCTTGCAGCCGTGCTGCTAAGCTCACCCCTCTCTTTTTCGTTCTGGCAGGGCGCGCTGATGGTCTGCGCCGGGTCATTGCTCTGCTGGTACGCTACACGAAAATAGGGTTCAGATTTATGCCGGGTTCGATTAAATCCGGCATAAAAATTAACATAAATTTAATATGTGATCACATCGTAATATATTAATCAGAACATTAGTGCATTTGTTGATGTTCTGTTTATATTAGCTTCCTTCGTCAATTCCCCCGGCATCAAATTGACATAACCTGACACCGCTGCGTAACTACTTCCCTGCGAATATTACCGCTCTTAATAACACGAAATGCAATAATATTCGCCATCATGGTTGCCAAAAAATAAACTCATACTGATTAAATAATCGCCACAACATTTTATTCAGGCGTCATTAACCCGATCTCGATCACACTAAATGAAATTATTACTCATATTTTGAAACTTATTATTGAAAGACAACTACAAGATTTTTAAAAATAGCACGCCGTTGACGAACAGCCTCGTTTAGAAATCGTTCGCGATGGTTCAGGAAATACTGAAAAAAATTATAAGGAATATTTAAGATGAAACTTAAATTAGTTGCAGTGGCAGTCACTTCCATGTTGGCAGCAGGCGTTGTAAACGCAGCTGAGATTTATAACAAAGACGGTAACAAGCTGGATCTGTACGGTAAAGTGACAGGTCTGCACTATTTCTCTGATGACGCAGGCGCAGACGGTGATAAAACCTACATGCGTATCGGCTTCAAGGGTGAAACCCAGGTTAACGACCAGCTGTCCGGTTACGGCCAGTGGGAATACCAGATTCAGGGTAACAAGGACGAAGGCGACAACCAGTCCTGGACCCGTGTGGCCTTCGCAGGTCTGAAGTTCGCTGAAGCCGGTTCATTCGATTACGGTCGTAACTACGGCGTGATTTACGACGTGACCTCCTGGACCGACGTTCTGCCAGAATTCGGCGGTGACACCTACGGTGCCGACAACTTCCTGCAGTCTCGTGCAAACGGCGTGGCAACTTACCGTAACCAGGACTTCTTCGGTCTGGTTGACGGCCTGAACTTTGCCCTGCAGTACCAGGGTAAAAATGGCAGCGTAAGCGGTGAAAACACTAACGGCCGCAGCCTGCTGAACCAGAACGGCGACGGCTACGGCGCGTCTCTGACTTACGATCTGGGTGAAGGCTTCAGCGTCGGTGGTGCAATGTCCTCTTCCCGTCGTACCGCTGACCAGAATGCAGCTGGCGTATACGGTGAAGGCGACCGCGCTGAAGTGTACAGCGGCGGCGTGAAGTACGACGCGAACAACGTTTACCTCGCGGCGCAGTACTCTCAGACCTATAACGCAACCCGTTTCGGCACATCTAACGGTAACCGCAGCGACATCTACGGCTTTGCAAACAAGGCGCAAAACTTCGAAGTTGTGGCTCAGTATCAGTTCGACTTTGGCCTGCGTCCATCCATCGCTTACCTGCAGTCTAAAGGCAAAGACATCGAGAACTTCGGCGACCAGGATCTGGTTAAATACATTGATGTCGGCACCACCTACTATTTTAACAAAAACATGTCCACCTACGTGGATTACAAAATCAACCTGCTCGACGACAACCAGTTCACTCGCCAGGCAGGTATCGGTACCGACAACATCGTGGCGCTGGGTCTGACCTACCAGTTCTAAAATCTTGTCTGTCCAAAAGCCAGCGTGACACGCTGGCTTTTTTATCTTCCGCATTTACCCGACGGACAACTCCCCGCCTGCCGCCCGACGCAGCCAGGTTTGCAGCAGCTTGCCGTCTTCGGTCATCTCTGAATCTGAACGCACGCAGAGGTAATAATCGCGCCCGTCATCAATCGGTAAGTCAAATATCTTGACCAGCTCGCCGCTCTCAAGATATGGCGCAATCAGCGGCTCACGCATGAGCGCACATCCCAGCCCTGCCTGAACGCCCGCCAGCGTCAACAGCCCGTCTTCAAACAGCGGGCCGCTGCGCCGGAGTGGACGTTTTACCCCCTGCAACAAAAACCACTGCGTCCAGCTCGTACGCTCTTCATCGTGCAGCAACGGCATTTGCAGCAGCTGTTCAGGCGTGTCGATATGGCCATGAACGCGCAAAAACGCGCGGCTGCACACCGGCACCATCTGGCCGGAAATCAGCTTTTCACTCTGATACCCCGCCCACTGCCCGTTACCAAAACGAATCGACATATCCGACGCGTCGCTCAGATAGTTACGGTGATTGGCATACACCACGTTGATCTCGGTTTGGGGATTGGCGCGCATGAACGCAGGCAAGCGCGGGATAAACCAACCCATACCAAAAAGCGGAATCAGGCTGATGGTGACCTGACGCGTTTGCGCCTGCTCCGCCAGGTGCTCCGTCGCCTGGCGCAACACGTTAAAGGCCGCACGGATCGAGCGGTAATATTCCCGCCCGTGCTGGCTCAGCACCAGCCTGCGTCCCTGACGTTCCGTGAGCGGCATTTGCAGGTATCCTTCGAGCACCTTGAGCTGATGGCTGACGGCCGACGGAGAGATATCCAGCTCCTGCGCGGCCAGCGTGACGCTCCCCAGCCTGGCGATGGCCTCGAATGCACGTACGGCCCGAAGCGGCGGATCGTTTGCCAGGCGGCTCTCTGCAAACGCCGTCAGGCTCGCCAATTGTTCTGTTTTATTCATATGTTGATTTCTTTAGGCTTTTCACCCAAAAGCAGGCTTTAACTATTTTCATTTAAATCATAAACATAAAACAATATTTATTTATCATAAGAAATAATAGATGCGTATTTTACAATTTAATTCATTTATTGGATGGTAGCCGCAGAACGAGCACTTTGCGGGTACAAACGTTGGATACACTCATACAACAACTGATCAACGGTGTGATGCTGGGAAGCATCTACGCGCTGATCGCGCTGGGCTATACCATGGTGTATGGCATTTTGCGCATTATTAACTTTGCCCACGGGGATATTCTGATGGTCGGCGCGCTCACCACGCTCTCCGCCATTAACGCCCTGAATAGCACCTTCCCGCATATGCCGCTGCTCTTGCAGCTCGGCGTTGCCCTGATGATTGCCATGGCCGTGTGCGCCCTGCTGGCCATGGCCGTGGAGCGATTTGCCTACCGTCGACTGCGCAACGCCCCGCGGCTCGCGCCGCTGATCTCGGGTATCGGCGTCTCCGTCCTGCTGCAAACCGTGGCGATGATTATCTGGACGCGCAACCCGCTGATGTTCCCGCAGATCCTGCCCATGGATCCGATTACCGTGACGTCAGGCAGTGAAATGCACCCGCCCGCCATCGTGACCGTTACCGGTATTGTCACCGTGGCGCTGGCGCTGGCGGTGATGACCGGGCTCTGGCTGCTGGTGGAATACACCCGCCTGGGGCGCGGCATGCGCGCCGTGGCGGAAAATCCGCGCGTGGCCACGCTGATGGGGGTTAACCCAAACGCCATTATTACCCTGACGTTTGCGATTGGCGGGGCGTTTGCCGCGCTGGCAGGCGTAATGATGGCCAGCAACTACGGTAACGCCAGCTTCTCGATGGGCTTTTTACCCGGGATCAAGGCCTTTACCGCCGCAGTGCTTGGGGGCATTGGTAACATTCGGGGTGCCATGATTGGCGGCATCCTGCTCGGCATTATCGAAGCGCTGGGCGCAGGCTACCTGGGTGAACTGACCCACGGTGTATTTGGCAGCAACTATCAGGATGTCTTTGCCTTTATGGTGCTGATCCTGGTGCTGGTCTTCCGTCCGGCTGGCCTGCTGGGCGAGCGCGTAGCGCACAGGGCGTAAGGAATACCATGACAACACTTCAAATTCAGGCCCCGGCGGCGACGCGCAAATTCTGGTCAGGCATGAGCCTGTTCTGCCTAGCGCTGCTGATAGCGCCCGTGGTGGCCACGCAGCTCGGCGGCAACTACTGGGTGCGCGTTATCGACTTCGCCCTGCTCTACATCATGCTGGCGCTCGGGCTCAATATTGTGGTCGGCTATACCGGCCTGCTGGACATGGGCTTTATCGCCTTTTACGCCGTCGGCGCCTACCTCGCCGCACTGATGGCTTCTCCACACCTGCTGGAGGTGTTTCCGATCCTCGCAGTCTGGTTCCCGGACGGGCTGCACACCTCGTATCTGCTCATTATTCCGCTGGCGGCCCTCGTGGCGGCAGTCTGCGGGATTTTACTCGGTGCGCCCACGCTGAAGCTGCGCGGGGACTACCTGGCGATAGTGACCCTCGGCTTTGGCGAAATTATCCGCATCCTGATGCGCAACCTCGACCGTCCGGTAAACATCACCAACGGCGCAAAGGGCATTACCGGGGTAGATACGCTGAACCTGTTCGGCCTGAAGTTTAGCGGCGTCTACCACTGGTTTGGTTTCAAAGTGCCCGCCCTGTGGCTGTGGTACTACCTGCTGATGCTGGTGATTGTAGCGATTATTTTTGTCTGCCTGCGCCTGCAGCATTCCCGTATTGGCCGCGCCTGGCACGCCATCCGTGAGGATGAAGATGTGGCCCGCGCGATGGGCATCAACGTGCGTAACTATAAGCTGCTCGCCTTTGCGATGGGCGCTTCCTTTGGCGGCATAGCAGGTGCGCTTTTCGGCGCGTTTCAGGGCTTTGTCTCCCCGGAATCCTTCACGCTGCAGGAGTCCATTGCCGTACTGGCGATGGTGGTGCTGGGCGGTATGGGGCACATACCGGGCGTGATCCTGGGCGCGGTACTGCTTACCGCCCTGCCGGAACTGCTGCGCAGCCAGGCAGCGCCGGTTCAGCAGGCGCTGTTCGGTACGGTACTGATTGACCCGGAAGTGCTGCGCCAGCTGTTTTACGGTATGGCACTGGTGCTGGTCATGCTGGTGCGCCCGTCAGGCCTCTGGCCGGTACGCCACAAGGAGGTGAAGGCATGAGCCTGTTAACCGTACGCAACATGTCAAAACGCTTCGGCGGGCTGACTGCCGTAGATGACGTTTCGATTACCGTGAACAGGGGGGAAATCTACGGGCTGATTGGCCCCAACGGCGCGGGAAAAACCACCTGCTTTAACCTGATCACCGGGCTTTATCCGGCGGACAGCGGTGAGTTTTCGATTGCCGATAAGCCCTACTTCCCAAAACACATAGAGAAAGTCACCGCCGCCGGGATTGCCCGCACCTTCCAGAACGTGCGCCTCTTCAACGAGATGTCGGTGCTGGAAAACGTTATGGTGGGCCGCCACGTGCGCACCCGTAACGGCCTGTGGGCCGCGCTGAGCCGCCATAAACGCGCCCGCGAGGAAGAGAAGCAGACCCGCGAGCTGGCCTGGCACTGGCTGGACTATACCGGCATTGCGCAGTTCGCCCACTATCGCGCCTGCGATCTGGCCTATGGTCATCAGCGTCGCCTTGAAATCGCCCGCGCGCTGGCGACGGATCCGATGCTGCTGGCGCTGGACGAGCCCGCCGCAGGAATGAACGCGGCGGAAAAAGTGGCGCTCGGTGAGTTGCTCATCCGCATCCGCGATGACGGCAAAACCCTGCTGATGATTGAACATGACGTCAAGCTGGTGATGGGCATCTGCGATCGCCTGACGGTGCTTGATTACGGTAAAACGCTCGCCAGCGGTACGTCGGAAAGCGTGCGGCGCGACCCGGCAGTGATCGCCGCCTGGCTTGGAGGTAACGCCCATGACTGAACTGCTGAAGGTAGAACGTCTGGACGTGCATTACGGCGGCATTCAGGCCGTACGCGATGTCTCCTTTACCCTGCACGAGGGCGAACAGGCTACGCTGATCGGCGCTAACGGCGCGGGGAAAAGCTCCACCGTGCGCGCTATTACCGGGTTGGAAAGCTTTAGCGGCAGTATTGAATTCAGCGGTAAGCCGGTCCGTAAACAGAGCCCGGAGACCCTGCTTCGCGACGGGCTGGTCATGGTCCCGGAGGGCCGCGGGATCTTCTCCCGCATGACGGTACTGGAAAACCTGCAGATGGGCGCCTGGCTAAGGCGTGACACTGTCACCGTTAAGCGCGAGATGAACGAGATTTTCGAACGTTTCCCGCGTCTGGGCGAGCGCCAGCATCAGCTTGCCGGGCTGCTGTCCGGCGGCGAGCAACAGCTGCTGGCCCTTAACCGCGCCCTTCTCAGCCGCCCGCGCCTGCTGATCCTCGACGAGCCGTCGATGGGCCTTGCCCCGAAGATGGTCGAGAACATATTTGCCGTTATTGCCGGGCTGCGCGAGCGCGGCGTCGCCCTGCTGCTGATCGAACAAAACGCCCGGCTCGCGCTGGAAGTGACCGACAGCGCGTGGGTGATGGACAGCGGCAGCATTGTTCATCATGGCGAATCGACAGCGCTGCTTAACGACGACCAGATTGCACACATTTATTTGGGCGAAATGCCCGTTTAACCACACCAGCCAACATCAGGGAAATACAATGAAAACAGTAAAAATCAGTGCGCTCAGCGCCGCTATTCTGCTCGGCGGTCTTGCCTCAACGTCCTCGTGGGCCGCCGACGGCGAAACCGTGGTTATCGGTCTGGCAGGCCCGCTCACCGGCCCGTCAGCACGTATCGGGAAAGATCTGGAGAACGGCGCGCAGCTGGCCATCGACGACATTAACAAGCAGCAGCCGACCATCGGCGGCAAAGCGGTCACCTTCAAACTGCAGTCCGAAGACGATCAGTCTGACCCGCGCACTGCCGTAGCCGTCGCGCAGCGTCTGGTGGACAGCGATGTGGCGGGCGTGGTCGGCCACTGGAACACCGGCACCAGCATTCCAGCGGCCCGCGTTTATCACGATGCGGGCATCGCCCAGGTAGCACAGGTCGCGACCGGTCACGCCTATACGCAACAAGGTTTTGATACCAGCTTCCGCGTGATGGGACACGACGATGACGGCGGCCAGCTCGCAGGTCAGTACGCGGTTAACACCCTGAAAGCCAAACGCATTGCGGTGATCGACGACCGTACCGCCTTCGGTCAGGGCCTGGCGGACCAGTTTATTAAATCGCTGGAAGCCCAGGGCGTGAAAATTGTCGACCGTCAGTACGTGGATGACAAAACGGTCGATTTCAGCGCCGTGCTGACCGCCATCCGCAGTAAAAACGCCGATCTGATCTTCTTCGGCGGCGTCGACAGCCAGGCCGCACCGCTGGCTCGCCGCATTAAACAGCTGGGCATGAATGCCACGCTGATGGGCGCAGGCGGATTCGTCAGCCAGACGTTCCTGAAGCTGGCGCAGAAAGAAGGCGAAGGCGTTGTGGCGCTGGAGCCGGGCCTGCCCGTTGACCAGATGCCGGGTGGAAAGGCATTCGAACAGGCCTACCAGGCCCGCTACCACACCCATATCGAACTGCACGCCCCGTTCGCCTATGACGCCACCCGCGTGCTGGTTGCGGCGATGGAAAAAGCAGACTCCGTTGAGCCATCAGACTATCTGCCCGCCCTGCGCGCCATCAGCTATTCCGGCGTTACCGGACAGATCGCGTTTGATAAAGAGGGCAACCTGAAATCGCCGTCGTTCACGGTCTATAAGGTTGTCGACGGCAAATGGCAGCCGCAGACCGTGCTGGGCGGCGCAAAAGCGAAGTAACGCAGCGAGGCAATGTGATGAGTGATAATAATGAGCTGGGCATTCTCGCCCGCCGCAAAATTGAAGCTGAAATTATTAAGCCAATTTATGAAATCCTGGTGCGCGAGATAGGGAAAGCCCGCGCCCAGGCGGTGATTGGCGAGGCCATTGAGCAGGCCGCGATTGACGCTGGTAAAGGGTTTGCCAGCAAAGAACCCAACGGCGCGAACATCAAGAGCTTTATCGCCCTGCAGTATCTGTGGGAGAAAGATAACGCCCTGGACGTGAAGGTGATCGACGCTGACGACCAGCAGTACAACTACAACGTGACCCGCTGTCGCTACGCGGAGATGTACCACGAGATGGGGCTGGGCGAGATCGGTCATCTGCTCTCCTGCGCGCGCGATGAAAAATTCATCGTTGGCTATGCGCCGGACGTAGAGCTAACCCGCACCACGACCATTATGCAGGGCGGTGCGTGCTGTGATTTCCGCTACCGCAGCGGTAAGGACAAGCCATGATCCGCGTCAACGCCGAACGGCTGTGGTCAACGCTTGAGATGATGGCGCAGATCGGCGGCACGCCCGCCGGTGGCGTCACCCGTCTGGCACTGAGCGAGGAAGATCGTATTGCGCGTAACCTGCTGCGCGACTGGGCGCTGGACGCCGGTTTTACCTGTGACGTCGACAGCATGGGCAATATGTTTATCCGCCGCGCCGGGAAAAACCCAAAACTCGCGCCGGTCATGACCGGTTCGCACGTGGATACCCAGCCGCTGGGAGGGAACTACGACGGGGTTTACGGCGTGCTGGCCGGGCTGGAGCTGCTGCGCACCCTCAATGACCATCACATTGAGACGGAACGTGACGTTGTGCTGGTCAACTGGACCAACGAAGAAGGCGCGCGCTTTGCGCCAGCCATGCTCGCTTCAGGGGTCTGGACGGGGCAATTTAGCGAAGCGTACGCCCATTCCCGCGCGGATAGCGACGGTATCAGCGTGGGTGAAGCGCTGGAAAGCATCGGCTACCGGGGTGAAGCCCCTGCCCGCGCGTTTCCGGTTCACGCCTGCTACGAGCTGCACATCGAACAGGGCCCGATTCTGGAAGATGAAGCCCTGGATATCGGGTTAGTCCGCGCGGCAATGGGCCAGCGCTGGTTTACCCTGACGCTGGACGGGTTTGCCGCCCACGCGGGCACCACGCCGATGCACAGCCGCCGAGACGCGCTGACCGCGTTCTCGGAGCTGGCGCTGAAGGTGGAGGAGATTGGCTATCGGCACGCGCCGGACGGACGTGCGACGATCGGTATGGCGCAGGTTACGCCAAACTCGCGCAACGTCGTGCCGTCTCGGGTGGTCTGCAGCGTGGAGTTTCGCCATCCGGCGCTGACGGCACTGGAAGCCATGGAGGCGGCGCTGCATAAGGTGGCTGAAAGCCTGAGCCTGCGCGGCGTGGCGGCTCTTGTTGAGCGCATTTTTGACTACGCGCCCATCGCGTTTGATGCCGAATGTCTGGCCCGCACGGAGAAGGCCGTGGCGGAACTGGGCTACTCGGCGAAACCGATGGTCTCGGGGGCGGGACATGACGCCTGCTATGTCAGCAAGATTGCCCCTGCCAGCATGATTTTTATCCCCTGCGTGAAGGGCATCAGCCATAACGAAGCGGAAAGGATCCTGCCGGAGTGGTCGGAGAAAGGGGCGAACGTGCTGTTGCACAGCGTCCTGTCCGCGGCCCAGGAAAAATAAACCGGGTGGCGCGGCTCGGACAACCGCGCCCGTAGGCCCGGTAAGCGCAGCGCCACCGGGCGTGTTTTACGGCTTCGGCACCTTCGCCAGGCTAAACCAGATCCCCACTGCCAGCAACAGCAGCATTCCGCCCGCACTCCCCAGCGCCACGCTGTGGGAGGTAATAAACGCACTTTTCGCCGCCTCAATCACTGGCTCCGCGAGGGACGGCGTCAGTTCCTGCGCCACCTTCATCGCTTCACCAATCGATGACGAGGCTTTATCGACGAGCGAGGCATTCAGCCCCTGCGGCAGGTCAATGGACGCCGAGAAGCTGCGGGTCAACAGCAGACCAAAAATAGCGATCCCCAGCCCGGCGCCAAGTTCATAGGACATGGTTTCAATCGCTCCTGCGGCAGCTGCTTTCTCCTTCGGCGCGGCAGCCATAATGGCGGAGGTCGAGGCCAGCAGCGCGCTGGCGGCGCTGAAGCCCAACAGCACCATCAGGCTCCACGCCTGCCACTGCTGCGTGCTGAAATCGAGCATCGAGAGGCCGATGAAACTGACCGCGCTGAGCCCCATGCCACCCGCAGCGACAATGCGCAGCCCAAGACGCCCCACCAGTACCCCGGCGATCGGCCCGCTAAACCCGCTCGCTACCATGACCGGAAGCATAAACATGCCCGCTTCAAATGGCGTAAAGCCGTGAACGAATTGCAATTCCTGCGCCATCAGCAGCTCAAACCCGACCAGGGCAATCATGGCGGTCATCGCCATTACCACGCCGCTCAGAATGATGCGATGGCAGAACAGGCGCATATCGATCATCGGCACGCGGGCGCGCAGCTGAATACGCACGAAGATAAACAGCAGCACCGAGCCGGTCACCAGCGCGGAGGCAACCAGCCACGGCGACAGGACGCCTTTGAGCGCGGTTTTGGCACTGTAGACCAGCAGCAAAATCGCCACAATCAGCATGATGGCATGACTGATATTCAGCGGCTGCTCCGGTCGGCCCTGCTGACGGGGCACAAAACGCGCGGCCAGCGACACCACTACCAGCACAATCGGCACGTTGATTAAAAACACCGATCCCCAGTAAAAATGCTCAAGCAGCATACCGCCAATCAGCGGACCAAACGCCGCCCCGCCGGAACCCACTGCCGCCCAGACGCCGAGCGCGATATTGCGATCTTTCGCGTCGGTAAACAGCGTGCGGATCCCCGCAAGCGTAGCCGGAATGATCATTGCTGCACCGATCGCCAGCGAGGCGCGCGCCGCTATCAGCCAACCTGCCGACGGTGCAAACGCGGCCGCCAGGGACGACAGGCCAAACAGCGTGCTGCCGATCATCAGCAAGCGTTTAAAGCCAATGCGGTCACCCAGGGCACCCATCGGCAGCACCATCCCCGCCATCACCAGCGAGTAAATATCAATGATCCACAACAATTCGTTTCCGCTGGCACCCAGCGTCATGCTCAATGTCGGCGCCGCCACGTGCAGCACCGTCGCGTCGATCGCGACCGGGATATAGACCAGCACGATAATCACTAACGCTAACCACTGACGAAACATAAATTTCCTTTTCATTTTAAACATGGACACATGTCCAGGATGCGATCCTACGTAAAGTTGAACGAGTGTCCAGCTTTTTGTTACACTCGTTTCATTCCCATTGAGAGTGAGTAAACATGCGATATCTGAGCAAGGATGAACGGCGGGAAGCAATCTTACAGGCCGCCATGCGCGTGGCGCTCGCCGAGGGGCTGGCGGCGATGACGGTGCGGCGCATTGCAACTGAAGCGGGCGTTGCTACCGGGCAGGTTCATCACCACTTTGCCTCCGGCGGTGAGTTAAAATCGCTGGCATTCGTTCGCCTGATCCGCGAGCTATTAGATGCCGACGTGGCGGATGAACGTGCCACCTGGCGAGAGCGGTTGCACAGCATGCTCGGCAGCGACGATGGTAAGTTTGAGCCTTATATCCGACTGTGGCGGGAAGCCCAAATTCTCGCCAGCCGTGATCCCGAGATCAAAGCGGCTTATGTCCTCACCATGGAGATGTGGCATCAGGAAACCGTGGCGATTATCCGCGCCGGGGCTGATGCCAACGCGTTCACACTTACCGATCGGGCGGAAAATATCGCATGGCGTTTAATAGGGCTGGTTTGTGGCCTGGATGGGATCACCGTATTAAATATGCCTGAAATGGACGATGCGGCATTTAATAAACATCTCGACAAACTTATCACGCTGGAATTGTTTTAATACTCCTTCCGGAGTATAAATTCCGCAAAATGTTACAATTAGTAACACATTAAGCGAGCCCTTATTTTCATTCTAATCTCGGGGGTTCGCTTTTTTATCTATCCTTTCAGATGTATCCCAAAGCATCCCAAAAAACCAATAACACTTCTTTACTCATCTTTTTGTTTTTACTTCATTTTTCTCTCAAACATGGTAAGTAAGAGGGCGATATGTCGCAACAAAGTGATAAAAGTAATCCTCATCTGTTGAGTAACTGGAAACCTGAAAACGCGCAATTTTGGGAGAATAAAGGAAAACATATCGCACGAAGAAACCTATGGATTTCTGTAGCTTGCCTGCTATTAGCGTTTTGCGTGTGGATGTTATTCAGCGCCGTTGCGGTCAATCTGAATAAAGTCGGATTTAATTTCACCACCGATCAGCTTTTTATGCTAACGGCATTACCTTCTCTCTCCGGCGCGATATTGCGCGTCCCCTACTCGTTTATGGTGCCAATATTTGGCGGACGCTACTGGACGGTATTGAGCACCGTTATCCTGATTATCCCCTGCGTCTGGCTGGGGATAGCCATTCAGGACACCGCGACACCTTACTGGGTCTTTATCGTGATTGCCCTGCTCTGCGGTTTTGCCGGGGCCAACTTTGCCTCCAGCATGGGCAACATCAGCTTCTTCTTCCCCAAGGCAAAACAGGGCAGCGCGCTGGGCATCAACGGCGGGCTGGGAAATCTGGGCGTCAGCGTGATGCAGCTGGTTGCTCCGCTGGTGATTTTCCTGCCAATGTTTACCTTCCTCGGCGTGCACGGCGTACCGCAGGAGGACGGCTCAACGATGTGGCTGGCCAATGCGGCCTGGGTCTGGGCGCCGCTGCTGCTGCTGGCAACCCTTGCGGCGTTTTTTGGCATGAACGATATCGCCAGCTCTAAGGCCTCTATCGCCAGCCAGCTGCCGGTACTGAAGCGCTTTCACCTCTGGCTGCTGAGCCTGCTTTATCTTGCTACCTTCGGCTCGTTTATCGGCTTCTCGGCGGGCTTTGCCATGCTGTCGAAAACCCAGTTCCCGGACGTGAACATTCTGCACCTCGCCTTCTTCGGCCCACTTATCGGTGCGCTGGCGCGTTCAGCGGGCGGGATGATCTCTGACAGGCTGGGCGGCGTGCGCGTCACGCTGATTAACTTCGTCTTTATGGCTATCTTCAGCGCCCTGATCTTCCTGACGCTCCCCGGCTCTGGCTCCGGCAGCTTTATCGCCTTCTACCTGGTCTTTATGGGCCTGTTCCTCACCGCCGGGCTGGGCAGCGGTTCGACCTTCCAGATGATCGCGATTATCTTTCGCCAAATCACCCTCGACCGCGTCAAAAAGCAGGGCGGCACGGACGAGCAGGCGCAGCATGAAGCGGTGACGGAGACCGCCGCCGCGCTGGGCTTTATCTCCGCCATCGGTGCCGTTGGCGGGTTCTTTATCCCTAAGGCGTTCGGCACATCGCTGGCAATGACCGGTTCGCCGGTTGGGGCCATGAAGGTGTTCCTCGTGTTTTACATCGTCTGCGTGTTCGTCACCTGGCTGGTGTATGGCCGTAAATCCTCAAAAAAATAAAAACTACATCTTCGCCAGAGCGTGATGCATCGCACTCCGGCCATGCTATCGAAGCAGGAGAAATGTCATGAGCAAACTGTTGGACCGCTTCCGTTACTTCAAAACAAAAGGCGACAGTTTCGCCGATGGGCACGGGCAGGTGTATCACACCAACCGCGACTGGGAGGACAGCTACCGCCAGCGCTGGCAGTTCGACAAGATTGTGCGTTCCACCCACGGGGTAAACTGTACCGGCTCCTGTAGCTGGAAGATTTATGTCAAAAACGGCCTGGTGACCTGGGAAACCCAGCAGACCGACTATCCCCGCACCCGCCCTGACCTACCCAATCACGAGCCGCGCGGCTGCCCGCGAGGCGCAAGCTACTCCTGGTATCTCTATAGCGCCAACCGCCTTAAGTACCCGCTGGTGCGCCGCAGGCTGATTGAACTCTGGCGCGAAGCGCTGGCGCAGCATACCGATCCGGTGCTGGCCTGGGATGCCATCCAGAACGATCCGCAAAAGGCGCAAAGCTACAGGAAGGCGCGGGGTAAAGGCGGGTTTATCCGCTCAAACTGGAAAGAGCTGAACCAGCTGATCGCCGCCGCTAACGTCTGGACCATCAAAAACTACGGCCCGGACCGCGTGGCCGGTTTTTCGCCTATTCCGGCGATGTCGATGGTCTCCTACGCCGCCGGAACGCGCTATCTCTCCCTGCTGGGCGGCACCTGCCTGAGCTTCTACGACTGGTACTGCGACCTGCCGCCTGCGTCGCCGATGACCTGGGGCGAGCAGACCGACGTGCCGGAGTCCGCCGACTGGTACAACTCCAGCTATATCATTGCCTGGGGCTCGAACGTGCCGCAGACGCGTACTCCGGACGCCCACTTCTTTACCGAGGTGCGCTACAAAGGCACCAAGACCGTTGCGATTACGCCGGACTTCTCGGAGGTCGCCAAGCTCAGCGACCAGTGGCTGGCCCCCAAACAGGGCACCGACAGCGCCCTCGCCATGGCGATGGGCCACGTCATCCTCAAAGAGTTCCACCTCGATAACCCGAGCGATTACTTCCTTAACTACTGCCGCCGCTACACCGACATGCCGATGCTCGTTCTGCTGGACGAGCAGGCTGACGGTCGCGTGGTGCCGGGCCGGATGCTGCGCGCCTCCGATCTCGTCGACGGACTGGGGGAGGCCAATAACCCAGAGTGGAAGACCGTCGCCTTCGATATTGCCGGTAACCTGGTGGTGCCAAACGGCTCGATCGGCTTCCGCTGGGGGGAAAAAGGCAAATGGAACCTGGAGCCTCAGGCTGCGGGCCATGAAACAGAACTCACACTCTCCCTGCTGATTACCCACGACAGCGTGGCGGACGTCGCGTTCCCCTACTTTGGCGGCAACGAAAACCCGCATTTTCGTAGCGTGAAGCAGGAGCCGGTGCTGACGCGCCGCGTGCCGAGCAAAACCCTGACGCTCGCCGACGGCAGCCAGAAACGCGTGGTCAGCGTTTACGATCTGGTGCTGGCTAACTACGGTCTCGATCGCGGCCTGGAAGACAGTAACGCCGCAGACAGCTATGACCAGATCAAAGCCTACACGCCCGCCTGGGGCGAGCAGATCACCGGCGTGCCCGCGTACCTGATCGAAAAAATTGCCCGCGAGTTCGCCGACACGGCGCACAAAACGCACGGTCGCTCGATGATCATTCTGGGTGCCGGGGTGAACCACTGGTACCATATGGACATGAACTACCGCGGGATGATCAATATGCTGGTCTTCTGCGGCTGCGTCGGGCAGAGCGGCGGCGGCTGGTCCCACTATGTCGGCCAGGAGAAGCTGCGCCCGCAAACCGGCTGGCTGCCGCTGGCCTTCGCGCTGGACTGGAACCGCCCGCCGCGCCAGATGAACAGCACCTCGTTCTTCTACAACCACGCCAGCCAGTGGCGCTACGAGAAGCTCACTGCGCAGGAGCTGCTCTCCCCGCTGGCGGACGCGTCGAAGTTCACCGGACATCTGATCGACTTTAACGTTCGCGCCGAGCGCATGGGCTGGCTGCCGTCGGCCCCGCAGCTCAACCTCAACCCGCTGCACGTCAAGGCGCGTGCGGACGCGGCGGGCATGACGCCGCAGGAGTACACCGTTCAGGCGTTGAAATCGGGCGAAATCCGCTTCGCCTGCGAACAGCCGGACAACGGCAAGAACCACCCGCGCAACCTGTTCGTCTGGCGCTCTAACCTGCTCGGCTCGTCCGGGAAAGGCCACGAGTACATGCTGAAATACCTGCTCGGCACCGAGAGCGGCATTCAGGGTGAAGATTTAGGCTCAACGGATGACGTGAAGCCTGAAGAGGTGGAGTGGCAAACCGCCGCCATCGAGGGCAAACTCGACCTGCTGGTGACGCTCGATTTCCGCATGTCCAGCACCTGCCTGTTCTCCGATATCGTCCTGCCGACCGCCACCTGGTATGAAAAGGACGACATGAATACCTCGGACATGCACCCGTTTATTCATCCGCTTTCCGCCGCCGTTGACCCGGCGTGGGAATCGCGCAGCGACTGGGAGATCTACAAAGGCATCGCCAAAGTCTTCTCCGAGGTGTGCGTTGGCCATCTGGGCACAGAAACCGACGTGGTGCTCCAGCCGCTGCAGCATGACTCCCCGGCGGAGCTGTCGCAGCCGTTTGATATTCAGGACTGGCGCAAAGGGGAATGTGACCTGATCCCCGGCAAAACGGCGCCGAACATCGCGGTGGTGGAGCGTAACTACCCGGAAACTTACGAACGCTTCACCGCCCTCGGCCCGCTGATGGACAAGCTCGGCAACGGCGGGAAAGGCATTTCGTGGAACACGCAGAACGAGGTCGATTTCCTCGGCAAGCTGAACTACGTCAAGCTCGACGGCCCGGCGAAAGGCCGCCCGCGCATTGAAACCGCCATTGACGCCTCGGAGGTGATCCTCGCCCTCGCCCCGGAAACCAACGGACAGGTGGCGGTGAAGGCCTGGGAAGCGCTCGGGGAACTGACCGGGCGCGACCACACCCATCTGGCGCTGAACAAGGAAGACGAGAAAATCCGCTTCCGCGACATTCAGGCGCAGCCGCGCAAAATCATCTCCAGCCCGACGTGGTCCGGCCTTGAGAGCGAGCACGTCTCCTATAACGCGGGCTATACCAACGTCCACGAGCTGATTCCGTGGCGCACCCTTTCGGGCCGCCAGCAGCTGTATCAGGATCATCCGTGGATGCGCGCCTTCGGGGAGAGCCTGGTGGCCTATCGCCCACCGATTGATACCCGCAGCGTGACCCACATGCGCGAGATCCCGCCGAACGGCTTCCCGGAAAAAGCGCTGAACTTCCTGACGCCGCACCAGAAATGGGGCATCCACTCCACCTACAGCGAAAACCTGCTGATGCAGACCCTGTCGCGCGGGGGCCCCATCGTCTGGATCAGCGAAACCGACGCGCGCGAGCTAGGCATAGAGGACAACGACTGGATCGAAGCCTTCAACGCCAACGGCGCCCTCACCGCCCGCGCGGTGGTCAGCCAGCGCGTGCCGCCGGGCATGACCATGATGTACCACGCCCAGGAGCGCATCCTGAACATTCCGGGGTCAGAAGTGACCGGACGGCGCGGCGGGATCCACAACTCGGTCACCCGCGTCTGCCCAAAACCGACGCACATGATCGGCGGCTATGCACAACTGTCCTACAGCTTCAACTATTACGGCACCGTCGGCTCGAACCGCGACGAGTTCATCATGATCCGCAAAATGAAAAACATTAACTGGCTGGACGGCGAAGGTCGGGATCAGGTACAGGAGGCGAAAAAATGAAAATACGCTCACAGGTTGGCATGGTTCTGAATCTCGATAAATGCATCGGCTGCCACACCTGCTCGGTCACCTGCAAGAACGTCTGGACCGGGCGCGAAGGGATGGAGTATGCGTGGTTTAACAACGTCGAAACCAAGCCGGGCATCGGCTATCCGAAAAACTGGGAAGATCAGGAGGAGTGGCAAGGCGGCTGGATCCGCGGCATACACGGCAAGCTGACGCCGCGCCTCGGCGGCAAAATGGGCGTGCTGTCGAAGATTTTCGCCAACCCCGTCCTGCCGCAGATTGACGATTATTACGAACCCTTCACCTTTGACTATCAGGATCTGCACCGCGCGCCGGAGGGGGATCACCTCCCTACCGCCCGCCCCCGCTCGCTGATCGACGGCAAGCGGATGGACAAAATCGTCTGGGGGCCAAACTGGGAGGAACTGCTGGGCGGCGAGTTCGAAAAGCGCGCCCGCGACCGCAACTTCCAGAAGATCCAGAAGGAGATGTACGGCCAGTTTGAAAACACCTTCATGATGTATCTGCCGCGCCTGTGCGAGCACTGCCTGAACCCGAGCTGCGTGGCCACCTGCCCGAGCGGCGCGATTTACAAGCGCGAAGAGGACGGCATTGTGCTGATCGATCAGGATAAATGCCGCGGCTGGCGCCTGTGCATCAGCGGCTGCCCGTACAAGAAAATTTACTTCAACTGGAAAAGCGGCAAGTCAGAAAAATGCATCTTCTGCTATCCGCGCATTGAGTCCGGCCAGCCGACCGTTTGTTCGGAGACCTGCGTCGGGCGAATCCGTTATCTCGGCGTGCTGCTGTACGACGCGGACCGTATTGAAGAGGCCGCCAGCACCGAGCATGAAACCGATCTTTACGAGCGCCAGTGCGACGTGTTCCTCAACCCTAACGATCCGGCGGTGATTGAGGAAGCGCTGAAACAGGGCATTCCACAGAACGTGATTGATGCCGCCCAGCGTTCGCCGGTCTACAAGATGGCGATGGACTGGAAGCTGGCCCTGCCGCTGCATCCTGAATACCGCACCCTGCCGATGGTCTGGTACGTGCCGCCACTGTCGCCGATTCAGTCCTACGCGGATGCGGGCGGCCTGCCGCAGAGTGACGGCGTCCTGCCAGCCGTGGAAAGCCTGCGCATTCCAGTGCAGTACCTGGCAAACATGCTCAGCGCGGGCGATACCGGCCCGGTGCTGCGCGCCCTGAAGCGCATGATGGCGATGCGTCACTATAAACGCTCCCAGACCGTGGAAGGCGTGACCGATACCCGCGCCATTGAGGAAGTGGGCCTGACCGAAGCGCAGGTTGAAGAGATGTACCGCTATCTCGCCATCGCTAACTACGAAGACCGCTTCGTGATCCCGACCAGCCACCGCGAAATGGCGCGCGACGCCTTCCCGGAGAAAAACGGCTGCGGCTTCACCTTTGGCGACGGCTGCCACGGCTCCGACACCAAATTCAACCTCTTCAACAGCAGCCGCATCGACGCGATTAACATCACCGAGGTGCGCGAACACGGGGAGGGAGAATAATGCAGATCCTTAAAATCATCGCGCTGCTGATTGAGTATCCCGATGAGCTGCTGTGGGAAAACCGCGATGAGGCGCTTTCCCTGGTTGAGCAGGACGCGCCCATGCTGCTGCCGTTTGCCCGGCAGCACCTGAGCGCCCCGCAGCTGGATAAACAGGCCGAATGGTGCGAAGTGTTTGAACGCGGGCGCGCAACGTCGTTGCTGCTGTTCGAGCACGTTCACGCCGAGTCCCGCGATCGTGGTCAGGCGATGGTCGATCTGATGAGCCAGTATGAGAAAGCCGGGCTGGAGCTGGACTGCCGCGAGCTGCCCGACTATCTGCCGCTCTACCTGGAGTACCTCAGCCTCGTCACCGACGACGAGGCGCGTGAAGGATTGCAAAATGTCGCGCCGATCCTGGCGCTGATTGGTGGTCGCCTCAAGCAGCGCGGCGTGGCGCATTACCAGCTGTTTGACGCCCTGCTGACGATGGCCGGTACGCGGCTTTCCAGCGACAGCGTGGCGAAGCAGGTGTCCGGTGAAAAACGGGATGATACCCGTCAGGCGCTGGACGCCGTGTGGGAAGAGGAACAGGTGAAGTTTATCGAAGACAACGCCTCATCGTGCGACAGTTCGCCGATGCAGCAATATCAACGACGCTTTAGCCAGGACGTCGCGCCGCAGTACGTGGACGTCAGCGCCGGAGGCCCAAAATGACGCACTACCTGAACGTGTTTTTCTATGATATTTACCCGTATATCTGTGCTACCGTTTTTTTCCTCGGCAGCTGGCTGCGCTACGACTACGGGCAATACACCTGGCGGGCCTCATCGAGCCAGATGCTCAGCAAGCGCGGGATGAACTGGGCCTCTAACCTGTTTCATATCGGGATTCTGGGGATCTTCTTCGGGCACCTGTTCGGCATGTTAACCCCGCACTGGATGTACGCCTGGTTTTTACCCGTCGCGGTTAAACAGCAGTTGGCCATGATTGCGGGAGGCATTTGCGGCGTACTGACGCTGATTGGTGGGTCAATGCTGCTGATCCGCCGCCTCTTCAACCAGCGGGTACGCGCCACGTCCACCACGCCGGATATTATCATCATGAGTATCCTGCTGCTTCAGTGCATCCTGGGGCTGTCGACCATTCCTTTCTCCGCGCAATATCCTGACGGAAGCGAGATGATGAAGCTGGTCGGCTGGGCGCAGGGGATAGTGACGTTTAAGGGGGGCTCGTCGGAGATGTTGAGCGGCGTCGCGCCGATCTTCCGCGTGCATCTGGTGCTGGGGATGACGATCTTCCTCATCTTCCCGTTCACCCGTCTGGTGCACGTGTGGAGCGCACCGTTTGAGTATTTTACCCGTCGGTATCAGGTGGTGAGATCGCGCCGTTGATTTTGTCGGGTGCGGCTACGCCTTACCGGACCTACGTTCACACTCCCGTAGGTCCGGTAAGGCGTAGCCGCCACCGGGCTATTTCCCTGCCTGCGGATGCGTATCAAACCCCGCCATCACTGCCGTCAGCTCGGCCAGTGTAAAGCCGTGCTTCGGATCAGCAACGCCAAGGCCAAACCGCTCCTGCATCAGCTTATACAGCGCCTCCGCATCCGGCAAATGGATCTGCTCCTCCACGTGACCGTTCTGCCAGTGGGTAAAGTTGAAGTTAGTCAGCGTCAGCTTGCCGCCGTCCGGCAGGTGGCGACACATCAGCAGATGATGACGAAAATGGGACTGCGGCCAGTGCGCCGACCAGAAGTTCCCCATCACGTAATCGCTGAAATACTGCGTCGTCAGGTCAAAGTGGTACATCGACTGCCAGTGCTCGTGGTGACGGAACTGTAATACCCAGTCGTTACCCTCGCTCAGAAGACGGTACATGCCGTGAGGGGTTTCCTGTTCCTCGTTGGCGAGCAGGCGAATCGGCGCCGTCAGCGTCTGTCCACCAAACCCCACGTCGGCAATCCAGCGCTCGCCGTTCAGCTCAACCAGCAGCAGGCGGTGCGTGCGCGGCGGCATCTGCGACGGATTTGCCAGTACGACCCGCCCCAGCACGCTGCGCACGTTAAACCCGACTTCACGCAACACGCGCTCGAAAAGGCCGTTTTGCTCAAAGCAATATCCTCCGCGTCGCGCCGTCACCAGCTTGTCGACCAGACATTGATCGTCAAGATGGATTTCGCGCGGCAGGACGACATCAATATTTTCGAACGGGATCGCACAGTTGTGGTGTAAATGCAGCGCGCGCAGGGTGTCTATATCAACCCGTGTCGGTTGCGCCCACCCAATGCGGGCAAAATAGTCAGTCAGAAAGGGGGACATACATCATTTTCCTTTGATTGTGATGTTCTGTTTATAAACTAATTTTATGCACTCACTTTGATTTACGTGCTTTTTCGTCATACTCATCGTTACAGATGAGGAGATCCTATGAGCCACTTTCGCCCTGTTGAATTACGTCATGCCAGCCGTCTGCTGAACCACGGCCCTACCGTGCTGATCACCAGCCGCGATGAAACCCTGGACAGACGCAACGTGATGGCCGCCGCATGGTCAATGCCCGTTGAGTTTGAACCGCCGCGCATCGCGATTGTGGTGGACAAAAGTACCTGGTCACGTGAGCTGATTGAGCACAGCGGGAAGTTTGGCATCGTCATCCCCGGCGTGGCGGCAGCTAACTGGACATACGCTGTCGGCAGCGTCAGCGGGCGCGACGAGGACAAATTCAACTGCTACGGGATCCCGGTCGTGAACGGCCCTGAGCTCGGGCTGCCGGTGATTGAAGAAAAATGTCTGGCGTGGATGGAGTGCCGATTACTTCCCGTCACCTCTGCGGCAGAGAAATACGACACGCTGTTTGGAGAAGTGGTTTCAGCGGCAGCCGATGAGCGCGCGTTTGTCGCCGGGCGCTGGCAGTTTGACGGGGATAAGTTGAATACGCTGCATCATCTAGGGGCTGGGACATTTGTGGCGAGCGGGAAAATGGTGAAGGCGCTAGATTGATAAGATCAATCATATATCATTGAAATATTATGATTTTATATAACATTTAATGCTTACCCGCTGTTAGAAAAAAAGAGGATACTCGCTATGTTTTAGAACTAATGACGTAAATATAAAGCTTTAAAAGGGCCTTACAGCATGACAGCATCTGATTATTTAAGGATAAAATTTCAGAGTGACCACCATTTGGCCCTCACTATGGAGAACGCAATTGGCGGCATTTTGCAGTCGGCAAAAGGAGTTGCATCCGACATATATTCCGGTATTGAGCGAGTCAGTTGGTATTCTTCATGTTTTATTCCCAGGTACAATGATATCTGTCAGGAGTTACAAGCTGAAGAAATCAGAACGCTTTACTCAATAGAGTCGATATTCAAACACGCCGATGTTATTGCTCACGTATTTTATCTGTACCTGAAAACCGTATGTGATGACGTAAAGGATGGCAACCCAGAAGGTTCAGCCCGTAAACTCACAAAAAGAATTGCAGAATTCAGCTCTCACATCAACGTAGCGGGAGCTACACGCTATGCGTTTGCTACTGCCGCCTCGATCATGCTTTCTCACTCCAGCCTTATGTCCAAACTTGTTGTTGAACGCCTGTCTGCGAAATTGCCACAAGGGATCTTCGTCCTTCAATTTTATGGCATTCAACAAAAATGCGCACTCGCTGCCCGCCATTTGAAAGCGATTAACTCCGATTATTACTGGATTCTGTACCAGGCAAAACTGGAGATGCTCTATTATTTTTGCGAACCCATTCTTTCAAAATTATTTGAAAGAATGAAATTGAATTCCTTTTCAAGTCTGGATGATTTAGCCGATTTTATAGAAAGGGATTTAAATGTTTAAGAACCTAATCAGACTGTTATTAGAAAGCGTAGTCTTTCCTGCGCTTGTCATTGGTTTTGGCTTGCTATGGCTTCATCTTTTTCCGGAGCATTGCTTGTTATTGACATTGCTTACAATCTTCATTCTGGTTTGGTTATTTCCTCGATTAACTTCACTCATAACGAAAATGAAATAAAAGGATGTACTATGTCTAATCCAGCTTATATGTGGTTAACGGATGAAAATGGTTCACCCATGACGGGTTCATCGCTGGTCTCCGGACGTATCGGGGCTATTGAGCTAAAATCACTCACTCATAATGTCAATATTCCAGCCGATAGCAATACAGGTCGCCTGACGGGTACACGAATTCACGCACCGATTATGTTTCAGAAAGAGTTCGATCGGGTAACGCCTCTTTTATACAAAGCTTTAACTACCGGGGTCACGCTCAAATCAGCAATGATAAAAATGTACATGATTAACGAAACTGGAGTAGAAATCGAGTATTTTAACATTCTACTTGACAATGTTAAAATCACGTCAATAACACCTGATTTATACCCTGGCGTAGGCTCCGGCACTCACCTGGAAACAGTTCTTCTTCGATATGAAAGTATTACCTGAAAGCACTGTGAAGGTAATATCGTTTACAAAGATAGCTGGAACCATAGAGTGGTAGCATAAGCTATTGGCACTGCCTCAATGACAGCATCCTATTTCTTCCGCCTGGTATTTGATCAACCTCATTACGAACTGTTCAGGCACGACTAATGAAAATACTTTGCTTTCTTTTTTTTGCCCTGTCTCCGCTCGCGGTCGCTGAAAGCGTCAATGCCCCAGGGCTGGCAGCGCTAAAATTCAATCAGAGGTATATGGCTCAGCTAAATGAGGACAAACCGCCCGTTCTGAATCCAGATATCATGAATGAATACGTTGCCTCAGGGACAATTAATGCAATTAAAGAAATGTACTCAGGAGAAAGTAACGAAAAAGACATGCCCGATGCGGATATGTTCATCAAATCACAGGATTGGGATGAGGACTGGAATCAGATAACCATCCTGCACTCTGATTTTGACGCCGTTTGCACAAACGTTTATATCGCGTTTGGTAAGAAGCAAGATCACGTTGTTGCAGATTGTCTTATTGAAGAACAAGGGAAATGGAAAGTCCGCTCGGCAACGCTAATTAAGTAACATGGATAATCTCCGTGTCGTAAAAAAAGCACATGGTAGCCCACCGACTACCATGTGCAATTAATTAACTACTTCGCACGCCGCGCAATAATCTCATCCGCCACATTTCGCGGGGCTTCCGCAAAATGATGGAACTCCATCGTGTACGTCGCGCGTCCCTGGGACATCGAACGCAGCGTGGTGGCGTAACCAAACATCTCGGCCAGCGGCACATCGGCGCGGATAATCTGGCTTCCGTACTGCTCCGCCATTCCCTGCACCATGCCGCGTCGGGAAGAGAGATCGCCCATGATGTTCCCGGCGTACTCTTCCGGCGTTTCCACCTCCACGTGCATGATCGGCTCAAGGATCACCGGATCCGCCCTGCGAGCGCCCTCCTTGAAGCCGAGGATCGCCGCCATGCGGAACGCCATCTCCGAGGAGTCGACGTCGTGGTACGAACCAAAGGTCAGGGTCGCTTTGACATCCACCACCGGATAGCCCGCCAGCACGCCGCTGTTCATCGCTTCCCGCAGCCCTTTCTCCACGGACGGGATATACTCACGCGGCACCACGCCGCCCTTGGTGGCATCTTCAAATACAAAACCACTTCCGGGCTCCAGCGGCTCCAGGCTCAGGACCACATGACCGTACTGCCCTTTCCCACCGGACTGTCGGACAAATTTCCCTTCAATATCCTTCACCGCCTTGCGCAGGGTTTCCCGGTAGGTTACCTGCGGACGACCAATGTTCGCCTCGACGCCAAACTCACGCTTCATGCGGTCGACGATAATCTCGAGGTGTAACTCACCCATCCCGGAGATAATGGTCTGACCGGACTCCTCGTCAGTATGCAGGCGGAAAGACGGGTCTTCCGCCGCCAGACGCTGCAGCGCAATGCCCATTTTCTCCTGGTCTCCCTTGGTTTTCGGCTCAATTGCCAGCGAGATCACCGGGTCCGGGAACTCCATGCGCTCAAGCGTGATCACGGCGTTCGGATCGGTGAGCGTGTCACCGGTGGTCACGTCTTTTAACCCGACACAGGCCGCGATATCGCCCGCGCGCAGTTCATCCACCTCATGGCGATCGTTGGCATGCATCAGCACGATGCGCCCGATGCGCTCTTTCTTCTCTTTCACCGGGTTATAGACCGCGTCGCCTTTGCGCAGCACGCCAGAGTAGACCCGGATAAAGGTCAACTGCCCGACGTACGGGTCGCTCATCAGCTTGAACGCCAGCGCCGAGAACGGCTCATCATCACTCGGATGACGCTCCGCGTGCTGCCCTTTTTCATCCACGCCGTCAATGGCCGGCACGTCCAGCGGCGACGGCATCAGCTCAATCACCGCATCGAGCATGCGCTGAACGCCTTTATTTTTAAAGGCGCTGCCGCACAGCATCGGCTGGATTTCGCCCGAGATGGTGCGAATTCGCAGCCCTTTGATGATTTCCGCTTCCGTCAGGTCGCCCGTTTCCAGGTATTTGTCCATCAGTTCATCGCTGGCTTCCGCCGCCGCGGAGACCATTTTTTCCCGCCACTCCTGGGCGGTACTGACTAAATCGTCCGGCACGGGGGCATAGGTAAACACCATACCCTGCGTCGCATCGTCCCACAGAATGGTGCGCATCTTGATGAGATCGACCACGCCGGTGAAATGATCTTCGGCACCCACCGGGATGACAATCGGCACCGGATTGGCCTTCAGGCGCTCCTGCATCATCCGCACGACGCGGAAGAAATCGGCACCCGGGCGGTCCATTTTGTTGACGAAGGCCAGACGCGGTACGTGATATTTATTGGCCTGACGCCAGACGGTTTCCGACTGCGGCTGCACGCCACCCACGGAGTCATACACCATCACCGCGCCGTCGAGCACGCGCATGGAACGCTCCACCTCAATGGTGAAGTCCACGTGCCCCGGGGTGTCGATGATGTTAATCCGGTGCGGCTCAAAGCCTCTGTCCATGCCTGGCCAGAAGCAGCTGACCGCCGCGGACGTAATGGTGATCCCGCGCTCTTGCTCCTGCGCCATCCAGTCGGTGGTTGCCGCGCCATCGTGTACTTCACCCAGCTTGTGGCTCATCCCGGTATAAAACAGGATGCGCTCAGTGGTGGTGGTTTTACCGGCATCGATATGCGCGGAGATACCGATGTTGCGATAACGTTCGAGAGGAATGGGTCGGGGCATGATATTTCCTTAGTCACTATGACGTGTTTGTGACGACCGGGATGGTCGTGCATTGGTTCGTTTGCTATAATAGTCCTATTGTACGAGTATTATCGAACTATTTTTTAAGGGTTGACCTATTGTTGATATAGCTCAATCTGACATCACGCGCAGGAAAACGATGATCCCTAACCACCCAGAAACTGAACAAATACTGCTGGAAAATGTGCTGTTTGCCCTCGGCAACCCGCTCCGGCTATCGATTATTCGCCGGCTCGCCGATGGCAGCGAACTCAGCTGTAACGCACTGCGCCCGGAAGATGTGGTGAAGTCCACGATGACCCACCACTGGCGCGTGTTGCGCGACAGTGGGGTCATCTGGCAGCGTCCGCAGGGACGAGAAAATATGATTTCACTGCGTCGGGAGGATCTGGATGCCCGTTTTCCCGGGCTGATGGAAATACTGCTAAAGGCCAAAAGCGCTGCCGGAAACTAGCTCCAGCAGCCTTTTGCGTGGCGTTTTAGTGCTGCATGCCCGACTGCTGCGAGAATTCATCGTCGGTTAAGCCAGCCCGAGGGGGCGCGGAGATTTTTTTAGGGGCATATCTGTCCGGCACGCCCTCAGGACGCGTCTTGAAGCGACGGTGCAGCCACATATACTGCTCCGGCGCCATCAGCACCGCGCACTCGATCGCCCGGTTCATCTGGGTTGCGACAGACTCTTTATCCGCACCCTGCAATGACGCGCTGATATCTTCAAGAATAATCAGCTCGTACCCTGTACCGTCCTCTCTGCGGCGCGGCACAAACGGAATAACGGCAGGCTTAGCGCTTTTGACCAGCATATAGCTGCCCGCCGTCGTGGCGACATCCGGGACGGCGAAGAATGGCGCAAACACGCTGTTGGCTTTGCCATAGTCATGATCCGGCGCGTACCAGAGAATTTCATTCTGCTTCAGGGCACGGATCATGCCTTTTAAATCATGACGATCCAGCATGGTTTTATTAGAACGCAGACGGCCGCGCGTTTGTAGCCAGTCCAGGAGCGCATTATTGTTGGGACGATAAACCCCAATACCGGGGTTAAGCATGCCAAATATCCGCGCGCCCAGCTCAAGCGTCAGAAAATGCATGCCAACCAGCACCACGCCCTTCCCCTGCGCCCTGGCCTGCTCCATATGTTCGTAACCGCGCACGGTAAAGCATTTACGCACCCGCCATTCAGGCCAGAACCACGCCATGCCGGTTTCGATTACCCCCATTCCCACGGATTCAAAATTTCGCTGCAGCAAAGATTCACGCGCTTCTGCTTCCATCTGCGGAAAGCAAAGCTCCAGGTTGCGGCGGGCAATCTCGACACGGCGCGGTAAAAGGCGCATGGCTAACCGGCCCAGAGCGTGTCCGAGTTTGAACAACAGCGGGTAAGGCAGCAGCATGATAAGCCACAGGGCGGCGATGCCTGTCCAGCTTAGCCAGTATCGCGGGTGGAAAAAAGCAGGTGAAAACCGGGGTAATTTTGTCATGCGAAAATTATCCTTTAATGTGACTGTCCTTAATTGATTCTGTTGTCGATCTTTCCTAAGGATTGATGAAATGTCGGTCGTGAACGTTAAGTATAACGGATCAGATAAAACTTATTTTTATCGTTTTTTGCGAAAAGAAGGCGTAAGCGGCAGGAGAAACCGGGTAAGACGATGACCTCACCCGGCGAAAGATTACATTGAATACCCGGGCTTTTTAATCAACTCGTCCAGCTTCGGTCCGATTTCGGTATCCCAGACCTGTGCTTTCCAGTCTTCCGGGTTTACCTGGTTCAACGCCACCGATACTGAACTGTCTTTGCTGTTGAAATGGCGAATTATCACCTCGGCGATATCTGCCGCCAGCGCGGTTTTTTGCTCGTCGTAAAGATCGCGGGGAAAACATTTGATATCTACGTGTGGCATATGCAGGCTTCCTGTTATGTGTGAGCATTCCACGTTATCAGATAATTTTGTTTGCCTTTAACACCTCGTGCAGTTCCGGCAGTTGACACACGGTATCCGCAATCGCCGTAAGCTTCGGCGTATTTGTCGCAAACCACTCATGGCGAGGCCCCCAGGTGCGCGCCACCGCAACATACACATCCAGCAGCGTCAGCCGTTCACCCAGCGCAAACGGCGCGGCCTTAAGCTGATTTTCAAACCACAAATAGAGGGATTTCCGGTACTCAATGCAGTTTTTCTGCAGCTGTTCCGGCGCATCAGGCACCCAGCGTTCGGGATAATCGGCATAGGTAAAGGTGGGATAGACGTTCGCCACGAACCAGATGAGCAGACGCTGAAACTGCTGACGCTCGGCCTGCCCCACGGGCGGGGCGAGATCGGGACAACGGTCGAGCACCATCAGAGCAATCGCCGCCGTTTCGGTCATGATGGCGCCATTTTCCAGCTCCAGCGTCGGCACCTGGCACAGCGGGTTGAGTTTTTGCAGCAGTTCACGCTGCGGGCCGGGCTGGTCAAACCCGTCAACGTTCACAAATTGATAAGGAATATCAGCCAGGGTCAGCATCACTTCACTGATTGCCGAGCCCCAGCCGGGTACGCCATAGAGTTTCATCATGTTGCCCCCTCAGGAGTGAAAATCCTAAGTGTAGAGCACCATTAGTAGGTTATCCCAGGCGGGTTGACCTCCGATTGCGCCACCGCTTCGCCCTGTTCGCCCCAGCGCGCCAGCACCTTCTGGTAATCACCGCGCTCAATCGCCCCGTTCAGCGCGGCCTGCAGCGCGTACACCAGCCCATTGCCTTTTTTGGTCGTGGTGGCGACATAAGCTTTTTTCGGACCTAAACCGACCACGCGGGTTTTGCCGGTGAGCGCCGCTTTGTAAGCTGAAACCGACTGAGGGCCAAAGAACACGTCCGCCCTGCCGGACTGGATATAGAGATTGCCCGAGGCATCGTCGTGGAGATAGACCGGCAGCGCAGGCGCTCGCCCCGCCTTTTTATTCTCTTCGTTCCAGCCCAGCAGGATGCGCTCCTGATTGGTACCCGAGCCAACAATCACCTTTTTCCCGGCCAGATCTTCCGCGCTTTTGATTGATTGAATCTCGCTGGTGGACTTCACCGAAAACGCCAGCGAATCGACGCGGTAGGTCGCAAAATCAAACTTCTCTTTACGCTGTTCGGTCACCGCAATGTTCACCAGCGCCACGTCGTAGCGCCCGGAAGCGATCCCCAGCGGCCAGTCTTCCCACGCCGTTGGCACCAGCTTTAGCTTCAGCCCCAGGCAGCCCGCCAGCAGGCGGGCGATATCCGGGTCGCTGCCAATCCGCGTGCGGTTATCGCTGGCCAGCAGCGCCAGCGGCGGGGAGTTCAGCATCGAGACGGCGACCGTCAGCGTACCCGGCTCAACGAATTTATAACCGGCGGGGATCTTCGCCACGGCCTGCCGATCCACCGTCACCGGCAGCGGCTGCTCGTTGGCTTTCAGATCGATGCTGGCGTGGCTTGCCGTTGTGAAGACCAGCCCCGCCAGAAGTCCGTATTTCATCTGCGCTCCTTACAGCACTTTTGACAGGAACTGGCGCGTTCGCGCGTGCGACGGACGGTTCAATACCGCGTCGATGCTGCCCTGCTCCACGATTTTCCCGTCGACCATAAACACCACCTGATCCGCCACCTCGCGGGCAAAGCCGATCTCGTGGGTGACCACCACCAGCGTAGTGCCGGACCGGGCCAGTTTTTTGATCACGTCCAGCACCTCTCCCACCAGCTCCGGATCCAGCGCGGAAGTCGGCTCATCAAATAGCATCACGCGGGGGCGTAGCGCCAGCGCGCGGGCAATCGCAATGCGCTGCTGCTGCCCGCCGGAGAGATGGCGAGACCAGGCATCGGCCTTATCCCGCAGCCCGACCACATCCAGCAGGCTGTATGCCCTTTCCACCGCCTCTTTTTTGCTGAGCTTCTTATGCGCGATGGGCGCCTCAATCAGGTTTTCCAGCACCGTGAGGTGAGGAAAGAGATTGAAGTTCTGAAACACATAGCCCACGTTGACGCGCTGCTTGAGGATCTCTTTCTCCTTCAGCTCGTAGAGCTTGTCGCCCTGACGACGGTAGCCAATGTAGTCCCCGTCGATCTGAATAAAGCCTTCGTCGACGCGCTCCAGATGGTTAATGGTGCGCAGCAGCGTCGATTTACCCGAGCCTGAGGGCCCGAGAATGACCGTCACGGAACCGGGCGGGATCTCAAGCGAAACGTTGTCGAGCGCCTTATGGCGACCAAAATACTTGCTGACGCCGGTAATCGAGATATGTCCTTCAGGAGAGGCTTGCATGGATAGGCTCCTGTGCTGGCGTGGTGGTGACGGAACGGGTTCGACGGGCGGCACGGTTCTGATTAACCGCAGAGCGGCGTTCGCTGCGGGCGAGTGCGCGTTCAACACCGTACTGAATGGCCGACAAAACGGTGGTAATCACCAGGTACCAGGCGGCACCGACCATCAGCAGCGGGATCACCTCCTGGGTGCGGTTGTAGATCATCTGAATGGTATAGAACAGCTCCGGCATCGCCAGGACGTACACCATCGCCGTGCCCTTGGCGAGGCTGATAATTTCATTGAACCCCGACGGCAGAATGGTGCGCAACGCCTGAGGCAAAATGATGCGCACCGTGCGGCGCCAGGCCGGCAGGCCGAGCGCGGCGGCGGCCTCATATTGTCCGTGATCGACGCCGAGGAATCCACCGCGAATGATCTCGGCGGTATAGGCGCTCTGCACCAGCGTTAGCCCCACCACGGCGGTAGAGAACTGCCCCAGCACGTTGATGGTTTCAAAGCTGCCCCAGGTGATGCCGGTGAACGGCACGCCGAGCGAGAGCGTGTCGTAGAGATAGGAAAAGTTGTAGAGAATGATCAGCACCACGATCAGCGGCAGCGAGCGAAACAGCCAGATATAGCCCCACGCCAGGCTGCTCAGCAGCCACGACGAGGAGAGTCTCGCCAGCGCCAGCATGCCGCCCAATACCACGCTCAGTGCGGTACCGATCAGGGTAAGCAGCAGAGTCTGCCCTACGCCTTCGAGAATAACCGGGTCAAAGAACCAGCGGGCAAACACCGCCCACTCCCAGCGCGGGTTGAAAGCGACGGACTGGATCACGACCGCCAGGACAAACAGCGCCACCGCGGCGCCGACGGTCCGCAGCGGATAACGCGCCGGGACCACCTTAATGGTTTCAACGTTGCTCATCGTCGTTCCTCATGCGGTTTTACTGAACGCTTCGCGTACCAGCGTTTTAGTGAAGCGCAGCCGACCATCAAACGGCGGCTGGCTGTACTCTTCCGGATCCCGGTTCAGATCAAACTGTGGCTGGTAGCCCTGGCTGAGATAGAGCCTGACCGCTTCCGGCTGGCGAAAACCGGTTGTCAGGTAGATCTGGCTGTAACCTGCCAGCACCGCCCTGCGCTCCAGCTCCTGCACTACGCGTCCGGCAAGCCCCTGCTGACGCAGGGTTTTGTCCGTCCAGATGCGCTTGATTTCCGCGGTGCGTTCGTCGAAGGGTTTGTACGCACCGGTGGCGATGATTTTTCCGTCACGCTCCAGAACGATAAACAGCCCCTGCGGCGCTAAATACCACTCGGTGAGTTCCACTTCCGCGTCTTTAGAGAAGTAGTCACCGTAGCGGGCGGCATATTCACCGAACAGCCCCTCGATAATGGGCTGAAGTTCGGCATCTTCCGGTGAAACGTCACGAAATTGTTCACGCATAGCGCCTCCTTAATCACCCAGGCCATCAGGATTCACTTCTGACTGCGGAATACGCTCAACGCCTTCCCCCCAGCGGTTCAGCACTTTGTCGTAATCACCGTTTTTGATGACGCCGTTCAGCGCGGTTTGCACCGGCTCAACCAGCCCGCTGCCTTTCTTCAGCGTCACCGCAATGTGCGCCGCCTTCGGCCAGCCGCCGTCGACGCTGCCGACCAGTTTAGTTTTCCCGTTCAGCGCCGCCTTCCATGCGCCAATCACGTTCGGGCCAAAGTAGGCATCCGCGCGCCCGGACTGGAGCGCCAGCGTTTGCGCCGCATCGTCTTTGGTGTAGATCGGGGTAAACGGTTTCAGCCCCTTCTTCAGGTTTTCAGCATTCCATGCCAGCAGGATGGCCTCCTGATTGGTCCCGGAACCAACGATAATCCGCAGCCCGGCGATGTCCTCAGCCTTCTGAAGCGATTCGATCGGGCTGGTCGATTTCACGTAGAAACCGAGGGAGTCCTTACGGTAGGTGGCGAAATCAAACTTCTCTTTGCGCGCTTTGGTAACGGTAATGTTGCTGATGGCGGCATCATATTTCCCGGACGCCACGCCCAGCGGCCAGTCTTCCCACGACGTTGGCACCACGTTCAATTCAAGCCCGAGGCTGTCGGCCACCAGACGGGCGACGTCAACTTCACTCCCGAGCAGCGTTTTGTTGTCGTCGGAAAATACCGTCAGCGGCGGTTGATTGAGGCCCGCCACCGCCACGGTAAATTTCCCCGGCACGGCGAAGCGATAATCTTTCGGCAGCTGCGCCACTGCATCGCTGTTTTTGGCGGTATTGATCGGCGTTTTATTGGCCTCGATGCTCACGCCGGTGCCGTTAATGTTCACATTCTCTGCCCAGACGGCAGGGGTAAAGGCCAGCGCGAGCGCCAGAATAAGCGATGTTTTCTGCATAGCGGAGTTCTCTTTTATTGTTGTGTGAACTGGTTTTTCGGTTGGTCTAAGCCAAGGCTTTCGCGCAGCGTGGTTCCCGGGTAGTCGGTGCGGAACAGGCCGCGGGCCTGTAAAACGGGCACCACCTGGTCAACAAAGCGCGGAAAGGTATCCGGCGTACCGCCCTGGATGATGAAGCCGTCTGCGGCATAGCCTTCAAACCAGGCCTGCAGACCGTCGGCGACCTCCTCCGGCGTGCCGGAAAAGCGCGGGCGCGGCGATGCGGCCTCAAGCGCCACCTGGCGCAGGGTTAAGTTGCGCTCGCGGGCATTTCGCTTAATTTCATCGGTGGTGCTGCGGAAGCTGTTTTTGCCTAAGTCACCGATATCCGGGAACGGCTCGTCGAGCGGGTATTGGCTGAAATCGTGATGTTCAAAATAGCGCCCGAGGTAATTGAGGGCATCGGTAACCGACACCAGCGCCGCCGTGGTTTGATACTGGTTTTCCACGTCATCGGCGTCTTTACCCACAATCACGCTGACGCCCTGGAAGATATGTAAATCTGACGCGCGGCGGCCGTTTGTTTCCAGCTGCTGCTTCACGTCGCGGTAAAACGCTTTTGCCTCGTCGAGCGTTTCGTGATGAGTGAAAATGGCGTCGGCATGTTTTGCCGCCAGCTTTTTCCCGTCGTCCGAGGCGCCCGCCTGAAAAACAATCGGACGCCCTTGCGGGGTGCGACCAATATTCAGCGGACCGGCGACCTGGAAGAAGTCACCGTGGTGATCGAGGGTATGCAGCCTGGCCGGGTCAAAAAACTGACCGCTCTCTTTGTTGCGGATAAACGCGTCGCCTTCCCAGGAGTCCCACAGCCCTTTCACCACGTCGAGATACTCATCCGCAATGCGATAGCGCAGCGCATGCTCGGGGTGTTTTTCGCGAGAGAAGTTCTTTGCCGACCCTTCCAGCGGCGAAGTCACCACGTTCCAGCCCGCACGTCCGTTGCTCAGATGATCGAGGCTGGCGAACTGGCGCGCCGTGGTAAAGGGTTCGCTGTAGGAGGTGGATAACGTTCCCACCAGCCCCAGACGCGTGGTGATGCTTGCCAGCGCGGATAATACCGTTAACGGCTCAAAGCGGTTTAAAAAATGCGGAATGGATTTCTCATTTATATAAAGACCGTCGGCAACGAATAAAAAATCGAGTTTGCCCTCCTCCGCTTTTAACGCCGTCTCTTTTACAAATTCAAAATTAATGCTGGCATCCGCGACCGCCGCCGGATGACGCCAGGCGGACATATTGCCCGATGCACCATGCAAAATGGTCCCAAGCCGCAGTTGACGATGTGCAGACATATTTACCTCTCCAGAATTAAACGTGTTGCAGGGCTTTTTCCGCCAGCTGTGCAAAATAGCGGGCTGCGGGCTCAATCAGGGCTTCGTCAGGATTAAACGCCGGGTGGTGTAAACCATACGGGCTGTTGCTGCCGATGCTGACAAACGCGCCGGGAACAGACTGCAGGTAGACCGCAAAATCTTCCCCGCCCATATGCAGTTCCGCGTGCCGGGTTTCATAACCGGCCTCACGCGCGACCGAGGTGGCGAAGTCGGCCCAGCGCTCGTCGTTCACCAGCGCAGTGGGCCCGGCATACCAGGTGATGTCGATCTGCGCGCTGAAGGCGCTGGCAAACCCGGCGGCAATTTCACCCACGCGGGCCTTCACGTTCTGCTGCACTTCCGTGCGATGGGTACGCAGCGTGCCTTCCAGCTCGACGCTTTCCGGCAGCACGTTCCAGGTGTTACCCCCTGCGATGCGGGTGACGCTCAGCACCACCGAGTCCAGCGTATTGACGTTGCGGCTGGCGACGCTTTGCAGCGCCGTCACCAGCTGGCTCGCCAGCACAATGGCGTCGTTGCCTTCGTGCGGGCGGGCCGCATGTGCGCCCTTACCGGTAATGCGAATCACGAAGCGATCGACGTTGGCGTAGAACGGCCCGCCGCGGGTGGCGAACTCACCCACCGGCAGGCCAGGCTCGTTGTGCATACCGAAAATCGCGCTGACATCGCGCAGGGCACCGGCGCGCACCATGCTCTTCGCACCGCCAAAGTTCTCTTCGGCAGGCTGAAACAGGATGCGTACCCGGCCGTTAAGCGAGGCCTCCCGCTCTTTCAGCTTTAACGCGGCGCCGAGGATGACGCTGGTGTGGATATCGTGTCCGCAGGCGTGCATCACCCCGGCATGCTGTGAGCTAAACGGCACGCCGCTGCGCTCCTCAATTGGCAGGGCATCAATGTCTGCCCGCAGCGCAATCAGCTTGCTACCGGTTCCGATTTCAGCCACCAGACCGGTCGGCAGATCGTAAGGCTGTGGGGGAATACCGGCATTCGTCAGCCACTGGCGCAGGCGCGCGGTGGTCTCCACTTCCTGGCCGGACAGCTCCGGGTTCCGGTGCAGCTCACGACGCCAGGCAATCAGTTGTTCGCCGAAGCTCATACGGTGACCTCCCTGTTAAGACGCGCCTCGGCCAGCAGACGCAGAGACGCGACGCGCGTTGCCCCCTCCGCGACCGGCGTGTCGATGATAAATTCGTCAATGCCCCACTGTTCGTGCAGCGCGTTAAGCTGTTCCAGCACCGACTCAGCCGTGCCCGCCAGCAGCGACTGGGCCCGACGGGCAATGCGCACCGGCTCGCTCCCCGCCTGACGGGCAAAGGCGTAGGCCTGCTCCTCGCTGGCGACGGTTACGCGCTGGCCGTTTGCCAGCTCAACGCCCCACACTTCGACCTTCTGCGCCAGCGCGTCCGCTTCGGCCAGGGTCGGCGCGACAACCGCCTGCACCGCCACAATCACCTCCCGCGCGCTGTTCTTCCGCCAGATCGATACCACCTCGCGCAGCAGCTCCGGATCGCCGTTCAGGTGTGCGGCAAAGACGAAGTGCCAGTCGAGCGATGCGGCGAGCAGCGCGCTTTCGGGGCTGGCCCCCAGCAGGAAACCTTGTGCAGGGACCGGCGGCAACGGCGTGGCACGAACGGCCTCTTCCGCCGACTGGTTTTCAGGACGGATCCAGCGATCGAGCTGCGTCAGCTGTTCGGCAAAGCTGCCCTTTTCCTGCTGATTCAGGCCCTGCTGAAGCGCGCGGGTTGAGAGCGGCAAACCGCCGGGGGCTTTCCCGACGCCCAGATCCACGCGACCCGGCGCCAGCGCGGCCAGAACGTTAAAGTTTTCAGCGACTTTATAGGGGCTGTAGTGTTGAAGCATGACGCCGCCAGAGCCCACGCGGATGCGTTTCGTTTGCCCGAGGATCCAGGCAATCAGCAGTTCCGGCGAGGGGCTGGCGAGCTGTGGTGTGTTGTGGTGTTCGGCAATCCAGAAGCGGTGATAGCCCAGATTTTCCGCCTGTTGCGCCAGCGCTAACGTCCGCGCCAGCGCATCGGCAGCCGTTTCATTTTCAGCGATGGGGCTTTTATCCAGAATGCTGATTCGCCATGACATGTTGCGTTCTCGTTTGACTTAACATGTCGACATTATTAAAGGCGTATTTCACCACTGAGAAACAATTAATTTACATTTGGTTTGCCGGAAATCAGAAAAGCATAGCCCTGCTAACGGTGTGATTTTAGCGTTGAAATGAGCGCGTGACCGCCTGCCGGAGCGTGCGGGTGAACCCGCAATCGACCCACACGACCATATCCACATCACGCCACTTCACCGGGCGCGTGCGGTTGTAGTTACCGTCGAGCACCCAGCCAGGCGTGGCGTCCAGGGTATTCGCCAGCGTTGCAAGTAATTCCTCATCGGGCGTTCCCTGCCAGTCGGGCCGCCAGTAAAGCCTGTCCATCTCAATGTAGGGAAGCGCCAGTTCCGCCGCGATGCGTCGGGCAAGCGTACTTTTTCCGCTCCCGCTGGTACCAACAATATTGATTTTCACCGTTCCGCCTGGACATGCTGAAGAAAACGGATTGCATCATAGCGTTTTAGTTTTGTTAATGAAACGCCAGGGAAGCGCAGCAGCCTGACACCCTCCCCCTCTGCAATTATTAAGATATTCTGATGATTAAAGCAGCACTTCAATAATTGTTTTGACTAAAAAACCACCACGATTCAGCGCGTTGTAAACCTTGTCTGCTCTGACCACACGATTTCCTTCGACCTGCATCACTTTCGGCACGGTTATATTTTGCGTCGCTTATCAATTGCAGGTAGGATGCCTCGCCATGTTTCGCCTTATCCATACGCAGAATGACTGGGAAGGCGGCATGTGTTTGCGCAGAAGCAATCGTTTGTATTGCGCTCTGCCAGGCAGGACTATCACGATAATGGTTCAGACAGGCAAACAGGTAACTCAATGAAAACAAGCAATAAAAGCGCAGCCGATCATCACGCTGCGAAACGTCGCTGGTTGAACTCCCACGAAGAGGGCTACCACAAAGCGATGGGCAACCGTCAGGTTCAAATGATCGCCATCGGCGGCGCTATCGGAACGGGTCTGTTTTTAGGTGCTGGCGCGCGTCTGCAGATGGCGGGCCCGGCTCTCGCCCTGGTCTATCTGGTGTGCGGGATCTTCTCTTTCTTCATTCTTCGCGCGCTGGGTGAACTGGTACTGCATCGCCCTTCCAGCGGAAGCTTTGTCTCTTACGCCCGAGAATTCCTCGGTGAAAAAGCCGCCTACGTGGCAGGCTGGATGTACTTCGTCAACTGGGCGATGACCGGTATCGTCGATATCACCGCCGTTGCGCTGTATATGCACTACTGGGGCGCGTTCGGTGATGTGCCGCAGTGGGTCTTTGCCCTTGGCGCGCTGGCAATCGTCGGCACCATGAACATGATCGGCGTGAAGTGGTTCGCCGAGATGGAGTTCTGGTTTGCGCTGGTCAAAGTGCTCGCCATTGTGATTTTCCTGGTGGTCGGTACCGTCTTCCTCGGCAGCGGCAAGCCGCTCGATGGCAATGCTACCGGCTTCCACCTGATAACCGATAACGGCGGTTTCTTCCCGCACGGTCTGCTGCCTGCGCTGGTTCTGGTGCAGGGCGTGGTCTTTGCCTTTGCCTCTATTGAGCTGGTCGGTACCGCTGCGGGCGAATGTAAAGACCCACAAACGATGGTGCCAAAAGCCATTAACAGCGTGATCTGGCGTATCGGTCTGTTCTACGTCGGCTCCGTGGTGCTGCTGGTTCTGTTGCTGCCGTGGAACGCCTATCAGGCCGGCCAGAGCCCGTTCGTCACCTTCTTCTCGAAGCTCGGCGTGCCTTACGTGGGCAGCATCATGAACATCGTGGTGCTGACGGCGGCGCTCTCCAGCCTGAACTCCGGTCTTTACTCTACCGGGCGTATCCTGCGCTCCATGTCGATGGGCGGTTCAGCGCCGAAGTTCATGTCGAAGATGAGCAAGCAGCACGTGCCTTACGCGGGCATTCTGGCCACGCTGGTGGTGTATGTCTTCGGCGTATTCCTGAACTATCTGGTGCCGTCTCAGGTCTTTGAGATCGTTCTGAACGTGGCCGCACTCGGCATTATCGCTTCCTGGGCCTTTATCGTGGTCTGCCAGATGCGTCTGCGTAAAGCCATTAAAGAAGGCAAAGCCGCAGATATCAGCTTCAAGCTGCCGGGCGCGCCGGTGACCTCCTGGCTCACCCTGCTCTTCCTGTTCAGCGTGCTGGTGCTGATGGCGTTCGACTACCCGAACGGCACCTATACCATCGCCACCATCCCGCTGCTGGCCGTGCTGCTGATCGCTGGCTGGTTCGGCGTGCGTAAGCGCGTTCACGAAATTCACAGCACCGCGCCGGTTCATCCAGACGATGAAAAACACGACGCGCCGCTGGTGGAAGAGACCTCGCGTTAAGCATCACACAGGCATTAAAAAGGGAAGGCATATGCCTTCCCTTTTTTTATATTACAGCGCGATACGAATCACATCGTCAGGCTGGGTCGCTTCCTGCTGGCGGGTAGATTTCTGCTTCACCGTCACGTAAAGCGTTTTGCCATCCGCAGAGAGCGCCAGGCTGTTCGGGTAGACCGGCGTATCGAACGTTTTCGTCACTTTGTAGGTCTTCGCGTCAATCACGCTCACCTTGCCGGCCTCACGGTGCGTCACGTAGGCTTCATTGCGAACCGGGTTAAACAGAACGGCCAGGGATTCAGGCGCGGCGATTTTCTCGATCACGCTGCCGTCTTTCAGGCTCACCGCCAGCACTTCCGGCTGTTTTGAATCGGTCAGGAACGCGCGCTGACCGGCGGAGTCCAGGCTCAGGTTCAGATAGAAGTGCTCTTTTCCGTCGTCCTGCACTTTTTTGCGGCTCAGGATTTTGTTGGTGGCGGTATCAATGGTGACCAGCTCACCGTCTGCATTGGTGGTGTACAGGCGTTTCGCCTTTGCATCCAGCGCCAGACCGGTACTGTATGTGCCAGTGTTGGCAATGGTCTCTTTCAGCTTCAGCGTTGCGCCATCCACGACCCAAATCACGCTCTCTTTGCCGACACCGGTGATGTAAATCGTGTTGCTCGCGTCATCCGCCACCAGCTGGCGCGGCTGCAGCGGCTTGACGGTTTCACTGCGCTGGCGGCTATCAAGCACCAGTCGCCCTTTCACGTCGCCCGTTTTTGCATCAATGGCCGTCACTGCGCCGTTGATCGTATTACCCAGCCACAGGGTTTGCGTCGCGCCGTCGAGGGTGGCGCCAAACGGTTTGAGATCGCTATGAATGGCCTGCGTCACCTCCAGCGTAGCAGGATCGAGGCGATAGATAACGCCACCCTTGTCGAGTTTACGGCTTTGCGACGTCGCAACCCACAGGGCGTTCTCCTGCTGGCTGACCGCCATTTCATAGGCACCTTTACCCACCGCTTTACGCAGCATCTCTTCGGCGGCATGCGCATGGAAGGTTCCGGCAAACAGTAAAGCGGCAGACAGCAGAGACGTACTCAGGCGTGGCGAGCACAGATGGCGTAAAGACATAACAATTCCTTTTTTGAAAATTGGGGGTACTGCTGACATCGCTTCCGGCTGGCAACGTCATGGCATTGCCGTTTTGATAATGAGAATAGTAATCATTAATAAGTTAAAAGTGGAGTTTTTCTTTTCCCTGGTGCCTTTCATTAACGCAATGTGCGGTTATAGTTTTCAAAACATTTACAAAACCTTTAACATGTATGGACATGTTCCATTTGGTTCGTTTATACATCACAACCGGTTTTACTCATGAAAATCATATCTGCCCGTAAGGCATCTCTCCCGCTGCTGCTGGTTCCCGTTGTTTTTGCGCCTCTAAGCGCGATGAGCGCAGAGGAACAGACCATGATCGTCAGCGCCACGCCGCAAACCGTATCAGAGCTTGATACTCCGGCGGCGGTCAGCGTCGTGAATGGCGAGGATATGCGCCACGCCGCGCCGCGCATTAATCTCTCCGAATCGCTTGGCAGCGTTCCGGGACTACAGATTCAGAACCGTCAGAACTATGCTCAGGATCTCCAGCTTTCGATGCGCGGGTTTGGTGCCCGCTCAACGTTTGGCGTGCGCGGCATTCGCATGTACGTCGATGGTATTCCAGCCACCATGCCGGACGGACAGGGCCAGACCTCCAACATCGATCTCACCAGCATTGACAGCGTTGAGGTTCTGCGCGGTCCCTTCTCCGCCCTGTATGGCAACGCCTCTGGCGGCGTGATTAACATCAATACACAAACCGGGCAGCAGCCGCCGACCATCGAGGCAAGCAGCTATTACGGCAGTTACGGGACATGGCGCTACGGCATGAAAGCCACCGGCGCAATGGGCGATGGCACCCATGCCGGGGACGTGGATTACACCGTATCCACCACCCGCTTCACCACTAAAGGCTACCGCGACCACAGCGGCGCGCGGAAGAATCTCGCTAATGCCAAACTGGGCGTACGCATTGACGATGCCAGCAAGCTGACGCTGATTTTTAACAGCGTGGACATGAAAGCAAACGATCCGGGCGGGCTGAGCTATCAGGAGTGGCAGAATAACCCGCGTCAGTCCCCGCGCGGCGATCAGTACAACACGCGCAAGACCATCAAGCAGACTCAGGCTGGGCTGCGCTATGACCGCCAGCTTAGCGCTCAGGACGATCTCAGCGTGATGATGTACGCCGGCGAGCGTGAAATGACCCAGTACCAGTCGATTCCCTACCAGCCGCAGCTGAGGCCTTCTCACTCCGGCGGCGTGATCGATATGCAGCGTCATTATCAGGGGGTTGATACCCGCTGGACGCACCGCGGCGAGCTGCTGGTGCCGGTCACCTTCACCACCGGTCTGAACTATGAAAACATGAGTGAAGATCGTCGCGGGTACGAGAACTTTGTGATGAACAACGGCGTGCCGGATTACGGCGTGAAGGGTGATAAACGCCGGAACGAACGTAACCTGATGTGGAACGTCGACCCTTACCTGCAGACCAGCTGGCAGCTGACGCAGAAACTGTCCGTGGATGCGGGCGTGCGTTATAGCTCGGTCTGGTTTGATTCTAACGACCATTACGTTACGCCGGGCAACGGCGACGACAGCGGTGACGCGAGCTATCACAAGTGGCTCCCGGCGGGCTCCGTGAAGTATGCGGTGACGGACGCGTGGAACCTCTACGCTGCCGCAGGGCGTGGGTTCGAAACGCCAACCATCAACGAGCTTTCGTATCGCGCCGATAACCAGGGCGGCCTGAATATCGGCCTGCAGCCTTCCACGAACAACACGTATGAGGTGGGCAGCAAAACCCGCATTGGCAATGGCCTGCTGACGGCAGCGCTGTTCCGCACCGATACGGATGACGAGATCGTGGTGGATACCAGCTCTGGTGGCCGCACAAGCTATAAAAATGCCGGAAAGACCCGCCGTCAGGGAGTCGAAGTGTCTCTCGATCAGCAGTTTGCTGAGAACTGGAAGCTGAAAATGGCGTGGACCTACCTTGATGCCACCTACCGGACCAACGTCTGCGGCGACGCGGACTGTAACGGCAACCGTATGCCGGGCATTGCCCGCAACATGGGCTATGCGTCGTTTGGTTGGCAGCCTGAAGAAGGCTGGTACGCGGGCTCGGACGTGCGCTACATGAGCGATATCATGGCCGACGACGAGAACACGGCGAAAGCGCCATCGTACACGGTGGTCGGGCTGAATACCGGGTATAAATTCAACTACGGCAACTGGGGGATGGACGTCTTTGGCCGCGTAGATAACCTGTTCGACAAAGAGTACGTTGGCTCGGTTATTGTCAACGAATCCAACGGGCGTTATTACGAGCCAGCGCCTGGCCGTAACTACGGTGTGGGTCTGTCGGTGTCTTATCGATTCGAGTAACAAATAAGTAAAGTTTATTTTATACCGAAAATAACGCTCCTGATGGCATAATGCCATCAGGAGTTATTCACCAGATAAATAATTAAACGCGGTATATAGTCGCTCTGTTAAATTATCTCTCAGTTAAAATATTGTCGCTGTAAAAGCGTATTCGCTTCATCAATCGATTTTTCTATCGCCTTCTGGCTGGCGTCAACATCCCGGCGTTCCAGGGCTGAAAGCAGTTCGTCATAGTGATACGTCGCTTCCTTAATGTCATTAAGCTCCTGGTGTAGATAGTTAATGCAAGGCCCGATGCGCACCCAAAGCTGTTCAATTAATGCATTCAGCGTGGGCATTTCCGCGTACTGATAAAGCGTAAAGCGGAAGATGCGATTTGCGTGCAATGCCTGCTGAACGTTCCCGTTGCGCATGGCCTCATGAAAGGCCTCCGACAAATTGCGCAACGTCTCCAGCTTGCTATCAGACATGTTCTGGCATGCTGCGGCGACTGCCATGGGCTCAAGCTGTTTTCTGATGGCGTTAATCTCGTTATAACGCTCCAGCGTCACCTCAGGGACCAGAAATGCCTGCGCTGGGGTGGCGTGTAGCGCGCCTGAGGAGACCAGGCGCAGCAGCGCTTCGCGGACCGGCGTAATACTGGTGCCTAATTTATCAGCAATCTCTTTCGTAATCAGTCGTGCTCCTGGTTTGAGAGAGCCTGTAATTAACGCTCCTTTCAAACTGTGTTCAACCTGCATGGTAAGGCTAACCCTTTGGGCTTTTTCTAAGTGATCCAAATCAAGCATGTGTAATTCCTGTAGCTAAAACTTAATGCTATTTTTAAACGCCAGTTTTAATAAAACGGCGCCGGTACGATATATCCTGTATCGTCATGCCTGGTGGTGGGAAGTACAAAAACAGCAAAAAAAGCAAACGTCATTTTTTTATCGTTTTCGGGCTCATCGGGGATGATGGCGCGAAAAGTCATGTCCAGTAATTAAAGACAATATATCGTATCTTCACAAATAAATATGGCGGGAAACCCCGCCATATTGCGCTTTATTTATTGTCACTCGCGACGCGAATCACGACTTTGCCGAAGTTTCGTCCTTCCAGCAGGCCAATCAGCGCTTCGGGGGCGTTTTCCAGCCCGTCCGTCACCTGTTCGCGATAGTGGATTTTTCCCTCCTGCACCCAGCGCCCCATCTCTTCCTGGAACTCATGGATGCGGTGTCCATAGTCCTGACCGATGATAAAGCCCTGCATCCGAATGCGTTTCTTGAGGAGGGTCGCCATCAGAAGCGGCAGGCGGTCCGGCCCGTCAGGCAAGCCCGTCGCGTTGTAGCCGCTCACCAGACCACACACCGGCACGCGCGCGGAGGTGTTCAGCAGGGGCAGCACGGCGTCAAACACTTTCCCGCCGACGTTTTCATAGTAGACATCAATGCCGTTCGGGCAGGCCTGCCTGAGCTGGTCGGCAAAATCCGCGGCGTGGTGATCCAGGCACAGGTCAAACCCGAGAACCTCAACGGCATGGCGGCATTTCTCTGCGCCACCGGCGACGCCGACCACCCGGCAACCTTTGATTTTGCCGATCTGCCCAACCGTCGCGCCAACCGGGCCGGTCGCCGCAGCCACCACCAGCGTTTCACCCGCTTTCGGTTGCCCGATATCCAGCAGCCCCATATAGGCGGTAAAGCCCGGCATACCCAGTACGCCCAGCGACCAGGAAGAATGAGACGGATTGTCGCCCAGCTTCACCAGGCCGCTGCCGTCCGAAAGTTCATACTCCTGCCAGCCGCTGTAGCCCAGCACCCATTCACCGGCTTTGAAGTCGGGATGGTTTGACTGCTCAACGCGGCTAACCGTTCCCCCCACCATCACCGCACCGAGCTCAACCGGCGGTGAATAAGATGGCGCGTCGCTCATGCGACCCCGCATATAAGGATCCAGCGACAGCCAGACGGTACGAAGCAAAAGCTGCCCCGCAACCGGTTCCGGAACAGGCTGCGTTTCCAGACGAAAATTTTCCGCGACCGGTGCGCCCTGTGGACGAGAGGCCAGCACCCAGCGGCGGTTATGCGAAACAGAGTGATTCATCAGGATCTCCTTCTGGTACAAATGTCATTACAGCCTGGCTCACGTTCAGCGTTATCGCATTAGCATTACGAGCCAGACTGGTTGAGGCGTACAACCAGATAGATGCAGGTTTCATTCGTCTCGTTGATGAACCGGCAGTCATTAGGCGGCCCCAGCTCAAGACAGTCTCCGGCGCGCATCTCGTGGCGCGTATCGCCCTCCTGAAACACCAGTTCACCGGACTGCAGCCAGATAAGCTGACGCGCCAGCGCGTAAGAAGAGGCCGGCATCGGAACATCGCTGCCCGCAGGCAGTTCAACCTGAACAAGGTCGATGGGCAGATCGGTACGGGGGGAAACATGGCGGCGGAGGTAATGCGTCTGCGGGTCGCGCCAGACGGGCTGGTTTGCCAGGCGCAGCAGCTTGCCCTCCTGCATTTCGGCCCGGGCAATCAGCGTTGACATGCTGATGCCAAACGCGCCCGACAGGCGGGCAAGCAAGGTGGCGGTCGGGCTACTGTCCCCGCGCTCGATTTTATGGATCATGGCGCGGGAGACGCCTGCCCGGTCCGCCAGCTCGCTCAGGGACCACCCGCGAGACTCGCGTTCAAGGCGAATTCTTGCGCTAATCCGTTGATTCATTGTGTCTGTTATGGTGTTCATGACGTCATACTATAGTGTATGAACGGCATTTCAATGGGCTTTTGATAACAAAAAAATATGGCTTATGCCGTAGCGATCGGGCGATACAGTTGTGTAATATCGTAGCGACAACGTAACACTATAGTGAACAACACACAGAGGCTTCATCATGATCGTTCGTCATGCCTGCAAAGAAGACTGCGCTGCGATAGGCGAGATTTACAACCACGCGGTGCTGCACACTGCCGCGATCTGGAACGATAAAACCGTCGATACCGATAACCGAATCGCCTGGTTTGAGGCGCGCACGCTTGCGGGCTACCCGGTTCTGGTCAGTGAGGAGGACGGCGTAATCACCGGCTACGCCTCTTTCGGCGACTGGCGCGCCTTTGACGGCTTCCGTCATACGGTTGAGCACTCGGTCTACGTCCACCCGGATCATCAGGGCAAGGGGATTGGCCGCACGCTGATGAAGGCGCTGATTAACGAGGCCCGCGCCATCGGTAAACACGTGATGGTGGCCGGGATTGAAGCGCAAAACCATGCCTCGATTCACCTCCACGAAACGCTCGGCTTTGTGACGACCGGACAAATGCCGCAGGTGGGAACCAAGTTTGGCCGCTGGCTGGACTTAACCTTTATGCAGCTGCAGCTGGACGAGCGCAGCGACCCGGACGCGATCCCATGAATCAGTCACTGACGCTGGCGTTTCTGGTGGCGGCGGGCATTGGTCTGGTGGTGCAAAACACCCTGATGGTGCGTATCACCCAGTCCTCCTCCACCATTCTTATCGCGATGCTGCTGAACTCCCTGGTCGGCATCGTGCTGTTTGTCAGCATTCTGCTGCTGAAACAGGGCGTCGCCGGGTTCAGCGAGCTCGCCGCAACGGTGCGCTGGTGGACGCTTATCCCGGGGCTGCTGGGGTCGTTTTTTGTGTTTGCCAGCATCAGCGGCTATCAGAACGTTGGCGCGGCGACGACCATCGCCGTACTGGTGGCAAGCCAGCTGATTGGCGGGCTGGTGCTTGACGTGCTGAGGAGCAATGGCATTCCGCTGCGCGCCCTGATCGGCCCGGTGTGCGGCGCGGTGATGCTGGTGGTCGGGGCCTGGCTGGTGGCGCGACGCCAGTTTTGATGGTTACAGTATGGTGCCGCCTTTCGTCAGCTGTTCCTCACGCGCGTCCATCTCCTCTTTATGCTGCTTACCGTGGTGAGAAATCGCGGTGCGCAGACGCTGCTGCTGAGTGTAGCGATCTTCACGGCTCAGCTCCGCATCATCGCTTAATTCGATCAGCAGTTCGTTCATGTGGGTAATCACGCTCTCTTCGATGGCGGCATCGACGCGGGCGATAACTTCGTTTAAATGTGACATTGTCACTCCTCGTTATGTGCCCGGTGGCGCTACGCTTACCGGGCCTACAGGTGCCAAATGTAGGCCCGGTAAGGCGGAGCCGCCACCCGGCTAAAAAGGCTTAGTTCAGCTTCGCTTTTGAGAAATCGCTGCCCATCAGGCTTACGCTGTACCCGGTCACGTTGCTGCGGGTCGCGTAGAACGTTTTCCCGTTTGCGAGCGCAATCCACGGCGCCTGCTGATAGAAAATCTCCTGCGCCTGGCCATAGAGCTTCGCGCGCTCGGCCGGGCTGCTGGTCAGCTTCGCTTTTTGCACCAGAGCATCATAACCCTTATCGCACCAGCGCGCGGCGTTTGACCCGGTTTTAATGCTGTTGCAGCCCAGCAGCACATCGGCGAAGTTGTCCGGGTCACCGTTATCGGACATCCAGCCGAACAGCGCGGAGTCGTGCTCGCCTTTGCGCATCCCGGAGAGGTATTCGCCCCACTCGTAAGAGACGATTTTGGCCTTCACGCCGACTTTCGCCCAGTCGCTCTGGATCATCTCCGCGATACGACGCGAGTTAGGGTTATACGGACGCTGAACCGGCATTGACCACAGCGTGACTTCTGCGCCCTTCTCCAGTCCGGCCTGCTTCAGCAGCGCTTTTGCTTTATCAGGATCGTAGCTGTAGTCCTGCAGATCTTTATTAAAGCCCAGCATATTTGGCGGGATCGGCGATTTTGCCACCGTACCGGAGCCCATAAAGACCGCATTAACGATAGCCTTCTTGTCGGTCGCGTAGTTCAGCGCTTGACGCACCAGCACGTTATCGAACGGCTTTTTCTCGGTGTTAAACGCCAGATAGCCGACGTTCAGCGCATCGACAGAGTGCAGCGTCAGGTCTTTGTTCTTTTTAATCACGTCAAACTGAACCGGAGACGGCGCAGGAATAATCTGACACTCGTTGGTCTGTAATTTCGCCAGGCGGGTTTCCACGTTTGGCGTGATCGAGAAGATAAGATGTTTGGTCGGCACCTCGCCATCCCAGTAGTTCGGATTAGCGACGTAGCGGATCAGCGAGTCCACCTTGTACTGCTGGAGCACATAGGGCCCGGTGCCGATCGGCCAGGTATCTACGTTCTCAGGCGTGCCTTTTTTCAGCATCACATCGGCGTATTCGGCGGAAAGGATCGACGCGAAATCCATTCCCCAGTCGGCCAGGAACGCGGCGTTGGGTTCACTCAGGGTGAACTGGACGTGATAATCGTCGACCTTTTTAACGTCCTGAATCAGCTTATCGAGCCCGACATCGTTGAAGTATTCGTAGTTGCCCTGGGACACATTATGGTACGGGTGTTTAGGGTCTTTCTGACGCATCACCGAGAAAATAACGTCATCGGCGTTAAAGTCGCGCGTCGGCTTGAAGTATTTGTTGCTGTTGAACTTCACCCCTTTGCGCAGGGTAAAGGTATAGGTCTTGCCGTCCGGTGAAATCGTCCAGGATTCCGCCAGTGACGGTACCGGGGTATTTTTCACCGGGTCGAAATTGATCAGGCGGTTGTACAGAACCTGAGAGCTGGCCACGAACGACGGGCCGGAGCTGGCGATTTGCGGGTTGAACGACTCTGGCGATGCCTCGGAGCAGTAAATAAGGGTGTCGTTGTTTGCCGCCCATGCGGCACCGGCTGGTAAAAGAGCGCTCAGCGCAAGGGCGAGCAGCGTTTTCCCTGTAGACATAGTTATAACCCTGACAGTTTTATTATATAGGTCAGTAATAACAGCACAGCCCTTATCACCTGGCAAATAACGAAACACTATCAGGTTATTCTAAAGCCGCGTTTTTTGCCGGTTTTGCCGCCAGTGCAAAAATAGGTGATTTGCCTTAAGTGACGTTATTCGTCAAGCACAACCGTCACGATCTATGCCGCAAGAAATCGGCGCTTTTAGCGTCTCTTCCTCCGTTTGTTTGCTTCCTCGTTTCGTTAAAGTAACGGTGTGAAGAAGTATATGGGATCAAATCGTGGCAAAAACTCTTTTACGCAGCGGTAATCTGGATGATTTTCAGGCCGTTGGCGGCGGCGGACAGGCCGTTTTTGAATCAGCGTTACAAATCCGGGAAGCGCTTCGATTGCGCAAACAGCAGGCCATAGTGGACTGTCTGGCTATTCCTCAGGTCAACGACAGCGGCGACCGCGTGGACTGGTATTCCCCCGTTGAGGGAAGCGTCACCAGCTGGAAGGCGGCCAGTGAAGACGATCGCTATCGCGCCCTGCGCTATCTGGAAAACACGCTTGCCAGCGTTGAGTCGTTAAGCAAGAAATGCCTCCAGTCGCCCAAAACCGCGCAGCAGCTTTTCGGCTCGCTGCTGTCGAAAGCGTTTCAGTTTCCCGGCGAGAATTTTGTTTTCCTGGTCGCAGGAAAGCCGATTATTTGCTTCTGGGGTTTTGTAAACCTGAACGAAAATGCGCGCGACGATGTCCTCGACTGCCTGCGTGAAGCGTTGATCCCCGAGCCTGCCCCCGTTGTGATTGAAGAGCCCGAGCCAGAACCCGCGCCCGAACCGGCCATCACCTTTGAAAAAGCAGACGAGCCGCTGATTGCGCCCGTCACCGCCGTGCGTATTACGCCGGAAGAACTGTATGAGCCGGAGCCCGCGCCGGTTGTTGCGCAACCCGCTCAGGAACCTGCGCCTGTTGCCGTCACGAAAAAACGTCGCATTCCCCTGTGGACCCTGCCGGTTGCCGCCGTGATTGTGGCAGCCGTTGCCGCGCCGCTGCTGTGGCCAAAACAGGCCCCTTCGGCAGAGCCCGCTCCGGCACCGGCTCCTGAGCCCGTGGCTATTGCACCGCAGCCGATCAAAGCGGTAGAGCCGCTGGCTATGAATCTCCCCCTGCATCAGGCTGAGGTCGTCGCCAGTAAAGAAAAAGAACCCGCTCCTGCGCCTGAAGCCGCACCAGTGGTAATTGTTCCGATCCCGAAAGATGCCATGGTGATGGAAGCCGGTCAGGTGAAAGCCGGGTCGACGCGCTTCCTGAACGGTACCTGGCGCGCGGTTCTCGACGTGAAAGATCCGGTCACCGGCAAGCCGCCATCAATGCGCTATCAAATCCAGAACAATAAAGGTTTTGCCCGCGTCGTGCACGGCGACAACATTGTCTGCCGCGCGGAGATTTTCTCCGGGCTACACAGCAATGGCGAGCTGATGATTAAAAGTCGCGGCAATGCTCGCTGCACCGACGGTTCCCGCTATCCGATGCCGGAAGTCGCCTGTAAAGCCGGGGCCAGCGATATCGCAGAATGTCGCGCTCGCTACGATGCCAACACCGTCGTCCCACTGACGTTCAAGAAAGCAGGTGCCTGATCCTATGCTGGTAAATCTTTGCGACTATAAACAAAGCGTCACGCTTATTGCCAACAGCGGCGTGCAGTTCCTGGATTTCGGCCTGACGCCGCAGGACACCGCCAGCAACGGGCGCTTCGTACGTAAAACCGCGAACGGCCCCCTTTTGCGACTCGATTTCGACCTGGTGAACGGGCGCTATACCCTGCCGGGGACGAACGGCGGTCAGCCTGAAGTGGTTAAACCGGAAACCACCATTCCGCTGCATCAGTCCCTTGCCGTGCTGGACGGCGTCTGGCTTCCCGTGCCCTTCCTGCGCTTCAACCCGCCGCGGACCTTTGTGGAAGGACCGGATAACTGGGCGCGCGTTCAGGTGCGCAAGCTCGAGAAGCCCGACACGGCAGGCAACTCGCACCGCGTCACCCTCGCGCTCGACAGCCAGATCGCGGAGCATGCCACTTCCGCCCTGTCGCCGGTTGAAAACGATATTCTGAATGGAACCCGCTTTGCGCTGGCGTGGCGCGATAGTGAGGTAGAAAGCTTCCTCGACCAGACATGGATTGACGGCTGGCTGCGTGAGGCATTTACCCAGTATGCCGACGGCGTGGAAAACCGCTCTGAACGCGACCTGCATCAGGCGATGCGCAGTTTTGAATATCAGGCCCACTGGCTCAATGTACTGACCATGCTCGGTGAACAGCTCACCGTGCCGGAAGTGAAATTTGTCACCCATACGCTCAGCACGCCTGCCATTCCTGTCGACCTGATCCTCGACGTGGGCAACACCCACACCTGCGGCGTCATTATCGAAGACCACGGTGATGCAAACGACGGGCTCCGGCAGACCGCCGAGCTGCAGGTTCGTTCGTTAAGCGAGCCGCAGTTCCTGAACGAGCCTCTCTTTACCAGCCGTCTTGAATTCTCCGAAGCGCGTTTTGGCAAACAGCACTTCTCGGTGGAAAGCGGTCGCGAAGATGCGTTTGTCTGGCCGTCGATTGTTCGCGTGGGCGATGAAGCCCGCAAGCTGGCGATGCAGCGCCTGGGAACCGAAGGTAACAGCGGCATCTCCAGCCCGCGCCGCTACCTGTGGGATGAAACGCCTGTCGTGCAGGACTGGCGCTTTAGCCAGATGAACGGCAAAACCCAGCGTGAACCGCTCGCCACGGCGTTTCCGCTGATGAACCTGATGAACGATGACGGTGAGCCGCTGTTTACGCTGCCGCAGGACGAGCGGCTGCCGGTCTTTTCGCCGCAGTACAGCCGCAGCACGCTGATGACGCACATGCTGTGCGAGCTGCTGGCGCAGGCGCTGGGCCAGATCAACAGCGTCGCCACCCGCCTGCGCCTGGGTTTCCCGGCCTCGCCGCGCCAGCTGCGCACCCTGATCCTGACCCTGCCCTCGGCCATGCCGAAGCAGGAGCGCGAGATTTTCCGTCGCCGCATGTTTGAAGCCATTGCCATCGTCTGGAAAGCGATGGGCTGGCACCCACAGGATGAAGATTTTGCCACCCGCAAGCAGCAGGAAAAAAGCGTGGTGCCGGTCCCTGAGATCCAGATGGAGTGGGATGAAGCCAGCTGCGGTCAGTTGGTCTGGCTGTATAACGAAGCGATTTCCCATTTTGGCGGCCAGACGGAAGCCTTTTTCGCCTCCCTCGCCCGCACGGATCGTGAACCTGAGCCAGGCGTGCAGCCGGGGCGCGCATTACGCGTCGCGTCTATCGACATCGGCGGTGGCACCACGGATATGGCAATAACCCACTACCAGCTTGATGACGGCTCCGGTAATAACGTCAAAATCACCCCGCAGCTGCTGTTCCGCGAAGGGTTCAAGGTGGCGGGCGACGATACCCTGCTGGACGTGATTCAGCGCTATGTCCTGCCCGCCCTGCAAACGCAGCTGCAGAAATCCGGCATTGCGGACGCCTCGCTGCTGATGGCGTCGCTGTTCGGCGACTCCGGGCGTATTGATACCCAGGCGGTACTGCGCCAGCAAACGGCGCTTCAGCTCTTTATGCCGCTTGGCCACGCCATTCTTTCCGCGTGGGAAGCCAGCGACATTGACGATCCGCTGGCGGGCCTGCATGCCACCTTTGGCGAACTCCTTGCGCAGAAACCAACCCGCAACGTGATGAACTATCTTCAGCAGGCAATCGATCATGCCCTGCCGGCGGGCTCAGAAGCCTTCGACCTGTTCGCCGTGCCGCTGCACGTGAACTTCCGCGAAATGCAGGATGCAATGCTGGCCGGTCAGTTTACGCTGACCTCGCCGCTCCACGCTGTGTGTGAAGCGATTTCCCATTACAGCTGCGATATTCTGCTCATCACCGGGCGCCCGGGCTGCCTGCCGGGCGTTCAGGCGCTGATTCGGCATCTGCAGCCGGTGCCGGTCAACCGCATCGTCTGGCTGGATAAATATCAGGTTCACGAGTGGTATCCCTTCAGCCAGCAGGGGCGCATAGGCAACCCGAAATCGACCGCCGCGGTGGGGGCCATGCTCTGCAGCCTGGCGCTCGATCTGCGTCTGCCGCGCTTTAACTTTAAGGCCGCGGACATTGGCGCGTATTCAACGGTGCGTTATCTCGGCGTGCTGGATAACACCGTCAACACCCTGCGCGAGGAGAACGTCTGGTATCAGGATATCGATCTCGATAAACCCGGCGCGAAGCTCGACGCGCGGCTGCACTTCCCGCTGCGCGGTAACGTCACCCTCGGTTTCCGCCAGCTGGCGAACGCGCGCTGGCCCGCCACGCCGCTTTATACGCTCAGCATCAACTCGGCTGAACTGGCAAAAGCGATTGCCGGCGACGGCGTGCTTAACGTGCGGCTTAAGCTCGGCGGCGGCAGCAAGCAGGAGGGCCCGGAGGCCTTCGAGCTCAGCGATGCCTGGCTGCAGGACGGCACGCCGGTTGCGCCTGACGCGTTAACCTTCAAACTGAATACCCTGGCCGATCGCCGACACAGCGGTAGCCACTACTGGATCGACAGCGGGAGCGTATACCTGAAATGACAGCGACCACGACCACCACTCAGGCCTTGATCGGGTGGATTAATGAGACGCGCCTGAACGCCCCTGTGCTGGATAACGATGCTGATGCCCTGCTTGCTCGCATCAACGCGGCGCAGGCGCGGGAGCAGGCCATTGAACGCGCCCTGACCCGCCGGAGCAGCATTGGGCTTTACGGCTATTCTCAGAGCGCCAAAGCGCACCTGCTGCTGTCGCTGTGCGGCAGCGGTAACGGGCGCCTGAACGTGATGCCGGGCCAGCGCACCTTTGACTATTTTTCGCATATTAACCCAGGGCATGCCCTGACCAACATGGCCGTGCGCTTCACCCGAGACACCCCGGAGGTAGCGGATGAGGCGTTTCCGCTGCGTCTGAGCCTGGTCACCGAGGCCGAACTGGTACAACTGTTTATTGCCCGCACGACGCTGCACCCGCAGATGCGTGCGGTGGATAAGGCGGTCATTGAGACGCGTCTGGAGAAATGGCGCGGCCTTCGCCAGCCGCAGAGCGTGCCCGGCATCACGGCGCAGGATGTGGGTGCGATTTCGCGTTTCTGGCAAAGCACGGTACCCGCCGCGAGACAGCAAATTGATGACGCCCTGTGGCATGAGTTTGCCCAGCTGGTGCCATCGCTCGATCTCAGCACCCGCGCCAGCGTCTGGTCGCTGCTGTGGGGCGAGCAGCAGGAGTTAACCCAGCAGTGGCTGAAGCTTGCCCACGTGCTGCATCAGACCAGCCATGCGAGCGAGCTGGCTGCGCCGCTGAGCCTGCTGGTGGACAGCTTTGGTCTGCCTGGTGAAGGGTTCCTGACGCACGGCACCTTAACCCAGCAGGAAACTCAGGAGACGCTGCTTCATCCGCTGAACAACGGTGAAATGCTCAACGCCATCAGCATCCCGGTCGACGTGCTTGCTTTCCTTACCCGCGAGCTGGTCTTGCCGGTTGAGAATGGCGCGCTGGATAACGTTGATATCATTGATATTCCGGTCTTTGAAGACGGCAGTGCCGATCCTTTAGTACAGGCTAAATGCCAGTGGCTGCTTGAACATTACCGCCAGCAGCTCCAGCCGGATGTGCTGGTTATCTGCAACGCGACAGCGCGGCACGAGCAGACGGCCCAAAAAGCAAAAGTGTTAATTAACTGGATTAAAGAGACCCAGCCTGCCGAGGAGTCTGCCCTGCCGGGGCTGGTGTGGGCGATCACACCGCATGACGCTCGTTTCACTACCCGACAGAATCTCGATGAAGCCGTACAGCATCTGCTGGGCAAGCCAGGCCTGCGCTGGGGAACTCTGCAGGCGCTGGACAGCCACAGCATGCAGCGCGTCATTGAGTGGTTGTCTCAGGCGACGCTCCCGGCACAGCGGCAGAAGCGCCTTGGCACGCTGAAAAACCTGCTGCGGCAGGAGATCGCGTCGCTGATGCAAAGCTATCTGGCGCCGCTGGTTGAGGAACCGGGTACACGACGTGCTCAGGCCGAAAATATGGTGCGCACGCTGCAAAGCAGTGCCGCCCGTCACGGGGAGCTGCTTGAGGGCCTGCTGCCGCCGCTGAAAGCCTTTGAAACGCTGCTCGCCGTTCAGCAGCCGCGCGAGGAGCAGGTGAACGGGCTGTTCACGGACACCATCGATCTGTTCGCCGATAACGCCCAGGAAAGCGCAGGACGATTCCAGACAAAAGACAAAGCGCGCCTGGCGCACAGAGTATGGATAAATCATCTGCGCCAGTGGAGCCGCAATGAAGCTACCGCCGCCCGTCTTGGTCTGGAGCCCGCGGTGCTGCAGCAAATTGCGGATGTGCTGGTGGTAACCAGCTACCGGCTTAATCTGCCGCAACAGCTTCAGCAAATTGTCGACGCGGATAAAAGCAGCGCGGCGCAGCTGCATGCGGTGATAGGGAATTTCGTTGGCTGGCTGGGTTACGACCAGACCCCGTCAGCAGAACGCCCCGCAAGCCGCATTCGCAAAGGTCAGGCAATCTTTGTTACGCCCGTCGTCAGCAGTGCCGCACCGCGCCTGACGCGTCTGGGGGAGCAGCCTGTTCATGCGGCCACCGCGTACGTTTATGACTGGCTGGTTGCCCTCTATAACCGGGCAATCGAAAACATTGATTATCAGCACCCGCATGATGTTCAGCCTGACGCACGTCGGGCACTGCGGGCTTTAATCCTGTAGAGGCCTATCTTGCCGGGTAGCGCTGCGCTTACCCGGCCTGTATTCAGCAACGATAATCACGCCGCCATACACTCCGCTAACGCCTGCGCCAGTGCCGACGGGTTTTCCCACGACATGGAGTGCCCCGCCGCAGGGATGATTTTGACCTCAACGCCCTTCAGCTTCAGATTATCCACATCGTCATCCGGCAGTGAGAGCTCACCAAAAATCAACGTCACCGGGCAAGGTAGCGACAGAAATTGCGCTTCCCAGTCCGGCTCAACACCGGCGACCAGGCTTGATGCGCCGCGCCAGACGGCATAGGGTGCATTGCTTTGCAGGCACCCGGCCCAGGCGGTGGTCTCTTTGCGGAGCATGGCATTATAGCCCTGCGCCACAAACTGGTGTTCAGTTTGCGCCGCAATAGAGCGGCTAAACATCCCCCCACCTGCGTGAAAATTGGGCTCCGACACCATCAGTCCCTTCACGCGCGGTGCCAGCAGCCCCGCCGTTTCTATAGCAATGCTGCCGCCCATGCTGTGACCGTATAACCAGAAGGCATCCAGCTGAAGATGGTCAATCAACTCCGCCACGACGCGCGCCTGTTCAGTCGTTTTATAGCTGTAATGTTCAGGCTTATCGCTGTAACCGCTGCCGGGTAAATCGATGAGAATAGCTCTGCGCCCGTCAAACTGAGGGTCTCGGACGACGCGAGGATATTCATAGGAAGAGGCGCAGCCCAATCCGTGGATAAAGACTACGGGATCGCCAGAACCGGGCAAATCATGCCAGCGCACGGTGCAACCCGCATGATGCGAGTAAAAACTGTTCATAAGCACTCCTTTTACGATGCACTGTGTATTTATACAGCCATCGTAACTGGAATGCTATGTTCATCTTTCGAAATTGGAAGGATGCTTCAGAAAAGAGAAATCAGCAGCGCAACGGGGAAACTCATCGGCCAGGTCGACCCGACCAGAAACGCGCTAAGCAGGCGGATGCGCTTGCGGTCTTTAGAAAGGAACCAGGTAATCAATGCACAGATGGAAGCCATCACTGCGTAAAAAACCAACATCTTTTGATACAACGTCATTCTGTATACCAGAGCCGAAAAAATAACCGCACGCAATATGCGTCATATGTTGATACAGATCAAGTTTTTTCATTACATAATAACCACTTAAATATTACGGCTAATAACAACTGAGTATTTTGTATTACAAACAGGGGGAGCCACCCATTATCTTCATTGATAACATGCAAGTGAAATGCACTTTTTGATAAATCTTCTCTTCCGCAAAGGCGTCTAATAAAGGCAGACATACATGGGAGGCAATATGCTACGCATTCCGCAAAGCTGTATTCATACCCGCTCTACCCCTTTCTGGAATAAAGAAACCGCCCCCGCCGGGATCTTTCAGCGTCATCTCGACACGGGTACCCGTCCGGGCGTTTATCCCCGCCTGTCCGTTATGCAGGGTGCCGTCCGCTACCTGGGTTATGCTGATGAACATGCCCCTGAGCCTGACAGCACACTGATTATCAGGGCCGGCCACTTCGGTGTTTTTCCCCCTGAGAAATGGCATCACATCGAGGTGATGAGCGACGACACGCTGTTCAATATTGAATTTTTCGTCGAACCAGAGGTGTTGAAGTCGCTTTAAGCGGCTTTTATTTACGAGGAAACCCTTATGCTACGTATCCCTGAGAATTTTGTTCATACCCGCTCCACGCCATTCTGGAACAAAGACACCGCGCCAAAAGCCCTTTTCACCCACCATAATACGAAAGCCAGCGTATATGGCCGTTTGTCGGTGATGCAGGGTGCGGTGCGCTATTTTGGTTTCCCGAACGCTGACGCGACCGAACCGGATCTGGAACTGGTGATTGAAGCCGGATCGTTTGGCATCTCGCCGCCAGAGAAATGGCACCGCATCGAGCTATTGACCGACGATACCTATTTCAATATCGACTTTTTTGCCGATCCTGCTGTTACGCTTCAGGGTGCAGGCATCGGCAAAGTAGTCAATACACATAAGGAGTAACCGCGTGGGTAAAGCAACGTACACAGTGACCGTGACCAACAACAGCAACGGCGTCTCGGTGGATTATGAAACAGAGGCCCCCATGGAGTTGCTCATCCCCGACGTCGCCGCAGACGTGGTCAAAGATCTGGTGAATACCGTCCGCGCTTACGACACGGAAAATGAGCACGAGGTGTGTGGCTGGTAAAGCAAACGCCCGGCGATGCAGACCGCCGGGCATGATTTCCTAATGTTTTATCATCACATGCCGGACAACCGTATAATCCTCAAGTCCGTACACCGACATATCCTTTCCATAGCCAGACAATTTCATGCCGCCGTGCGGCATTTCGCTCACCAGCATAAAGTGGGTATTGACCCAGGTGCAGCCGTACTGCAGACGAGCGCTCAGGCGATGGGCGCGTCCCACGTCTTTCGTCCAGACCGACGACGCCAGGCCGTACTGCGAATCGTTCGCCCAGGCCAGGACCTGCGCTTCATCGTTGAATTCGGTGACGCTCACCACCGGTCCAAACACTTCTCGCTGAACGATGGCATCGTCCTGTTTCGCCCCGGCCAGCAACGTTGGCTGGAAGTAGTAGCCCGCCCCCTCTTTTTTGCTCCCGCCCGTCACCACGCGGATATGGCCAAGGGCTTTCGCCTCGTCAACCGCCTGACAGACGCGTGAAAGATGGGCAGCCGAGCTGAGCGGACCGAGTTCAGTAGACTCATCCTCCGGGGCACCCATTTTGAGGCTGGCGACCGCGGCACCGAGCTTTTCCACCAGCCGGGCATAGATCCCCTTCTGGGCATAGATACGGCAGGCCGCCGTACAGTCCTGCCCGGCATTGTAGAAACCAAACGTCCGCACGCCTTCTACAACCGCATCCAGGTCGGCGTCATCGAACACGATAACCGGCGCTTTACCGCCCAGCTCCATGTGGGTGCGCTTAATGGAGGACGCCGTGTGGCCGATGATATGCTCCCCGGTGGCAATCGAACCGGTCAGCGACACCATGCGCACTTTTTCATGTCCGGTGAGCGGGTCGCCCACCGTTTTTCCACGGCCAAACAGCACGTTGAGAACGCCAGCCGGGAAGACATCTTTCGCCAGCTCCGCCAGCTTCAACGCCGTTAGCGGCGTGATTTCAGACGGCTTGATGACCACACAGTTACCGGCCGCCAGCGCAGGCGCCAGCTTCCATGCCGCCATCATCAGCGGGTAGTTCCACGGCGCGATAGAGGCAACCACGCCCACCGGGTCGCGGCGGATCATCGACGTGTGGCCGTCAAGATACTCACCCGCGGCCAGCCCGTTCAGGCAGCGGGCCGCCCCGGCGAAGAAACGGAAAACGTCGACCACGGCGGGAATTTCATCGCCCAGCGCACAGTGCAGCGGCTTGCCGCAGTTGAGGGATTCGAGCCGGGCAAACTCTTCGCCATGCGCTTCAATCGCATCCGCGAGTTTCAGCAGGCACTCGGCGCGCGTTTTCGGTGTCGTTTGTCCCCACTCAGTAAAAGCCCGGTCGGCGGCCTGAACCGCCGCGTCGACCTGTGCCGCTGACGCTTCAGCAATCTCCAGCAGCACCTCTCCGGTGGCCGGGTTATAGACAGGCTGTTTCTCTCCCTCTCCGGCAACCAGTTCACCCTTTATCAGCAGATGTGTTTGCATAGCATTGTCCTGTTCAAATCAATGTTATTTCCCGCCGCCGGCGATGTTCTCGCCGTCGCGGGTTAGCCACCAGGCTCCCAGAATGGGGATGGTTGTTACCAGCATCACCAGCAGTGCAACGACGTTGGTGACCGGCACGTCGCGCGGACGGCCTAGCTGATTGAGCAACCACAGCGGTAACGTGCGTTCGTGTCCCGCCGTAAAGGTTGTGACGATAATTTCGTCAAACGACAGGGCAAACGCCAGCATTCCCCCGGCCAGCAGCGCGGAGCCCAGGTTGGGCAGCACCACATAGCGGAAGGTTTGCCATCCGTCGGCCCCGAGATCCATCGACGCTTCCACCAGACTCCAGGAGGTGCGTCTGAACCGCGCAATCACGTTATTGAAGACCACCACCACGCAAAACGTGGCGTGCCCAACCACGATGGTGAAAAACCCCGGCTCAAGGTTGATTGTTTTGAACGCTGTCAGCAGCGCCAGGCCGGTGATGATCCCCGGCAACGCAATCGGCAGCAGCAGCAATAGCGAGATCGCGTTCTTGCCAAAAAACTCGCTTCGCCAGAGCGCCGCTGCAGCAAGCGTGCCAAGCACCAGGGCTATCGCGGTGGATAGCGCGGCAACCTGAAGTGACAACGTCACCGATTCGATGATATCGCCGCGCCCCGCCGCCGCAGTAAACCACTTCAGCGTCAGCCCCTGAGGCGGAAAGCTGTAGGCAGCATCTTCGGTATTAAAGGCATAGACCGCGATAATCAGCAGCGGGAAGTGCAGGAAGATGACGCCTCCCCACGCTGCCACTTTCAGGAACAGCGGTGCGCGTTCAGAGTGCATCGAATGCTCCCAGACGTTTCACGAACGCCAGATAAAGAGAAATCAGCACGATGGGAACCAGCGTGAACGCGGCGGCCATGGGCATATTGCCGATAGCGCCCTGCTGGGAGTAGACCATGTTACCAATGAAGTAGCCCGGCGGCCCGACCAGCTGCGGTACGATGAAATCCCCCAGCGTCAGGGAAAAGGTGAAGATCGAGCCCGCGGCAATACCCGGTATAGCCAGCGGCAGAACGACATAGCGGAAGGTCTGGCGCGGGCGCGCGCCGAGATCGGCTGAGGCCTGCAGCAGCGAAGCCGGCAGACGTTCCAGCGCCGCCTGAACGGGCAGGATCATAAACGGCAGCCAGATATAGACGAAGACCAGAAACCGCCCCAGCCCGGAGGTGGATAAAGTGTTGCCGCCTACCGCGGGTAGCGTAAGGATCGAGGTCAGGAGCGGCTCCAGTCCCAGGTGGTTGAGGAACCATTGTGCCACGCCGTCCTTCGCCAGCAGCAGCGTCCAGGCGTAGGCTTTGACGATGTAGCTCGCCCACATTGGCAGCATCACGGCGATATAGAAAAACGCTTTCCACTTGCCGCGGGTGTATCGCGCCATGTACCAGGCCATCGGGAACGCCAGAATTGCGCTGGCAATCGTCACCGCAATCGCCATCGTTAACGTGCGCAGGATGATGTCGTAGTTTGCCGGATTGAAGAGCGCCAGTATGTTCGCCAGGGTCAGATCCGGCGTGACCGTCATGGTGAAATCGTCAAAGGTGTAAAAACCCTGCCACAAAAGGGTCAGCAGCGATCCTAAATAGACAATGCCAAACCACATCAGCGGTGCAAGCAGAAGCAGGAACAGTCCGAGCGACGGTTTACGCCAGAACAGGGACGTAATGCGGCTTATGCGGCCGCGCGGGGCGGGAGGGTGCGCGACACTCATAGCCATTTCACCTCTCCTCCTGCAGGCGAATCATCGCCTCGCGCGACCACGACGCCGTGACGGCCTGCCCCGGCGCAATGCCGCTTAGCGGCGAGAAATCGCTGAGATTTGCCTGGCTCACCAGCAGTTTGGCACCGTCGGCGAGCCTGAGCTCAAGGCGCGTGGCAGCCCCCTGATACTGAACGGCCTGGACGACGCCCTGCACCTGAACCTCACCCCCCTCATTCAGGCGGATATGTTCCGGACGCAGGGAGTAGCTGCCCTCCATGCCGCAGACTTTATGCGCCAGGCCTGCATCGAAGACGTTCGAGGTGCCGACAAAACCGGCGACAAACGGCGTGCGCGGGCGCATGTAGAGATCGCGCGGGGTATCGACCTGCTCGATGCGCCCGTTATTGAACACCGCCACCCGGTCCGACATGGAGAGGGCTTCACCCTGATCGTGGGTGACGAAAATAAAGGTGATGCCGAGTTCCTGCTGAAGTTTCTTCAGCTCGAACTGCATCTGCTCCCGCAGCTTGAGATCGAGCGCGCCTAACGGCTCGTCGAGCAGCAGGACGCGTGGTTCATTCACCAGCGCCCGCGCGATGGCCACACGCTGGCGCTGGCCTCCGGAAAGCTGCGAAGGCTTGCGGGCGACGGCAAAGCTTAAGCCCACTTTTTCCAGCGCGTCGCGAGCCTGCGCGTGGCGTTTTTTCTTGTCGACGCCTTTCACCATCAGCCCGTAGGCGACGTTATCGAGGATCGACATATGCGGGAACAGCGCGTAATCCTGGAATACGGTGTTCACGTCCCGCTCCCACGGCGGCAGCGCGCTCGCCTCTTTGCCAAAGATAGATATCGTGCCGCCTGACAGCTGCTCAAAGCCGGCAATCAGACGCAGGCAGGTGGTTTTGCCGGAGCCCGAAGGCCCCAGCATGGAGAAGAATTCTCCGTCACGAACGGCAATGGTGACCCCATCCACCGCCCTCACGTCGCCGTACAGACGGGAAACGTCATTAAACTCTACCGCGTACGTCATGTTCTGCTCCCGGATGATTAACGGCCACCCATGATGGCGATGTAATCCTGCGTCCAGCGGCTGTAAGGCACATATTTTCCGCCTTCTGCGATGGGGGTTTTCCAGAACATGATTTTGTCAAAATAGTTATAGCCGTTGGTTTCACAGCCCTTGTCACCCAGCAGCGTGCTGGCCTTACACCCTTCAGGCACGACGGGCAGCGAGCCAAACCATGCCGCCAGATCGCCCTGCACTTTCGGCGTGAGCGACCAGTTCATCCACTTGTAGGCGCACATCGGGTGTTTTGCCTGCGCATGCAGCATGGTGGTATCCGCCCAGCCGGTCACCCCCTCTTTCGGGAAGACGGTGGCAACGGGCTGGTTCTCGCCCTTCAGGGCATTCGCCTGATACGGCCAGGCGCTGGAGGCCACGACGCCTTCATTTTTGAAGTCACTCATCTGGACGGTGGTGTCATGCCAGTAGCGGTGGATCAGGGCATGCTGGTCGCGAAGTACCTTGAGCACGGCGGCATACTGTTCTTCAGTGAGCTGATACGGGTCGCTAATACCCAGCTGCGGCTGAGTGGCTTTGACGAACAGCGCCGCATCGGCGATATAAATCGGACCGTCGTATGCCTGCACGCGTCCCTGATTGGTTTTGCCGTCCGGCAGATCCTGCTTCGTAAAGACCACGCTCCAGCTGTCCGGCGGCGTCGGGAAGGTTTTGGTGTTGTACATCAAAAGATTGGGCCCCCACTGATACGGCGTGCCGTAGACCTTGCCGCCCACGTTAAACCACTCGCCCTTCACGATGCGCGGGTCAAGGGTTTTCCAGTTGGGGATCAGTTCCGGGTTAATCGGCTGAACGCGTTTTCCCATAATCAGGCGGAGCGAGGCATCACCTGACGCGGTGACAAGGTCGTAACCTCCCTTCGCCATCAGGCTGACCATTTCATCGGACGTGGCCGCCGTTTTAACGTTGACCGCACAGCCGGTCTCTTTTTCAAACTGGGTAACCCAGTCATAATTTTTATCCGTCTGTCCGCGTTCGATGTACCCCGGCCAGGCGATAATATCCAGTCGGCCTTCCCCGCCGCCAATGGCCTTTGGTGGTTCTGCGGCTTGCGCGGTCATGATAGTCATGCCGAGCGCGCACAGGCTGCTGCGGGCAAATTTTTTGCTCATAAGAGTTACTCCTGTCGCAATGAAATTTAGCGGCAGCCGTGCCGTAAAAATATCTCCCTTATTAAACGTAGACCGCGCAAATGCGCCGCACCGTTCGGCTTAAGGAAATTTCATCAAGGTGTGACCGAGGACGCATTCCCCGTTAACTGGATTATAGACAAGGAGTTAGCCGCGAAAGCCGGTATGCAGATTTCATATGATACGGCACCGCAAAATATTTGCCGTGCCGTCGTCAGGATAAGAAATGATTATTTAAATAAAGGGGAAAAGTTATTCCATCATTGTGCTAATTAATTTACCTAACTGAATGACCGCCTGCTCTTCCCGCTCGCCCCACGCCCAGGACGTATTAAACCGGAAGAACGGCGTCCACGCGTCAGAGGTGGAAAACATTTTTCCCGGCGCAATGCTGATGTGGTGCGTTAAGGCCTTTTCGCTCAGCAGCCCCGCGTCCAGCCGCGCAGGTAGCTCCAGCCATAAAAAGTAGCCGCTGTCGTTGTGGTGGATTTTGACGCCGGCGGGCATATGGCGCAGAAGTGACTGCCAGGCCTGTTGTTTTCGCTCGGCGAGCGTGCGTCGCAGGCGGCGCAGATGGGCGTCGTAGCGCTTGGTCGCCAGGTAGTCCACCAGCGCCAGCTGCATGGGAGAACTGGTTGATAAGGTGCTCATCAGCTGCAGCTGCTGAATGCGGCGCGCGTGTTTTCCTGCCGCCACCCAGCCGATGCGAAACCCCGCCACCAGGCATTTTGAAAAGGAAGAGCAGTGAAGCGTCATATCTACCCGGTCCCAGGCTTTGGCCGGAAGCGGTTTTTCGCGACCAAAATAGAGCTCGCTGTAGACATCGTCCTCGATCAAGGTGACGTTGTGCTCCGTCAGGAGCGCGACCAGACGCGCTTTTTTTTCCGCACTCAGCGTGAAGCCAAGCGGGTTTTGGCCGTTGGTCATGAGCCAGCAGGCTTTTACGGGGTAGTCGTTCAGCGCCTGCTCCAGCGCATTCAGATCGATCCCCTCCCGGACGTCTGTGGCGACCGACAGCGCTTTTAGCTTCAGACGCTCCAGCGCCTGCAGCGCGCCGTAAAAACACGGGTTTTCAACAATCACCCAGTCTCCTGGCTCCGACACCGCCTGCAAACTCAGGTTGAGGGCCTCAAGGGCGCCTGCGGTAATGACGATCTCGTCCGGCGAGATGTTCATCCCCTGCTGCGCATAACGGCGCGCAATGGCGTGACGAAGTTCAGCGTTACCGGGCGGCAGGTTCTCAATCACACTCATTGCGGTAGCGGTTTTACTGACGTTTGCCAGCGAGCGGTTGAGCTGCTGAAGCGGGAAAAGCCGGGGGTCGGGAAACGCGGAGGCGAAAGGAACAACGGACGGATCGCGGCTGGCCTGTAAGACCTCGAAAATGTAGGTGTTGATATCTACCGCTTCGTCACGCATTACCTGGGCAGGCGGCGCAGGCTGTTGTGCGGTCGGGCGCGAGGCAACGTAATAGCCCGACTGCGGCCTGGCGACAATGCGCCCCTGACTTTCCAGCATCTGATACGCGTGGCCAACGGTCATAAAGCTCATGCCGCTGCTTGCCACCTGCTCTCGCAGGGAAGGCAGCTTATCGCCCGGCAGCCAAACGCCAAGCTCAATCTGCGAGATAATTTGTTGCGCCAGACGCTGGTATTTTTTCATCAGATTCTCCTTATTGCCGACAGTGTATATCAGCAGGAGAAAAAGAGAAGATTTTGCTAACTGTTATAGTTTAAGTAAAAATTACTTACGGTACTCGGTAACGTGGCTATGCGCCTGACGCGCAGCGGCCAGGTGATCGAGCGTGATCATTGACGATTTGCAAAAGATGCATTTCGCACCGAGCGGGTTTTTCTCAGATACATCAAAGACTGAGGTACGGTACTGCGAGCCATGACAGCATGGGCAGCGGAAATGGATATAAGAAGTCATAGGATTCTCCTGTGAACGTAAAAACGTAAATTACTCATGAGCCGATCAGGCAATAATGGTTTTAAACAAAACTAATCGGAATGTAGACAAAGACCCAAGAGAGGCTGCGGAGAGGCACAACGTGATGAGAACTGCTTTATGAAACTACGTCAGATATTTTTTTGGACTCAAAACCAGAAGACCATTAACGCACGGCGATGACGACAAAGCAAGCGGTTTAATGCCAAAATTCATAAAAATAGTGTTTTTATTCAGAAACGCTTAATACGGCACAAAATATTAGCGGGACCAATCTCGAGAAAAACATTTATAAATCAATGAAATATAAATATTTTGCATGGCATTTTTTGTCTAATCACCATAACACATTGGGAGTATTAACATTCATTCGGTATACGAACTGTGAAAGAAAAACGGAGTTTAAGATGGCCATTCCAGCATACCTGTGGCTAAAAGACGACGGTGGAGTAGATATCAAAGGCGCTGTCGATGTACAAGATCGTGAGGGCAGTATCGAGGTGTTGGGATTTAGTCATGGTCTGCATCTACCAACAATATCGTGACACGTCCACGAGGCGGTTTTGGTACTCACTGGCATGACGCAATTAAAGGGTTAGAAAGCGGATCAAACCGTGACTTTTGGTTTGCTCTTTACCGCCACGATACTCACATTGACGATAGAACTTTTATCAATAATGTTGAGCGTGGTTCTTTCCGGTTACACCCGGCGGGACAATCTGGGATTAGCAATGGATGTATTACGTTGCCAAATCACTCCCATTACAGAATTCTGATGCATGGTCTACTGGCGTCCGGCACGTTTAAAGTTACTGCTGGGTTAGATGCACCTGGAACAATACAGGTATATTAATGAATGCAAAAAAGCATACCCTTACCTGGGTTGTTGAAACATTGATGCTGTTTGTTTTTTACTCACTTGTATGTTACTTCATGCCTGATGTATTACTTTATCATCTCTTCACCAGACATTTTGGCTTTATGACTGAACTTGAATGGAGTGAAAGCTATACACTGTTGCTTTTCATCTTCTCATTTTTGCTCAATGCCATGTTGATTTACCTCTGGGCATTACGAAAATGAACCTCCCTTGGGCAGAAATATTGCCGCCCAGCAATATAAAGCAAAGGCAGGCAAGAAAACTGTTATAGATAAATAACCCAGGTCTGTCTCTGCAACCCAGCGCTGGCGCGGCTTAGAATGGCATCGACATAATTACATCGCGGAGTTTTGCATGTTTGGTTTAGATGCTTTTCACCTTGCGCGGATACAGTTTGCCTTTACCGTATCCTTTCACATTATTTTCCCGGCCATCACTATCGGCCTGGCCAGCTATCTGGCCGTGCTCGAAGGGCTGTGGCTTAAAACGAAAAATCCAGTCTGGCGCTCGCTGTACCATTTCTGGTCGAAGATTTTTGCCGTCAATTTTGGCATGGGCGTGGTCTCCGGTCTGGTGATGGCCTACCAGTTTGGCACCAACTGGAGCGGCTTTTCGCAATTTGCGGGCAGCATTACCGGCCCGCTGCTGACCTATGAAGTGCTTACCGCCTTCTTCCTCGAAGCCGGGTTCCTCGGCGTGATGCTGTTCGGCTGGAATAAAGTGGGGCCAGGGCTGCACTTCTTCTCCACCTGCATGGTGGCGCTGGGCACCATTATCTCAACCTTCTGGATCCTCTCCTCGAACAGCTGGATGCAGACCCCGCAAGGCTACGAGATCGTCAACGGACAGGTGGTACCGGTGGACTGGTTCGCCGTGGTATTTAACCCCTCCTTCCCCTACCGCCTGCTGCATATGTCGATTGCGGCATTCCTGAGTAGCGCCCTGTTTGTCGGTGCATCCGCAGCATGGCATCTGCTGCGCGGGAATAATACCCCTGCCATTCGGGCGATGTTTTCGATGGCGCTGTGGATGACGCTGATTGTTGCACCCATCCAGGCGCTGGTTGGCGATATGCACGGGTTGAACACCTTAAAGCATCAGCCCGCCAAGATTGCCGCTATTGAAGGCCATTGGGAAAATCCGCCGGGCGAGCCTACCTCACTGCTGCTGTTTGGCTGGCCTGACATGGAGCAGGAGCGCACCCGCTTTGGAGTGGCGATCCCGGCGCTGGGTAGCCTCATCCTGACGCACAGCCTGGATAAACAGGTCCCTGCGCTAAAAGAGTTTCCAAAAGAAGACCGTCCTAATTCCACCATCGTCTTCTGGTCGTTCCGCATTATGGCGGGCTTAGGGATGCTGATGCTGCTACTTGGGGTAGTGGCGCTCTGGCTGCGTTATAAAAAGCGAGTTTATTCTTCGCGTCCGTTCCTGTGGTTTGCCCTGCTGATGGGGCCATCCGGGCTGATTGCCATTCTGGCCGGATGGGTCACCACCGAAGTCGGCCGCCAGCCGTGGGTGGTCTACGGACTCCAGCGAACGAAGGATGCGGTTTCAGCCCATGGTGACCTGCATATGAGCGTGAGCCTGCTGGCCTTCTTCGTCGTCTATACCTCGGTATTCGGCGTGGGCTACAGCTATATGGTGCGCCTCATCCGAAAAGGCCCGCAGCCGCATGAATCGTTCGCCACCGAGTCCGATGGACGCCCGGCGCGCCCGCTTTCTGCCGTCACAGCTGAACATAAGGAGCAGCCATAATGGGTATCGATCTTTCCATTATCTGGTTTGTCATCATCGTCTTTGCCACGCTGATGTATATCGTCATGGACGGGTTTGATCTGGGAATCGGTATTCTGTTCCCGGCAACACAAAACGCCGACGATCGCGACGTGATGGTCAACAGCGTCGCACCGGTCTGGGACGGCAATGAGACCTGGTTGGTGCTGGGTGGTGCCGCCCTGTTCGGTGCATTCCCACTGGCCTATGCGGTGATTGTTGATGCTCTGACCATTCCGCTGACGTTAATGCTGATCGGACTTATATTCCGCGGCGTGGCGTTTGAATTTCGCTTTAAAGCCACGCCGGCCCACCGTCCTTTCTGGGATAAGGCGTTTATTGGCGGTTCCGTTCTGGCGACCTTTACCCAGGGCGTGACGGTAGGTGCCGTCATTAACGGCTTTAGCGTCACGGGCAGAACGTATACCGGCGGACCGTTTGACTGGTTTACCGCGTTTAACCTGTTCTGCGGCGCGGGTCTGGTGGTGGCCTACGCGCTGTTAGGCTCAACCTGGCTGGTGATGAAAAGCGAAAATGCGCTGCAGCAGCGGATGCGTGAGGTGTCGAAAACGCTGTTAATCGTGCTGCTGGCGTTTATCGCAGCGATCAGCCTCTGGACGCCGCTGGCGCACACGGCCATCGCGGCGCGCTGGTTTACGCTGCCGAATCTGTTTTATCTGCTGCCAGTCCCTGCCCTGGTCGTCATGTTTAGCTTCTATCAGTGGCGCTGCCTGAGTAATCCTGACAGCCATGCTCGGCCGTTTATTCTGACGCTGGGGCTAATATTTCTCGGCTTTAGCGGGCTTGGGATCAGCATCTGGCCGCATATCATACCGCCGTCGATCACCCTGTGGCAGGCCGCCGCGCCGACGCAAAGCCAGGGCTTTATGTTGGTGGGCGCGCTGTTGATCATTCCCGTTATTCTGGTCTACACCTTCTGGAGCTACTACGTATTTCGCGGCAAAGTTCAGCCTGGGGAGGGTTATCACTGATGCAACAACCTGTCTGGAAAAGATTGCTGTGGCTGGCCATTATTTGGGGCGGCAGCGTACTTGCGCTGGCAGCAGTCAGCATGCTCTTTCGCATGCTGATGACGGCTGCCGGGTTTAAATCGCATTAAACTTCATTCCGGGCAGCCCTGTGCTGCCCGGCACCACCCCGCACTTTCAGATAAACCCCATTAACGCACCGCAGAGTATCGTTACACTGGTAAAAGATTCACAGAATTTATTATTTGAGAAGAAAAATGAAAAAGCTCATCGCGTTAAGTGTTATCAGCCTTGTCCTCAGCGGCTGCGTTAATCCGGGCAAAGCATCCGTTCAGCCGGATCAGCTGAAGAGCCACCGTTTTGTTCTGGAAAACGTGGACGGCAAATCCGTGAAGGGCATGACAACGCAGCCTGAGATCGTTTTTAACGCGCTTCCCGACATTAGTCTCATTGATAACATTAGCGTTTCGGGCCAGATGTGTAACCGCTTCAACGGGCAGGGAAAGCTGTCCGAAGGCGAGCTAAAAGTGAAAACGCTGGCGATGACCCGCAAACTTTGTACCGAACCACAGCTTAACGAGCTGGATCAGGCCATTGGCGACATGCTGCGCAAAGGGGCGCAGGTCGACCTGACTGAAGACCAGCTGACGCTGGCGACGGCCGATAAGACGCTGATGTTTAAGCGAGCAGAATAATCAGTAGCTACCGCAGCTTCCAACGGCAAGCGACTGTTCACTACAGCGTTTGCCGTTTGGCAAGGCGCACATCCCAATAGCCGAACCATCAAGCTGGCGGGCAACAGACAGCGAGCCGCCAATCATGGCGCAGTTGGCCTGGCCTGAACTGGACATTGCCGCTTTCATTCCCGGCGCCACGTGGGCCGCCGTGGCCTGCTGCACAGGTTCACTGCTACATGCCGACAACAACAACGCGGCACACCCTACCCAAAATGCTGAACGCATGCTCTCTTCCCCGTAATTAGTGCGAAACCTAAGCATAATAGGCATCACATCCCGTGTCGTCGAGAGCGGAAGTGCGTATTTATGCGCCGCTGAAACAATTTCTCGCAATTTTTTCGCCCTAAGTTTGATCTAACCATTGATGGTGGGAATACCGAGGACACAAAAGCGAAAATCGTAAAACCCCCTGTTTGCTAGACTACACAGATAATATTCAGGGTTTGTCGCCTTATGACAGCCCCCTATTTTTTGCGCAATGTAAGGGTGTCGTCCTATGCAAACTATTGACGGTAATGGTGCAGTTGCCTCAGTCGCGTTTCGCACCAGTGAAGTTATCGCCATCTATCCGATCACGCCAAGTTCAACTATGGCCGAGCAGGCGGATGCCTGGGCGGGAAACGGGTTAAAAAACGTCTGGGGCGATGTCCCGAGAGTGGTTGAAATGCAGTCTGAAGCGGGTGCGATTGCTACGGTCCACGGAGCGCTGCAGACTGGCTCGCTTTCCACCTCGTTCACCTCCTCTCAGGGATTGTTGTTAATGATCCCAACGCTGTACAAACTCGCGGGACAACTGACCCCCTTCGTCCTGCACGTCGCGGCGCGTACGGTGGCCACCCACGCACTCTCAATTTTTGGCGATCACTCGGACGTGATGGCCGTGCGCCAGACCGGGTGCGCGATGCTGTGTGCCAGCAGCGTTCAGGAAGCACAGGACTTTGCCTTAATTTCGCATATCGCCACGCTCAAAAGTCGCGTACCGTTTATTCACTTCTTTGATGGTTTCCGCACCTCTCACGAAATCAACAAAATCGTCCCGCTGGCTGACGAGACTATCCTGGATCTGCTGCCACAGGCAGAAATTGACGCGCATCGCGCCCGCGCCCTTAACCCGGAACATCCGGTAATTCGCGGGACATCGGCAAACCCGGATACTTATTTCCAGTCACGCGAGGCCACAAACCCGTGGTACAACGCGGTTTATGACCACGTCGAGCAGGCAATGAATGACTTTGCTGCCGCAACCGGACGCGAGTACAAGCCGTTCGAATACTACGGCCATCCGCAGGCCGAGCGCGTGATTGTGCTGATGGGATCTGCTATCGGCACCTGTGAAGAGGTGGTCGACGAGCTGCTGACCCGCGGCGAAAAGGTCGGCGTGCTTAAAGTGCGTCTTTACCGCCCGTTCTCGGCTAAACATCTGCTCTCTGCCCTGCCGGAAAGCGCGCGTACCGTGGCGGTGCTCGATCGAACCAAAGAGCCGGGCGCACACGCGGAACCGCTGTATCTTGACGTGATGACCGCTCTCGCTGAAGCCTTTAATAACGGCGAACGTGAAACGCTACCGCGCGTTATCGGCGGTCGCTATGGCCTGTCTTCCAAAGAGTTTGGCCCGGACTGCGTGCTGGCCGTGTTTAACGAGCTAAGGGAAGCGAAACCCAAGCCGCGTTTCACGGTCGGCATTTATGATGACGTAACGAATCTTTCCCTGCCTTTACCGGAAAATACCCTGCCTGCAACAGCCAAACTTGAAGCGCTGTTCTACGGCCTGGGCAGCGACGGCAGCGTCTCGGCCACCAAAAACAACATCAAGATCATCGGCAATTCAACCCCGTGGTACGCGCAGGGTTACTTCGTCTACGACTCCAAGAAAGCCGGCGGTCTGACCGTTTCTCACCTGCGCGTCAGCGAGCAGCCCATCCGCTCGGCCTACCTTATTTCTCAGGCCGACTTTGTTGGCTGCCATCAGCTGCAGTTTATCGACAAGTACCAGATGGCTGAGCGCCTGAAGCCCGGCGGTATTTTCCTCCTCAATACGCCATACAATGCGGATGAGGTCTGGGCGCGCCTGCCGCAGGAAGTACAGACGGTGCTGAAGCAGAAAAAAGCCCGATTCTATGTGGTTAACGCGGCGAAAATCGCCCGCGAATGTGGCCTGGCCGCGCGTATTAATACCGTCATGCAAATGGCCTTCTTCCATCTGACCAATATCCTGCCGGGCGACAGCGCGCTGGTGGAACTTCAGGGCGCCATCGCCAAAAGCTACAGCAGCAAGGGGCAGGAGCTGGTAGAGCGAAACTGGCAGGCGCTGGCGCTGGCGCGCGAGTCGCTGTTCGAGGTGCCGCTGCAGCCGGTCAATGACGCCAGCCCGAATCGCCCTCCGGTGGTATCGGATGCCGCACCTGATTTCGTGAAGACCGTCACGGCCGCCATGCTGGCCGGGCTGGGTGACGCCCTGCCCGTCTCTGCGCTGCCGCCGGACGGAACCTGGCCGATGGGCACCACCCGCTGGGAAAAACGCAACATCGCCGAAGCGATCCCCATCTGGAAAGAAGAACTCTGTACCCAGTGTAACCACTGCGTCGCGGCCTGCCCGCACTCGGCCATTCGCGCCAAAGTGGTGTCACCGGAAGCAATGGAAGATGCCCCGGCCAGCCTGCACTCTCTGGATGTAAAATCCCGCGACATGCGCGGCCAGAAATACGTTCTGCAGGTCGCACCGGAAGACTGCACCGGGTGTAACCTGTGCGTTGAGGTCTGCCCGGCGAAGGACAGGCAGAACCCGGACATCAAAGCCATCAATATGATGTCGCGCCTTGAACACGTTGAAGAAGAAAAAGTGAATTATGACTTCTTCCTGAACCTGCCGGAAATCGATCGCAGCAAGCTGGAACGCATTGATATTCGTACCTCGCAGCTGATCACGCCGCTGTTCGAGTACTCCGGCGCATGCTCCGGCTGCGGTGAAACGCCGTACATTAAGCTGCTTACCCAGCTGTACGGTGACAGGATGCTGATTGCCAACGCCACCGGCTGCTCGTCTATCTATGGCGGTAACCTGCCCTCCACGCCGTACACCACCGATGCGAATGGGCGCGGTCCGGCATGGGCAAACTCGTTATTCGAGGATAACGCCGAATTTGGCCTGGGCTTCCGACTCACCGTTGACCAGCACCGCGCACGTGTGATGCGCCTGCTTGAACAATTTGCCGATAAGATCCCGGCTGAACTTAACGCGGCGCTACACGCAGAAGCCACGCCAGAGGTTCGTCGCGAGCAGGTAGCTGCACTTCGCAGCGCACTCAAGGGAATTGACGGCGCTGAACAGCTTCTGACCGACGCTGACGCCCTGGTCGAAAAATCGATCTGGCTGATTGGCGGTGACGGCTGGGCTTACGACATCGGCTTTGGCGGGCTGGATCATGTGTTAAGCCTGACCGAAAACGTCAACATTCTGGTTCTGGATACACAATGTTATTCCAATACCGGTGGGCAGGCATCGAAAGCCACGCCGCTGGGCGCCGTCACGAAATTTGGTGAACACGGTAAACGCAAGGCACGTAAGGATCTCGGCGTGAGCATGATGATGTACGGCCACGTTTACGTCGCGCAAATCTCGCTGGGGGCGCAGCTTAACCAGACGGTGAAAGCCATTCAGGAGGCTGAAGCGTATCCAGGGCCGTCGCTGATCATTGCCTACAGCCCGTGCGAAGAGCATGGCTACGACCTGGCCCTCAGCCACGATCAGATGCGTCAGCTGACGGCCACCGGCTTCTGGCCGCTCTACCGGTTCGATCCGCGCCGTGCGGACGAGGGCAAATTACCGCTGGCGCTGGATTCACGTCCGCCGTCAGATGCCCTGGCAGAGACGCTGATGCAGGAACAGCGCTTCCGCCGTCTGAATGCGCAACAGCCTGAGGTGGCAGAACAGCTCTGGAAAGACGCCGCCGAAGATCTGCAAAAACGGTATGACTTCCTGGCACAAATGGCGGGTAAAGCCGAAAAATCAACCAGCGACTAACTCCACTGCCCGGCTTGTCCGGGCATTTTTTTGCCATAAAAAAAGCCCGATGTCTTCACATCGGGCTAATCCAGATAATTAATGAATCTCTCTTTAGTTTCCCAAATGACATTCACGATAATTATTGATAAATAATCTTAAAGGCATATAACGGCGCAGAGATTACCTGATTCAACCGCTGATTAATAATTTTTATTTAATATGAATCATTTTCAATCATTCACCACAACAATGATCATTTCCGCGGATTTATTCCTTTGAGATTTAACTCAATTAGTAACAATTATATTTTATTACTCTTTCGCAGGAGTGATTTAGCATGAGACAACTTTCTTATCCGGGAAGTTCAACAGGTAATCAAATAAAAACAACTGCAAAGGAATATCACGATGCAAAGAAAAGTACTGGCTCTGATGATTCCAGCTCTGTTAATGGCTGGCGCCGCGCATGCGGCAGAAATTTATAATAAAGACGGCAACAAATTAGATCTGTACGGAAAAGTAGATGGTCTGCACTATTTCTCCGATGATGCCTCAAAAGACGGCGATCAAACCTACATGCGTCTGGGTTTTAAAGGTGAAACGCAGATTAACGACATGATGACCGGCTACGCGCAGTGGGAATATAACATTCAGGCGAATAACACCGAAGGATCTGATAATCAGTCCTGGACGCGTCTGGCCTTCGCGGGTGTCAAAGTGGGTGACTACGGTTCCTTCGATTATGGTCGTAACTATGGCGTGCTGTACGACGTGGAAGGCTGGACCGATATGCTGCCTGAGTTCGGCGGCGACTCTTACACCTATGCGGATAACTTTATGACCGGCCGCGCCAACGGCGTGGCAACCTACCGCAACACTGACTTCTATGGTCTGGTGCAGGGTCTGAACTTCGCGCTGCAGTATCAGGGCAGCAACGAAGGCAGCAATTGCGATGAGACGGGTTGCTCTCAGGAAGGGACTAACAACCGGACAGATAACAACATCCGCAATCAAAATGGCGACGGCTTCGGTATTTCAACCACCTATGATTTCGGCATGGGGTTCAGTGCCGGTGCCGCTTACGCTTCATCTGACCGTACAAATGACCAGGTAAGCGCAGGTACTGGCGCTGCGTCTCAATATGCGGGGGGTGATAAAGCGGATGCCTGGACTGCAGGCCTCAAATATGACGCAAATAATATCTACCTGGCGGCGATGTATTCTGAAACCCGTAATATGACGCCGTACGGTTCAGGTGATAGCAAATCAGGCGGCGGTATTGCCAACAAAACTCAGAACTTCGAAGTGACCGCACAGTACCAGTTCGATTTCGGTCTGCGTCCGGCCATTTCTTACCTGCAGTCTAAAGGGAAAGACCTGGGCAACGGTCAGGGCGATCAGGACCTGGTTAAATATGCGGACGTAGGCGCGACCTACTATTTCAACAAGAACATGTCCACCTACGTTGATTATAAAATCAACCTGCTGGATGAAGATGACAGCTTCTACAAAAACAACGGTATCAGCACCGACGATGTCGTTGCATTAGGCCTGGTTTACCAGTTCTGATGGTCAGAGCCCGCAGCGTCATGCGGGCTCTCCTTTTTTTGATGTTTGTCTCACAACAGCGCTTTATCGCGATATTGTTGAGGATAAGTTGAAAGAAAGCGGGTTAGACTGCGCCGATATCCCCCTCTTCATTAAGGATAACTGCGTTGTTTGGTCGTATATCCGTTACCATTCTGACACTTTTAGCATGCTTGTGGATGGCGTTAATCTTTGATTTTCGAGATATTGTCGGGCATCTCGGCACGCTGCTAAACCATCTGGATCACCATTAACAGTGAATCCCAGAAAAAAGCCACCAGCAGTGCCGGTGGCGGTCATACGCATTTCGAGCGTTATTTTTTCACGGGTTGAGGTTTTTTATCCCCTGATTCCGGGGCCTCACGCGGATCGTCTTTTTCTACACAGAGCATAATTTCTCCTGTTTTAGAAACCCACTTCCCACTATAGCCAGGCTGATAAAAAAAAGGCCAGGCGGTAATTAATCTTGATTGGTCTCTTTTTTGCGAAACGAGAGATAGCCAAAAACGCCGCTTTCGCCGTCGCTCGGATGGTTTACGCCATCCATCACCGTCACTTCTGGGAAATCAAACGGCGACACATTTTTAAAACAGGCCACATTGACGCCGTATTCATTTGGGTTAGAGCGACGCTGATGGAACGTGTAAATCCCGCAGACCGAGCAGAAGAAATGCCGCGCCGTCCCCGTGTTGAACCGGTACTCCGTCAGCTTATCCTCACCTCTGGTCACGGTGATACCCGACAGCGGTGCAGAGACCACAACCGCGCCCCGCATACGGCAAAAAGAGCAGCTGCAGCGCCGCGCGGTATTCAAGCCGTCAGTCAGTTCGACGGTAAAAGCCACCGCACCACAGTGGCACTGTGCATGACGAATGTCAGCCATTGGCTATACCCCTTTTCTTACCAGTTCGGCAGCTTTGAGAAAAACCTCATCTTCTACACCATCGCCTTTCTGCCTGCCCAGCCTGACAAGTTCGTTGACAATGCTGTCACGATCGATCGTTTTTTGCGATGAAACCAGCCCTATAACGGCGGCCCCAATCGCCAGCCCCACTAATCCTGTTTGTTCGTCTTTGTTCTTCATACTCATGCTCCTGATACAACAAACAAGCGTAGCAGGATTTTTCAGACCGTTTTCAGGCGTTTTACTATTTCGCCTGGATCGCTGTTATTCCGACACGCTGGCCGTATGAGAGCTCTAAGGTATTACCGTCAGGATCGGCAAAAAATACATAATAACCGACGGGGTCACCCAGATCTTCCGGCGCTTTCCTCAACACCCCTTCTTTAGCGGCCATCGCAGTTTTTCTGTCAATTTCTTCGCGCGTGGCGCAGGCAATCCCAAGGTGGCCAAAATGCCCCAGCGGCGTATCGGTCACGGTGTCCGCCTGCACCAGAACCAGCGCAAAAGGACGCGTATGGTCAGTTAGCCACGCCACTTTACGGGCAGTTGGAAGATCGGGCTCACGCGAATGGATGACGTCCATCCCGGCATATCGGCGATAGAAAACAAGGCTCTTCTCCAGATCCCTGACCATAAACGCAACATGAGTGAATCCTACATCAATGTCTTTCATTTTAAGATGTTACTCCTGTATCAACATGTCGTAGCCATCTTAAAAGTTCAAGTTAACTTGAGGTCAACGGTGAATTTGTGCGGTCCTGATGATGTTCAAAAAAGAATAAAGGGACAGAAATGATAAAGCGCCGCCGTGGCTAAAATATTCACGACGATGCTCAGCAAAAACCAGGTTTTGAAGGGTTGCTTCTGCGTTTTATGGCGAAAGAGCTGTTGGCCCAATATGGCGCCTGGCCACCCTCCCACAGTACCAAACGTCAGTAAAGTGACTTCCGGTATCCTGCGCATCGCTTTTCGTGCCGCCGTTTTGTCGACACCATAAATCGCTATCGTCAGCATATTAATCAGCAGAAACCACATGGCAAAAGGATACGAGGAAAAAAAGGTGCCAATCGCAGCGAAGATCAGCAGAACAAAACAAAAGCGATTCAATGTCATAGGGTCAGTCACGGAATATGTAAGCGTATGTCGGGAAAGCATTATACGCTATCTTACGCATGTATCCGGTCAGGTGCTATCAGCCCGCTTTTGCATGCGGGCCTCAAAATGAATGACCTCTTCGACGCACCGAATTGCATTTTGTGAAGCTTCGCATACGCGCCGTCATGAGCAAGCAGTACCTTATGGCTTCCGCGTTCAACGATAACGCCAGTTTGTTTTGGTCCCCCCTCTCCCGGATAGCGAACAGAAAGCCGACTACGCTTTATTAGCTGTTGCGCAGAGTGTAAAACGTGCTGGCATTCGCCGCCGGAATCCGTACCATACGCGGCATACTTTTGCCTGCTGGCTATTATCTGCCGGCGCTAACCCGTCTTTCGCCGCTACTGGCTCCGAAGGTAGTAATAAATGCAAGAAAATCAACCAAATACAAAGAAAAAGCAATACAACCTGAATAAGCTACGCTGATTTTGCCAGCTCATTGATATCATTTTTTTTATCAATACATTCAATTAGTTATAGCATAGCATCTTCCCCCTAAAGCTACCCATAACTACATTTTTAGTGCCCTTTTTTTGCCCCTATTCCGCAGTTTTGCCCCCAAATTTGCCCCTAACTTTACCCAATGCGCACATCTTTTTCTCCCTGCCCTATACTTTTAGTCTGACATCTGGCTGGAGGTTTCTATGTGTGGGCGTTTTGCACAAGCTCAAACGCGTGAAGAATACCTGGCTTACCTGGCCGATGAAGCCGATCGCGACATCGCATACGACCCTGAGCCTATTGGACGTTACAACGTGGCGCCAGGTACCAAAGTTCTGTTGCTGAGCGAACGTGACGAGCAGCTGCATCTCGATCCGGTCCTGTGGTCTTACGCGCCCGGGTGGTGGGATAAAGCACCATTGATAAACGCGCGTGTCGAGACAGCGGCCACCAGCAGGATGTTCAAACCTCTCTGGCAGCATGGCCGGGCAATCTGCTTTGCTGATGGATGGTTCGAGTGGAAGAAGGAAGGCGACAAGAAGCAGCCATATTTTATTCACCGGGCAGACGGTCAGCCGATATTTATGGCCGCGATCGGCAGCATACCGTTTGAGCGAGGCGATGAAGCAGAAGGTTTTCTGATAGTAACGTCTGCCGCTGACAAAGGCCTAGTGGATATTCACGACCGCCGGCCCCTGGTCCTATCGCCAGAAGCGGCCCGGGAATGGATGCGCCAGGATGTTGGAGGAAAAGAAGCGGAAGAGATTGTATCTGACGGCTCTGTACCAGCTGAGATGTTTGTCTGGCATGCTGTGACCCGTGAAGTAAGAAATGTAAAAAATCAGGGGAGAAAATTGATAGAACAAATAGATATATAATCTGATGTACTTTTGATGTGTACTTTATATTTGGTTTAATATTATCTCCCTTTAAGAAAGAAATATATTTGCAGCCATCGGACCACTAAGCCCATTTATACGATAAAATTCAACACGAACGCCAAGTTTTAACGTTTGGCTTTCATTATTACTAAATGCGAAAATATGTAAAAAAACATCTTTCCTGCCATCTGATGGGATAATCAATCCCTTTCCGCTCTTGAAGTCAAAACTTTTGACAATTCCTGTCATTCTACGAGGCAAATATTTTCCTAATGGCAATCCAGATTTGACTATACAGGATTGGTTAATAATAGCCAAACCTATTTTATTGGACTTCCGGAAGGCTAAAATAAAATTTGCTTAATCTTTCAGCACGTGCCTTAATGGTTTGGCTGATTCATTGCGATGTTGAATCTAACTTTTCCAAAAGCCGTTCTCATAACTAGGTGGTATCTCTGATATCCCTCCTTTTGAGTCCATACATATACCAGCATACGTTTCTTATCATGAGCTTGCTTGTCAGTTTGAAATGTTCAAACGGAGTTTGTATGTCATCTAAAATCATAGGTCTTGTTAAGTGGTTTAACGAAGATAAGGGGTTTGGCTTTATCTCCCCACTTGATGGAAGTAAAGATGTTCTTGTTCACACTTCTTCCCTGCGGGGAGAAACATTTAATACCCTTTTTGAAGGACAAAAAGTCAAATTCGCTATCATAGCTGGAACTAAAGGTCCAATCGCTGCCAATGTAACACTTTGCGATAGATAATTTTAGATGGTTTACTCAAGCCAGCATGACTTTATCAGTGAAAGGTGATGTTCGGTTACTCACATCATTACAACAGGCCAGCATATTTACTTACCATCAAGTTTGCTGACCGATGTGATGAAATGCAGGACTGCTGCATGAACAGTCTCAAAGCAGAAGCTAACTGCTTATAAAATACTAAAGTGCGTAAGAGGTTAGGCAACCTCCAAAAGCATCACTTCTTATTTTTTAATAATTTTTTTTAGAAGCGCTGGGAAGATTTGAACAAAGCGCTACAGTATGGGCACACCAGCTGAGCCCCCTTTTGTACACGATTGTAACTATGTTCAGAATCTTTTGAGCAGATTGGACAAGGGCATTTTACTAAATAATTTCGGCGGAATTGAGAGTTTTTACGTGCAGACATAGACTTCTCCAGTTCAAATGGACCGCTACAGTACACGTAAAGGCAGCATAATGCTTGTTTTAATTTCGAGAGAGGTGACATAACGTGAATAAGCCAAACCCTTTCGAACAACCACGAATCTCAAAAAGCCATCAAATACAGTGGGATATATGAAAAAAGTAATCATTTTCTTTAATGGTAAACCAAGTAAAGTTATCACTGTACTTAAAGGCGTGACGTCAATACGCGAAGAATATCCTAATGGAGAAGAGGTAAACCTTCAGATCATGTCAGCCGGTTTTCCCTCTTTAACAGGTGACCATGAAGTTGTCTATGTTGCATCAGATCGAGAACTTACTTCTCAGGAAATACTAGATGCAGCCCAGAAGTATCTTTAAGATACCCAGACACACAGGCAAGACCAGTGTAAAAAATCACAATTATAATAGTAATTATTTATTATTAACGCCTGCTAATTGCAGGCTTTTTTTTCATAATACACACAACCATTTATTTTCTTGCAAATCAAACAGAGGAGTTAAACTTCCAGTACACTCATTCCTCGATTTACAAGGTCAAGCAGTTTCTTAATGGGAGTCCGAAAAAGATGGAGCAGAGAAATTAAAAAAATGACTCTATCAAATGCTTCATAGGATTATATGTTTAGACTCATCCCCAACGACGACTTTACTAATGATCAGCCCGGAAGACAAAACATCAACTATTGCTTCAAGACTCAAAAGTAAAAGATGATTAACACTTTTAAAATTATCATCACTTAACATAATTTGAACATGGACGCGGCAAAAAGTATGTAAAACTTCAATAAATACCGTATCATTTATTGAATGTAGCTGTTACATTGGATTTGATGATGAATCCTCCTCAGCGGCAGGGCTAATTAACCTGATGAATTATGTATTAAGCGGCTCATCATGTATTTCTGAAGCAGCGAGTCAAGAGTGGTTAGTTCAATGACTCACCGGGAGGCACCCGGCATCATATCCGTAAACCCCTGTGTACTTGCAGGGGCTTATTTACATCATAAATCTCTGAACGGGCCGATTAGAGAATCACCTTATTTTTAAGAGATCTGAATATCTTGTAGTATAACGCGGAGATAACATTTCCCGTTTCATCTGCCAGTGCTGCTGTATACCCTGCCCGGCAAAGTAAAGCGTTCCTTTACCGTCTTTCGCGTTCAGATGATCCAGCACCTCCATCAACCTTTCGCTACCTGCCCTCGGGGCGTTCTCGTCAAACAAGTTGAGCTGTGCTACCCCTTGGCTGAAAAAATCCCCAAGCATGATTCCTGCCTTCTGATACCGGTGACCTTCCTTCCAGATTTTGTCCAGGCACTTTACCGCGGCGTTGATGATGTCGCGGGAATCTTGGGTTGGGGTGAAAAGCTTCATGGACGCGCTGTTACCGTAATACGGCTCATTAAGCGCAAAGGGAGAGGTTTTCACGAAGGCCGAGATAAACCGGCAATACTGATGCTCACCGCGTAGCTTTTCAGCGCCTCTGGCGGCATAGGAGCAAATGGCCTGCCTCATTTGTTCGTATTCAGTGACGCGTTCACCGAAAGACCGGCTGCAGACGATTTCCTGCTTTGTAGGCGCAAATTCCTCCAGATCGAGACAGGGCTCGCCGCGCAGCTCCCGGACAGTTCGCTCAAGGACGACATTAAAGTGCTTTCGAATAATCCACGTACTCTGCTCAGAGAGGTCCAGAGCCGTTTTAATGCCCATAGCGTTCAGCTTCTTGCTGATGCGCCTGCCGACTCCCCAGACGTCCTCCACCGGAACCAGAGCAAGCAGTCGGCGCTGGCGATCGATATTGGATAGGTCCACTACCCCGCCCGTTTGCCGCTGCCATTTTTTGGCGGCATGGTTTGCCAGCTTCGCCAGTGTCTTTGTCTGGGCAATGCCAATACCCACCGTCAGGTGCGTACGCTTCAGAACTGTAGCGCGGATCTCTTTCCCGAAGTCTGTCAGGTCACGACAATTTCGAACACCAGTCAGGTCACAAAAAGCTTCATCGATACTGTAAATTTCGACTTGGGGACTCATTTCCTCCAGCGTCGTCATTACCCGGTTCGACATATCAGCATACAGCTCATAGTTGCTGCTGAAGCAGACAACGCCAGCGCGCCGGAATAGCTCCTTTTGCTTAAAGAACGGCTCTCCCATAGTAATTCCAGCGGCTTTGGCCTCGGCGCTGCGCGCGATTACGCAGCCATCATTATTTGAGAGAACGACAACCGGCCGCCCTCTCAGGTCCGGCCTGAATACAGTCTCGCATGATGCGTAGAACGAATTCACATCACAGAGCGCAAACATGTTCAGCTCGCCGATTTAACGATAAAAGTCACGACGCCGAAGACGTTCAGGGTGTCCTCGCTGCCAACAACTATAGGACTGTAGGCGCTATTCATAGGGTTGAGCTGAACGGTCGGGCGTAACTGCAAACGCTTAACAGTGAACTCCCCTTCCACCGCGGCGATGACAATGTCACCATGCTCAGCAGTCCTGGAGCTGTCCACCACCAGCAGATCACCGTCGCTGATCCCTGCTTCGATCATAGAATCACCTGCGGCTTTGACGAAATAAGTTGAACTCGGATGAGCGACAAGTAACTCATTGAGATCGATGCGCTGTTCAACGTAATCAGCTGCGGGGCTTGGGAAACCACACTGTACTAAGTCACTGAAAAGCGGAAGAGCGATAATTTCTCGCAGTTCTGTTGGCCTGATGAATTCCATTGCATACACCTCAAATACTGTTTTTATATACAGTAGTTTTATTTGTAAGTGTCCGCAAGATACAGGCCCTATCGTCACTGCTTAAAGCTTCGCCGTTTCGTTTCTAAGTTTATCTCTCGTTTCGAATTATCTCTTTTGTAAATTTTTCAATAATGGCGCAGATGTAAGCAGATCTGAGGGAGACAAAGCCCGTTAAATGCCAGAACGGGCTGCGGCTGAAAGCTAAGTCTTCATGATTCCGCTATTTTTGCTTAAGCTCCTGGAGCTCTTTCTGTGTTGCCTCCAGCTGTTTAATGACGTAGTTCAGTGCCAACACGGTATCAAGCATGATGACGTTGCTATCCAGCGCTAACGTATCGTCAGCATCAACCCTGTTGCCTTCACCATCAAATTTCGGTGCTGCAGGGACCAACGTTACGTACTCACTGTCGATCTTCATGACATCCTGAGCGATAACACCTCGGCGAACTCTCTCCAAAGGGTCATCGTTGTATACGTAAGTTGCTGGCAGGAATTTCTTGATATTCTCGTATGACTGATAACCATCATCGTATTTCACACTATGTTTCAGTTCGATATCACAGTTTGGTTGTTTAGAGAAAATATAATTGCCCCCAAAACCACCACTGCCTGAAACTGAAATATCCGCGGTAACGGTATTAAACGAGAAAATACGCGTTCCTGCAGATCCGCTATCACCAATGGTTACAAGTTCAATAGATGGCCAGTTGCTTTTCCCCTGGGAAATAGATCCAAGAGCGGTAACGGCGTGATACCCCCCTGAGCAATAGGTATGCCACCTGCCAAATGGTACAAATCCACTATCGTTTGGAGTTGATAGGTTTGGGCGTGCAAACGATGTGTTCGTGCTGTAGCCGTTAACAATATCTTGGTAACCGCCACCGTATCCTTCCCCAGGGCCAATATGGGTTTTTGACTGAAACGCTCCGTATGGGTACCAGCGGAAATCAGCATTGGTACTTACACCATCATAGATGTTCATTTGTACACGGGCTAAATCGGGTCCTGACCCACGTACAGCGCCAAGCCTCCATGTGCCAGAATAGTAGTTACCAGAAAGCCAGTTAACATAATTTTCAGCCGGACCGTCTTCATGGGGAGCTTGCAGCTCTTGCCTGGGAAGATATCGACTGGGAAAAAGGTACGGCTCATATACAGCGCAATCTTAATGCGTTGGGCATGTTCGGCCCACCAAAAACCGAAGCAGGTGACCGAGTTATCACGCTATTAGAGCCAGCACTAGAGGCCTTGAAGGCACAGCGTACGCTGACTTCGTTACAGCCCAAAACCGAGATTGTGTTTCATCACCGTGAGTATGGTGCGATGGAATATCAAAATCTGCGATTTGTTTTCATGCCCAGGATGCGCAAGGGCATACAGAAGGCCTACTACTCTTTATCGAGTATCGGCTCCAGATTTAACGCAGCTGTAAAACGTGCTGGTATTCGCCGCCGGAATCCGTACCATACGCGGCATACTTTTGCCTGCTGGCTTTTATCTGCCGGCGCTAACCCGTCTTTCATAGCCAGCCAGATGGGGCATGAAAACGCGCAAATGGTTTATGAAGTCTACGGTGCGTGGATTGAAGAGATGAATGGCGAACAGGTGCTGATGCTTAACGATAAGCTGGCACGCTGAATAATTTTTGCCCCTATTATGCCCCTACTGGCTCCGAAGGTAGTAATAAATGCAAGAAAATCAATCAAATACAAAGAAAGAGCAATACAACCTGAATAAACTGCAAAAGCGCCTGCGCCGTAACGTGGGCGAAGCCATTGCAGACTTCAACATGATTGAAGAAGGCGACCGCATCATGGTTTGCCTGTCAGGGGGTAAAGACAGCTACACCATGCTGGAGATCCTGCGTAATCTTCAGCAAAGCGCGCCGGTGAATTTTTCCCTGGTGGCGGTCAACCTTGACCAGAAACAGCCGGGTTTCCCGGAGCACATTCTGCCGGAATATCTGGAGCAGTTGGGCGTTGAGTATAAAATCGTCGAAGAAAACACCTACGGCATCGTGAAAGAGAAGATTCCGGAAGGGAAAACCACTTGCTCGCTTTGCTCCCGTCTGCGCCGCGGCATTCTCTATCGTACCGCAACGGAACTGGGCGCGACCAAAATTGCGCTGGGCCATCACCGCGACGATATCCTGCAAACGCTGTTCCTGAACATGTTCTACGGCGGCAAGATGAAAGGCATGCCGCCTAAGCTGATGAGCGATGACGGCAAGCATATTGTGATCCGCCCGCTTGCCTACTGCCGGGAAAAAGACATTGAGCGTTTTTCTCAGGCGAAAGGGTTCCCGATCATTCCATGCAATTTGTGCGGCTCACAGCCGAACCTGCAGCGTCAGGTGATCGGCGACATGCTGCGCGACTGGGACAAACGTTATCCGGGCCGTATTGAGACCATGTTCAGCGCGATGCAGAACGTGGTTCCTTCCCACCTCGCTGACGTAGAGCTGTTCGACTTCAAAGGTATCAACCACGGCTCGGAGGTGGTGAATGGTGGCGATTTGGCGTTTGACCGGGAAGAGATCCCAATGCAGCCTGCGGGCTGGCAGCCGGAAGACGAGGACAATCAGTTCGAAGAGTTGCGTCTGAACGTGCTTGAAGTGAAATAAGCGATGGGCGTCTCAGAAAGACCTTCTGAGACGCTTTATGCCTTATTTCAGCAGATGTACGCGGCAGGTTTTGCCTTTAATCTTGCCGTTTTGCAGCTGCTTCCACGCCTTATGCGCAACCGCCTGGCGAACCGCCACGTACACGTGTGCCGGATGAACCGCAATTTTCCCGATATCCGCCCCTTCCAGCCCCACATCTCCGGTCAGTGCGCCCAGCACATCCCCCGGTCGCATCTTGGCCTTTTTGCCGCCATCAATGCACAGCGTCGCCATTTCGGCCTCCAGCGGCACGAGTTTGATGCTGCCCGGCGCGTTCACCCAGTTCAGCTTGATCTGCAACATTTCAGCAAGAATATTGGCACGCTGCGCCTCTTCCGGTGCGCAGAAGCTGATGGCCAGGCCGCTGTTTCCGGCGCGCGCGGTACGACCAATACGATGGACGTGCACTTCCGGGTCCCAGGCCAGTTCATAGTTCACCACCAGTTCAAGGGATTTGATGTCCAGACCGCGGGCGGCCACGTCGGTCGCCACCAGCACGCGCGCGCTGCCGTTAGCAAAGCGCACCAGCGTCCGATCGCGATCGCGCTGTTCCAGGTCGCCGTGCAGCGACAGCGCGCTCTGCCCCACCGCATTCAGGGCATCACAAACCGCCTGGCAGTCTTTTTTGGTATTACAGAACACCACGCATGACGCAGGCTGGTGCTGGCTCAGCAGTTTCTGCAGGAGCGGGATTTTTCCCTGCTGCGAGGTTTCAAAGAACTGCTGTTCGATGGCCGGCAGAGCATCGACGCTGTCGATCTCAATGGTGAGCGGATTATTCTGCACGCGACCACTGATCGCGGCGATGGCTTCAGGCCAGGTCGCAGAGAACAGCAGCGTCTGCCTCCCGGCCGGCGCGAAGCGGATCACTTCATCAATGGCATCGCTGAAGCCCATATCCAGCATCCTGTCCGCCTCGTCCATCACCAGCGTGCTTAAGGCATCGAGCGAAACGGTGCCTTTTTGCAGGTGATCAAGCAGGCGGCCGGGCGTCGCGACAATAATGTGCGGCGCGTGCTGGAGCGAATCGCGCTGTGCGCCAAACGGCTGCCCACCGCAGAGGGTTAAGATCTTGGTATTGGGCAGGAAACGCGCCAGGCGACGCAGTTCACCCGCGACCTGGTCTGCCAGCTCGCGGGTCGGGCACAGGACCAGTGACTGGGTCTGAAACAGCGACGCGTCAATATGCTGCAGCAGACCAAGACCGAAAGCGGCCGTTTTCCCACTGCCCGTTTTCGCCTGCACACGCACATCCCGGCCTTCAAGGATAGCGGGCAGCGCGGCCGCCTGAACAGGCGTCATCGTGAGGTATCCCAACTCGTTGAGGTTGTCGAGTTGGGCGGCAGGCAGAACATTCAGGGTAGAAAAAGCGGTCACAATAATCTCTCGTGGTCATCTTTACGGTCAGATGGCGCGTATCCTCGCAGATCTCGGGGTTCGATGCGACAATTTAATCGGTTCTTCGTCCGGCGGCGGGTCTGGCATCGGCTGCGGACGCGGAATGGGATCGGGCATCGGCACGGGATCGGTGGGGACAGGATCGGACTGACGCGCGTGTTGCAGTAGCAGAGCGAGTAAAATGCTCATCTTTCCCTCCAGGATTTGCTGTCGTCCCTTTTAGGGTAGACGCTGAGAAACAGGAGGCAAAAAAAAGCCGACTATAAAGTCGGCGTCGTACGAATCAATTGTGCTATGCAGTAATTCAAAAAAGGAAGTAAGACAATATGGAGCGCAACGCCCATCGCTTGACGTTGCATTCACCTGCGGGAGTAATATTGCACCTTACGGGGGTGATGTTTATTGACTTTGCTCAATTAAAAGAGCGTTTTAATCCTCGAAAAAGGTGAAAAAATCGTAAATTTACAGCCATTTACTACGATGCAACCACCATGCAACACCACCAATCAAAACAACTAACATGACGCAAAACGCGGTAAAGCCGTACCGATATTCGCCGCCGGGTATACCACCCAGATTGACGCCAAAAAGCCCTGTCAGAAATGTGCTGGGTAAAAAGACCATCGCCATCAGGGACATCGTGTAGGTTCTTCTCGCCAGCGACTCCTGCATCACCTGTGCGATTTCATCCGCCATCACCGCCGTTCGGGCGATACAGGAATCGATCTCATCCAGCCCGCGGCCCAGCCTGTCAGCAATGTCCTGCATCCGGCGGCGCTGATCGTCATTCATCCAGTTGAGTCTTTCACTGGCCAGACGGGCATACACATCCCGTTGTGGCGTCATATACCGACGCATCACGATCAGCTGCTTGCGCAATAGCGCCAGAAAGCCGCGCGGCGGGATCTGCTGATCGAGCAGATTATCTTCCAGGTCGATGATTTTATCGTGCAGCTCTTCAATAAATTCGCTCGCATGATCGGTCAGGGCGTCACAGACGTCCACCAGCCAGCTGCCGCAGTCAACCGGTCCGGTCCCCTCTTTGAGGTCGTTCACAATGTCATCCAGCGCCAGAACCTTACGCTGACGTGTGGAAACAATTAGCCCATCGTCCATATAGACGCGCATTGCAACCAGCTGATCGGGACGTTCATCCGTGCTGCCGTTTATACAGCGCAGGGTGATAAGCGTCCCGTCACCCATCCTGCTTACGCGAGGCCGCAGGCTTTCCCCCGCCAGCGCATCACGTACGTTGTTAGGCAGCAGCGGAGTCGAGGCCAGCCAGTCAGCGCTGTCCGGGTGGGTATAGTTCAGATGTAGCCAGCAGGGATGCTCTTTATCAATGACATCATCATCTTCCAGCGGTCGGGCACCGCCGCGACCGTCCAGCACCCACGCAAAAACTGCGTCAGGAACGTTAAGTTCGGATCCTTTAATGCTCTCCACAGCGCCTCCCCTGTTTGGCTCTTTCGATGTCAGTCTAGCTTCCATCAGGGGTTAAGCAACAACTATGTTTCGCATCGCGCTGAAATCGCTCAGGAATTGTACACGCTATATTTTGGGAATAAAAAAGCCTGTCATGCCAGGCTTCGGGAAGCTGTCAATGAGAGTGCTCGGGGAGCTGATGGTACGAAACAGGGCTGGCTACTGGTGACGAGGGGTGCCCCTGGTCCAGCCTGAAATTTCGGGTCCGCGTCTGCAGTTCGATCACCTGATTACGCAGCACATCAGAGGAACCGTTGAGCTCCTCCGCCATCGCCACGTTGCTTTGCGTGACCCGCTCCAGTTCGGACAGCGCCAGCGTGATCTGGGAAATGCCCTTCTCCTGCTCTGCGGTTGAGGTAGAAATTTCGTCCATTAACCGGCTGACGTTGCCGGAGCCGGTCACGATGTCACGCATATTCTTCTCCGCTTCCGACACAACGCTGGCACCCTGGGTGACATTACTACTGGTAACGTCAATCAGCGTTTTGATGTTTTTCGCCGCCTCGGCGCTGCGGTGAGCCAGGTTTCGGACTTCCTCTGCGACCACGGAGAACCCTTTCCCGTGATCGCCCGCCCGCGCGGCCTCGACGGCCGCATTAAGCGCCAGAATATTCGTCTGGAATGCAATCCCGTCGATCAGGGAGATAATTTCCGTCATCTGCTGCGCGCACTCGGTAATGGATTGCATATTGCTGGCAACCTGTTCCATCAGATCTCCGCCCTTACGCGCCTGCAGCGTCGCGGCATTCGCCTGCTCGCTCGCCAGCCGGGTATTATCGGCATTGTTTCGGGTACTTGCCGCCATCTGCTCCATGCTTGCCGCAGTTTGCACCAGAGACGCAGACTGTTGCTCTGTTTTCACCGAGAGCTGAGCACTGCGGGAAGAGAGTTGATCCGACAAGGCCATGGCGTTTTGTGATGATGCCCTGATCTCACGCACCAGCGTAGCGATGTTGCTGGAAAGAGTATTAATCCCGGGAATTAATCGCCCCGCGCAGTTATTGCCAAACTCGGGGATAGAGACGCCTAAGTTGCCTGCGGTCACTTCTTCAATACTTTTTTTCACAGTATTGATCGGCGTCACAAGAAACTTCGTCATATAACTCCAGAGCAAAAATAATCCAACGAAATTGACCAGATTAATCGAAACGAAAAGAGGAAGATTGCTGGAAAATAGAACAACGATACCTGCATTCACTAAAAACAGGCACAGCAGGAACCAGGCAATGAAGGTCCTGACACTAATATTTCTTAGCATGATTTTACCCACAACTTATATTTTGGTCGGCATTTAGATTTATAGCATTCACTTTTGCGTTTGTCCTCACATAATACGCTGGTTTCTCGTTTCGCCGTTACCCACCCTGTATTTAACTTAAGTCAGATAAAAAAGGGGTTTTAGTAGAAATGTCATGCCCCATATGCTGTATTGCTGGTCCAAAGCCCCCTGAAGCGATACCATTATCTGCGGTACAACGGTCCATATGCACACATATTTAAGACGCTTTGCTACAATCTATCGGCTATGTTTAGCAGTACTTAATGTATTAACATAAAGAATATATTTTATATTTCGGGTAAGTTTGACCTTTTATATAAGTGGCTATTTTCCACGATAAATAACTAATATGGTTTGAATGCGCATGTTCGTTGCCAGATAAAGACGTGCCGGCCGGCAAAATCGGTAACCCTCTCAGGCGTGGGATTGCATAATGCTCAATATATCGTGGGACCCTGTGTTGATCGCTGTCTCTTATCTGGTGGCGTTTATCGCCTCCTTTGTGGCCCTGGACAGCGCCGGGAAAATTCCCCTTTCCAGCCGTAAAGCGGCTCTGTTCTGGCGCATTGCCGGCGGGATCACGCTGGGCATCGGGATCTGGTCAATGCACTTCATCGGTATGCTGTCGATGCAAATGCCGATGATGATGAGCTATGACCTATGGCTAACCCTTGCGTCTCTCGGCGTGGCGATCGTTGCCTCCACGATAGCAATAAATATTGCCGTTACGGGCAAACACCTCTCTCCCTTTCGGCTGTTCTTCGCCACGGTTATCCTCAGCGCTGGCGTGGTCGCTATGCACTATATCGGCATGGCCGCGTTGATGCTGGAAGGAAGCATCCTCTGGGATCGGCGCATTGTGGGTGTGTCCGTGATGATTGCCGTGGTCGCCTCCGGCGTGGCGCTGTGGCTGGCTTTTCGCCTTAGAGATAAGCACAAAGGGGTCTTTGTGACTCGCATTCTCGCCGCGTTAGTCATGGGCGCTGCCATTTGCGCGATGCACTTTACGGGCATGAGCGCCGCGCATTTCCATGAGATGGCGCATACGCTCCCCGGCGGGGTCAGCGAGCTGGGGTTATCCATCTGGGTTTCCGTCACCACGCTCTCCCTGCTCGGCATGATGTTAATTATTTCGCTTATCGATTCGCACTGGCGGACCAGCCGTCTGACGGACAATCTGCGCCAACTCAACCGTCAGCTTGAGCTACAGGTTCGCTTTGACGCTCCCACCGGCCTTGCAAACCGCCAGCAGATGGATATCCGAATGCAGAATTGTCTGCACAGCGCCTTGCTAAGTAACAAACAATTTGCCGTGATTTTTCTGAATGTCGATCGCTTCAGACGCGTGAATGATACCTGGGGCCACAGCGTCGGTGATGAGTTATTAATTACCATTGCCCAGCGCATCACCTCCCTACTTACCCGTGAGATGACGCTGGCCAGGCTGGGTGGGGATGCCTTTATCCTGCTGGTTCCCGAATGCGACGAAGAAAAGCTCACTACCCTGCTCACGACGCTGCTCGCGGATATGCGCCGTCCGCTATCCCTTTGCGGACATACGCTGAGTACCACCCTCAGTGCGGGTGTAAGCCTTTATCCTCAGGATGGCGAAACGCTGCATGAACTGAAGTTTAAGGCGGATGCCGCCTTACACCACGTTAAGCAAGAAGGTCGTAACGGCTGGGCGTTTTACCGCCCTGAGATGTCAACGGCGGTTCCGGCGCAGCCGGGTTTTCTGCAGGAACTTTATCAGGCGCTGGAAAGCGATCGGTTTGAACTGTGGTATCAGCCAACCTGGCATGCTAAAGATAAGACGATCCACGGTTTTGAGGCTCTTCTGCGCTGGCGGCATCCGGAGCAAGGCGTTTTGCTGCCAGGTCTGTTTTTACCCACTCTGGAACAAACGGGTTTGATTATTCCGGTTGGCAACTGGGCTATTGAAGCCGCGTGTCGGCAGCTTCATTTCTGGACTGAACAAGGTTTCAGCCAGTGGACGTTATCACTCAATTTATCACCTATTCAGTTCGAACAGCCGGATATCTTTCACATCGTATCGTCCATGCTGGATAAATATAAACTGTCGCCCTCAAGGCTGATCCTGGAGGTCACGGAGAGTACCGCGCTAAAAAATCTCGACCGCAGCATCGAGCTGCTCAACGCCTTTAACCATGTGGGGATCACCGTCTCTATTGATGATTTTGGCACGGGTTATTCCAACCTGCTGATGCTGAGCGTTCTTCCGGCAAAAGAGCTTAAAATCGACAAGAGCTTTGTGTCCTCTATGCTGGGAAATGAAAAAAGCCGCAAGCTGGTGGAAACCATTATTAATATTGCCCGCACCATGGAGATGACTGTCGTTGCCGAGGGGATTGAAACGGACGAACAGCAGGCAATACTGACCAGCCTCGGCTGTGACTATCTCCAGGGCTACCTTTTCTCCCGCCCCTTGCCCGCTGAACAGGTTCCGTGGCTGCTGCTACAAAAAAACTCAGACAAACAAATTATACCCATAAGTAAAATTCAAACGGACCCCGAATTTATTTCACAAAAAAATCATGCCTGACGGGATTGAGTAGAGTATGTTTCAAGGGAGTACATGCGGGTCAGTTCTGCCATGATTGCCAGGCGTATCGTGCCGATGAACAGGAAAATACTATGTCGCAAAATAGTTTTGATGCGCTTAATGCAATTAAAACGCCCGTGTGGCTCATTTCTCCTGTTTCGGAACAGATTATTTTTGCAAATGTGGCCGCAATACAGCTAACGGGTAATAAAACGCTGAATGACCTGCGTAAAGGGTCCTGTTCTGCAAGTGCGCAAACCGTACTGTCAATGTATGTTCCTGAACTGAAGAACGATCACGATATTGTCGAGATCTGGACAGTTAGCCGGGGCGGGCAGGACGTACCGATAAGCTGTCGCCTCTCCCTCACCCACGTCACGCCGGATGGTGATGTTATCGTTTTCGAAGGAATCTCTTCGCACGCCCCCTCAGGCCTGAAAGCCAGCCGTTCCGCAACCTATCAACGCAAAAAACAGGGGTTTTACGCCCGCTTTTTCCTGACCAACAGCGCACCAATGTTGCTAATCGATCCTGCCCGTGACGGGCAAATTGTCGATGCAAACCTGGCCGCGCTCAGCTTTTACGGTTATTCACATGATGAGATGTGCCGGAAGCACACCTGGGAAATTAACACGCTTGGCAGAGGCGTCATGCCCATCATGACGGAGATTGCTGCGCTGCCCGGCGGACATAAGCCGCTTAATTTTATTCACCGCCTTGCCGATGGCACCACCCGCCACGTCCAGACCTACGCGGGGCCCATTGAAATCTACGGTGACAAACTGATGCTGTGCATAATCCATGATATCACTGAGCAAAAGAGGCTTGAGCAGGAGCTGGAAAATGCTGCATTACGTGACTCGATGACGGGGTTACTCAACCGACGTCAGTTTTATAACGTTATCGACCAAACCAACCTGAGCCACCTCTCCGCCCAGCAGCAATTTAGCCTGCTGCTGGTGGATACCGATCATTTTAAAAATATCAATGACCTCTTTGGTCACCTGAAGGGTGATGAGGTGCTCATCGCCCTCTCCCGAACGCTGGAAGCCTGCAGCAGACAAGATGACCTGGTGTTCCGCTGGGGCGGTGAAGAGTTTGTCATCCTGTTGCCGCGTACGTCTCTCGAAACGGCGCTGAAGATTGCCGAATCCGTCCGTGCGGCGGTCACCCATATTACCCTCCCAGGCTTACCACGCTTTACCGTCAGTATTGGCGTGGCTCGGCATGACCCGGAAGAGAGTATTGACGCGCTGTTTAAACGTGTCGACGATGCGCTCTATCGCGCCAAAAACGATGGGCGTAATAAAGTCCTTGCGGCATGAAACTGGAGTATCGTGAAAAGCCCCGCTACAATGCCCAGCTTAAGTAAATTAACGACGGGTGGGTTGTGGCAACAATGGGAAAGACAGAAATAATACTCACCTTAATTATTTTATTGCTTATTATATTTGGCTTATGGTTTATTTTCAGCGGTGAGATTTGGTTTTTCGTTGAATATCTGGAAAACAGTCTCTACCCCACTTTTGACGCACTGTAGTGCACGTTTAATTTATTGTTTCACCTACCGAATTTGTCAGGTATCTGCATTGCCCTCAGCCACGTAAGATACGCGGCGTTATCCTCCAACAATGTTGATAACGAATCACTAAATCATTTGCTTATTTCGCCCGTTCTCTGACGGGCTTTTTTTATTTCCGGCTATTAAGCAAAATCAGGGTTTTCGTCCGTCAGTCACCATGTTGGTGTAGCACCGCTCTGCTCCAGTCATAAAAGGCGCGTACCGAAGGCGGGAGATAGCGGTTTTGTGGATAGACAAGCGAAAGCGGTAAATCGAAAGAGACGTCCTCCATACAGCGAACCAACGCCCCGCTCTTCAGATACGGCTCAGCCAGATAGCTGGCCACGCGAATTAATCCGAGCCCTTGAATTCCGGCCTGGATATAGGCGTCGGTGTCATCAACGATCAGCGTCTCTTTCATGCGGATTGCACAATCGCCGTCATCACGCGTAAAAAACCAGTCAATGGTACGCCCGGTGCGGTGGTTCAGGTAGCCGACTGCGTAATGCTTTTCCAGTTGGTCGAGATTTTCCGGCTTACCACAGGCGGCTATATAGCCCGGAGAAGCCAGAACAACCCATCTGAAGTTCGCCAGAGGGCGCGCGACCAGCGTCGTTGAATCTTCTATCCTCCCGGTGCGGATCACGCAGTCATACCCTTCCTGAATAATGTCCTCCACGTTATCGCTGGAACAGAGTATCAGCTCCAGCTCGGGATACTGGCGGAGAAATTCAGGGAGACTGGGAAGAATGCAATGTCGGGCGAGAGACTGCGGCATCCCGACTTTAAAACGGCCTCTTGGCTGCGCGGATCTGCCGGGAAAGGAAGACTCCATTGTCGCAATATCCGTCAGCAGCCGTTTGCTCTCGTCATAGTAGCGTCGGCCTTCTGCGGTCACGCTGAGTTTCCGGGTGGTGCGCTGTAAAAGCTGAATGCCCAGGTATGTCTCCAGCTCCTTAACGACCCGCGATACGGTTGAGCGCGGTAGCCCCAGCACTTCTGCCGCCCTGGCGAAGCTGTGGGTCTCGACCACACAAACGTATACCCGCATTGATTCCAGTTTATCCATATTCCCACCGCGCCTGAAAAGATCGATTATCCCATTTTTACGAACAGTTTAACTTATGCTTGTCGTCTTATCGAATGCAGCCATCTGACATAACCTTGCTTAAGTTGAAGTAATCAAGCGATTTAACAAAGAGAGGCTCAGTATGAAAGAACGTGATATCAAGACAGGCGAAAAAGCATTAGTGCTTGGTGCAGGACAATTGGGCGCTGCCGTGCTGGAGTATCTGGTTCCGGCAGTCACGCAGCGCGACGGCGCTGTCTCCGTTATCGTATCGCCCGGCTCCTGGGACAGCCGGGGTAAGCTTCAGTCCGAAACGCATCAAAAACTGGCTGATGCAGGGGCCAAATTTATCTCTGTCGATGTCGCTGCCAGCACTATTGACGCGTTAAAAAACCACTTCGCGGATTTTGATACTGTTATCAACTGCATGGGGTTTGTCGCTGGCGCGGGAACACAGATAAAGATTACTCGCGCGGTACTGGAGGCTCGCGTTAAACGCTATTTTCCCTGGCAGTTTGGCGTGAATTACGATGTGGTAGGCAAAGGGAGCGGTCAGCCCGTCTGGGACGAGCAGTATGATGTCAGGACGCTTTTGCGGGAACAGAACGCGACGGAATGGGTGATTGTTTCAACCGGTATGTTTACCAGTTTTCTCTTCGAACCGGCATTTGATGTGGTGAATTTATCCGAAAAAACCATTAATGCGCTCGGAGGATGGGACACACAGGTCACCGTGACATCACCTGCGGATATTGGCCGACTCACCACCGAAATTTATTTGCATCAGCCGCGGATCGTAAATGAAGTGATATTTGTCGCAGGTGAAACAACCTCATACGGAAAACTGGCAGAAACCGTTGAACGTGTGACCGGCCAAACGTTCACTAAAGACGTATTACCCCTCTCTGCGCTACTGGATGAGCTGCGTTTGAAACCGGATGATACGATGACAGGCTATCGCACGGCCTTCGCCAGGGGAGACGGTGTATGGTGGCCGATGAAAGATACCTGGAATGTACAGAATAACCTGCCGACCCAGGATATAGCGTCATGGCTAAAGACCGTCATTTGAGGACATATCCTTTCAGGACGCTAATGAAAACTGGCGCTGTCAGCTGCGCCAGCTTTTGGTTTAGCCGTGGTTACCTTGCGTTAACAGGCAACCGGTACTGATTAGTGCTTTTCAATATACATCGTCCGGCTATATGCCACGTCTTCCGGGTTATTGATGGGGTAGCCCTTCACCCAGGGCTTAATCAGGCGACCGTTAGTGTACTGATAAATTGGCGCGATGGGCGCCTTCTCCATAAGGATTTTCTCCGCCATGTTGTAGTCCGCATTGCGCGCCTTCGCGGTGGTTTCCCGCGTCGCCTGCTGGACGATCTTATCGTAGGCAGGGTCATTAAAGCGGGAGATATTGCCGCTGTGAGTGGAGGTCAACAATGACAGGAACGTTGATGGCTCGTTGTAGTCGCCCACCCATGAAGCGCGGATCACATCAAAGTTGCCGGTGTTACGGCTATCAATGTAGGTTTTCCACTCCTGGTTTTGCAGTTTGACATCCACACCGAGATTTTTCTTCCACATGGAGGCCACCGCAATCGCGATTTTCTGGTGGTTTTCCGAAGTGTTATACAGCAGGTTCAGCTTTAGCGGGCGCTGAGGACCGTATCCTGCAGCCTGCAGCAAGGTTTTGGCCTGGGCGTTCAGCTCCTGCTGCGACATCTGCTCAAACGGCGAGGCGTCCGGGGTAAACCCTGCCGTCACGTCAGGCGTAAAGTGCCAGGCGGGTTTCTCTCCCGTGCCTAACACCTTTTCCGCCATAATGCGACGGTCGATAGTCATGCTCAGCGCAAGACGGACGCGGGCATCGGCAGTTGGGCCCTTTTGCGTGTTAAACGCATAGTAATACGTTCCCAACTGAGGCGGCGTATAAACCTGCCCCGGAATGTCCTTCATGAGCTTCTGATACATGTTTTTTGGGAACGATTCGGTAATATCAATATCCCCTGCCAGGTAGCGTTTGGTCGCCGACGATTCCTGATTAATCGGCACGAAGGTCACCTTCTGCAGTACCGTTTTGGCATTGTCCCAGTAGTGCGTATTGGGCACCACAACCAGTTTTTCATTCACCACGCGATCCTTCAGAACGTAAGCCCCGTTCCCCACCAGCGCGCCCGGCCGCGTCCACTCTTTACCGCTTTCGACGTTAGCTTTTTGTACTGGATAAAAAGCAAAGTTCGCCGTCAGGTTGCTGAACCACGGCAGCGGTTTGTCCAGCTGAACGCGTAACGTTCTGGCGTCCACCGCCGTCACACCCAGCGTATCGGGCGCGGCTTTACCGTCAATAATGGCCTGAGCGTTATTAATTCCCGCCAGCGCGGCAAACCAGGCAAACGGAGAGGTGGTTTTCGGGTCAACCAGACGCTGCCAGCTGTAGACAAAATCCTGGGCGGTGACAGGGGAGCCGTCGGACCATTTCGCGTCATCGCGTAAGGTAAACATCCAGACACGGTTATCGTTGCTCTGCCAGCGTGTCGCCACGCCCGGCGTCAGCTCCCCTTTCTCATTCTGATTAACCAGGCCTTCAAAGAGATCGCGAATCACCTGAATCTCTGGCAACCCCACGGCTTTCGCCGGGTCCAGCGAAGCCGGCTCGTCTTTAATATGCCTGACCAGCTCTTGTTTTTGCGCCAGCGCAGTGCCCTGCGGCACGTCAGCTGCGAAAGAAAGTGAAGAGAGCCCGCACAGGCACAGTGCGGCAAAAAGACGCGAAACAGGATGCTTCATAAGATCCCCTTTAATGAATTCAGGTATTAAGCAGATGCGTAATTATTTGTTTCGACAAAGAGAAATGCAAATAACTTACGCCTGAATAGTGATTTAAGGCAATTCTTTGCCATTACGGAAACTATTTGATTAACAGCGGGTTTTGCACAACACTGCCAGTAGTGACTTCTTTATCAGGATTTCGTATGGCAACCACCCGACCGAGAGCGGAACGCGGCGCCTTTCCGCCGGGCGCTGAGCAATATGGCCGCTCCTTTTTAGGCGCATCGCTGATCTGGTTCCCCGCCCCCGACGCAGACCGCGAAAGCGGCTTGATTCTTGCCGGCACGCACGGGGATGAAAACTCCTCCATCGTGACGCTTTCCTGCGCGTTGCGGACGCTGACGGCTTCATTGCGACGTCATCACGTGATTCTGGCGGTTAACCCGGACGGCTGCCAGCTGGGTCTTCGCGCCAATGCGCGAGGCGTTGACTTAAACCGTAATTTTCCGGCAGCAAACTGGCGCGCAGGGGAAACGGTGTATCGCTGGAACAGCTCCGCCGAGGAGCGTGATGTGGTTCTGCTAACGGGAGATAAGCCGGGCTCAGAGCCGGAAACCCAGGCGCTGTGCCAGCTAATCCATAAGATCCATCCCGCGTGGGTGGTCTCCTTCCACGATCCGCTGGCCTGTATTGAAGATCCGCGTCACTCCGAGCTTGGCGCGTGGCTGGCAGACGCTTTCGCCCTGCCGCTCGTGACCAGCGTGGGCTATGAAACGCCAGGCTCCTTCGGTAGCTGGTGCGCCGATTTGAGCCTGCCCTGCATAACCGCTGAATTCCCGCCGATCTCCTCCGACGAGGCCAGCGAAAAATACTTAAAAGCCATGGTGGATCTTTTACGCTGGCAGCCTCAGAGATGAAGCACGCCGCTGGTAAAATGGAGCGCGGGAGAGACGTCAACCGCCAGCCACGTCGGGCCGTCCAGATCGGCGAAACGGACCTGATTGACCAGCGGTAGCGCCGCGCCGATTGCCCGGGACGTACAGAGCATACAGCCCAGCATCAGTGAAAAACCTTGCGCCCGGGCTTCTGCCGCCAGGGACAGCGCCTCTGTCAGCCCGCCGGTCTTGTCGAGCTTAATATTAATCATCTCGTAGCGGCCCTGCAGCTCGCTCAAGCTCGCGCGGGTATGACAGCTTTCATCCGCACAAACGGGCAACGGATGGATAAAGTTCTTCAGCGCCGCGTCATCTTTTGCTGGCAGAGGCTGCTCCAGCATGGCCACCCCCAGGTCGGCCAGCAGCTGACAGCGGGCGGCCAGCCCTTCTGGATGCCATGATTCATTTGCATCAACAATCAGCGTGGCTGAGGGTACCGCCGCGCGAATGGCGACCATCCGCTCGCTAATCAGACGATCGTCGAGCTTCACCTTCAGCAGCCGGGCCCCGGCGTCAAAAAGCGCTTTGGCGCTGGCGGCCATCTGTTCCGGCTCGCCAATCACTACCGTTTGCGCGGTAGCGACCGATTCCGGCAGCGCCACGCCCAGCAATGCTGTCAGGGGTTGCTGCTGTTTCGCCGCCTCCAGACTCCAGAGCGCACTATCAATGGCGTTACGTGCGGCCCCGGCGGGCAAACGATGCTGTAATGCCTCGCGCGTGAGCCCGGTTTGCAGGTCTGGCACCAGCGTCATGATATGCGCCATCACTGACGCGAGGCTTTCACCATAGCGCGGGTAAGGCGTACACTCCCCTACGCCTTTAAAACCGTCCTCTTCGATTTCAACGACCACCACGCTGGCTTCGCTTCGGCTGCCGCGGGAGATCACAAACGGGGTATGCAATGGCCAGGCTTCTTCATAGACCTTAACGCTTCTCATCACTGACTCCTTGCAGCCCGGAAAGGCGAAAAAATTTGGTTTGCCGTGTTATCCGCGGATGGCATACACTAGCCCCGACGTTAACTATATGTAAACAGGAAGATATCTATGTCACAACTCGTTCATTTCCAGGGCAACCCGGTTGCTGTTGCAGGTTCCATTCCGCAGGCTGGCAGCAAAGCGCAGGCTTTTACTCTGGTGGCTAAAGATCTGTCTGACGTCACACTGGCTCAGTTTGCGGGCAAACGCAAAGTGCTGAACATTTTCCCGAGCATTGATACCGGTGTTTGCGCCGCATCCGTGCGTAAGTTCAACCAGCTGGCAACTGAAATGGACAACACCGTTGTGCTGTGCATTTCTGCTGACCTGCCGTTCGCCCAGTCTCGCTTCTGCGGTGCTGAAGGCCTGAGCAACGTTATCACCCTCTCCACCCTGCGCAGCCCGGATTTCCTCGAAAACTACGGCGTCAGCATCGCTGAAGGCCCTCTGAAAGGCCTGGCAGCACGCGCGGTACTGGTTCTTGATGAAAACGACACTGTCATCTTCAGCGAACTGGTTAATGAAATCACTACCGAGCCGGATTACACCGCCGCGCTGGAAAAGCTGAAAGCATAATCATTACTTAGCATTCTATACCGCTTTTTCAAAACCTCGCTATGGCGGGGTTTTTTATTAATTCCTAGCTGAATCGTTAAATCAATAATGAGCTTGCGTCGCAAAATTAACGCAATTCAGTTTCAAGAATTCAGCAAAATAGCGATCAGACCCGCATATTGATCGTTAAACAACCCTGAATTTACCCTCAGTGAAGCGCATCACATTTCCCTTATCGCCAAAACATTAGATTTGCTTACGAAGTTAAATAATCGTTTCAGCAAAAAGGGATAAATATGAAAATAAAACTGGCTTTAACGCTCCTTTCGGTACTGGTTTCGGGCCATGCCGCAGCAAAAACCTGGGTGCTGACAAGCGCTGAAAGCAGCGTGGAAAAAGGAAACTGGAAGATTTCCAGCGATGAGCTGAAAATTAACGATCGAACGTTCAGCATTGAGCAAAAAGTGTTGCACGGCGGCAAGCAGGAAGGCAGTAAAATGATCGTTATTAGCAGTAAAAACGGCCTGACCATCACCTTAAGCCCGACGCGCGGGATGAACCTTCTGCATGTAGAGGGCTTTGGCACCAGGCTGGGCTGGAACTCCCCCGTTAAAGAGGTCGTTAACCCGGCGTATATTAATCTGGAAAGCCGAAACGGACTTGGCTGGCTGGAAGGTTTCAACGAGATGATGGTCCGCTGTGGCTACGAATGGACGGGGCACCCGGTCACCGCTGACGGCCAGATTTACACCCTGCATGGCAAGGCGGGGAATACACCGGCATCCCAGGTGGAGGTTGAAATTGCGGATGCTGCCCCGCATGAAATTCGTATTCGCGGTCTCATCAAAGAAAGCACCTTTAAAAAAGCGGATCTGCAAACCATGACCGAACTGCGTTACGTTCCAGGAACCAACCAGTTCAGCCTGCATGACGTTCTGACGAACCATGCCGATTACCCTCATGACTATCAGATCATCTACCACAGCAACTTCGGGGCGCCTGTCCTCGAAGAAGGCGCGCGCTTCCTTGCCCCGGCGGCAAGCGTGAGCCCGTTCAATGATTACGCGAAAGCGGGCGTTAACGACTGGCAAACCTACGCCGGGCCGACAAAAGGCTTTGATGAGATGGTCTTTAACATCAAACCGCTTGCGGACAGCAACCATGAAACCCTCGCGGCGGTGGTGAATAAAGCCGGTGACAAAGGCGCGTCAATTCAGTTTGATACCCGCCAGCTGCCCGTGCTGACCCTGTGGAAAAATACCGATACGCCAAAACAGGGCTATGTCACGGGGATTGAGCCAGGCACCAGCTACGCCTACCCCGTCACCATTGAACGCAAGCAGAAGCGGGTTAAGCAGCTGCAACCAGGCGCCAGCGCTCAATTTGACCTGACCTATACCCTGCTACACAGCGCGCAGCAGGTGAAGGACGTCGAAAGCAGGATTGCGTCGATTCAGGGCGAGACAAAAACAGAGATCGTGACCACGCCGCTGGCGAAGGAATAAGCATAAAAAAGCCTCTTTACAGAGGCTTTTTGTTATTCGTCACCTTTCTTATGATTCAATCCATACTCACGTAACTTATTCGCAATCGCGGTATGCGAGACGCCAAGCCGTTTTGCAAGTTTGCGGGTGCTGGGGTAGCTGCGGTACAGCTGCGTCAGCACGGAGCGCTCGAAGCGGCTGGTGATATCATCCAGCGACCCTTCCATCGCCTCTTCGCCTACCGATACCGTTCCGGCGTCGTAATCCGGCAATAGAATGTCCTGAGGGCGCAGTTCATACCCTTCCAGCTGGGTCAGCGCGCGATAAACAGCGTTTTTGAGCTGACGAATATTGCCCGGCCAGCCGTAGCGCATTAACACCGTGCCGAGATCTGCCGACAGTTTCGGACGTGGAACGCCCTGCTCGTCGGCAAAGCGGGCCACAAACAGCTCCGTGAGCGGCATGATGTCCTGCGGACAATCGCGCAGCGGTGGAATGTTCAGCGTCAGGACGTTGAGGCGGTAATAGAGATCTTCGCGGAAAATCCCCTTTTGCACCAGCTCCACCAGGTTCTTCTGGGTGGCGCAAATGACGCGCACGTCCACATGCACTTCGTGATCCTCACCGACGCGGCGGAAGGTACCGTCGTTCAGGAAACGCAGCAGTTTAGCCTGCATACGCGGCGACATTTCGCCGATCTCGTCCAGCAGCACGGAGCCGCCGTTGGCCTGCTCGAAGAACCCTTTCTTGCCTTCCGGCGCGTGTCCAAACAGCTCGCTTTCGACGGCATCTTCTGGAATAGAGGCACAGTTAAGCGCCAGATATGGTTTAGCCGCACGCGGGCTTGCCAGGTGCACGGCGTGCGCCAGCAGATCTTTCCCGGTACCGGTATCGCCGGTAATCAGCAGCGGCGCGGTAAGGCTGGCAAGCTTGCGCGCCTGGTCAACCACGTGGCGCATTTTCGGGCTGACGGCAATAATCTGGCTGAATGCGCCAACGTCCTGGCTGGAGAGGTTTTGCAGCTGGCGCCCCATGCGTAGCGTCGAGCGCAGCATGATCACCGCCCCGGTCAATACGCGACTATTTCCTTCTCCTTTCAGATAGACCGGTGTGATCTCCATCAGGAAATTCTGCCCGTTAATCACCACATGCTCGCTGTGTGTATTCTGCGGGTTGCTGTCCAGCCAGCGCTGGAAGTTAAAACCGGGGATCAGCTGCGCGGCGTGGTGGCTGCTGAGCTTCTCCTGGCTCTGCGCGAAAAGCTGGCAGCTCGCGTGGTTAACGCGCTCGACTTTACTTTTCAGATCCAAAGAGAGGAACGGCTCGGGCATCGCTTCAAGCAGCGCGCTCAGGGCGAGGTGCTCACGTTCGGAGGGCATCCAGGGGATGGTGCGTACATCCGTAACGCCAGCGATACGGCGGATTTCCGCCATCAGGCTGCTGAAGGTGTTAAATTCAATTTCGGCAAAATTGAGGTAAATTCGCCCGACAGGATCGATCTCAATGCCACGTAAATCAATGCTACGTAAAACAAGAAGATCGAGTAATTCGCGGGTAAGACCGAGACGGTCTTCACAGAAGACTTCAAGACGCATGGGAAATTCACCGTTTTAAGCCAATAACGTTAAAATGATATGTCAGAACTCGGTGAACCGGAAGATGGCTGTCAACAAATATTGACAGCCAGCACGATTAGTGAACAAAGCCTTAAGGAGACGGTTTTTTATTGAGCGTTTCTTTCAGCTGACCGATCAGTTCACGCCTGAAATCCCCCAGCCGCGGCTTATCGCCATCAATCCACGGCAGCGGACGGCACACCTCCATCGCTTTGATACCCAAACGCGCCGTCAGCAAGCCCGCGCCAATGCCCTGGGCTGCACGGGCTGAAAGACGCGCCGCCAGATCCTGCGACATCCAGTCCATTCCCACTTCGCGCACCAGCTCGCTCGCGCCCGCAAAGGCGATATTGAGCAGGACCAGTTTGAACAGCCTGAGCCGGCTGTAGTAACCCAGCTCTATGCCGTAAAGGTTCGCGATACGGTTGATGAGGCGCAGGTTACGCCAGGCGATAAAGGCCATATCCACCAGCGCCAGCGGGCTGACGGCAATCATCAGCGTGGATTCCGCCGCCGAGCGGCTAATCTCACGCCGCGCCTGGGCATCCAGCACCGGCTGAACCATATGGGAATAGAGCGTGACCACCTCCCGGTCGTTCTGGGTTTCATGGATGGCGGCGTACCAGCGCTGGAGCGCCGGATGCGACTGATCGATACCGGCCTGGCTGGCCAGTTTTTCACAGAAGGCGCGGCCTTTGCCAGTGCCGTGGCTGTGGAGGAGATCCCGCGCTTCATCGCGCTCGTGCGCACGCTGTCGCAAACGCCAGAGGCGGCGCCACTCGGTGGCAACCGACCCGACGCCCGCCCCCACGATGAGCGCGCCCGCGGCACATCCTCCCAGCGCAACCCAGTCCTGGGTTTGCCAGGCGTTCATCGCCCACTGCACGCCCTGCCCGACCACGCTGACGCCAAACAGCGCCAGACCGGCGGTGACCATCTTGCGCCACAGGCTGCGTTTAGGACGCAGAGCGGCTTCCACGGCCGCCTCCGCCGGACCGTCTTCGACGGCGGGATCGTCCGGCAGCGCCGGGGCAAAGTTCTCCGCCTGCGCGCCGCTGAACGTCTGCGCCGTTTTAAAGGCGTCCTGACGCTCGGGCTCAAGCGTTCCGGTAAAGTCTATGCGCGGTTTTAACGGTTCCGTCATCGCAATTTATCTCCAATCAAAAACTCCAGCGCCGCATCCAGACGGATGTGCGGTAACGGCCGATCGACGCTCATGTTCTGAGGGCGGAAGGCTTCAAACTGGAAGCCCTGGCTCTGCCAGAAGGCCTGGCCCGGCAGCCGCGCGGGCACTTCGCCGGGATAGACGGTAAGCGGCTCGCCATCACTGAGTCGATTCCCGCGTAATGCTGGTATTTTCTCTCCGTTAAGGTCAATCAGGCCGCTTTGGGTCGCCTGCACCGATGCGAGCCCAAGACAATCCATACTGATGCCTTCAAACGCGGCGTTTTGCCAGGCGTCCTGCACCAGCTGCTGCAGCAGAGAAACCATGTTGGCGTGCTGATCGACCGTAACGTGATCGGCTTTTGTGGCCGCAAACAGTAGCTTGTCGATCACCGGTGAGAACAGACGACGAAACAGCGTCCGCTGCCCGTAGTGGAAACTCTGCATCAGCTGCGTCAGCGCGAGGCGCATATCGTTAAATGCCTGCGGCCCGCTGTTGAGCGGCTGCAGGCAATCCACCAGCACAATCTGGCGGTCGAAACGTAAAAAGTGGTTTTTATAAAAACCTTTGACCACCTTTTCGCAGTAGTAATTGTAACGCTCGCGCAGCATGCCGGCATTCGTGTGTTTGTCGGCCTGTGCCAGCTTCGACTCGCCTGCGCCGTCCACATCCGGCCACGGGAAGAACTGCAGCGCGGGCGCGCCTGCTAAATCACCCGGCAAGACAAAACGGCCCGGCTGGATGAAGTGCAGCCCTTCCTGTTTGCACTGATGCAGATAGTCCGTCCAGGCTTCAGCAATGGTCGCCAGACGGTTATCATCCGCAGGCGCCAGCGGATCAAGGCCCTCGCACAGCTGTCGCCATTTCGTTGACCACTCTGCGCGTTGCCCTTGCAACAAGCCCGTCATCTGGCGGGACCAGCTGAGGTAGTCCTGCGCCAGCATCGGCAGGTCGAGCAGCCATTCGCCGGGATAATCGACGATTTCCAGATACAGGGTTGAGGTATCCTTAAAGTGACGTATCAGCGATTCATTAGAACGAAAGCGCAGCGCAAGGCGAATTTCACTGACGCCTCGCGTTGGCGTCGGCCACGCGGGCGGATCGCCGTAAAGCTGCGTCAGCCCTTCGTCGTAGGTAAAACGCGGTATGCCAAAATCACGCTGAGGGACGCGCTTAACGCCCAGCAGACGCTCTTCGCGCACGGCGCTGAGCAACGGCAGCCGCGCGCCGGCGTGCAGGTTCAGCAACTGGTTTACCATCGCGGTGATGAACGCCGTCTTACCGCTGCGGCTCAGGCCGGTAACGGCCAGACGCAGATGTCGATCAACGCCGCGGTTCACCAGTGAATTGAGTTCGTTCTTAAATCGCTTCATCGCCATCCTTCATTGCCCGGAAGCCAGGAATGTATGGCTTCAGAATACAATAAATGGGGGCAGATCGTTGATTATCAATTCTTATTTATTGCTATTGCCGTTTTCTCTCCAGTAAGATGAACGACATTGCTGTCAGTCCGGAGTGAGTAAGGTGTATGTCACCCACCATCTATGATATCGCACGGGTTGCGGGCGTATCGAAATCAACCGTTTCCCGCGTTCTGAATAAACAAACGAATATTTCCCCTGAAGCGCGAGACAAAGTGCTTAAGGCGATAGACGAATTAAATTATCAGCCCAACAAACTGGCCCGCGCCCTGACCTCTTCTGGCTTTGATGCCATTATGGTTATTTCGACCCGCTCGACCAAAACTACTGCCGGTAACCCTTTTTTCTCCGATGTTCTTCACGCCATTACGGCAAAAGCGGAAGACGAAGGGTTTGACGTTATTTTACAAACCTCGAAAAGCAGTGAGGACGATCTGCAGAAGTGCGTGGGAAAAATAAAGCAGAAGATGATCAAAGGGATCATCATGCTCAGTTCACCCGCAAACGAATCTTTTTTCACCACGCTGGACGAATACGGTGTGCCCGTGGTGGTTATTGGAAAAGTAGAAGGAAAGTTCCAGAATATTTATTCTGTTGATACGGACAATTTTCACGACAGCGCTATTCTGGTCGATTCGTTTATTAAACATGGGCGAACAAAAATTGCCTGTCTGCATGCCCCGCTCGATTATCACGTTTCTATCGATCGCCTTGCGGGTTATAAATCCAGCCTTGAGAAGCAGGGTATCGCCATTAACCCGGACTGGGTTATTGATGGCGGATATACCCATGAAAGCGCGCTCCAGGCAGCCTGCAAATTACTCTCGTCTGACAACCCGCCCAATGCCGTTTTTGCTACTGACAGTATGAAATTGTTGGGTCTATATCGTGCAGCGGATGAGTTAAATCTGATGGTTCCCGAGCAGGTTGTTATGGCAGGCTACAGCGATCCGATGCTGTCTCTCGTTTTAACCCCTGCGCCAGGCGGGTTTGATATTCCGACAAGAAAGCTCGGCGAAGAGAGCTGCAACGTGTTGTTCAAGCGTATTGCGGGTAAACCTGCGCCGCATAAGATTTTGGTTGATACGCATTTTTCGGATGCGGCGTCCTTGCGCTAAAAACCAGGGGCAATCGCCCCTGGTAAATCATGATCAGAACGCGTAGTTCACGCCGACACCCGCGTAGTGGAAGCGATCGCTCTCACCTTCGTCATGGTTTTCCCATTCGTAGGCATATTCCAGCGTCATGGATAAACCGTTGTTAAAATCATAGGCGTACAGCATACCCAGACGGTTGAAATCATGTCCTTCACGCTCAGGATCGTCCTGCCAGTCCCAGTTTGACCAGCGATCGAGTCCCAGACGGGTATAAGGCGTTAACGTCGTCTGGCCTAACGAAATCGGCAGGTAGGCACGAATTTCCTGGGTAGAAAACTCGCCGTTATTACGTGAGCTGTCCATATTGAAGCCGCGCTCTAAATAATAATTTACTTTCGCAGAGAACGTTTCGTTGATGGTCCAGGTAAAGCCCGTTTCGGTCTCGACGCGGCTGTCAGAATAACCGGTTTTATCGAGATCGTTGGCAAACTGATACATGGCAAACCAGCCGCCAAAGCGCCAGTCGTCGGTTAATTTAATATCCCAGTCAGGCTGAATTTTGTAGCGCTGCATGTTAGCGCTACCGTCTTTGGCGCCGTGTTCATCTTTAAAGTGATAACCATAATTGCGGAAGCCACCGGTCAGACCGAACGTAAAATCATCGGTGCCGATAAAGCGATAGCGCAATTCAAATTCAGGGCGATCGAAATAGGTGCCACGCGTCATACTGCTATAATCAACCGGTCCTTCCTGATACATTGCCAGAGAGATTGTCCAGGCATCCCATGTTGCATTAAACCATACGGAGGGTTCATATAATCCATCTTTATCGTCGCCCTGACCTTCGACGTTTTCAATTTCATACATTGCCCCGATATTAAACGCCCACTGCTTTGCGGGTTCTGTTGCTTGCGCGCAGCTAACCCCTGCGCACAGAACGAGCGCAGCACTTCTTAGTAGAGTACTCATTAAATATTCCCTTTATAATTAACAAACAAAAAAACCGGAAATTTGCATTTCCGGCAAACACCTTTCTTATCTAATAGCCGCTTCGGTATCGGCGTCGAAGAAATGGCACTTATTCATATCGAACTGAATGCCGATAGTATCTCCGGCTACGTAGTCATTGGCCGCGCCTGCGCGGACAACCAGTTCATGTCCGCCCACGGTGACATAAAGCATAAATTCGGCACCGGTAAGCTCAGCGACGCTGACTTTCGCCGCGATATCTTCTCCGCTGCTCTGCAGGGTAAGAATGTCTTCCGGACGGATCCCGAAGACGACCGCTTTACGCTGGTAACCTTGCGCATTCAACTCGGCCAGCTTGTCCTCAGGGACCTCCAGACGCAGCGTTTCCGTTACGAAATAGCGATCGTCGATAGCGCCACGAATGAAGTTCATTGCCGGAGAGCCAATGAACCCTGCGACAAAGATATTGGCCGGCTCGTTGTAGACCTGCTTCGGCGCACCCACCTGCTGAATGATGCCGTCTTTCAGGATCACGATGCGGGTCGCCATCGTCATGGCTTCCGTCTGGTCGTGCGTAACATAGATCATGGTGGTGTTAAGCTTCTGGTGCAGCTTGCTGATTTCAGCACGCATCTGCACGCGAAGCTTGGCATCGAGGTTGGATAACGGCTCATCCATCAGGAAGACGCCCGCTTCGCGCACGATCGCCCTGCCCAGCGCCACGCGCTGGCGCTGACCACCCGATAAAGCGCCAGGTTTACGCTTCAGGTATTCGCGTAACCCTAAAATCTGCGCCGCCCAGTTCACGCGTTCTTCAATCACCGCGGGCGCTATTTTTTGCATTTTCAGGCCAAACGCCATGTTGTCGTAGACCGTCATATGCGGATAAAGCGCATAGTTCTGGAATACCATCGCGATATCACGCGACTTGGCAGGCACGTCATTCATGCACACGCCGTCGATAATCAGTTCACCCGCGCTGATCTCCTCAAGACCGGCAATCATTCGCAGCGTCGTGGATTTACCGCAGCCCGACGGACCGACGAAAACAATAAACTCTTTATCTTCAATTTCGAGGTTGAAATCCTTAACCACGTGGACCTGGTTATCATAGATTTTCTGAATATGTTTCAGAGAAAGTTGAGCCATAATTTATTCCTTATCAATACGCCCGGGACGCCCAGAATTCTGTCAGGCATTTCCAGGTCAGTTCCCGCGTTGAATGAAGTTGTAATCCCGCATGGTTAAGGCCAGGCCCAATCCCGACCGACAGCATTCCTGCGGCGTTGATTGCTTCAACACCCGCAGCGGCATCTTCAATGCCAATCGCCTCTGCAGGACGCACGTTCAGCCCCGCACAGGCCGCAAGGAAGATCTCCGGGTCCGGCTTTGAACGGCAAATGCGGGAAGCATCAGCGCAAAAATCGAAGGCCTGATGAATGCCCAGCGCGTGCAAAATCCCTGGGGCATTGAGCGATACGGATGCCAGCCCAATCTTGACCTTCGCGGCACGGATCTCCGCCAGCACGTCGCGGATCCCCGGCAGCAGAGAATCCTGCGTCAGTGATGCCAGCGACTGGACGTAAAGCGCATTTTTTTTCGTCGCAAGCGCCAGGCATTGCTCCTCGCTAAATATCCCCTCTTTTCCGCCGTGCTTCAGAATGCGCTGGAGGGAATCCATGCGGCTTATCCCCTTCAGCTGTTCGTTAAAAACTTCATCAAAGGTGATGCCAATCTCTTCCGCCACGGCACGCCAGGCCAGAAAGTGGAGATGCGCGGTATCGGTGATCACACCGTCCAGATCGAATACAACAGCCTTAAGCGTCATGGCGCCCCTCCGTGGTAGCGGTCCCAGATGCGGATGCAGAAAAGTCCTTCCAGAAGCAAACTTTTCGCTCCGATACATGCAGCGTTTTGCCCCACAGCGTCAGCGTGGCAGGCGCCGTGGTTTCAATGGTTAACACTTCGTTTTCATACGTGAAGTGCATTGCTGCGTTCCGCCACCGCAGCGGAAAAGCGAGTTTCTGCCAGTGAGCAGGCAGTTTTGGCGCGAGATGCAGTTCCCCTTCAATGATTTGCAGGCCAGCAAATCCCTGAATTGCGCCAGACCAGATCGCACCGGTTGCCGCGGCATGAATGCCCTCATCGCTGCTGTGCGGATCCTCGCCCAAATCAATGGCGATGCCATCGCGCCAGAAGGCATAGGCCCCCTGCGTGTCACCGCAGCGCGCGAGCACAATCCCGTGAATGGCCTTGCTCAGGGACGAATCATGGATCGTGCGTGGCTCATAGAACGCCAGATTGGCGGCGCATTGCCGTGGCGTAAACCGTTCTGGCAGCAGGTAGTTAAGCATCACCACATCGGCCTGCTTAAGGATCTGCATCTCGTTCACTTCCGCGCGGGAATAATCGAGCAGAATCGTCTGTTTACCCGCTTTGGCTTTGTAGCGGCTCAGATCGATGGCAGGTTTTGACATGAAGGAATCATCCTGCGGGATCACACCGTCTGCATCGGCCTCCGGTAGCCATAAGCGCGCCAGGAACTGCGCGGCATTCTCCGTAAAACGCTCATCCTCACGCCCGAACATCGCCATAAACTGGCGCGCACAGGCAACGTTGTGCCAGGCCAGATAATTGGTGTAAGCGTTGTTGTTCACGTGCTCGGTGTATTCGTCCGGTCCGATCACATCATGGATTTCCAGACGACCATTGACATCCGTTGCGCGTCCCATCCAGAACAAAGCCGTTTCCATCAGCAGCGTCAGGCCTTCGTTACGCATAAAGGCGTCATCATGCGTCGCCTGCCAGTACGCAACGACGGCCCAGGCAATATCAGCCACGATGTGATGCTCAGCAAGTGCGGAAGCCACCTTCTGGCGTACCCCGGTGCGGATGTTGATTGCCGCGAACTCCGGCGTCTCTTCCTCACCGCTTGCGGCGCTTTCCCATGGGAACAACGCGCCAGGCCAGCCGTTACGACGGGCTTTTTCCCGTGCGCCAGCCAGATTAAGCCAGCGATAGCGCAGCAGGCTGCGGGCAACCTGCGGGCGGGTAAACAGATGGAAAGGCAGCAGGAAAATTTCGGTATCCCAGAAGACGTGGCCTTTATACCCCTCTCCCGTCAGCCCCTTCGCAGCGATACTGCTTCGCTCATCATGGGCAGGCGTCATCGTGGTCAGATGCCAGACCGCATAATCCAGCGCCATCTGATCCTGTTGCTCTGCGGAAGTCACTTCCACCCGGGCATCACGCCAGACCTCTTTCCAGGCATACGCTGAGCTTTCAAGCAATGCGTCGTAACCTCTTGCGGCAGAAACTTTGAGATCGGCCAGCGCGTTGCGCGCAAAAGACTCCTGTGACAGCGCTTTATCGCTGCGATGTGTCACCCAGACGATCTTTTCAAGCGTGACAGTGTCACCCTGAGCAATGGTCAGTGAATGATGTACGCTGAGACGCCGATTTTTGGCGGTGAAACAGCTGTCGCTCTTCGCGGAGAGCTGACAAAACGCCGAAACAACAACCTCCGACGCCCGATCCTGCGTTTCATACACCCCCTGCATATAGTGCTGATCAAAGACCCTGACCGAGATTTCATCCAGATGCTGTCTGCCGCTGTTCGTTTGCGTTGCGTCGATGCCGGTTTTAAGCATTGCCTGCGTGGCGCCATCAAGGGGCGTGATCGCGAGCTGCATAGCCACTAATGGCAACTGGTCCAGCGACACAAAACGACGACTCTCCAGCCGATAGCGTTTCCCGTCGGGCGAACGCCAGACAACGTTACGATGCAGTTCGCCGTTAGCGAAGGCCAGCTCGCGCTGCCACTCAAGAATTTCCCCAGCCAGGAGGGTGAAATTGACGCCGTCCAGCTCTACATCAATACCGGTGATATCCGGCAGATTGACCAGCTCGGTGGTCTCGTTGCGCCCCGCGCGATGATACAGCCCAGCGAGATACATGCCTCTGGTCTGCTGGGTGTACTCTTCTTCATGCGCAGCGCGAATGCCCATGTAGCCATTGCCGCATGCCATGATGGAGGCGTATTTATTCAGGCTGTGTGGACAAAAGCCCGGATCGGTTAATACAGAGACGTTCAGCATAGTGTTACGCTTTCCCCTGTTTCTGCGGATTCATAAAGCGCGCCAACAAGCTGCTGAATTACCAGTCCCTGTTCTGCATCGGCAATCATCACGGGCTCTCCCAGCACGTGACGTACGAAGGCATCCATGCTGCGCAGATGGCGCTGATCGTCCGCCTCTTCGCGCTGGGTAAGGCTTTCTAAAACACCGGCTTCGTCGTTGTAGATGTGCGCCGGGAACAGCGTTGCACCCGCCTTTTCACCGCAGAAAGAGACGTTCATGATCGACTGCTCGCGAATGTTAAGCGCAAAGGAGGTGTCCAGACGCAAAATGCCGCCGTTGCAGAATTCAATCGTGCCAAACAGCGCATCTTCCACGGTAAATTGCGCAGGATCCCACTCGCCAAACTGACCGGTGCTTTTACGGTTTGCCAGCCTCTGGAAGCTGTGCGCAGTCACCCGTTTTACCGCCGGGAAACCCAGGACATACATTGCGGCGTCGAGCATATGAATGCCGATATCAATCAGCGGTCCACCGCCCTGTAGCGATTTGTTGGTAAAAACGCCCCACCCCGGTACACCGCAGCGACGCAGCGCCTGCGCTGAGGTAAAGTAAACTTCACCGAGCGTTCCGTTCATTACCGCATCGCGCAGCAGTTGGGTATCCAGGGCAAAGCGATGGTGAAAATCATAGGCCAGAACTTTTCCTGCCTTGCGCGCCGCGATGCGCATCTCATCAGCCTGCTGCGGCGTCATCGCCGGGGGCTTTTCACACATCACATGGCAACCCGCCTCGAGCGCCGCCATCACATGTTCAAAATGGAACCGGTTGGGCGAACAGACGCTCACCACATCCGGTTTTACTGCCTGCAACATCTCGTGAGCGTCCTGCCATGCCGATGGAATAGCATAACGTTCCGCGAACGCCTGTGCCTGCTCAAGGCGGCTGTCCATGACAGCCACCATTTGAACATCACTGCGCGTGGCGTAATACGAGGCATGCACTTTGTCCGCGACCTGCCCGGCGCCAATAATGGCGACGCGCAGAGGCGAAGGTGTAGAAGCACTCATCACGCTCGTCATCCTTAGCATTCACGCAAATAAGTGAGAGAGTCCTGATAAGCCTTAGCCGGATCCTCGGCGCGAACACGGCATTCATACACCACGTATCCCTGATAGTTATCGGCACGCAGCTGATCGAACAGGCTGGCGAAATCGAGGCTGCCGCTGCCCGGCTGATAGCGGTGGTTATCTGCAATGTGAACATGACCCAGCAGATCGCGGTTCTGATGCAGCGCGTCCGTTAGCGAGTCTTCTTCAATGTTCATGTGATAGAAATCACCGATGATCTGCACGTGCTTCAGGCCGTTCTCTTCGATATAACGACGCGCGTCTGCCAGGGTGTTGAGCATATGATCCTGGTAGCGGTTCAGCGGCTCCAGGTAGACGGTGGTGCCGGTGCGCGCGGCCACCTCATCCAGCCAGCGCAGCGAGGCGCTTACGGCTTTGCGGTCACCGTCCAGGCTGCGTGGAGAGGTCATTGGCGGCAGACGGAAGGTAAACATGCCCCAGGCAGCAGGCACGATAATGCCCTTTCCGCCGACTTCCGCCAGCGCTTCCAGAATGCGTTCGATCTGCTGTAATCCGTTCAGACGGCGTTCTTCGATGAAATCACCGATCCAGCCATCGTACCCGCCACATGCTGTCGTCACCGGCAGGCCCGTGGCTTTGATAGCGGCTTTCACTTCGTCGAGATTTTCCACCAGCAGACGTCCGTCAATTTCGTAGCCATCAAAACCCATCGCTTTGATGTACTCGAATTTTTCCATGATGTTGGTCGGGAAAAAGGCCTGGTTTTGTGTTGCGATCTTCATGATTTGCTGTCCTTAGCTTAAAAAGTGACGCCCATTTTGATACTGAGTTCCGGATGCTGATCGACATACTTCATATAGCTTTCCGGGCTGGTGGTGAAGGTCACGACCGGGTCGATCAGATCTTCACAGTTCAGATAACCGTTCATCAGCAATTCCCAGCAGGTCTCTTCGATACGCTTGCGGCTCCAGCGCGGATAGTCCGGGTTCGGTTCACTGCAGGCGCGGGAGAAGACAATCTTCGCGTTGTTGAAGTGCGCTTCGCGCCCCAGGTTGAAGCCTGCCGCAAACGGTTTGGCGAAGGCCACGTAGGAGATGGTGCCGCCGTAGGCGAGACCGCGCAGCGCGGACTGCAGCGCATCCGCAAAGCCGCTGGTTTCGATGATCACGTCCGCGCCCTGCTTCCCGGTCAGCTTTTTGATTTCCAGACCGACATCGGTACCGATTGGATTCAGGCAGTGGTCCGCGCCGTGACGGCGAGCGATCTCACAGCGGTGTTCAATCGGATCAACGCCGATAACCACTGACGCACCGGCTTTTTTCGCCAGCTGAATCGCAATCTGTCCGATGGCTCCCAGACCGACCACGACAACAAAGTCACCCACACGGACATTGGCATCACGCACGCCGCTCATGGCGAACTGCGCCGGATCGTAGCAAACGGCATTCTTCCAGGACGCGCCCTGCGGCATTTTACGCAGCTTATAGTTGTTCACCGCGTTAACGATGACCGTTTCCTGCAGCGGGCCGTAGCAGCAGACGCTGTCGCCGATCTGGTATTCCGTTACGTCTGCACCGCATTCAATAATGTCGCCAACGATCATGTTGCCCAGCTGGAACTTACCGAATTCGATACCGCGCGCAGCGCCCTCTTCACGCGGCGTGAACATCTGCCACTCTGCGTTGAACTCTTCATCAATAAACGGGCTTGCCGCGCGGAAATCCACGACTTCCGTTCCGTGCTTCGGGGCGCCAAAGCGGGCGCGAATTTTCACTTCATGTGCTTCCACAGCACGGTCTTCATACTCCACCAGCGCCGCCACGCGTGGCGCTGTCGCAACTAACTTTTTCATGACTGACTCCTGATAAAAAATTGGCCGCCTCAGCCCTTCACGCCACCGGCGGTCAAACCACTTTTAATAAAACGTTCAGACAGCGCGTACATGATGACCACAGGCAGTGCCGTGACCAGCGATGCCGCCATCATGCGACCCCAGATGTAATCTGGCGTGCTAAACAGGGTGTTGAGTCCTACCGGCAGGGTGAAATTGCTGGCGCTGGACAGGAAAATGGAAGCAAACAAATAGTCGTTCCACGCCACCATGAAGCAGTAGACAAACACCGACACCAGACCAGAAATCGCCAGCGGCACGGTGATGCGAAAGATGATTTGCAGACGGTTAAGGCCGTCCATCATCGCGGCTTCTTCTATTTCGTCCGGAATGGTGTCGAAGTAACTGCGCAGCATGAATACCGCCGTCGGCAACGTCTGGGTCACCATGGTGATAATCAGCGCCAGTTCGGTATCGTAGATCCCGAGTGCGGTGATGATTTTGAACAGCGGCACCACCAATAAAATCCCGGAGAACATGTAGACGGTGTAAAAACTCGCATTGATCGTCGTGCGTCCTTTGAACCGCAGTTTGGACAAGGCGTAGGCACCTAATGTACCGAGAAACACCGCAATCACTGATGAGGTCAGCGACACCACCATGCTGTTGCGGAAGTAATCCACAAACGGGAAAATCAGTGGGTTAAAAATGTCGATGTAATGCTGTAACGTCCACTCCTGCGGCAGAATCGTCGGATGCAGCGAGATCGCCTCTTTTGCGCTTTTAAACGACGTCATCAGCATCACGAAGAACGGGAACAGCGTGATGATGAGAAACACCGCCAGCCCCAGATAAAAACCAATACGGCCCAGCACGCGTTTATTTGTTGCCATTGAGGTTTACCCTTTTTCTGGTCAGCAGAATGACGGCGAAGATGATCACGAACAGCACCACGGAGATAGCGGCGGCTTTACCCAGATCGTTGAAAGCAAAGGCCGTTTTATAGAGATAGACGCCCAAAATATCGACCTTCGTAGTCAGCAGATAGACATCTGCAAACATGTAGAACATCCAGATGGTTCGTAGCGTCACCACCGTTGCCAGTACAGGCATGATGGCGGGCAACGTGACGATACGGAAACGCTGCCAGGCGTTGGCTCCGTCCATCTCTGCCGCTTCATACAGCGATTTATCAATGGTCTGCAAAATCGCCAGGAATGAGATAAAGGCATACGGGAAGTAGCGCCAGATGGCGAATAGCACCACCAGCACGAAGCTGCTGCCAGGGTTATCGAACCAGAGCGGCGCCTGGTCATACAGATGCAGCAGATCGACGCCCAGATAGTTCACAATGCCGTAGCCGTTGTTGAACATGTATTTCCAGGCAAATACCAGGGAAATAGAGGGCGTCACGTAGGATAAAATCACCAGCGAACGCGCCGTCTTCCGAAGACGAAACTCACGGTTAAAGAAGATGGCGACGGCAAGCCCCAGCCCGGTGCTGCCGAGCACGACCAGCGCCGTATACCAGAACGTCGTCCACAGCGAGTGCCAGAACGCAGCATCCCCCAGAATGCGGATGTAGTTATCCAGGCCAACAAACACCGCATCAATACGCGGGTTAAGCGGCAGGCGTAAGAAACTGATTTCAATATTGGAAATCATTGGCCAGGCCACCAGGCCCCCCAGCAAAATCAGGCTGGGGGCCAACAGCAGCATGGCGAAAGGCATATCTGAACGACCAGAAAACAACGTCTTCATAATTTCCTTCCGCAGAGCGCTCCTATCGTTGTAAAATCAGGTCAGTCAGTCGCGTCTGGCTCTTGCTAAGCGTTGCGCTGAGATCTTGTTTACCCACGGTGACGTTATGCACCATGGAGCTGATAATGCCGGACCCTGTCACATCGCCCATGCGCGTGAAGTTTTTGTCGCCAACAGCGCCAAACACCTGTACGTTCGGGAATTGGGCGATCAGTTCATAAGGCAGTTGCCCAAACGCTTTAATCACCTCGTTGTTTTTCCAGGTATCCGTTCCTACGACCAGCGTGTTCACCGGCAGCGCCGCGCCCGGCGACATCATGACCCAGTCGGTTGCGTTTTGAGCCTGCTCCATCCACGTCACAAACTTTTCAGCCGCTTGCGTTTCTTCTTCGGTTTGTCCGCTGGTGATCGTCAACGAGGTGACCATGCCATAAACGGCTGAGGACTTTTCTGTCGGGACAACGAAGCCAAGATTGGCAGGGTTACCATCCTGGAATACCGCCGGCAGGATGTAGGTGGAATAGACGGCCATCGGTGCAGAACCGTTCATGAAGGCATCTTTGATCTCCATGACGTCGTTCGAGCCCGGCATGGTGGTTGCGGCCAGCGCTTTATAGAACGCCAGCGCTTTTGCCATTTCAGGGGTGTCAATTTCAACGTTTCCGTTGGCATCAAAAACCTTCGCGCCGCCGGAAAGCGCAAACTGGGAGAACGCCTGCTCGGTCATGACGCTTTCCGCGGTGGGCAGCGCAATACCGTAATGTTTGTTGGCCGGGTCGTTAAGCTTCTGGCTGGCTTTCAGCAGCTGTTCCCAGTTATGCGGTTCCTGAATACCCGCAGCGGCAAGCACATCTTTGTGATACCAGATGCCGGACAGCCAGGCGCTCATCGGCACCCCCGTCCAGGCTGTGCCGTCTTCAGTACGCACAACACGCAGGATCCCGTCATAGAAGGTCTTTTCGCCTACCGCTTCAATGGCTTCACCGATAGCCTTGCGATCCAGCAGTTGTTCCTTATCCATGACTTTCGCGTAATCATGGCTGACTTCAATCACTTCAGGCAGCGCGCCCGTTCTGGCGAGCGTAATCACTTTGGTGTTGTAGGCATCTTCTTCCACCGGCACCTGCTTCACCGTAATGCCGGGGTTTTCTTTCTCGAATTTTTCGATCAGTTTCGTAATAACCGCCTGGCGCTCCTGCTCTACTGACGAGTGCATGAACTCAATGGTCACAGCAGACGCTTTATCATCTTTACAGCCTGATAACAGGGCGCACGAAACCAGTGCTGATAACAGCACAATTTTGGGCATTTTCATTTTAGGGTCCTTTTTAGTTTTCTTTAATCCACATAACCTGCCATGGATTGAGGGTCAGCTCTTTACCGCTAACAGCTTGTCCTGATAGTAATTCCATACCAGTAAGCGTGTCCCCATAAACGGTATGAACGTTATTACTAAAATTAAACAGGGCTGTAATTCTCTCACCGTTTTTAGCCACGCGAACGATTTTAAGAATTTGTTCATCCAGTGATTCAAAAAATGCCTGGGCATCAGGGTGAAACGCACTTTCCCCACGACGAATCGCAATAAACTCGCTTAAACGGGAATAAATTTTATGACGAATGCTATTTTTATTGTTAAGTTCGAGATCAACCTGACCTGCAGTATATTTCTTGCGGTTTATCGCGCGGTTATAGCCGAGGCGCTCGACCCCTTCATAATCGTTACGGGAGCCAAGAATACTTTGAATATACACGGCAGGTACACCAGGGAAACTTAACAGCACCGCATGCGCCAGAATAAAGCGCGCAATGCGCTCATCATCTGAAGTGTTTTGCGCGCTTAACGCGTCAAGATAGGTCACATTAATTTCGTAAGGACTGCGCGTACCGTCAGGATTATTTTTCCAGTTGACCAGTGCCCCTTCCTGCTGAAGTTTCTCAACCAGTGCGAGGATTTCTGATTCCGGCAGAATGCCGCGCAGTGGGTTCAGACCGATACCGTCATGAGACGCCAGGAAATTGAACCAGGTCGTTGTTGTTGAAGGCAGCGCCAGCGATCCCGCCCACTGACAGAGAGCGTTAACATCCTGACGGTGCACAGCATGCAGCACCAGCGGCGGCAAGGAGAACTGGTAGACCATCTGCGCTTCATTTTCACCGTCACCGAAATAAGAGATATTGTCCTTATGCGGAACGTTCGTCTCAGTAATGATCACGGTACCCGGCGCCACGGCCTCGGTAATAGCACGGAAAAGCTGGATAAGGCAGTGAGTCTGTTCCAGATGGATACAGCTTGTTCCAGGGATCTTCCACATAAATCCGACGGCGTCCAGACGGATATAACGCGCCCCTTCCGCCAGGTAATGGAGCAGCACGTCAACCATCGCAATCAGCACCTGAGGCGAGGCGAAGTTGAGATCGATCTGGTCATCGCTGAAGGTGGTCCAAAGATGACGCACGCTGCCATCATGCAGCGTAAATGGCGTCAGCAACGGTAATGCGCGAGGACGCGTCACCGCAGATAAATCAGTTTCAGGATCGACAGCAATAAAGAAATCTTCGTAGCCAGGTTTCTGCGCAAGATAATTAGCAAACCATTCACTTTTTGCTGACATATGGTTGCAGACGAAATCAAACATTAAGCTGGCAGACTGTTTTAAATCAGCAACGTCTTGCCAGGTCCCGGTTTCAGGCGCAACGTTGTGGTAATCAATAACGGAAAATCCGTCATCAGAGGACCACGGATAAAAAGGTAAAAGGTGGACATGGGAAAACGTGCGAGCAAGCCACTCATTATAAAAGCGGGTAAATACCGGCAACGCTTTCTCCCCTTTCGCGGAGAACTGATCGGCGTAGGTGATCAGAACGACATCTTTTTCATCCCAGCCTGATTTACGCTTTTCTGTAATATCAACAGCAGCTTGTTCAAGCTTTGTTAATAACACTTTAAAATGTGCTTCAGAAAATGATTCACCGTAAATATGATTGATAAGTTTTTTAATTTTTGCGTTCACATTATTTTCCATGGTAGCGGTCCCACGAAGGGCAATCTACTCCCCTGAAAAATATCTGTCAACGAACCGGGAGGCTGAAAAACGCAATTACAAAGCAGCTCTGTGCAGTAATGTGAGCTGCCGCAAAGAAAGTGAGGGAAAGGGATGAAATGTCGTTAGCCCTTCCGGGGAGAGAAAGGGCTAACGCGAGCGTGAATTATCGGGATAAGTAACGGCGTGACAGCCGCTTTGCCGCTTTTTGCAACAGAGGTTCAAGCGCTACGGCCAGCAACATTCTGACCGGCTTGCGGGCAACAGATTTGATCGCCCAGCCCGCCACACCTGCCGGGCCGTAACGTAACGCCGTCATCAGAACCAGTTTACCTGCGATTTTCAGGCCGGGTTTTACCTTCTGACCGGCCTGTTGCCAGTTTTTCTTCATGTATATTCTCTCTTAAAGCTGACGAAAACGACTTCTCAGCGTAAAGGTATCGGATGTGACATAGCGTTCCATTTCACGTAACCGCTTCTCCCCTTCAGCCAGCCGATCGTCAACCGCATTGAGAAGATCGTTACTGGTAGGCGCGCCTTCCGCAGCCAGTTCGCCTTCCGGCATCGGGTCAAGTACAAACGACAGCACGATGTAGGCCACGAAAGTGATAAACGCCAGGCCGAAAAATATCGACAGCACCGTGACCACACGAACCAGCTTTACCGGAACGTCGAGATAATGGGCCAGCCCGGCGCAAACGCCGCGCACCATGCCCTGCTGTGGAATTCGCCACAATTTTTTGTTCAGATTCAGTCCTGACATTAACGGTCCCTCCAGTTAGGATGTTCTGCATCCAGGATTGCTTCCAGCGCCTGAATGCGATCGCGCATCTTGTTAGCCTGGTCGGTAAGCTGCGCAAGACGTTGTTGTTCGCTCTGGGATAAATCGTTCCCTGAAGAACGGTTGCTGTAGTGCAGCCATAGCCAAATCGGCAAAACAAACAGCACGAAAATCGTCAGGGGAATGGCCAGGAAAAGCGCGCTCATGTGTACTCCTTGTCGTCGGATGCTTAGCGGCACGCTCAGGTGCCGCAACATTATTATTGGTTATCTTGCTTCATTTTGGCTTTCAATGCCGCCAGCTGCTCGCTGATTTCATCGTCCGCTTTCAGGTCGGCAAACTGTTGATCCAGCGACTTTTGCTTACCGATGCCGTGGCTCTCTGCTTCCGCTTCCATCTGGTCGATACGACGCTCGAATGACTCAAAACGCGCCATGGCCTCATCCAGCTTGCCGCTGTCCAGCTGACGACGCACGTCGCGGGAAGAGCTTGCCGCCTGATGACGCAGGGTCAGCGCCTGCTGACGCGCGCGGGTTTCGCTCAGTTTATTTTCGAGCTCACCAATCTCTTTTTTCATGCGGGTGAGCGTGTCTTCAACCAGGGTGACTTCATGCTCCAGCGTAGCGATCATGTCCGCCAGCTTCTGCTTTTCAATTAACGCCGCGCGAGCAAGATCTTCTTTATCTTTGCGCAGGGCGAGTTCCGCCTTTTCCTGCCATTCATTGAGCTGAGCGGTGGCCAGCTCAATACGGCGCGTTAACTGCTTTTTCTCAGCCAGCGCACGGGCGGAGGTAGAACGCACTTCAACCAGCGTGTCTTCCATCTCCTGAATCATCAGGCGCACCAGCTTCTGCGGATCTTCTGCTTTCTCCAGCAGTGAGTTGATGTTGGCGTTCACGATGTCGGCAAAACGAGAAAAAATACCCATAATCAAATCCTCATAGTTCTGTTATCGGGCTATGCCCTGCTGTACTGATAATACAATTCCCGTGCCAGTTTTTTATCTTATTGATTTTACACGGTGTGATTGATTTTTATTCACCACAGAACTATGCTGACCTGGTGAATATCGCTAAGGAGTGGTTAATTTCATCATGGCTCAATACAAAGATAACTTACTCGGCGAAGCCAACAGCTTTCTTGAGGTGCTGGAACAGGTCTCTCGCCTTGCGCCGCTCAACAAACCGGTGCTCATTATCGGCGAGCGCGGCACGGGTAAGGAACTGATTGCTAACCGTCTGCACTATTTATCCGGACGCTGGGACGGCCCCTTCATTTCTCTAAACTGTGCGGCGCTGAATGAAAACCTGCTCGACACCGAGCTGTTCGGCCACGAGGCGGGCGCGTTTACCGGCGCTCAGAAGCGCCATCCGGGACGTTTTGAGCGCGCCGACGGCGGCACCCTGTTCCTTGATGAACTCGCCACCGCGCCGATGCTGGTGCAGGAAAAGCTGCTGCGCGTGATTGAGTATGGTGAACTGGAGCGCGTCGGCGGCAGCCAGCCGCTGCAGGTTAACGTGCGCCTGGTCTGCGCCACCAACGCCAATCTGCCGGAGATGGTCGCGGAGGAGAAATTCCGTGCCGATCTGCTTGACCGCCTGGCCTTTGACGTCGTTCAGCTTCCGCCCCTGCGCGACAGGAGAAGCGACATCATGCTGCTTGCTCAACAATTTGCGATTCAGATGTGCCGCGAGCTCGGTCTCCCTCTTTTCCCCGGCTTCAGCGATCATGCGCGGGAGACACTTCTGGCCTACCGCTGGCCGGGAAATATCCGCGAACTGAAGAACGTTGTGGAACGTTCTGTTTACCGCCACGGCAGCAGCGAGACGGAGCTGGACAATATCATTATCGATCCTTTTCAGCGCAATGCGCCGCCGGTTTCCTCCCCGTCATCGTCAGGCGATACTCTCGCGCTGCCCCTTGATTTGCGCCAGTTCCAGCACGAGCAGGAGCAACAGCTGCTGGAGCAAAGCCTGAAGGCGGCGAAATATAACCAGAAACGAGCGGCCGAACTCCTGGGCCTGACCTACCATCAGTTACGGGCATTGCTTAAAAAGCATCAAATGCGCTGACAATATCGGCACTTACCCGCAGACATTTTTACGAAGCAGGCGTAAGTGCGATACACTTTGCAGATCGAACCTAAAAACCTTAAAAATTATGCGTCTGGTTTTATCGTCCTTTTTTGCACTCGGTCTGTTCAGCGGCCTGGCGTTTGCTGCGCCCGGGCAGTCTACGCAGCCTGACATTCGTGACAGCGGCTTCGTCTATTGCGTAAGTGGCCAGGTGGACACCTTCAACCCGCAAAAAGCGGGCAGCGGGCTGATTGTGGATACGCTCGCCGCGCAGCTTTACGACCGTCTGCTTGATGTCGACCCGTACACCTATCGCCTGGTGCCTGAACTTGCGGAAAGCTGGGAAGTCCTGGATAACGGTGCAACCTACCGTTTTCACCTGCGCGATGATGTCGCGTTTCAGCGTACGCCGTGGTTTACCCCTACGCGCAAGCTGAACGCGGATGACGTGGTCTTCACCTTCCAGCGTATCTTTAACCGTAACCACCCGTGGCATAACGTTAATGGGGATAATTTCCCCTATTTCGACAGCCTGCAGTTTGCCGACACCGTTAAAAGCGTGCGCAAGCTGGACAGCCGGACGGTTGAATTTACGCTGACGCGCCCGGATGCCTCCTTCCTCTGGCACCTTGCGACCCACTATGCGTCCGTTATGTCCGCCGAATACGCGGCGAAGCTGACGAAAAAAGATCGTCAGGAGCTGCTCGACCGCCAGCCGGTCGGTACCGGCCCGTTCCAGCTGGCCGAATACCGCGCGGGGCAATATATTCGCCTGCAGCGCCACGAACATTTCTGGCGCGGTACGCCGCTGATGCCGCAGGTGGTGGTCGATCTCGGGTCTGGCGGAACGGGACGGCTCTCCAAACTGCTCACCGGGGAATGCGACGTGCTCGCCTGGCCCGCTGCCAGCCAGCTCACCATTTTGCGCGACGATCCGCGTCTGCGCCTGACGTTACGCCCGGGGATGAACATCGCTTATCTGGCCTTTAACACCGATAAGCCGCCGCTGAACAACCCTGCCGTACGTCACGCTCTGGCGCTGGCGATCAACAACCAGCGTCTGATGCAGTCGATCTACTACGGCACGGCGGAAACCGCCGCCTCAATTTTACCGCGCGCCTCGTGGGCCTACGACGGTGAGGCTAAAATTACGGAATACAATCCGGCAAAAGCGCGTGAACAACTGAAAGCACTGGGCGCGGAAAACCTGACGCTCCAGCTTTGGGTGCCCACCAGCTCCCAGGCGTGGAACCCGAGCCCGCTGAAAACCGCTGAACTGCTGCAGGCGGATATGGCGCAGGTGGGCGTCAAGGTGATCATCGTACCGGTTGAGGGCCGTTTCCAGGAGGCGCGCCTGATGGATATGAATCACGACCTCACCCTGACAGGCTGGGCTACCGACAGTAACGATCCGGACAGCTTCTTCCGGCCGCTGCTGAGCTGTGCTGCGATAAATTCGCAGACCAACTACGCCCACTGGTGTAACCGGGAGTTCGACGCCGTGCTGCAAAAAGCGCTCTCTTCCCAACAGCTGGCCTCGCGCATTGACGCTTACGATGAAGCGCAAAAGATACTCGCTCAGGAACTGCCGGTGCTGCCGCTGGCCTCTTCCCTGCGCCTTCAGGCCTACCGTTACGATATTAAAGGCCTGGTGCTGAGCCCGTTCGGCAACGCCTCGTTCGCTGGCGTATCGCGTGAAAAAGAACAAGAGGTGAAAAAACCATGATTATTTTTACCTTGCGTCGGCTCCTTTTACTGCTGGTGACGCTCTTTTTCCTGAACTTTGTCGGCTTCAGCCTGAGCTATTTCACGCCCCACGCCCCGCTACAGGGCTCATCGCTGTGGGATGCCTGGCTGTTCTGGTTTAACGGTCTGCTGCACTGGGATTTCGGCGTGTCGAGCATCAACGGGCAGCTTATCTCCGAGCAGCTGAAGGAGGTGTTCCCGGCCACGATGGAGCTGTGCATTCTGGCCTTCGGCTTTGCCCTGATGGTAGGTATTCCCGTGGGCATGCTGGCCGGGATCTACCGCAACAAATGGCAGGATAAGTTTATCAGCGCCCTTGCCCTGCTCGGCTTCTCTATCCCGGTATTCTGGCTGGCGCTGCTGCTGACGCTGTTCTTCTCGCTGACGATGGGTTGGCTACCGGTCTCTGGCCGTTTTGACCTGCTCTATACGGTTAAAACGGTAACGGGTTTTGCCATCATTGACGCCTGGCTGTCCGATTCCGTCTGGCGCCATGAGATGATCGTCAGCGCCCTGCGTCATATGGTACTGCCGGTGCTGACGCTGGCGGTTGCGCCGACAACCGAGGTGATCCGTCTGATGCGCCTGAGCACCATCGAGGTGTTTGAGCAGAACTATGTCAAAGCTGCCGCCACGCGCGGATTGTCGCGCCTGACCATATTGCGCCGCAACGTCCTGCACAACGCTCTGCCGCCGGTAATTCCGCGCCTGGGGCTGCAGTTTTCCACCATGCTTACGCTGGCCATGATCACCGAGATGGTCTTTAGCTGGCCCGGGCTGGGACGCTGGCTGATTAACGCCATCCGTCAGCAGGATTATGCTGCTATCTCAGCGGGTGTGATGGTGATTGGTTCGCTGGTCATTATTGTTAACGTGTTGTCCGATATTTTGGGTGCGATGGCTAACCCATTGAAGCATAAGGAATGGTATGCCTTACGATAACGTTTACAGTGAAAAGCGCACGCCCGGTGCGCTGCGTACCGTGTGGCGTAAGTTCTATGGTGACACCACGGCAATGATCGGCCTTTATGGCTGCGCCGGTCTGGTATTGCTTTGCCTCTTTGGTTCGTGGTTTGCGCCTTATGGCATTGATCAGCAGTTCCTTGGCTATCAGCTGCTACCGCCTTCCTGGTCACGCTACGGCGAAGTCTCATTCTTCCTCGGCACTGACGATCTCGGACGCGACGTATTGAGCCGTCTGTTAAGCGGGGCTGCCCCGACGGTGGGCGGCGCGTTTGTCGTGACGCTCGCGGCGACGCTCTGTGGACTGGCGCTCGGTATTTTCGCGGGCTCCACGCATGGCCTGCGCTCGGCGGTGCTGAACCACATTCTGGACACGCTGCTGTCGATTCCGTCCCTGCTGCTGGCAATCATTGTGGTTGCCTTTGCCGGTCCGCATCTGTCGCATGCCATGTTCGCCGTCTGGCTGGCTATCCTCCCCCGCATCGTGCGCTCGGTTTACAGCATGGTGCATGACGAGCTGGAAAAAGAGTATGTCGTTGCGGCCCGTCTGGACGGCGCGACGACCTTCAATATTCTGTGGTTTGCCGTTCTGCCAAACATCGCCGCCGGGCTGGTCACCGAGATCACCCGTGCGCTGTCGATGGCGATCCTGGACATTGCTGCGCTCGGGTTCCTCGACCTCGGCGCGCAGCTGCCATCCCCTGAATGGGGTGCGATGCTCGGTGACGCGCTGGAGTTGATCTACGTGGCGCCGTGGACGGTTATGCTGCCGGGGGCGGCGATTATGGTAAGCGTGTTGCTGATCAACCTGCTGGGCGACGGTATTCGCCGTGCAATTAACGCGGGGGTGCAATAATGCCGCTTCTTGATATTCGCAACCTCACCATTGAATTCAAAACCGGTGAAGGCTGGGTTAAAGCCGTCGATCGCATCAGCATTACTCTCGCCGAGGGCGAGATTCGCGGGCTGGTGGGTGAATCTGGTTCGGGAAAAAGCCTGATCGCCAAAGCGATCTGCGGCGTGGCGAAAGACAACTGGCGCGTGACCGCCGACCGCATGCGGTTCGACGATATAGACCTGCTGCGCCTCTCCCCGCGCGAGCGTCGCAAGCTGGTCGGCCATAACGTCTCAATGATTTTCCAGGAGCCACAGTCCTGCCTCGATCCGTCCGAGCGCGTAGGCAAACAGCTGATGCAGAACATTCCCGGCTGGACCTATAAAGGCCGCTGGTGGCAGCGTTTCGGCTGGCGCAAGCGCCGCGCCATTGAGCTATTACACCGCGTCGGGATCAAAGACCATAAAGACGCGATGCGCAGCTTCCCGTATGAGCTGACCGACGGTGAATGCCAGAAGGTGATGATTGCCATCGCCCTGGCTAATCAGCCGCGTTTGCTGATTGCGGATGAACCCACCAACGCGATGGAGCCGACCACCCAGGCACAAATTTTCCGCCTGCTGTCGCGCCTGAACCAGAACAATAACACCACCATTTTGCTGATCAGCCATGACCTGCAAATGCTCAGCAAATGGGCGGATAAAATTGACGTGATGTACTGCGGGCAAACGGTCGAAACTGCCCCGAGTGAGGAGCTGATCGCCGCGCCGCACCATCCATATACGCAGGCGCTTATCCGCGCCATTCCTGATTTTGGCAGCGCCATGCCGCACAAGAGCCGTCTGAATACCCTGCCCGGAGCGATTCCGCTGCTGGAATCGTTGCCGATAGGCTGTCGTCTGGGGCCGCGTTGTCCGTATGCTCAGCGTAAATGTATCGAAACGCCGCGCCTGACCGGCGCCAAAAATCATCTTTACGCCTGTCATTTCCCGCTGAACATGGAGAGAGAGTGAAATGGTCGAAACCTTGCTGGAAGTCCGCAATCTGACTAAGACCTTTCGCTATCGCACGGGGCTGTTTCATCGTCAGACTGTCGAAGCGGTTAAACCGCTGAGTTTTACCCTGCGTGAAAAACAGACGCTGGCGATCATCGGCGAAAACGGCTCCGGTAAATCCACGCTGGCGAAAATGCTTGCCGGCATGGTCGAGCCCACTGCTGGAGAAGTGTTGATTGACGATCATCCTCTGCAGTTTGGCGATTACTCTTTCCGCAGCCAGCGCATCCGCATGATCTTCCAGGATCCGTCTACCTCGCTTAATCCACGCCAGCGCATTTCGCAGATCCTTGATTTCCCTCTGCGTCTGAATACCGAACTGGAGCCAGAGGCGCGCCGCAAGCGTATCTTCGAAACGCTGCGTATGGTTGGGCTGTTACCGGATCACGAAAGCTACTACCCGCATATGCTGGCCCCCGGTCAGAAACAGCGTCTGGGTCTGGCCCGCGCGTTGATTCTGCGCCCGAAAGTGATCGTTGCAGACGAAGCGCTTGCCTCGCTGGATATGTCTATGCGCTCGCAGCTGATTAACCTGATGCTCGAATTACAGGAAAAGCAGGGTATCTCCTACATCTACGTTACCCAGCACTTGGGGATGATGAAGCACATCAGCGATCAGGTAATGGTCATGCACCAGGGGGAAGTCGTCGAGCGCGGCAGCACGGCGGATGTGATGGCCTCCCCGCTTCATGAGCTGACGAAAAGGCTGATTGCCGGGCATTTCGGTGAAGCATTGACCGCCGATGCGTGGAGAAAAGACCGTTAAGCGCGGCGGTAAACACGGATTGCTCCGCTCAAATAAGGATTAAATAGCCTGCATGCGCTATTTAATCCTTTTTTTTGTCTCCATCCCTGCTCCATATTTTAAGCAATATCCATCAATAGTTCTTCTCCAGAATACCGGAACATTACGGAGGAGAAGAAATGAACACCACCACATATGTTCTAAAATATTCGGAGTATCTCATCAGAAAATGCCGTTCATATTTCATGACGGACCTCAATTTTCATACTGCAAAACTCAAAAAGACATCAGGCATAACCCCTGACATTAAATCACCCACTACGTTGAGTGAAAAAATATGTCATCGCCTGGTCTATGACCATAATAATCTCTACACAATGCTTGCCGATAAACTCGCCGTCCGCGAATACGTTGCGTCCAGAACAACGCGAGTAAAAGCGGTGCCTTTGATTGGGGTATACCGCAGGTTTTCGCATATCGATTTTTCAACACTGCCCGATCAATTCGTCCTTAAGTGCAATCATGACAGTGGAAGCACAATAATCTGTACAAACAAAAACCAGTTCAATTACCGGCAGGCCCGTAAAAAGCTCACTCTCGCATTAAAGAAGAATTTGTATTACACCACGCGCGAGTGGCAGTACAAAAATATTACACCCGTTATACTGTGTGAGCCCTATGTCGATCTTTTCAATAATGCGGACAGGAACAGCACGCCGGAAATGCTGAGAATTCACTGTTTTCACGGGGTCGCACACTATGTTGAGGCCGATTTTACGGATGACCTCGGCAGAGAGTTTATCAACGTTTACGACCGACACTGGAATTTACAGCCCTTCCAGATGGAATATCCTAATACGCCGGTTGCGCCCGGCGAGCCGAAATTGTTCCGTGAGGCTCTGCTGGCCGCTCAGGAGCTGGCGAAGGGTCTTGACTACTGCCGCGTTGACCTCATGTTGAAAAGCGATGAAATTTACTTCAGTGAAATAACCTTAAGCCCAAAACGGGGCAAACTGCGAATTACCCCTCTGGAATGGGATACAAAGTTAGGCGATATATGGCAGTTGCCGCTATCGGCGGGCAGGCCAGGCTGACCTGCCGCCAGGACTCAGGCATCGGGCCAGGTCAGTTTGAACAGGGAGTGGTTTTGCTTCGATAAGGTATACGTTACATCGCCACCATGAGCCAGCATGATGGCTTTTACCACCGATAACCCTAAACCACATCCTTCAGGATTCACATCTCTGGCACCATTATCCCGCTGGAAGGGTTGAAATAAGAAATCATGAAATTCCCTGGGGATGCCCGGCCCGCCATCCTCAATAAGGATATAATTGCCTTTATCAGAGACGCCATTTTTTACGATGAGTTTCCGCGAAGTTGAATAATGTAATGCGTTGTCAAACAGAACGGCCAGACACTGATTGATGCGCAACGGATCGAACACGCATCGCTGTTCCCTCAACGCTGTTTTAATCGCAAACTGGTTGCGCTTGAACTCGGGCATGAAAGTATCAAGCGCATCCTGGATTGTGCCTTTGAGGTCCGTTCTGGATTTATACAGCGTATAACCCGCCCCGCCGTCAGAGCTGATCACCCGAAGATCTTCAATCAAACGGGTTAACCCCTCAGTCTGCTTGAGAAGATTATTAAAAAGCAGCGGATCCGGCTCAAAAACGCCGTCTACCAGCCCCTGAAGCCGCCCGCGTAAAATCGTGACCGGGGTTCTCAGCTCATGGGCAATGGCGGCGTTCCAGGATTTCCTCTGAATATCCAGCGTCTGGAGTTTTTCCGCCATTTCATTGAAATCCGTGACCAGATGATTGACCTCTCCCAGACGGGAGCTGGTGCAATAAGCACGGGCATCCAGCTGGCCCTGAGAAATTTTTCTCAGGCTGGACGCTACCGCGTTTAACGGGGTGAGTATTCGTGAAGAAAGTTTTATCGTTAAAAATATCGCGATTATCAGACTGATTGTTGTCGCGGTCCCGATCCACACCCAGTCCCACATCGTCATTTGCTCGTCATCGCCCTCAACGGCACCGCCGGGGAGGTGATCGAGAATAAAAGAGTAAAAAAACCAGGAGCCCAGTACCGCAATGGCAATGATCATAAACGTCAGCAGCAGCATATACGTTAAGATCTGCCGACTCAGGACAGAATCTCTGTTCATTTTTTCTCCCCGAGTCGATAGCCCATCCCCCTGATGCTCTCAGGAACGCCATAAAGGCCTGCAAGCTCCAGCTTTTTACGCAGCTTGCTCATATGGCTGTCTACCGTTCTGTCGAGCGTATCGCCTTCCGGTAGACACGCGTTAAGTAACTCTTCCCGGGAACAGACCTTTCGCGGGTATCTCACCAGGTAAGTAAGAAGTTTAAATTCCGTCGTCGTTAATACCGGGGAGACTACCTCTTCGCCCACGGTGACCTCAACGTAGAAATCGTCCGGGTAGACCGTAATAAAAGGCGTCCTGAGAGGCACGGCACCCGCCTGCTGGAGAGCGGGTCTGGTTCTGCGCAGCACGGCTTCAACTCGCGCGACCACTTCAGAAGGATTGAATGGTTTGATGACGTAATCGTCCGCGCCAAGCCTGAGCCCCATCAGCTTATCCACGTCCTGATCGAGTGCGGACACCATAATGACGGGCACAGAACTTTCCTGACGGAGCGTCGTGAGTACGCTCCAGCCATCGCATACGGGCAGATGGATATCCAGCAAGATAAGATCGGGTTTATGGAGCCGATTAAGCGCTATCGCCTGCTCGCCCTGCCGGGCTCTCAGCGTTTTCATCCCAGAACGCTCTAAGTATCTCATCAGTATATCGGCAATTTCGTTTTCATCTTCAACAACAAGGATTAGAGTATTTTTGTTCATTTTATCTCCGCGGGTGAAATCCCTTTGAGCACGCTATCAGATATCTTTAGCACAATAAGACACAGGCTCCGGGAAAAAGTGCCGTGGCCGCGAAAATTTCCTGGATTAATTTAAGTGCCCGGCAATTTCTCCATACAGCCTACACATTCAGTCAATAAAGACTCGACAATGTCAGCCCACAATAGTTATTCGGAGTTAAACCGTCTTTCGTTTAACGTGGTAAATACCCCTGTCGCTTAATGGCTTTCTGAATTTGGCTGAGATAATGAACATGGAACTTTCGAAATACTTCTCTCCTAAAAAAATCGGCATATTTTCTCTCTTCCTGCTGCTATCGTGGGGATTACTTTATACCTGGCTGGTATTGATGCATAAAATGGATGAGAAAGTCGCCGCAACGCTACTCTCTTCCCCCATGATCTATGGCTGCATTGCCTTGTCGGTTGTCTCTCTGATAATACAAAACAAAGCAGGCGCGTTCACTGAATTACTTCTCATCGCCTTCTGGCTAATGGTGATTTTTGTTTATCTCATTATTACGTTCACTGTGCTGCTGAACGCTACGCCAGATTTTAACGATTTGGTGTTTTACTATGAGTGTTATTTAATTCTCTTTTTTGGTGGTTCACCGTTGTACCTCATCGTGAGAATGATTTAAACAACCGTGTTGTTTCGCTCCACACTCTCTCCATAAACCGCCCATGTCCGCTAAACAGGCGAGTTGTAGACTCTCCATCACACCATCTTGAACAAAATAACTCACTGAAATAGTCACGTATCTGGAAGTTAAATTAATGCCTCATTTCTTTATTGAACGTCCCATTTTCGCCTGGGTCGTGGCGCTTTTTATCGTCCTGGCGGGCGCATTGTCTATCCCCCGGCTGCCGGTTGCGCAGTATCCGGCGGTGGCACCGCCTGGGATTATTATTTCTGTCACCTACCCGGGCGCCAGCCCCGATATTATGAATACGTCGGTGGTGTCGTTACTTGAGCGCGAAATATCTGGCGTCGATAATTTGCTTTACTTCGAATCATCCAGTGACACAACCGGTTCTGCGTCTATTACCGTGACGTTTAAGCCCGGCACGGACATCAAGCTGGCGCAGATGGACCTTCAGAACCAGATTAAAATTGTGGAGCCGCGTTTGCCACAGGCGGTCAGGCAAAATGGCATCAACGTCGAGGCGGCCAATTCCGGTTTTTTAATGATGGTGGGGCTCAAGTCCACAACCGGTAAATTTGAGGAAGCCGATTTAAGCGATTACTTTGCCCGGCATGTCAGCGACGAGCTTCGCCGCGTACCTGGAGTAGGGAAAATTCAGCTGTTTGGTGGCGAAAAAGCGCTGCGCATCTGGCTGGACCCGATGAAGCTTCATAGCTACGGACTTTCGGTGAGCGATGTGCTTACCGCCGTTGGCCAGCAAAATGCCCTGGTTTCGCCCGGCAAAACGGGAGATGAACCGGCATCTGAAGGGCAAGGCGTAACCTATCCGATCACCGTGAAGGGGCAACTCACTTCCGTAGAGGCTTTCAGGAATATTACTCTGAAATCAGAGGCGTCCGGCGCAAGGCTGAAGCTGTCCGACGTCGCGCGCATTGAGTCCGGCCTGCAAAGCTACGCTTTCGGTATCCGCGAAAATGGAGTTCCCGCAACGGCTGCGGCGGTCCAGCTATCGCCTGGCGCCAATGCGATGAGCACGGCTGCAGGCGTACGCGCACGCATCGACGAACTTTCTCAGGTGTTGCCGGAAGGAATGACGTTTACGGTTCCCTTCGATACCGCGCCTTTTGTGAAGCTCTCCATCATGAAGGTGGTGCAGACATTTGTGGAAGCGATGGTTCTGGTCTTCCTCGTAATGCTGCTGTTTCTGCATAAGATACGCTGTACGCTTATCCCGGCGATTGTTGCCCCCGTCGCACTGCTTGGCACCTTCACGGTGATGCTATTGAGTGGATACTCCATCAATATTCTGACCATGTTCGGCATGGTTCTGGCGATAGGGATTATCGTAGATGACGCCATTGTGGTCGTGGAGAACGTCGAGCGCCTGATGGAAGAAAAACAACTCTCTCCGCGCGACGCGACCCGGGAGGCCATGAATGAAATCACGCCGGCAATTATCGGGATCACGCTGGTGCTTACCGCCGTCTTTATTCCCATGGGTTTCGCCGAAGGATCCGTCGGGATTATTTATCGACAATTTTGTATTTCCATGGCGGTATCCATACTGTTGTCGGCATTTCTTGCCCTCACGCTTACTCCCGCGCTATGCGCGACGCTACTTAAGCCTCACAGCGCAGCAAAGCACGTTGGTGGCAGGTTCGCAGCAGGGTTTAACGCCCGCTTTCGTACCCTCACGACGTGGTACGAATCCGGGCTGGGCGCGGCGCTGAGACGTACCGGGCGTATGCTGCTGCTGTACGTTGCGCTATGTGCTGCCCTATGTTTGGGGCTTTCTTCGCTGCCCTCGTCCTTTCTTCCGGATGAAGATCAGGGCTATTTTATGTCCTCAATTCAGCTGCCTTCCGATGCCACAATGCAGCGCACCCTGAGAGTGGTTAAAAAATTTGAAGAGGAAATTGCGGCCCGGCCGGATATTGAAAGCAACATTATGATTCTGGGATTTGGGTTTTCAGGCTCGGGACCGAATTCGGCCATGGCCTTCACCACGCTGAAGGACTGGAAAGATCGGCAGGGTACGACTGCACAGAATGAAGCCGACCATATACAGGCCAGCATGGCTAACGTCTCTGATGCCGTCACGATGAGCCTTCTCCCGCCGGCCATTTCGGATATGGGCACCTCCTCGGGCTTCACCTGGTACGTGCAGGACAGGGCGGGACTGGGCTACGAGGCGTTAAAGAGAGCGGCCGATGCGCTGGTTATGAAAGCTAATCAACGTCCTGAACTGAGTGACGTGTATATAGACGGTCTGCCGGAAGGAACAAGCCTGGCCCTTCAGATTGACCGGGAAAAAGCGGAAGCGCTGGGCGTTTCATTTGATGAAATCAACCAGACGCTCTCGGTCACCATGGGGTCGAACTACGTTAATGACTACACGAACAAGGGCCGTGTTCAGCAGGTCATTATTCAGGCCGACGCCCCTTACCGCATGCAGCCTGAGCAGATCCTGAAATTATCGGTAAAAAACCGTATGGGGCAGATGGTGCCAGTATCTACGTTTGCGACGCTTTCCTGGAACGTTGCGCCGCAACAGTTGACGCGTTATCAGGGATATTCTGCTATCCGCATTACCGGCAGTGCGGCCCCGGGCAAATCCAGCGGCACTGCAATGAAGGCCATGGAGACGTTGTCACGGGATTTACCGCAGGGGATGGCCGGCGAGTGGGCCGGGAGCTCATTGCAGGAGAGAAAATCCGAATCTCAGCTCCCGGGTCTGATCGTTCTGTCGATACTGGTCGTGTTCATGGTGCTCGCCGCCCTGTATGAGAGCTGGTCAATTCCCTTTGCGGTCATGCTGGTCGTTCCCCTGGGGCTTATCGGTGCGGTGGTTGCCGTCTCCGTTGCGGGCATGACGAATGATGTTTTCTTTAAGGTCGGTCTTATCACCCTGATAGGCCTGTCCGCCAAGAACGCCATTCTGATTGTCGAGTTTGCAAGGCAGCTCCACCGGGAAGGACAACCCCTGCTGGCGGCAACAATACAGGCCGCAAGCCAGCGTCTGCGCCCTATTTTGATGACATCGTTAGCCTTTACGTTAGGCGTGGTGCCACTGATGCTGGCGCGTGGCGCGAGTGACAGCACGCAGCACGCTATCGGCACCGGGGTGTTTGGCGGCATGATCAGCGGCACGCTTCTCGCGATCTTTTTCGTCCCGGTATTCTTTATTGTCGTTGCGCGTTTCGTTGAAAACGCCAGAAAGTGTTAATACCGCTGATGGATCGCGGAACCTTGCTGGTTGGATGAGGCGAAGCTGCTGTCGGGTGATATACTGGACGAATGCTGAAATTTTGAGCCCCCGCCAGCCCGCGCCTCACCTTTTGGGGCATTCCTCTTCGGAGATCGACGAGAAATATCGTGACACAAGGGGCCGTGAGTGGGCTATAATTTCGAGCTAATTTCGAATGATTTTGAAATACTGCCTGTAACGCTATGAATTACAAGGCAAAATAAGCAATGAATATAAGGATTAAAGCTATGGGTTTTCTTTCCGGTAAGCGCATTCTGGTGACTGGCGTTGCCAGCAAACTGTCCATCGCATACGGCATCGCACAGGCAATGCATCGCGAAGGCGCTGAGCTGGCGTTCACCTACCAGAACGACAAGCTGAAAGGCCGTGTTGAAGAGTTTGCCGCGCAGCTGGGTTCCAGCATTGTTCTGGAATGTGACGTTGCACAAGACGAAAGCATCGACGGCATGTTTGCTGAACTGGCAAAAGCATGGCCGAAATTCGACGGTTTCGTTCACTCCATCGGCTTCGCTCCTGGCGACCAGCTGGACGGCGACTACGTGAACGCGGTAACCCGTGATGGCTTTAAAATCGCGCACGACATCAGCTCCTACAGCTTCGTTGCAATGGCGAAATCTTGCCGCGCAATGCTGAACCCGGGCGCAGCGCTGCTGACCCTGTCCTACCTGGGCGCAGAGCGTGCTATCCCTAACTACAACGTTATGGGCCTGGCGAAAGCATCTCTGGAAGCCAACGTCCGCTACATGGCGAACGCAATGGGTCCAGAAGGCGTGCGCGTTAACGCCATCTCTGCTGGCCCTATCCGCACCCTGGCGGCGTCCGGCATCAAAGATTTCCGTAAAATGCTGGCACACTGCGAAGCGGTTACCCCGATTCGTCGTACCGTTACCATTGAAGATGTGGGTAACTCTGCTGCATTCCTGTGCTCTGACCTTTCCGCAGGTATCTCCGGCGAAGTGGTTCACGTTGACGGCGGCTTCAACATCGCTGCAATGAACGAGCTGGAAATTAAATAAGCTGTGGCTCTCTTCCCGCACGGGAAGAGAGCTTTCCCCCTCCGCACTCCCCTTCGTTATTCCGTTCTGCTATTTGTTATCACCTAACAATATTTTTCCCTTTATCTGCCTTACGCCAGGATATTGATCGCCATTTTGAGATCAAGGAACGCCCATGGAACAACGCCGTTTTTCCGGCAAAGGCCACTGGTATCACGAAACCCAGTCTAACCACGCGCAGCCGGATGTGCTGCCCCTGGTGCCCGAAGCCGCTAACGTCGACGATCGTTTTTTGCTCGATTTAGCCCTGCCAGATGAGATTGTCGCCGCCTGTACCGGCTGGCTCGCTCCTGCCAGATCCTTATGTCACCAGCTGTTCCCGCTCTCACTTCCCGTAAACCGCCTGCGAACGCTTAGCGCCTACGATCGGTTAAGTACCGCGCTGACGGTGGCGCAGACCTGCGGCGTTCAGCGGCTGTGCAACCACTACGCCGCCCTCCTCGCCCCGCTGCCGGGCCCTGACTCCTCCCGCGAAAGTAACCGACGGCTGGCACAAATCACGCAGTATGCCCGCCAGCTCGCCAGCTCACCTGACATCATTGATGATAAGGCGCGAAACCAGCTTGATGAGGTAGGTCTGTCTATCTATGACGTTGTGGTAATTAACCAGATAATCGGCTTTATCGGTTTTCAGGCGCGCGTGGTCGCCGTCTTTCAGGCACTGCTAGGCCATCCCGTCCGCTGGCTGCCGGGCCATCATATTCAGCCGCACACCCTGCCAACGTCCTCCGACGCGTGGATCTCGCTTCTGCCCGTGGTCGAGCTTCGCTATGCCAGTGCGCATCAGCTTGAGTCCCTCTCCCGCTGGCAGGCAGAGCCCGCGCTTGAGGCGCTGACGCCGGTCCTGTGCCATGAACCGACCTTGCTCGACCTGATGGGGGAGATCCTGATAAACAGCCGGGAAACGATTTCGCTGCCTCCTCCGGCGCTTTCGGCAGCAGCCGAACTGCTGACACGCTCGCCGGACCGCTTCAGCGCCGCACAATTTACCCCGCTCACGGAAGAAGGACTTACTGCCGTTCAGGCGATCAACCTGCTCAGCCAATGCGCGCTGGAGGGCTGGATCAATCGACTAAAAGTCGCGTCCGGCAAAGCGGAATAACCACACTCTTTCCCCAAAGAGCGCTTGCTGTAGCAGTGAGAATCGCGTAAAACTGTCAGCCGCTCAATGGCTACGAAAATAGAACATTATGTTTCAGGACAACCCGCTGCTAGCGCAGCTTAAACAGCAACTGCATTCCCAGACGCCGCGTGCAGAAGGGATCGTGAAAGCCACGGAAAAGGGCTTTGGCTTCCTTGAAGTTGACGCGCAGAAAAGCTACTTCATTCCGCCACCGCAGATGAAGAAAGTGATGCATGGCGATCGCGTCATGGCCGTCATCCATACCGAGAAGGAACGTGAGTCCGCCGAGCCGGAAGAACTGATCGAGCCGTTCCTGACCCGCTTTGTGGGCAAAGTGCAGAGAAAGGACGATCGTCTTTCTGTCGTGCCGGATCACCCCCTGCTGAAAGATGCCATTCCCTGCCGCGCCGCCCGCGGCGTTGAGCATGATTTTAAAGAAGGTGACTGGGCCGTGGCAGAAATGCGCCGTCATCCTCTGAAAGGCGACCGCGGTTTCTATGCTGAACTGACCCAGTTCATCACCTTTGGCGACGACCATTTCGTCCCGTGGTGGGTCACGCTGGCGCGCCATAATCTTGAAAAAGAAGCGCCGAACGGCGTGGCAACTGAGATGCAGGATGAAGGCCTGGCGCGCCGCGATCTTACCGCGCTGGAGTTTGTCACCATCGACAGCGCCAGCACAGAAGATATGGACGATGCGCTCTACGCTGAAGAGAGCGCCGATGGCAAACTGCATTTGACCGTCGCCATTGCCGATCCAACCGCCTGGATTGTGGAAGGCAGCAAGCTGGACGAAACGGCGAAAATCCGCGCGTTCACCAACTACCTGCCGGGCTTTAACATCCCGATGCTGCCGCGCGAACTGTCTGACGACCTCTGCTCGCTGCGCCCAAATGAGGTGCGCCCGGTTCTCGCCTGCCGCATGACCATTGCCGCAGATGGCACGATTGAAGACGATATCGAATTCTTTGCCGCCACCATCGAATCCAAAGCCAAGCTGGCCTATGACAATGTCTCCGACTGGCTGGAAAACACCGGCAGCTGGAAACCTGAATCCGATGCTATCGCAGCACAGATTCGTCTGCTGCACCGCATCTGCCTGAACCGCGGCGAGTGGCGTAAGACTCACGCCCTGGTCTTCAAGGATCGTCCGGATTATCGTTTTGTTCTCGGTGAAAAAGGCGAAGTGCTGGATATCGTGGCCGAGCCGCGACGCATTGCTAACCGCATCGTCGAAGAAGCGATGATTTCCGCCAACATCTGTGCCGCGCGCGTGCTGCGCGACAGGCTGGGCTTCGGTATTTACAACGTTCATACCGGATTCGATCCGGCCAATACCGAAGCGCTCGCGGCCCTGCTGAAGAATCACGATGTGCATGTTGATCCGGAAGAAGTGCTGACACTGCCGGGCTTCTGCAAGCTTCGCCGCGAGCTGGACGCTCAGCCGTCTGGTTTCCTGGATAGCCGTATTCGCCGCTTCCAGTCCTTCGCGGAAATCAGCACCGAGCCAGGCCCGCACTTTGGCCTCGGTCTGGAAGCCTACGCCACCTGGACCTCCCCGATCCGTAAGTATGGCGATATGGTTAACCACCGCCTGCTGAAAGCGATTATTAAGGGCGAAACCATTGCCCGTCCTCAGGACGACACGACCCTACAGATGGCCGAGCGTCGCCGTCTGAACCGCATGGCGGAACGTGACGTTGGAGACTGGCTATACGCGCGCTTCCTGCAGGATAAAGCCGGTACCGATACCCGCTTCGCGGCAGAAATTATTGATATCAGCCGCGGGGGAATGCGCGTACGTCTGGTGGATAACGGTGCGGTCGCCTTTATCCCTGCCCCGTTCCTGCACGCCGTTCGTGACGAACTGGTCTGCAGTCAGGAAAGCGGCACCGTGCAAATTAAAGGCGAGACGGTTTACAAAGTCACTGACGTGATTGATGTAACTATCGCTGAAGTTCGCATGGAAACCCGCAGTATTATTGCGCGCCCTGTCGCCTGATAACCTGCTCAATTGTCGGTCATTTCCGTTCAGAAAGGCCGACAATTTTCTCTCTATCTTTCCCCCCGCAAAAGCATCATTTTTCTTACTTTTTCCGCCCCAGCCCGCCCAAAATAGCCATAATTATCTACAGTTAAAGAGTGCTGCACTGTTCGGGCATGTGGGTTTTATACGCTCAGCATTTTTATCTGCCTGATGCGTTTTATTATAAAAAAGCTGCGAAAAACAATGCCTTCACTGCGGCTTTGCCGCTATTTTCAACGGAAAAGTCGACGACTAATGAATAATTTGTTCGCTAATGCGTCGCGGCGGGAGAAATCATGATCGACGAACTTGAGCAAAATTTGCTGTTTCGTTACATGGGTACTCACAGCCCGTGGTGGCGATTGTCGGCTGACAGCAACGCTCTGCACCTTGCCGCCAGCGAAAATGCTGACGTGACTCAGGAGATCGTACTGGATGATGAACAGGCCGCACAGATCCGCCAGCTAACGGTAATGACCACCAGCATTTCCCTTAACCTCTCTCTTTACGGCGAGCAAGTTCCCGTCCATCTTGTCGGACGCAAAATCACCCGAAACGAGTGGGCCGGAACGGCTTCCGCCTGGAACGATACGCCCTCCGTGGCACGCGATCTGGCTCAGGGACTCTCCTTTGCGGAACAGGTTGTTTCTGAAGCGAATTCCGTCATTGTCATTCTCGATCAAAACGGCAATATCCAGCGCTTTAACCGCCTGAGCGAAGAGTATACCGGTCTGAAAGAACATGAAGTCATTGGTCAGAACGTGTTTGAACTGTTCATGAGCCGCAGCGAAGCGGCAGCCTCGAAGCGCAACATTGCGGGTTTCTTTCGCAACGGCAGCTCCTACGAAGTCGAACGCTGGATTAAAACGCGAAAAGGGCAACGCTTGTTTCTGTTCAGAAATAAATTCGTTCACAGCGGCAGCGGTAAAAATGAAATTTTTCTTATCTGCTCCGGGACCGACATTACCGAAGAACGGCGGGCACAGGAGCGCCTGCGCGTGCTGGCCAATACCGATACCATCACCGGCCTGCCCAACCGCAATGCGATCCATGAGCTGATTTCAGACGCCATCAATAGCCGCGGCGACACGCAGGTAGGCGTGGTGTACCTCGACCTCGATAACTTCAAAAAGGTTAACGATGCCTACGGGCATATGTTCGGCGATCAGCTCCTGCAGGCGGTTGCACTTGCCCTTCTGAGTTGTCTGGATGAGGGGCAGGTTTTAGCGCGGCTCGGCGGCGATGAGTTTATCGTTATGGCCACCAATACCTCTCAGGGCTCGCTGGAAGCGATGGCGTCGCGTATTCTGACCCGCCTGCGCCAGCCGTTCAGAATCGGTCTCATTGAGGTTTACACCGGTTGCTCCCTGGGCATCGCCCTCGCGCCGCAGCACGGGAACGATCGGGAAAGCGTGATTCGCAATGCCGACATCGCCATGTACACCGCCAAGGAGAATGGCCGTGGCAAATTCTGTGTCTTCTCCCCCGAGATGAACCAGCGCGTGTTTGAGTACCTGTGGCTGGACACCAACCTGCGTAAAGCGCTGGATAACGATCAGCTCCTGATCCACTACCAACCGAAAATGACCTGGCGCGGCGAAGTCCGAAGCCTTGAAGCGCTGGTCCGCTGGCAGTCGCCCGAGCGCGGGCTGATCCCCCCTCTGGAATTTATCTCTTATGCCGAGGAGTCCGGTTTGATTGTGCCGCTGGGTCGCTGGGTGATGCTTGATGTCGTTCGCCAGGTGGCAAAATGGCGTGACAAGGGAATTAACCTGCGCGTGGCCGTGAACGTCTCTGCACGTCAGCTGGCCGACCAGACGATTTTCAGTGAGCTAAAGCAGGCGCTTAAGGATCTGCATTTTGAGTACTGCCCTATCGACGTTGAGTTAACCGAAAGCTGTCTTATCGAAAACGAAGAGCTGGCGCTCTCGGTGATCCAGCAATTCAGTCGGCTCGGGGCACAAATTCATCTGGACGATTTCGGTACCGGCTACTCCTCCCTTTCCCAGCTGGCGCGTTTTCCTATTGATGCCATTAAACTCGATCAGGCTTTTGTCAGAGATATTCATAAGCACTCTGTCTCCCAGTCTCTGGTACGCGCCATTGTCGCAGTGGCGCAGGCGTTAAACCTGCAGGTGATTGCCGAAGGGGTGGAGAACGCAAAAGAAGATGCCTTTCTGACCAAAAACGGCGTCAACGAACGGCAGGGTTTTCTTTTCGCTAAGCCGATGCCCGCTGCCGCATTCGAGCGCTGGCTAAAACGATATCAAGCACGACAACAACGTTAACGTCATACAGAGGTTCACTTTCGTATAGGTAATTTCGTTATGGCGTTTTTTCCCTTCTCTTTTGAACCTATTTTCTGCATCATTGAAATTATTAACTTTTCGCTCCTGGGGAGAGATGATGTCTACTATTGATCCACAAGCTGTAGCACAACGTATTGATACCGTGCTGGATATCCTGGTGGCGGGTGATTATCACTCTGCGATCCGTAATCTCGAGATCCTGAAGTCTGAACTTCTCGCTCAGGATGGCGCTGACAATGCCCCCGAAAACCGACAGCCTAAAGCGCCGTGGGAAGTCTAAACCCACTGTCTCAGACCTCGTTTCGCTTTATTAATTGGATGCTATGAATTCCCGACAACAACTCATTTTGCAGATGGTCATCGATCAGGGGCGCGTAAGCGTCGTTGAGCTGGCTAAAACCACCGGCGTTTCAGAAGTCACCATCCGTCAGGATCTTAATCTGCTGGAAAAACAGAGCTACCTGCGCCGTGCGCATGGCTATGCCGTGCCGCTGGACAGCGACGACGTTGAGACGCGCATGATGAATAACTACGCGCTTAAACGAGAACTGGCAGAATTTGCCGCATCGCTGGTAAACCCTGGCGAGACGGTCTTTATTGAAAACGGCAGCAGCAACGCTCTTCTGGCACGTACACTCGCCGAACAAAAAGATGTTACCATCATCACCGTCAGCAGCTATATCGCCCATTTGCTCAAAGAGACGCGCTGTGAGGTGATTTTGCTGGGCGGCATTTACCAGAAAAAAAGTGAGAGCATGGTAGGCCCGCTAACCCGGCAGTATGTCCAGCAGGTTCATTTCAGTAAGGCGTTTATCGGTATTGACGGCTGGCAGCCGGAGACAGGCTTCACCGGCCGGGATATGATGCGATCTGACGTTGTGAATGCCGTTCTGGAAAAAGAGTGTGAAGCCATTGTGCTGACCGACAGCTCTAAATTTGGTGCCGTCCATCCTTACACCATGGGGCCAGCCTCACGCTTTAGCCGCGTAATTACCGACGAAAGGTTAAGCGATGAACATCGTAATAAACTGGAAGATGACGGTCTGATTGTCGATATTATTAAAACGCCCGCCTGAGTCCATTTGCGCCCGTATTCCGGGCGCATATGCCCCCTTCGTCTGAGAGGATTCCTATCCATCCTTTAAGAGTTTTTACCTGTTTAACCTGCCGTAAAGTCGTAAAATTAATGTTAGCGATATAACAGGAAGTGACTATCACCTGCGTGATTACGTAACGCCTGCGCGACCAGCTTTCACGGAAAAAAGAATTGAGTATTCATTTTGACTATACTTAATGTGTACATCTTTCCGTGAATCGATAATTCAGGAGAAAGTATTATGACCTTAACCAGCAAAAAATTAGCCGCCGCTGTTCTGGCAATCACTGTAGCAATGTCCCTGAGCGCGTGCTCTAACTGGTCTAAACGTGACCGTAACACCGCAATTGGCGCCGGTGCTGGTGCGCTCGGTGGTGCAGTATTAACGGATGGTAGTACGCTGGGTACATTAGGCGGCGCTGCTGTCGGTGGTATTATCGGTCACCAGGTTGGCAAATAATTATTCTATCAGCCTTCCCGTTAAGGCGATTTAGCATCGCATTTCAGGTCTGACTAACGCACGTATATAACACGAGCCACGGCATTTGCCGTGGCTTATTTATTTTAGCCGCCTGCCAGTTTAACTTTCATGCCTTTGGCTTCAAGGAGCGATTTAATTAAATCGCGTTTATCACCCTGAATTTCGATAATGCCGTCCTTCACGGCGCCGCCGCAGCCACATTTTTTCTTCAACTCTGCTGCCAGCTTGTTCAGCTCCGCATCATCCAGATCAATCCCGGAGATCAGGCAGACCCCCTTTCCTTTTCGCCCGCTGGTCTGACGCTGGATACGAACAATACCGTCACCTTTCGGACGTTCTGCTTTCGTTTTCGGTTCGTCTATGCGCCCGCTTTCCGTCGAGTAGACTAGCCGACTGTTGGAATCAGTCATTGCGCCCCCTTTTTCAGTGATGCGTTGATAGCCTTAAGCGTCTCTGCCGGGTTCGCAGACTGCGTCACCGGCCGGCCGATAACCATGTAGTCAACGCCTGCTGCCAACGCTTGGTCAGGCGTCATAATGCGTCGCTGATCGCCCACGTCGCTGCCAGCAGGACGAATGCCTGGCGTGACCAGTTTAAAATCTTTGCCCAACTCTGACTTAAAGCGTACCGCTTCCTGCGCGGAGCAAACGACGCCATCGAGACCACAGCTCTGCGTCAGACGCGCGAGACGTTCGGCGTGCCCGGCAGGTGACAACGTCACGCCAAGTTCGCGCAAGTCGCTGTCATCCATGCTGGTCAGCACGGTAACCGCAATCAATAATGGCGCATCGTTGCCGAACGGTAGGAGTGCTTCGCGAGCGGCTGTCATCATTCTCGCCCCGCCCGACGCGTGGACGTTGACCATCCATACACCCAGTTCCGCAGCGGCGGCAACCGCGTGCGCCGTGGTGTTCGGGATATCATGGAATTTGAGATCGAGGAAAACGTCAAAGCCGCGCTGTTGCAGATCGCGAACGATTTGCGGTCCAAACAGCGTGAACATCTCTTTGCCGACCTTCAGGCGGCAATCGCGAGGGTCAATGCCGTCGACAAAGGCCAGCGCTGCGTCACGCTTATTGTAATCAAGCGCAACAACAACAGGAGAATCCGTAATAACGCGGGAAGTGGAGGAAGTAACAGACGTCATGACCAGCCCTTTTCGTCTATGGGCGCGCAGCGGCGCGGAACAGATAAACGGCCTGCATTCTACCTGCCGTCGCCGCAAATTGACAGAATCCATTTATGCCCCTGCCAGGCCAGCAAGCCGCACGGTGTTGAGAAAGCGGTAAAAGCCATCAGTATGTTGTAACTAAAATGAAGGCTTTTAAAAAATTACTGCCCATCCAGGCCGCGAATTGGCTTGATAGTGGACCAGGCCCGGCAGGATGGGCAGTGCCAGTAGAGCGTATACGCGGTAAAACCACACTTCTGACAACGGTAGCGCGGTTTGCTGCGCACCTGCTCGCCAACCATGTCGCGCAGCACCATCAGACTCTCTTTCGCGCGCCCTTCTTCCGCATCGTTCAGATGGTAGTCCATCAGCTTGTGGAATACGCGCATCGTGGGATGACGCTGCAGCTGACGGGTAATATAAACTTGTGCGGTGTCGCTCCCCTCATACTGCTCAACCACGTCAGAGAGCATCAGCTCAGCGGTCGCGCCGGTATTCTCTTCCACGCAACGGCGCAGAAATGCCACCCACTCTTCCTGCTTGTCCAGCTGCTGATAGCAGGTTTGCAGCATTTCAAGCGTTTCGCTGACCAGCTCTTTGTCCTGGTCAATCACCCGCATCAGGCTTTCAACGGCTTTAGCGTAGTCGCCGCTGGCCATAAAAACGCGCCCCATCATGATAGAGATACGCGCGCTATTGCGGTCTGCGGCGGTGCCTTTCTTGAGCAACGCCATGGCTTTATCCATGTCGTCGTTGCCCATCTGCTGAAGGGCAAGCTCGCAGTAGAAATGCGCAATTTCAACGCGCTGCTTGTCTTTGCCCAGCTTCACCAGACGCTCGGCCGTATCAATGGCTTTCTGCCAGTCGCTGGTGGCCTGGTAAATCTGCAGTAACTGCTGCAACGCGCCGATACGGAAATCCGTTTCATCCACCAGCTGTGTGAACATATCTTCAGCGCGATCGTACAGCCCCGCGGCCATATAGTCTCGGCCCAGTTGTTGTACCGCCAGGAGACGTTGTTCGTAGGTCAGGGAGGCGCTTTCCATCAAGGTCTGGTGGATACGGATAGCGCGGTCAACCTCGCCGCGCGAGCGGAACAGGTTACCGAGAGTGAGGTGGGCTTCGACGGTCCCCGTATCCTCTTTCAGCATATCGAGGAACAGGTCTACCGCTTTGTCCTGCTGATTGCTCAGGAGGAAGTTCACCCCCGCAACGTAGTCGCGGGAGAGTCGGTTAGCCTCATCCTGTTTCGTTTGTTGCGCACTTCTGCGGCCCATATACCAGCCATAGGCTGCGGCTACAGGCAAAAGCAGAAACAACAACTCCAGCATAGTCGATTATTCCTTCACGACCGGCACACCTGAACTTTCCGGCATGTCGGACGCAGGCGCAATGTGCTGTTCAAGTCGTTTAATTTTACGTTCAGCGCGCGCAAGAGAAACACGAACTTTCAACCAGAAAAGACCGCAAACCAGCCAGCCGATGGCAAAGCCTGCAGCAAATAAGACCGCCAGCAGGCTGGAGACCCGATACTCACCCTGCGCCAGCAGATAGTTAAACGTCACCTGTTGATCGTTTTGTGCACCCAATGTGACTGAAATGACAAAAATCGCCAATACCAGTAAGAAAATGAGTAAATATTTCACATTACTTCCCGTTATGTGGTTCAAGCGAATAAAGTGTGTTCAACTCACCGCAATCAGCCTTATAAACTACCATTTTAGCGACGGGCGCGAAACGGAAAAAGTAACGCGCACGTCATGGATTTATGGGCAAAATGCACAATATCAATCGTCAGGCGTCGCTTTGCTCCCTTTCGGCGATCTCTTCTTTCTCTTCAGGTGGCGGCGTGAGCGGGCCGCAGAACCGTTCTGCAAGCCAGGTTGCCAGCGTCACCAGCATCCAGGAGATCAGCGTAGCGACCACCAGATCCCGCGGCCAGTGCATTCCCAGCAGCAAGCGGCTGCCCATCACCCCTGTCGCCCAAACCAGTAAAATCGCGATGGTCATAGTGCGACGTCGAGGCCAAAGCAGCCCAACGCCCAGCAACGCCCAGCTGGCTGCAAACATCGTATGACCGGAAGGAAACGCGAATCCCGTCTCTTTTTGCCAGTGCTTACGCAGGAACTTTGGAATATCTTCCTGTTCTGAAAGCTGTTCTTTCACCAGCGCGCCGCGATCTTTACGCTTTAAATTGTAGAACTCTTCCACCGGAACATGGTGCGCTTTTTCCAGCCAGACGACAAAAGGTCTTGGCTCCTGAACGTGATCCTTCACCCAGGACTTCACGCCCTGTCCAATAACGATCGCGCCACCGAGGATAGCAAAGAGCATCAACGCCGCGCGCAGTCGAAAGCGCAGGCACCACAAGAACCAGCCGCAGAGGAAAACGTGGGTAATAATTCCCCACGGCTGCGTGACCGTCTCCGTTACCCAGTATAACGTTTTCAGCCACGTGGCATTCTGCCCCGGCTGCCACATCCAGCCGGAGACCCACACGGCCAAAGGCATAATCAGTAAAATGGCCGCGCCTGCTGCCGTACGTCTGGCGATTGAAAGCATGTCTTCTCCTTTTTCGCTAAGCCTCACAATCATAACTGAAATTCATTCGATGGGTGGATATGTCGGATCGTGCGTTTAACGTTCATATAGCATGGCGCCCATTAGGCGAACGTGCTGAGCTTGTGGCAAAATGGACAAATACAGAAAGCAAAACAGGCGCAAGGCACGAAACGTGTCAGCCTACTCTGGAGAATCACATGCAGCTTAAACGTGTGGCAGAAGCCAAACTGCCAACCCCATGGGGCGATTTCCTGATGGTGGGGTTTGAAGAACTGGCAACCGGACAGGATCATGTCGCGCTGGTCTACGGCGACATTTCAGGGCAGACGCCGGTGCTGTCCCGCGTCCATTCGGAGTGTCTGACCGGCGACGCGTTGTTCAGCCTGCGCTGTGATTGCGGTTTCCAGCTCGAAGCTGCCCTTACCCATATTGCCGAAGAAGGCCGCGGCGTGCTGCTCTATCACCGTCAGGAAGGTCGTAACATTGGTCTGCTGAATAAAATCCGCGCTTACGCGCTGCAGGACCAGGGCTACGATACGGTGGAAGCCAACCACCAGCTCGGTTTTGCCGCCGATGAACGTGATTTCACCCTCTGCGCCGATATGTTCAAGCTCCTGGGCGTGGACGAGGTTCGCCTGCTGACCAATAATCCCAAAAAGGTGGAAATCCTCACCGAAGCCGGGATCAACATCGTCGAGCGCGTACCGCTGATTGTCGGCCGCAACCCGAAAAATGCCCACTATCTCGATACCAAGGCGGCTAAAATGGGCCATCTTCTGAAAGAGTGAAAGTAAAAAGCCCGGCACAGATGCCGGGCTTTTTTTATCAATCCAGCATTTTACGAATCACATAATGTAAAATGCCGTCGTTCTGGTAGTAGGTCAGTTCGGTTGCCGTATCAATACGACACCGGCATTCCAGTACCTCACTTTTCCCGTCTGCTCGCGTAAGCTTCACCGGCACCGTTTTGCCCGGCTGCAGGTTTTGCAGGCCGCTAATATCAATCTGCTCTTCCCCCGTCAGGCCCAGCGTTTTGCGCGTGACGCCCTGAGGGAACTCAAGCGGCAGGATCCCCATGCCAATCAGGTTCGAGCGGTGAATACGTTCAAACGACTCGGCGATGACCACGCGAACGCCAAGCAGTCGCGGACCTTTCGCCGCCCAGTCACGACTGGAGCCGGAACCGTACTCTTTCCCGGCGATCACCGCCAGCGGCGTACCTTCCTGCTGATATTTGACGGCTGCGTCATAAATCGACACGACTTCCGTCCCCGGAAGATGGCGCGTCATTCCCCCTTCCACGCCCGGAACCATTTCGTTACGAATGCGGATGTTGGCAAACGTCCCGCGCATCATTACTTCATGGTTACCGCGGCGCGATCCGTAGGAGTTAAAATCGCGGCGCTCCACGCCCCGGCTTTGCAGATAACGGCCCGCCGGGCTGTCGGCTTTGATGCTCCCCGCTGGAGAGATATGGTCAGTGGTGACGGAATCCCCCAGCATCGCCAGTATGCGCGCCCCGTGAATATCCTGAAGCGGTGCAGGCTCGGCCAGCATTTCATCAAAGAATGGCGACAGGCGGATATAGGTGGAATCGTCCTGCCAGTCATAGGTGTCCGAGCCCACAACGTTGATGGCTTTCCATTCCGGCGTGCCTTCAAACACTTCCGCATACTCTTTGCGGAACATCTCAGTGGAGACCTTTTCAACGGCCATCGCAATTTCACGTGAGGACGGCCAGATATCTTTCAGATAGACCGGCTCATTCTTGCGGTCGTGACCAATAGGATCGGTAGCCAGGTTGATATTCATGTTCCCGGCGAGCGCGTAGGCCACCACCAGCGGCGGCGAAGCGAGCCAGTTGGTTTTCACCAGCGGATGAATACGTCCTTCAAAGTTACGGTTACCGGAAAGGACTGCGCCAACCGTCAGATCGCCCTGCTTGATTGCCGTTTCAATAGGTTCAGGCAGCGGGCCGGAGTTACCGATGCAGGTGGTACAGCCATAGCCCACGAGGTTAAAGCCCAGCTCATCAAGATACGGCGTTAGCCTGGCCTGCGCCAGGTAATCCGAGACCACTTTGGAGCCCGGTGCCAGAGAGGCTTTGACCCAGGGCTGTGGTTTCAGCCCCAGCTCAACCGCTTTTTTAGCCAGCAGGCCGGCCGCCATTAATACGCTGGGGTTTGAGGTGTTGGTGCAGGAGGTAATGGCGGCTATGACAACCGCGCCGTCCGGGAGCTGATACTGATGTCCGTTCAGAACATAGTCGATTGGGCGATGGTCCTTCTTCGCCACGTTAACTTCCAGCTCATTGCTTGCGGCAAACGCTTTTGGCACGTCGCTTAACGCTACGCGATCCTGCGGACGTTTCGGACCGGCGAGGCTCGCCTCAACGCTTCCCATGTCAAGCGCAAGCGTGCTGGTAAATACCGGCTCATCCCCCGGATTGCGCCACATGCCCTGCGCTTTGGTGTACGCCTCCACCAGCGCCACCTGCTCTTCGCTGCGTCCGCTCAGGCGCATGTACTCCAGCGTGACGTCATCAATGGGGAAAAATCCGCAGGTTGCTCCATATTCTGGCGCCATGTTGGCGATGGTCGCGCGATCAGCCAGCGGCAGCGAATCCAGCCCGTCACCGTAAAATTCAACAAATTTTCCCACCACACCATGCTTACGCAGCATCTGGGTAACGGTGAGCACCAGATCGGTGGCGGTAATGCCTTCAGACAGTTTCCCGGTGAGCTTAAAGCCCACGACATCAGGGATAAGCATGGAGACCGGCTGACCGAGCATGGCGGCTTCCGCTTCGATACCGCCGACACCCCAGCCCAGCACGCCGAGGCCGTTAATCATGGTGGTGTGGGAATCTGTACCCACCAGCGTGTCCGGATAAGCCACCCACTCTTTGTCCTGCAATTCACTCCAGACGGCTTTACCGAGATATTCAAGGTTAACCTGGTGACAAATACCGGTGCCGGGTGGAACCACGCTAAAGCGGCTGAACGCCTGCTGACCCCACTTCAGGAAGACGTAACGCTCGTGATTTCGCTCCATCTCGAGACGCACGTTCTCGCCAAAGGCATCGTCATCACCGAAGTGGTCAACGGTTACGGAGTGGTCAATTACGAGGTCGACGGGTGAAAGCGGGTTCACTTTAGCCGTATCGCCGCCGAGGCGTTTAACCGCCTCACGCATGGCGGCGAGATCCACCACGGCAGGAACGCCGGTGAAGTCCTGCATCAGGACCCTTGCCGGGCGGTAGGCAATTTCTCTGTCGGCATGGGCATTCTTAAGCCACCCTGCCAGCGCCTGAATATCGTCGAGGGTCACGGAGTCACCGTCCTGCCAGCGCAAGAGATTTTCCAGCAAAACTTTCAAGGACTTGGGTAAACGCGAAATGTCCCCAAGTGTTCTGGCAGCCAGCGGCAGGCTATAGTAGTGCCAGGTTTTATTTTCTGCCTGTAACGTGTCCTTACTGGCTTCGCGTAGGGTTAACGACATAAGCTCCTCCTTAATTACAGAGATGTCCTGACAATCATCAGGGCCGTAATTAAAGATAACACAAAGATGTCGTAACGTTTTGATAACAACCCAAATTGATAAATTTAGGAATGGTCCAGAGGAGGGTAAAACAAAAAACCCCGCCGCAGCGAGGTTTTATGATTTAGTGGACGGCCAGCCAGATGAGCTGACTCCAGAACAGAATCGACAGGGTAAAAACGCCGATCCATGACCAGTATTTTTGAGACATCATGTTATTCATCATAGGGACACCAGGCATTATTTATTAAACATTCCGAGGCAGGTCCTCGTGCTATATTGCTGATGTGTATTTATTAAAGAGTACAAAGGCGCATAGTCATTATTCAGACTAACTGCATCATTACGCAATAAACTAAATTATTGTTTTTTGGGTTCGTCTTCCGCGAACACATCAATAAAAGCCTGCTGCTGCGGCGTCAGTTTCCAGGATGCTGGCACTGCTGTTGCAGGCGCTTTGCGTCCCTTGTGAACAGTGTCATGATGCTGACACATCCGCTTTGCCGTTTCTGTACGTACCGTCACTGCCATATTCAACCCCAATATTTCCAGGCCAGGAGAGCAACCATCACCCAGAACAGGGCGGAAACGAGAAAGACCGCCAGCCAGGCTTTACGCTTGAGCGCAGGATCCCTTTGCGGTTCTTCACTTCCTGAAGGCATTGCTAACCTCATACAATCGATATCGCTTATCATTTAGGACCAAACAATTGGTACAATTAATCATCTGTTGAGATAAATCCTAAAGAAACTTTAGCCGAAAAGCCAGTGAATTTACGCATCAAGAGGCATGAAATATTCAATCTTTTGACCAGAAATAAATATTTGAAAAGAAAAATTTGCGTAGCCGTTAATTAGTTTCTATTTTTGTCGCCAATTCACGACATTAAAGCCACACAAATTAAAAGGATAATGACAATATATGGCAGGGGAAGTGCAGATGATGATAATTCTAATTTAGCTTTAAGCCGATATTTCGGTATCTTTCCCTCAGGGAAAGATACCGGGTGTGATTATTTTTCGGGGAGTTTGATATCTTTAAACATCTCTTCGATATCTTCATTTGATCGTAATGCCACGGCGGTATCCACCACGTCACGCGTTAAATGCGGTGCAAAGCGCTGAATAAAATCATACATATAGCTTCGCAGGAAGGTACTGCGGCGGAAGCCAATTTTTGTCGTGCTGTGGCTGAAAATATCATGCGCATCAAGACGCACCAGGTCAGGGTCTGACACCGGGTCGACCGCCATGCTGGCGATCACCCCTACCCCCAGGCCAAGCCGTACATAGGTCTTTATGACGTCGGCATCGGTGGCGGTAAAGACAATCCGCGGCGTTAACCCGGCCCGGTTGAAGGCGGTATCAAGCTCAGATCGTCCGGTGAAGCCAAACGTGTAGGTGACCAGAGGATATTGCGCCAGCTCTTCGATTGACACCGACCCTTTGCCCGCCAGCGGATGATCCGGGGTCACCACAATGGAGCGGTTCCAGTGATAGCACGGCAGCATGACCAGATCGTCATAGAGATGGAGCGCTTCCGTCGCGATGGCAAAATCTGCATTGCCCTTCGACACCGCCTCCGCAATTTGCGTCGGCGACCCCTGGTGCATATGCAGGGAGACGCGCGGATAACGCTCGATAAAGCCCTTGATAACGCCCGGTAGCGCATAGCGCGCCTGGGTGTGCGTCGTGGCAATATACAGCGAGCCTTTATCCGGCCAGGTATGTTCCCCCGCCACAGACTTAATCGCATCGACTTTGGAAAGGACTTCCCGCGCAATACGGATGATTTCCTGCCCCGCTGGCGTTACCTGGGTAAGGTGCTTACCACTGCGGGCGAAAATCTGAATACCTAATTCATCCTCGAGCATGCGAACCTGCTTGCTGATGCCCGGTTGCGAGGTATATAGCCCCTCGGCGGTGGAAGAGACATTAAGGTTGTGATTCACCACCTCAACGATATAACGAAGCTGCTGTAATTTCATGCCAGACCATCCGATTTAGCGCACACGGTCAATCGCTTAAGACGATTTGATAATAAAAAAAGGGTTAACTATAACCACTATATCACTTATAGCCTGACTGTATAGTACGGAACAAAAAATAATAATAAGGTAATAAAAAAGGGCCGGAAGTCCGGCCCTTTCACGGGTAAGCTACGGTTAAGAAATATTATTTCTTGCCTTCAACCCATTTGCCATCGACAAAGAAGGCGGACCATCCGGTCGCTTTACCCTCTTTCTCTGCCGCAACGTACTGCTGCTTCGTTTTACGGCTAAAACGGACCACCGTCTTATTGCCTTCAGGATCCTGCTGTGGCGCATCGGCCAGATAACGCAGCTTCTCAGGCAGACGATCGCGGAAGCGATGCAGCTCTTCCACCAGCGGGGCGCGCGTTTCACGCGATTTCGGGAAGGTGTTGGCGGCCAGGAAGACACCTGCGGCACCATCACGCAGCACGAAGTACGCGTCGGATTTTTCACACGGCAATTCTGGCAGCGGAACCGGATCTTCCTTCGGCGGAGCAACCTCACCATTGCGCAGAATCTTGCGCGTGTTCTTACACTCGTCGTTGGTGCAGGCCATGTACTTACCGAAACGCCCCATTTTCAGGTGCATCTCAGAACCACACTTCTCGCACTCCACAATCGGACCGTCATAGCCTTTAATGCGGAACTCACCCTCTTCGATCTCATACCCGTCGCACGTTGGGTTGTTACCACACACGTGCAGCTTACGTTTAGGATCGATCAGATAGCTGTCCATCGCCGTGCCGCATTTTTTGCAGCGGCGTTTCGCGCGCAGGGCGTTGGTTTCCGCATCATCACCTTCCAGCACGTTGAGAACTTCGTTCTCCGGCACCAGGTTGATGGTTGTTTTGCAGCGCTCTTTTGGTGGCAGCGCATAGCCTGAACAGCCAAGGAACACGCCCGTTGTCGCAGTACGGATCCCCATCTTGCGGCCGCAGGTCGGGCAGTCGATGCTGGTCAGAACCATCTGGTTAGGCAGCATGCCGCCCTCTTCAGGATCTTTCTCCGCTTTCTCAAGCTGGTTGGTAAAGTCGCTGAAGAAGCTATCGAGAACCTTCTTCCACTCCGCCTTGTGACTGGCCACTTCGTCGAGGCTGTCTTCCATCTGCGCGGTGAAGTCGTAGTTCATCAATTCGCGGAAGTTAGCTTCCAGACGGTCAGTGACAATCTCACCCATTTTTTCGGCATAGAAACGGCGGTTCTCTACGCGAACGTAACCGCGGTCCTGAATGGTCGAGATGATTGACGCGTAGGTTGACGGACGACCAATCCCGCGTTTTTCCAGCTCTTTAACCAACGACGCTTCACTAAAGCGAGCAGGCGGCTTGGTGAAGTGCTGGGCCGGAACCAGGTCGACAAGCGACAACTCGTCGCCTTTGTTTACCGCAGGCAGCGTACGGTCTTCATCACCTTTACGCAGCGCAGGCATCACTTTCGTCCAGCCGTCGAAACGCAGAATACGACCGCGTGCCTTGAGGCGGAAGTCGCCCGCGCCAACGGTCAGCGTAGTGGAATCATATTTCGCTGGCGTCATCTGACACGCGACAAACTGACGCCAGATCAGCTGATACAGCTTCTGGGCGTCGGCTTCCATATCCTTCAGCGACTCGGCTAAAACAGAGACATCAGAAGGACGAATCGCTTCGTGCGCTTCCTGAGAATTCTCTTTGCTGGCGAACTGGTTGGCGCTTTCCGGCAGGTATTTTTTACCGAAGTTGTCGCTGATGTAGCCGCGCACCATGTTCACCGCGTCCTGGCTCAGGTTGGTGGAGTCAGTACGCATGTAGGTGATGTAACCCGCTTCATACAAGCGCTGGGCCATCATCATGGTTTTCTTCACGCCGTAACCCAGACGGGTGCTCGCCGCCTGTTGCAGTGTGGACGTGATAAACGGCGCGCCAGGCTTGCTGCTGGTCGGCTTATCTTCGCGTTCCAGTACCTGGTAGCGCGCTTTTTCCAGCAGCGCCACGGCGGCCATGGTCTGATCGCGGTTTTCAGGACGGAAAGGCTTATCGTTGTGATGGCTTACCTGCAGCGGCAGCGCATCACCGCCCGGGGTGGTGACATTGGCGTCAACTTCCCAGAACTCTTCCGGCACGAAGGCTTTAATTTCGCGTTCACGCTCAACGACAAGACGCACGGCTACAGACTGCACGCGTCCTGCAGACAGGCCGCGGGCAATCTTTTTCCACAGCAGGGGAGAAACCATGTAGCCCACAACGCGGTCCATAAAGCGACGCGCCTGCTGGGCGTTCACACGGTCGATATTCAGCTCGCCCGGCTTCTCAAACGCCTGACGAATCGCATTCTTTGTAATTTCGTTAAACACTACGCGGCTGTAGCGTTTGTCATCCCCGCCGATCACTTCCCGCAGGTGCCACGCAATGGCTTCCCCTTCGCGGTCAAGGTCGGTTGCGAGATAGATGTGGTCTGCTTTTTCAGCCAGCTGCTTCAGCTCGTTAACGACTTTTTCTTTCCCGGGCAGCACTTCATATTGTGCATCCCAGTTGTGCCATGGGTTAACACCCATGCGGTTGACAAGCGCGCTACGTTCATCCTTTTTAGGCTTTTTAGCCCCTTTGGTGGAGGTAGAGTCTGCGCTCTTTTTGCTGGCTGAGCCACTGGTCGGCAAATCGCGGATGTGACCAACGCTGGACTTAACCACGTAGTCATTACCCAGATACTTATTGATCGTTTTGGCTTTTGCCGGGGACTCAACGATGACGAGAGCTTTACCCATATTCACCTTTACCTAATTTAATTCTTCCAGGAATACGCCGCACGTTGATTTCCCTTCCGCTGACGACGAGCCAATGATATTGCGACTGCGTCAGGGGATATCAACCCCTATGTCTTACCGAACGTCAGAATGGCGACATCCAGGTCATTGAGTTTTCGGGTATTTTTCTCACATCTCGTATAATTCGTGACGAATTCCCGGTCGAATGTCAAGCAATTCTGTTGCCAGAATGACGAAAGCGCACACTCTACCTGATAAAATTCGTTACGCAACTTTATTAGCATGCAAAAGCAAATCCCGCCAACCTGCCCTCTGCATCTTATCCCCTCACATTACAGGGAAAATTTGCCCCCAAAGCGCCCCCGGCGTAGACTATTATCACTGTTTAAGGAGTGGATTATGCAGAATACGACCCAACCCATTGACCGAGCCTCTCTGCTTATCGAAGCAAACAAGCTTATTCGTGACCATGAAGATACGCTGGCAGGCATTGAAGCCACCGGCGTTGAGCAACGTAATGGCGTGCTGGTTTTCAGCGGCGAATACTTCCTTGACGAGCAGGGGTTACCGACCCCGAAAAGCACTGCCGTGTTTAATATGTTTAAATACCTGGCGCATACGCTTTCAGAGAAATATCACCTGGTCGATTAATGCAAAACGCGAGGCATATGCCTCGCGTTTTTGTTTACAGCAGCGGTTTTTGTCCGCGCTGTAGCCAGCGAAGCAGCAGGCGGTCCGCGCTTTCCGCCGCACTGTTGGTAAAGCGGTCCATCAGCCGTTTGCGCTGTGTAAAGCGCACGCCTACCAGTTCCCGGCCTTCCATCAGGTTGAGCAGCAGGTCATCACTGGTACCTACTTCATCCACCAGCCCTTTTTCCTGCGCCTGGATGCCGTACCAGTGCTCACCGGTCGCCACCTGTTCAATATCCAGCGTTGGGCGCATGCGATGTACGAAGTCTTTAAAGAGATGGTGAGTTTCATTCAGATCTTCACGGAATTTTTGGCGCCCCTCTTCCGTGTTTTCCCCCAGCAGCGTCAGGGTGCGTTTGTACTGACCCGCCGTGTGAAGTTCGATATCAATCTCTTTATTTTTCAGGAAGCGGTTAAAGTTAGGGATCTGTGCGACCACGCCAATGGAACCTATGATGGAAAACGGCGCCGCAACGATTTTGTCCGCCACGCAGGCCATCATATAGCCGCCGCTCGCCGCGACTTTATCTACCGCCACGGTAAGTGGGATCTGCTTCTCGCGCAGACGCTGCAGCTGTGAAGCGGCCAGCCCGTAACCGTGTACCACCCCGCCCGGGCTCTCAAGACGCACCACCACCTGATCCTGCGGCGTTGCCACGGCCAGAACCGCAGTCACCTCTTCGCGCAGCGAAGCGACTTCATGCGCATCCATGCTGCCTTTAAAATCGAGCACATAGACGCGGTGTTTTGCGTCGCCCTGCGGCGTCGCGAGCTTTGCCTTCGCCTTCGCGGCTTTGGCTTCCTGCTTGTGTTTTTTCTTCTGGGCTTTCAGCCACAGCTTCTGCTGATGGCTATCGAGCAGCGAGAGGGCCATCTCTTCCTGCATCTCTTTATACTGCTCGCTCAGGCGGGTGATGCGTAACTCCCCACGCTGACGCTTGCGCTGCGTCAGGTTGACAATCAGAACGGCAACCACGGCAATGGCAATCACCACCGTCGCGATTTTGGCCAAAAACAACCCATATTGAGAAAGTAATTCCACGCGTTCCACCTTGATTTAACCACGAATCTTTCACGGCAGTGTACAACAGCCCTGCCCCTGCGTCTCGCCCGTGACATTACCTCTGCGAGCCGTCTTCAGGAATCCCCGCGCTGCGGTTTAAATATTTGCAAATTGTTAATTTTGCAGCAATGCGTCCTGTAGACTGATTGAATTCTCACGCTAATTCGGGCATAAAGCCGAAAAGTCATTATGAAGGCGTGATTGAGACACCGTGCGCCTGAGGAGTCACCGTGCATTATCAACCGCAAAAAAACCTGCTGCAGAACCGAATCATTCTTGTCACCGGCGCCAGCGATGGTATTGGTCGCGAAGCGGCCCTGACGTACGCTGAATATGGCGCAAGCGTAATTCTGATTGGGCGTAACGAAGAAAAGCTCAAAGGGGTCGCTCAGGAAATTGAGGCCGCAGGCGGGACACCTGCCCCCTGGTACACGCTCGATTTGCTGACCTGCACCCCAGCGCTCTGCCAGGAGCTTGCTCACCGTATCAGTACCCACTACCCACGTCTTGACGGCGTACTGCACAACGCCGGTTTGTTAGGTGAAGTGCGTCCGATGGATGAACAGGATCCTGAAATCTGGCAGCAGGTGATGCAGGTTAACGTTAACGGTACTTTTTTCCTCACGCAGGCCTTGCTTCCTTTATTACTCAAATCCGAGTCTGGATCTCTGGTCTTCACCTCTTCCAGCGTAGGCCGCGAGGGACGCGCAAACTGGGGGGCTTATGCTGTCTCAAAATTCGCGACCGAGGGCATGATGCAGGTGCTGGCGGATGAGTATCAGAGCCGCCATCTGCGCGTAAACTGCATTAATCCGGGGGGGACGCGCACCAGCATGCGCGCCAGCGCGTTCCCGACGGAAGATCCGCTGAAGCTGAAAACCCCGGCAGACATTATGCCGCTCTATCTCTGGCTGATGGGCGACGACAGCCGCCGCAAAACCGGAATGACCTTTGATGCCCAGCCGGGCCGCAAACCGGGAATTTCGCAATGAGTGAAGAACGTCATCAGCAGCGACAGCAGCGTCTGAAGGAACAGGTTGACGCGCGCGTCGCGGCAGCCCAGGACGAGCGAGGGATCGTCATTGTTTTTACCGGCAATGGTAAAGGCAAAACTACTGCCGCGTTTGGCACCGCTACGCGCGCCGTCGGCCACGGGCAAAAAGTGGGGGTCATCCAGTTTATCAAAGGGGAATGGCCCAACGGTGAGCGTAATTTGCTTGAACCTCACGGCGTTGAGTTTCAGGTAATGGCGACCGGGTTTACGTGGGATACGCAGAACCGGGAAACCGATACCGCAGCCTGCCTTGCCGTCTGGAAGCACGCAAAAAGGATGCTGGCTGACCCGACGTTAAATATGGTGCTGCTGGATGAGATCACCTATATGGTCGCCTACGACTACCTGCCGCTGGAGGAGGTGCTGGATGCACTGAAGAGCCGCCCTGCGCACCAGACGGTTATCGTTACAGGTCGTGGGTGTCATCGTGAGATTATGGAGCTGGCAGATACCGTCAGCGAGCTGCGTCCGGTCAAGCATGCGTTTGATGCAGGCATCAAAGCACAAATTGGCATTGATTACTAAAGAAAAAGCCCGGTGAGTTCACCGGGCTTTTTCAATTAACCGTTGTTATTCCGGCTGCCAGAGCGACGATTGCTGTTCACCTGGCTGTGGCGTTTCACCGCACGACGGATCTGATTCGCCTTCATACGACGACGATCTTTCTCCACCGCCACTTTAGAGGTGGTTTCCGGCGTCAGGCCAACCAGCTCGCGCAGGTAGTTAGTCTGGGTAAGATCCAGCTCGGTATAACCACCGCGCGGCAGACCTTTCGGCAGCAGAATGTCGCCGTAGCGAACGCGGATCAGGCGGCTAACCTGCACGCCTACCGCTTCCCACAGACGACGCACCTCGCGATTACGGCCTTCGGTCAGGGTCACGTTGTACCACTGGTTAATCCCTTCACCACCGGTAAATTTGATGGTTTTGAACGCCGCAGGGCCGTCTTCCAGCTGCACGCCACGCGACAGATCGCGCAGTTTATTTTCATCGACCTGGCCGAAGACGCGAACGGCGTATTCACGCTCAACTTCACGGCTTGGGTGCATCAGACGGTTTGCCAGTTCACCATCGGTGGTGAACAGCAGCAGACCGCAGGTGTTCACGTCCAGACGCCCCACCGCAATCCAGCGGGCGCCGCGCAGTTTTGGCAGACGGTCAAACACCGTTGGACGACCTTCCGGGTCGTTGCGCGTACACAGCTCGCCTTCCGGCTTGTAATACGCCAGCACGCGGCAGATCTGTTCCGCGGACTCTTTCACGGAGATAAGATGACCGTCAATGCGAATCTTGAGCCCCGGTACGATTTCTACGCGGTCACCCAGCGTGGCGATTTTACCGTCCACACTCACGCGGCCCGCTTCTATAATGGCTTCGATTTCACGGCGTGAGCCGTGGCCGGCACGCGCCAGCACTTTCTGTAACTTCTCGCTCATTGAGCTTCCTCAGGTGTCGCCTTCACAGGCGTCGAATCAGGTCAAAAGCAGAGCCGAGCCCTGCTTTGATGGCCGCGTAGTATATCTGCTTACACCTTTACAAGAAAGGCTTAACATCACCCACGCCTTCACGAATCACTTCAGGCGCGTCTTCGGTCAGATCCACAACGGTAGTCGGCTGCTGGCCGAGATAACCTCCGTGAATAATCAGCTCCACCACCTTCTCCAGACGATCTTTTATCTCCTCCGGATCGGACTCGGTAAACTCGCTTCCCGGCAGCATCAGCGAGGTGGAGAGCATCGGCTCGCCGAGGGTTTCCAGCAGCGCCTGGGCAATCGGGTTCGACGGCACGCGCATGCCGATAGTCTTACGCTTTTCCTGCAGCAGGCGACGCGGCACCTCCTTCGTCCCTTTCAGAATGAAGGTGTAGTTACCCGGCGTGTTGTTCTTGATCAGGCGAAACGCCACGTTGTCGACATACGCATAGGTCGACAGCTCAGAGAGATCGCGGCACATCAGGGTAAAGTTATGGCCGTCCGGCAGCTGACGAATACGGCAAATGCGTTCCATCGCTCCTTTATCTTCAATTTTACAGCCCAGCGCGTAGCCGGAATCGGTCGGGTAGACTATCACGCCGCCTTTGCGGACGATCTCCACGGCCTGGTTAATCAGACGTGGCTGCGGATTGTCCGGATGGATATAGAAAAACTGACTCATACTTCCCTCTCTTCAATTTGCTGCGGCTGCTCCCAGAGCTGCCAGACCGGCTCAACGCCAGCGGGTAGCCAGAGCTTGCGTCCCAGCTCGATCCACGCGCAGGGCTGGTGGAAATCAGAGCCCTGTGACCCTAGCAGGCCAAACTGGCGGGCGTAAGTCGCGAGCTGCGCGCGCTCGTTGGGCGCCTGCTGACACTGGGCGACTTCCATCGCCTCGCCACCGCATTCGGCAAAGTGCGCCAGCAGCCGTTTCAGCCATTTAGCAGAAAGATTATACCGCCCCGGATGGGCCAGCACGGCCTTACCGCCAGAATGATGAATGACATCAATAGCTTGTTTTATTGTACACCACTGTGGCGGAACGTATCCGGTTTTCCCGCGCGCCAGATACTTTTTAAAGACATCCGCCATGGTCGTCGCTTTGCCCGCTTCAACCAGAAAGCGGGCGAAATGACCGCGGGTGACCGCCCCGCCGTTCGCCAGCTTTTGCGCACCTTCCAGCGCGCCCGGAATATGCGCCTTCTCCAGACGCTCGCCGATCATCTCCGCGCGCTGGTTGCGGCGCGTTTTTTGTTCTTGCAAAAAGGCAAGAAGTGCCGGATGTTCTATATCAATGTTCAGGCCAACGATATGAATCTCATGGTTTTCCCAGACGGTCGAGATCTCGACGCCGGGCACCAGATTCAGCGCCAGCCCGCTGCGGGCGATCTCGGCGCGCGCCGCCGGAATGGCGTCGGTGGTATCGTGATCGGTTATCGCCAGCGTGCCGACACGCATTTCAACCGCGCGATGAACCAGGGCTTCGGGTGTCAGCAGGCCATCAGAGGCCTGAGTATGGCTGTGTAAATCATAAATAATCGCGTAGGTGGTATCGCTCAAAGCACTTCCCATAACAGGTTGGAGACATCCGAAAACACCATGATACCGACTTAACGTGAAATTCTGAAATCAAGGGTTGACAATACGCCATCGAACTAGTTAACTAGTACGCAAGTTCACACGAGAAAGGTATCTGAAAATGACAGCACATTTCACTCTGCACGGTTGGTGGCGCACTTCCTGATCTTCGGGCAGTGTCACGCATCTGCGAAATGCAAACAGATACCCGCCCGCTACCCAGCGGGCTTTTTTTTGAACAGAATAAATGAGAACCACAACATGCAAACAGCCAAACCTCATCTCGAACTGTTGACCTGCGAGGCGGTCTATCGCCACAACCCGACCGCGCTGTTTCATCAGGTGTGCGGCGCGCGTCCGGCGACGCTGCTGCTGGAGTCTGCGGATATCGATAGTAAGGACGATCTGAAAAGCCTGCTGCTGGTCGACAGCGCGCTGCGCATTACCGCGTTAGGTGACACCGTCACCATTAAGGCGCTCTCTGATAATGGCGCATCGCTGCTGCCGCTGCTGGATGCGGCTCTGCCCGCGGGCATCGATAATGAACGTCACCCGGACCTGCGAATTCTGCATTTCCCACCGGTAAGCCAGCTGCTGGACGAAGACGCGCGCCTCTGCTCGCTGTCCGTGTTCGATGCCTTCCGCCTGCTGCAAAATCTTGTCACCGTGCCGGAAGATGAGCGCGAAGCAATGTTCTTCGGCGGGCTGTTTGCTTACGACCTGGTCGCCGGTTTTGAAGATTTGCCGGAAACCGAGCAGGGCAACCGCTGCCCGGACTACTGTTTCTACCTGGCCGAAACCCTGCTGGTGATCGACCATCAGAAAAAATATACCCGCATCCAGGCAAGCCTGTTCACGCCGTCTGCGTCTGAGAAAAACCGCCTTGAGCATCGCATCGCTCAGCTCCAGCAGCAGATGACGGAAGCGCCGCCTGCACTGCCGGTACAGCACGTGGAAAAAATGACATGCGACGTTAACCAGACCGACGATCAATACGGGGCCGTGGTTCGCCAGATGCAAAAGGCTATTCGCGCCGGGGAGATTTTCCAGGTTGTGCCGTCCCGCCGTTTCTCGCTGCCCTGCCCGTCACCGCTGGCGGCTTACGACGTGCTGAAGAAGAGCAACCCGAGCCCATATATGTTTTTTATGCAGGACAATGATTTCACGCTGTTCGGCGCCTCGCCGGAAAGCTCGCTGAAGTACGACGCCACCAGCCGCCAGATTGAGATCTACCCGATTGCGGGCACCCGTCCGCGTGGCCGTCGTGCCGATGGCTCGCTGGACCGCGATCTGGACAGCCGCATCGAACTTGAAATGCGAACCGACCACAAGGAGCTCTCCGAACACCTGATGCTGGTTGACCTGGCGCGTAACGACCTGGCGCGCATTTGCACCCCGGGCAGCCGCTACGTGGCAGACCTGACCAAAGTTGACCGTTACTCCTTCGTGATGCACCTGGTCTCCCGCGTGGTGGGTGAACTGCGCAGCGACCTCGACGTGCTGCACGCCTACCGCGCCTGCATGAATATGGGCACCCTGAGCGGCGCGCCGAAGGTGCGCGCCATGCAGCTTATCGCCGAAGCGGAAGGACGTCGTCGCGGGAGCTACGGCGGCGCGGTGGGTTACTTCACCGCCCACGGCGACCTCGATACCTGCATCGTGATCCGCTCCGCCTACGTCGAAGACGGTATTGCTACCGTTCAGGCCGGCGCCGGGATTGTTCTTGACTCTGTTCCGCAGTCTGAAGCTGACGAAACCCGCAGTAAAGCACGCGCGGTATTGCGCGCCATCGCTACCGCACACCACGCACAGGAGATTTTCTGATGGCTGACATTCTGCTGCTCGATAATATCGACTCCTTTACCTATAACCTGGCAGATCAGCTGCGTGCGAATGGTCACAACGTCGTTATCTACCGCAACCACGTTCCGGCTCAGACCCTGATTGACCGTCTGGCGACCATGCAAAACCCGGTACTGATGCTCTCTCCGGGGCCGGGCGCGCCGAGCGAAGCGGGCTGTATGCCCGAACTGCTGACCCGTATGCGCGGCAAGCTGCCGATTATCGGTATCTGCCTTGGTCACCAGGCAATCGTGGAAGCCTACGGCGGTTACGTCGGCCAGGCGGGCGAGATCCTGCACGGAAAAGCCTCCAGCATTGAACATGACGGCCAGGCAATGTTTGCCGGGCTGCCGAATCCGCTCCCGGTCGCGCGCTATCATTCGCTGGTCGGCAGCAACATTCCGGCCGGGCTGACCATTAACGCCTCGTTTGAAGGGATGGTGATGGCGGTACGCCACGATGCGGATCGCGTCTGCGGGATGCAGTTCCACCCGGAATCTATTTTGACCTCCAATGGCGCCCGCCTGCTGGAGCAGACCCTTGACTGGGCGTTGCAGAAGCTGGAGCAGACCAACACCCTGCAGCCGATTCTGGAAAAACTGTATCAGGCCCAGACCCTGAGCCAACAGGAGAGCCACCAGCTTTTTTCCGCCGTGGTGCGCGGCGAGCTGAAGCCTGAGCAGTTGGCCGCTGCGCTGGTGAGCATGAAAGTGCGCGGCGAAAGCCCGCAGGAGATCGCTGGTGCGGCCACCGCGCTGCTGGAAAATGCCGCTCCGTTCCCGCGCCCGGACTATCAGTTTGCCGATATCGTGGGGACCGGCGGTGACGGCAGCAACAGTATCAATATTTCTACCGCCAGTGCCTTTGTCGCCGCAGCGTGTGGACTGAAAGTGGCCAAGCACGGTAACCGCAGCGTCTCCAGCCGTTCAGGCTCGTCCGATCTGCTGGCCGCGTTTGGCATCAATCTGGAGATGAATGCCGAGCGTTCGCGTGAAGCGCTGGACGATTTGGGCGTTTGCTTCCTGTTTGCGCCGAAATATCACACCGGTTTCCGCCACGCGATGCCGGTTCGCCAGCAGCTTAAAACCCGCACGCTGTTTAACGTGCTCGGCCCGCTGATCAACCCGGCCCATCCGCCGCTGGCATTAATTGGTGTTTACAGCCCTGAGCTGGTCCTGCCGATTGCCGAGACGCTGCGCGTGCTGGGTTACAAACGCGCCGCCGTGGTGCACAGCGGCGGAATGGATGAAGTTTCGCTGCATGCGCCGACGCTGGTGGCCGAGCTTAACGATGGTGAAGTACTCAGCTATCAGCTTGAGGCGTCTGATTTCGGCTTAACGCCGTACCATCAGGATGCGCTGGCAGGCGGTACGCCGGAAGAAAACCGTGACATTCTGACGCGCTTACTACAAGGTAAAGGTGAGGCCGCTCATGAGGCCGCCGTGGCTGCCAACGTCGCCATGCTGATGCGTTTGCACGGTGAGGAAGACCTGAAGGCCAATGCTCAAAAAGTTCTGGATGTACTGCGCTCCGGTGCAGCTTACGATCGCGTTACCGCACTTGCGGCAAGAGGGTAAAGAATGCAGACCGTTTTAGCGAAAATCGTTGCCGATAAGGCCATCTGGGTGGAAGCACGCAAAGCAGAGCAGCCGCTTGCCAGTTTCCAGAATGACGTCGTCCCAAGCAGCCGTCGTTTCTATGACGCCCTGCAGGGTGCACGTACCGCCTTTATTCTGGAGTGCAAAAAGGCCTCTCCCTCAAAAGGCGTTATTCGTAACGATTTCGACCCGGCGCGTATCGCCGGTATTTATAAGCATCATGCGTCGGCAATCTCCGTGCTGACGGATGAGAAATATTTCCAGGGCAGCTTCGATTTTCTGCCGATCGTCAGCGGCATCGCACCGCAGCCGATCCTGTGCAAAGACTTTATTATCGACCCGTATCAGATCTGGCTGGCGCGTTTCTACCAGGCCGATGCCTGCCTGCTCATGCTCTCGGTACTTGATGACGAACAGTATCGCCAGCTTGCTGCGGTGGCGCACAGCCTGAACATGGGCGTGCTGACCGAAGTGAGTAACGAAGAAGAGCTTGAGCGCGCCATCGCGCTGGAAGCCAAAGTGGTCGGCATCAACAACCGCGATCTTCGCGACTTGTCGATTGACCTGAACCGCACCCGCCAGCTGGCGCCGCGTCTGGGTGCGGGCGTCACGGTGATCAGCGAGTCCGGCATTAACAGCTACGCCCAGGTGCGCGAGCTGAGCCACTTCGCCAACGGTTTCCTGATTGGCTCCGCCATGATGGAACATGACGACCTCAATGCGGCTGTGCGTCGCGTGCTGCTGGGTGAAAACAAAGTCTGCGGCCTAACCCGCGAACAGGATGCGCTGGCCGCGTATGAGGCTGGAGCAATCTATGGCGGTTTAATCTTCGTCGACACCTCTCCTCGTGCAGTCAATGAGGAACAGGCCCGCAAGGTAATCGCGGCGGCCCCGCTGAGCTATGTTGGCGTGTTCCGCAATGCGGATGTCGCGGACGTTGTGGCAAAAGCCGACGCGTTATCCCTGAGTGCCGTTCAGCTCCATGGCGATGAAGATCAGGCGTATATCAATGCCCTGCGAGACGCGCTGGCACCGCAGGTTCAAATCTGGAAAGCACAAAGCGTGGGCACCACCCTGCCCGCACGTAATCTTCACCACGTTGACAAATACGTGCTCGACAACGGCCAGGGCGGCACCGGACAACGTTTTGACTGGTCGCTGCTGAACGGCGAAAAGCTGGACAACGTCCTGCTGGCGGGTGGACTAAGCCCGGATAACTGTGTGGAAGCCGCGAAAACCGGCTGCGCAGGCCTCGATTTCAATTCAGGCGTAGAGTCGCAACCGGGTATCAAAGATGCCAGCAAGCTGGCCTCGGTGTTTAAAACTCTGCGTGCATATTAAGGAAGAGAAGATGACGACATTACTTAACCCGTATTTTGGTGAATTCGGCGGGATGTACGTTCCGCAAATCCTGATGCCCGCGCTGCGCCAGCTGGAAGAAGCGTTCGTGAGCGCGCAGAAAGATCCGGCGTTTCAGGCGGAGTTTACCGACCTGCTGAAAAACTACGCCGGGCGTCCAACGGCGCTGACCAAATGCCGCAACCTGACCGAAGGCACCAAAACCACGCTGTATCTTAAGCGTGAAGACCTGCTGCACGGCGGCGCGCATAAAACTAACCAGGTGCTGGGCCAGGCGCTGCTCGCGAAGCGTATGGGTAAATCCGAAATCATCGCCGAAACTGGCGCGGGCCAGCACGGCGTGGCTTCTGCGCTCGCCAGCGCCCTGCTCGGCCTGAAGTGCCGCATCTATATGGGTGCTAAAGACGTTGAGCGTCAGTCGCCGAACGTATTCCGTATGCGCCTGATGGGTGCGGAAGTGATCCCGGTGCACAGCGGTTCTGCGACGCTGAAAGATGCCTGTAACGAAGCGCTGCGCGACTGGTCCGGCAGGTACGAAACCGCGCACTATATGCTCGGCACCGCGGCAGGTCCTCACCCGTTCCCGACCATCGTGCGCGAATTCCAGCGCATGATCGGTGAAGAGACTAAAGCGCAGATCCTTGAAAAAGAGGGTCGCCTGCCGGATGCAGTCATTGCCTGCGTCGGCGGCGGGTCTAACGCCATCGGCATGTTTGCCGATTTTATCGATGAAACCCGCGTGGGGCTGATTGGCGTAGAGCCTGCCGGTCATGGGATTGAAACCGGCGAGCACGGCGCGCCGCTGAAGCATGGCCGCGTGGGGATCTACTTCGGCATGAAAGCCCCGATGATGCAGACCGATGAAGGGCAGATTGAAGAGTCTTACTCAATTTCTGCCGGACTGGACTTCCCGTCCGTTGGGCCACAGCACGCGTTCCTGAACAGCACGGGACGAGCGGACTATGTCTCCATTACCGATGACGAAGCGCTGGAAGCCTTCAAAACGCTGTGCCGCAGCGAAGGGATCATCCCGGCGCTGGAGTCTTCTCACGCGCTGGCGCATGCGCTGAAAATGATGAAAGAGAACCCGGAAAAAGAACAACTGCTGGTGGTGAACCTTTCCGGTCGCGGTGACAAAGATATCTTCACCGTTCACGATATTTTGAAAGCACGAGGGGAAATCTGATGGAACGCTACGATAACGTATTTGCTGAACTGAAATCCCGCCAGGAAGGCGCTTTCGTCCCCTTCGTTACCCTGGGCGACCCTGGCCCTGAGCAGTCTCTGAAGATTATCGACGCCCTGATTGAAGCCGGTGCCGACGCGCTGGAGCTGGGTATTCCGTTCTCCGATCCGCTGGCGGATGGCCCCACCATCCAGAACGCCACCCTGCGCGCCTTTGCGGCAGGCGTGACCCCAACCCAGTGCTTTGAAATGCTGGCGGCGATCCGCCAGAAGCACCCGACCATTCCGATTGGCCTGCTGATGTACGCCAACCTGGTGTTCAACCGTGGTGTTGACGAGTTCTATGCAGAATGCGCGCGCGTGGGTGTCGACTCGGTCCTGGTAGCAGACGTGCCCGTGGAAGAGTCCGCGCCGTTCCGCCAGGCTGCGATGCGTCACAATGTCGCCCCTATTTTCATCTGCCCGCCTAACGCCGATGATGAACTGCTGCGCCAGATAGCCTCTTACGGGCGCGGGTATACCTATCTGCTTTCGCGCGCGGGCGTGACTGGCGCCGAGAATAAAGCTGCACTGCCGCTGCATCATCTGGTGGAAAAGCTGGCCGAGTACCATGCCGCGCCGCCGCTGCAGGGCTTTGGGATTTCATCTCCCGACCAGGTCACGGCGGCGATTGAGGCTAACGCAGCCGGTGCAATCTCAGGCTCCGCTATCGTTAAAATCATTGAGAAGAACGTGGACAAGCCAGAGCAAATGCTGGCTGAGCTGAAAACGTTTGTCAGCGCAATGAAAGCGGCAACGCGCAAAGCGTAACCTCTCCACCGTCTGGCTTCGCCGCCAGACGGTGTTTCTTTAGCGCCGTCATTCTGGGCACTGCCACGCACATTCGCCTGCTTTTATCGCCTGGAACGAATTTGAAAATAAAGTTACTGACCGCAACAAAATAGCTCGGTGCGGCTTAGGATTCAGGTCGTGGACTTGCCTGTACCGGATATGCCATTATATGATTTGGTTAAATCTTTGTATTTATCTCCTGAATGAGGTTAATACATAATGGCATACGATTCAGGCGATAAGCGATGGTGTACTTGGATTATTTATTAACATTCATAGAAAGCAATCCGGCTCTGGCCATTGGATTTAATCTTATTCTGCTGGTCATCTCCGGTTTCTTTGCGCACCTGATGTGCAAATTTCTGCTCATAAAAATCGTTCGTAAGGTCTTCTTTGCCAGCCATAAACAGGATGTCCCGCTGGAAAAAGATCGTCGTATTGCCGAGAAGCTGTCGAATTTCATTCCGGTTATTATCGTTTATTATGTCCTGCAGTTTATGCCCAATATGCCGACATCGTTGGTGACGGCAATAAATACCATCTGTGGGATTTTATTCTTTATTTTTCTGTCGGTTTTCTTCAATGAGATGCTGGATATTGTCAACAGCTCTTATTTACGCAAGACGAAGCGTAAAAATCACTCTATCAAAGGCTACATCCAGATAGGGAAAATATTTATCCACATCATCGCTGCGATCATGATACTTGCCGTCATGTCGAATAAATCCCCTGCGATCATTATTTCCAGCCTCGGGGCCGTGGCGGCCGTACTGATGTTAGTCTTTCAGCACACCCTGCTTTCGCTCGTGGCCAATATCCAGCTTTCGTCAAATGATGTCCTGCAGTTGGGGGACTGGATTGAAATGCCCGATAAGAACCTGAGTGGCGAAGTGACCGACATAGCGCTGCACACCATTACCATCCGTAACTGGGATAACACGATCTCGCGTATACCGACCAAAAACTTCCTGACCGAAACGTATACCAACTGGCAGGCCATGTTTTCGTCAGGCGCGCGCCGGATTATGCGCAGCACCACTATCGATCAGCACTCCGTTAAATTTCTCACTCAGGAAACCCTGGCCCCGATGCTGGCCCTGCGCGGCACGAATGAACCGCTGGCAAAGCTCATCGACGGGCGTGATCCCATGGGCGTACCGGACAGTTGGTTTATGGATAATGGCCTGACAAATTTAACGCTTTTTCGGCACTACCTGATGGCATGGCTCGCCGATCGGCCTGATATTATCAAAGATATGTATATTGTCGTGAGAACGCTAAAGCCTACGCCGTCGGGTATTCCCCTGGAAATTTATTGCTTTACCTCTTCCGTACTGTGGATGGAGTATGAAAATACCCAGTCAGCGATATTTGAATACATCACCGCTGTCGCCGGTCAATTCTCGCTCCGCTTATATCAGCATCCGGCTGGTCATGATTTCTGGCGTTTATCACAGGAATACAGCCTTCGGGACCGTATCCCGCCTCCGGGTGAAGGATAATTGTCTCTGAAAACAGGTCGACAAGACAGAATAACAATTCTCCTGAAGTCTTAAAAAAACCCGCACTCGGCGGGTTTTTTGTTATCAGTGAAACTTAACTGCTCAGACTCGCATCTTCATCGCTATCGTAAGGGTCATTGATAACAGGCGCGACTTACAGCGGAGAAACATTACCCGCTGCCGGGCCTTTAGCGCCATTTTCAATGGTGAAGGACACTTTCTGGCCTTCATCAAGCGATTTGAAGCTGTCGCTCTGAATAGCAGAGAAATGTACGAATACATCTTTGCTGCCGTCGTCAGGCGTGATAAAACCAAAACCATTATCAACATTAAACCATTTTACTAAACCAGTCATTTTATTAAACATAGATAATTCCTTATTTTTTGAGCCACTAAGCGCGGCGATGATGGCCTGTATTTAGAGAGTAACTTATTTGGCACTTAGGAGGAGGCTCACGAAGAAGAGTATCTATTGATAACACCTGAACTGAGGACTGCTTTACTAAACTGCTTTTATAAGGTCTATATTCCAAACCGATGACGCTATCCAGGCACAGAAAAATTTTTTTAAGTAAAGTTTTTATTTTTTATTATAACCACTTAAACACCCGGACGGCTTAATGGTTATGAAAACTAAAGCCGCTGGAGCCATGTATTCGCATCCTGTGATAGCCAAAGCATATCGCCCCTTTTAGTGACGGAGAGTTCCGTGAAAGTGGTGGAGCTTATCGGCACAGAGTGAACACCCCCTCACTATGTAGCTCAATATGCTTAAAATTCATGCCTATAGCGCACAAAGTGAAATAGATTTTCGTTCGAAGCCACTTATCATAGGTGTTTTGAATGAAAGTGGTGGTGTTAATGTCTGTACTCAAAAGCTTTTTCTTCTTTCTTTTCGCGTCAGCAGCCTGCTCCTTGCCCGTACTTTGTCTGTGGGCGGATATCTCTTTATTTAATCTGGATATACCGGAGATATCGCTGACCGAAATTGTGCAGGAATCGGTTTTAGGGGGCATCGTATTTATTCACTTCCTGCTGGCGAAGAAATGGGAATTCATGCGCTATTGCAACATCCTGATCGGCGGTTTTTTCCTCTCCATGCTGATTCGCGAACTGGATGCATTTTTTGATCTTCTGGCTCATGGAAGTTGGGTGTGGTTTGCACTACTTTCCGCCATTTGCGCTTTGCTTTATCCCGTTGTCCATTTCCGACTTACTCTTACGCAACTGACCCACTATACCCGTACCCCCTGGTACGGCATGATGCTCAGTGGTCTGCTGGCAGTCCTGGTTTTCTCCCGGCTGTTTGGAATGCAAGAATTATGGTACGCGATACTCGATCAAAGCTACGTCAGGGTGGTCAAGAATGTCGTGGAGGAAGGCAGCGAATCATTCGGGTATATGCTCTGCCTTACCGCATCTGTAGGGTACTACTGCTCTTTCCGATCCCTCTCCCGCCAGAAATGATTCGGGCATTCGAACAGGTGATAAACGAAGCTCCGGTGTGTAAAACCGGAAGCCTCGTTTTGGCTACGCAAGCTTTGCCAGCGCCTCGCCGATGCTTTTTGCTCCGCCGTAGAGATCATGGCCGCTGATAATGTGCTCAGTACTGTCAACCGTAACCAACAGCAGCGGAACCCCGCTGAAACCTTTTTGATTCATAAGACGCTTTACGTCAGCGATCCTGTCGTCCGTCAGGCTACGAAGCGCGTTATCGGCATCAAGCCGGCCGGCAAAGTTATTGGGGTTGAGGTCAACGTTATTTTCCCGAGCCCAGGCGATGCCGATCTCTTCCACCACATCACTTTGCGAGGTATCACGCCCCAGTACATAGCGAGCATGTTGCAGTGCACGAAGCAGCCCTGCCTCTGCCACCGGGCTGATTTCATGAAAAGCCGTAAGTGCCCGGTTCATAAACGTCGAATCAAAGCGCGCACCTGTGTTCAGGAACTGGTGATAGCTCTCACTGAATGGCTGACCGGTCAGCGAAGCGATACGCCGATCGTTTGTCCACGCATATTCTGCCCATTGGGCGGTGATGTGCCGGGCACCCTCATCACAAAAAAGACCGCAGGGCATTAACGTGAGTTTTTCAATGTAATGTTGTGCCAGATAATTCAGGGCGGGCGAGCTGGCATAACACCAGCCGCAAAGTGGGTCAAAAAAATACTGTAGATTGTCAATGCGCATGTGGTATCCCCTGGGAATCATTAGCCCTCATCATAATGAGATTCCTCAATGCGAAAAACAGCCCTCCAGTAAATTCAGTGTTTCATAGAGCGTACGAATGGACAGTATGTCTCTGCCCGAATGACCCCATCAGGCCAGGTCATTGGCGTCCGGTTTCTGCGCACGGTGGATCTTGTCACGGATCTTATCGACTGATGCTTTGATGTCAGCAATGATGTCAGCATCCATCCCCAGGGTATCCACAATACAGCGCGTGATAGTGCTGGTCTCGCTTTTCAGCGCCTCCCCCTTCACCGTCAGGTGGATAAGCACTTCGCGCTCATCCTTCGGATTACGTGTCCGGGTGATCAACCCCGCAGTCTCCAGCCGCTTCAGTAAAGGGGTCAACGTGCTGGACTCAAGAAAAAGAATTCCACTCAGTTCCTTCACTGTTCGCCCATCCTGATTCCACAAGGTAACCATCACCAGATACTGGGGATAGGTCAGGCCAAGCTTATCAAGCATGGGACGATAGAGCTGAGTAAAAGCATGTCCTGCAGAGTAAAGAGAGAAACAGAGCATACCGTGCACATCTGGCAGGGAATCCTCGAAATTAGTGTGTTTAGTCATATGTCCTCCAGTCCCCTTAAAATAGTTTGCATACGATTTAATTGCAAGCGATTGACAAAGACAAAAAGGGCTGCCATATTCATTTGCACACAAACAAATCGCACACAAACAAATAACGCAACACATAACAGGAGTACAAAATGACAACTTTCATCACCAAAGACGGAACAGGCATTTTTTACAAAGACTGGGGTTCAGGTCAGCCTATCCTCTTCGCTCACGGATGGCCGTTATCGTCTGATGCCTGGGATCAGCAAATGCTGTTTTTCAGCCAGAATGGTTTCCGGGTTATCGCGCATGACCGTCGCAGCCATGGGCACTCAGACCAGACTTTCCACGGCAACAATATGGATCAGTATGCGGACGATCTCGCTGAACTGATTGAGTCGCTGGATCTGAAGGATCTCATTTTAGTGGGTCACTCCACAGGGGGCGGCGAAGTTGCACATTATATCGGCCGTCATGGTACCTCACGCGTGGCTAAAGTCGTTCTGGTCGGCGCAGTCCCTCCTCTTATGCTCCGGACGGATGGCAATCCAGACGGTACTTCGATTGAGGTGTTTGATGCTATCCGCGAAGGCACGGCCAAAAACCGCTCACAGTTTTACTTTGACCTGACAATTCCGTTCTATGGCTTTAACCGTGACCATGTCCCCACCAATGACGGGTTACGGGAAAACTTCCGCAGAATTGGCCTGCAGGGCGGCATTAAAGGGCAATATGACTGCATCCATGAGTTCTCTGAAGTCGATTACACACGCGACCTGCAGCAGATTGATCGCCCTACGCTGATTATTCATGGCGACGATGACCAGATTGTCCCCATTAAGGCATCCGCACACCGCGCCGCTGAGATCGTTGCGAATGCGACGCTGACAATATATGCCGGTGGTTCACATGGACTGGCTGAGACAGAGGCCGATCGCTTTAACGCTGACGTACTGGCCTTTATTCGCGGCTAACCAGGTGGCCTGTTCCAGACAGGCCCCCCTACGCATACCCTTTAAACTGTATTGAAAAGAGGAATGATCATGTCCAAATTTGCTGCCTCCCTTGCCGTTGCCGCCGTTCTGCTGTCTGCCAGCGCAATCGCCGAAACCGCTAAGCCGACCGTTGTCCTGGTTCATGGTGCCTTTGCCGACTCTTCTAGCTGGAATGGCGTTACCCGGATCCTGCAAAAGGATGGATATAATGTCGTTGCTGCGGCGAATCCGCTGCGCAGTGTTTCGGGTGATGCGGCTTACGTCTCTTCTGTGGTGAACAACATTAAGGGGTCGGTCGTCCTTGTCGGGCATTCCTATGGTGGCCAGGTTATTACGAACACGGCCCGTGATACAAACAATGTCAAATCGCTGGTTTATGTCGCCGCATTTGCTCCCGACGCGGGTGAAGCCGCGGCCGACCTGGCAGGAAAATTCCCTGGCGGCACGCTTGGCCAGGCGTTCGCCGCACCGGTGAAGCTGGCTGATGGTAGCGTCGATCTCTCCATCGATCAGGCGAAGTTCCACCAGCAATTCGCGCATGACGTTTCAGCTGAAGAAGCGGCGCTGATGGCCGCAGGGCAAAGACCGATTACCGAAGCGGCTTTAACTGAAAAATCGGGTGCGCCAGCCTGGAAAAAACTGCCCTCTTACTTCATTTACGGTGACGGCGACAAGAATATCCCCGCCCAGGGTTTGCGATTCATGGCTGAACGCGCGGGATCAAAACACACCGTTGTGATTAAAGGCGCATCCCATGTCGTGATGGTTTCAAATCCGCAGGATGTCGCCACACTTATCGAGGAAGCGGCGAAGTAAACATCATTCTCCCGCCCCGAAAGCCCCCCCTCGCCTGAGGGGGGGCCATATCCGTAATGCCCTGGTTTTAATCCCGCGCAGAGTACAACGTATCGCAAGATTTAATGACTGAAGTCATAAAAAATGACGCTATCCCGGAGAGTAGGTTTGGAGAGGTTTTAGAGTAACCCAAAAAGTTATATATTCCAGCCCGTTAAATCCAAATACACCTTCTGAGTTCAGAGGCTTACTCATGTCATGGCAATACTTCAAACAGACTTACCTGGTTAAGTTCTGGTCACCTGTTCCGGCCGTCATCGCGGCAGGCATTCTCTCTACTTATTATTTCGGCATTACCGGCACCTTCTGGGCCGTCACCGGTGAATTCACCCGCTGGGGTGGGCAACTGCTGCAGCTCGCAGGCGTACATACCGAAGAGTGGGGATACTTCAAACTTATTCACCTGGACGGCACCCCGCTTACCCGCATCGACGGAATGATGATTATCGGCATGTTCGGCGGCTGTTTCGCTGCGGCGCTGTGGGCAAACAACGTTAAGCTGCGCATGCCCAAAAGCCGCGTTCGCATCATGCAGGCGGTAGTCGGGGGTTTGATTGCCGGGTTTGGCGCCCGCCTGGCGATGGGCTGTAATTTGGCCGCGTTCTTTACGGGGATTCCGCAGTTCTCCCTTCATGCCTGGTTTTTTGCCGTGGCCACGGCGATTGGCTCTTACTTCGGAGCAAAATTCACCCTTCTGCCGCTGTTCCGCATTCCGGTGAAAATGACAAAAGTCAGCGCGGCGTCCCCGCTAACCCAAAAACCGGAGCAGGCAAAGCGCCGTTTCCGCCTGGGTATGCTGGTCTTTTTTGCTGTGATCGCATGGGCCATTTGCACGGCGATGAATCAGCCGAAGCTTGGCCTGGCGATGTTGTTCGGCGTCGGCTTTGGCCTGCTGATCGAACGCGCGCAGATCTGCTTTACCTCTGCGTTTCGCGATATGTGGATCACCGGAAGGACGATGATGGCGAAGGCAATCATTGCCGGCATGGCGGTGAGCGCTATCGGCATTTTCAGCTATGTTCAGCTCGGTGTTGAACCGAAGATCATGTGGGCTGGCCCGAACGCGGTGATTGGCGGTCTGCTGTTTGGCTTCGGGATTGTGCTGGCGGGCGGGTGTGAAACCGGCTGGATGTACCGCGCGGTTGAAGGACAGGTGCACTACTGGTGGGTCGGGCTTGGGAATGTCCTTGGATCCACACTCCTCGCATACTTCTGGGACGACGTGTCCCCGGTGCTTGCCACAAACTGGGACAAGGTTAACCTGCTGAGCGCTTTCGGCCCTCTCGGCGGCCTGCTGGTGACTTATGCCCTGCTGCTGGTCGCTTTTTTACTGGTTGTCGCGCAGGAGAAACGCTTCTTCCGCCGTGCCGTCGTCAAAACTGAAACGCAGGAGAACGCTGCATGAAAGAGATCGTCCCCGACTATCGTCTGGATATGGTCGGTGAACCCTGCCCGTATCCGGCGGTTGCCACGCTTGAGGCACTGCCGCAGCTGGAAAAAGGTGAAATTCTGGAGGTGGTGAGCGATTGTCCGCAATCCATCAACAACATTCCGCTGGATGCAAAAAACCACGGTTATACGGTGCTGGATATCCAGCAGGACGGGCCAACCATTCGCTATTTGATTCAGAAGTAATAGACGAAATGCGCCCCTCGGGGGCGCATTAAACATACAGAATTAGAAACGATAACCCGCAGAGAACATGAACACCCACGGATCCAGACGCGTATTGATGCTTTGCTGCTCGCCGCCCGCCTTGAAGCGTACGTCCGTATCAATATCCATATACCAGACCGAGGCGTTGATCAGCCAGTCGCGGTTAATCAGATAGTCCAGACCAACCTGCCCAGCCATACCCCACGAGTCTTTCAGGCTGAGATCGGAGAGTCCTGCTTCTTTGCCGGTATCGTTGAATTTCTCATCGAAGAAGGTGGTGTAGTTCACACCCGCGCCAATATATGGACGCACCTTGCTGCTGGCATCGCCAAAGTACCATTGCGCCATCAGCGTTGGCGGTAAATGGTGAACCGTGGCGATATCACCGGTCGCACCAAGACCGACACGGTGACGGAAAGGCGTTGCCGCCAAAAGCTCAACCCCAACGTTATCCGTCGCCATCCAGGTGAATGTTAAACCTAACTGGGTGTTGTTACTGACGTTAAAACCGCCCATCCCCAGCACGTTATCCGATCCTTCAGTTGGGCGAACCGTAGCCGAACCGGCACGAATAAAGAATTCGCCTGCTTCATGCGCATACGCGCCGCCAGAGAGACTGCTTAATACAAGGGCTGCCACCGCTAATTTTTTCATATCCGCTCCATCGTTGTGGTTTTAATCGCGGATGAGAATATACTCACAAAAGAGTAATAAGTGATCTGCCACAGATCACATTAAAACCAGTAAGTTAACATTCATTGATCTGGGTTAATTTTTTGTGGCGATTTGAAAAGCAATAAGTTGTTTCTATGTCAATTTTTGGCATTTCACAGTTACAAAATTTTCTGTTTTCTCCCTCTTGCTCTTCCTCTGTCGGCTGGATAATTTATCGCTCTCACAAGTTGATTTGATGCGTTCTTTTTTTGCAGGTGTGCCATGAGTGAAGTTAACCCGTGCATGACGTGCGGAGCCTGTTGTGCGTATTTTCGAGTCTCTTTCTACTGGGCTGAAGCCAGCGATGGCGGCGGTACCGTTCCGGTTCATCTTACTGAGCCGTTAACCCCCTTTCTGCGCTGCATGAGCGGCACCAATCAAAAGCAGGCCCGCTGTGTCGCGCTGCAGGGTGAGCCCGGGGTTTCGACCCGGTGCGCAATCTATGAGGATCGCCCCAGCCCATGCCGGGAATTTGCCATGTCGGGGAAAGATGGGCAGGTCAACGAAGCCTGTAATCGCGCCCGCGCGCGCTTTGGATTACCGCCGCTTTACAAAGATATGCTTTTCCATACAAGCCTTGATGCTGCCACAGCCGGTTCATCCGGTGTACAATTGCCGGCTAATTAACACCTGCAATACGCAAGGAGAGTGCATGTCTATCACGGCGAAGTCTGTCTACCGTGACACGGGAAATTTTTTCCGCAATCAGTTCATTACCTTTTTACTGATCGCGTTGCTTTGCGCCTTTATCACTGTGGTGCTGGGTCATGCGTTCTCACCGAGTGAAGAACAGATTGCCAGCCTGAGCCAGGGCGACCATCTTGCAGGAAGCGTGGGGCTATTTGAACTGGTGCAAAACATGACGCCAGAGCAGCAACAAATTCTGCTCCGGGCGTCTGCCGCATCCACGTTTTCTGGCCTGATTGGTAACGCCATTCTGGCGGGCGGCGTTTTGCTGATGATCCAACTGGTGTCGGCGGGCCACCGGGTCAGCGCCTTGCGGGCGATTGGTGCCAGCGCGCCGGTCTTACCTAAGCTGTTTATCCTGATCTTTTTAACCACCATGCTGGTGCAGATGGGAATTATGCTGGTTGTGGTGCCGGGCGTGTTACTGGCTATTGTGCTCGCTTTTGCCCCAGTAATGGTCGTGCAGGATAAAATGGGAATTTTTACCGCGATGCGCAGCAGCATCCGACTCGCATGGGCTAATATGCGTCTGGTGGCTCCTGCAGTCATTGCCTGGCTGCTGGCAAAAACGCTCCTGCTCCTGTTTGCTCCGAATTTTGCGGTATTAACCCCGAACGTCGGCGCGGTGGTCGCGAATACACTGAGCAACCTGATTTCAGCGGTGCTGCTTGTCTATCTGTTCCGCCTGTATATGTTAATTCGTCAGTAACCCTGATGCCGGGTGCATGCCAGGGCCCGGCTCAACAAAGAAGATGGAATCACAGAATGAAGCAGTTTCTTGATTTTTTACCGCTGGTGGTCTTTTTCGCGTTTTACAAACTGTATGACATTTATGCTGCCACCACAGCGCTGATTATTGCGACAGCGGTCGTGCTGATCTACAGCTGGGTGCGCTACCGTAAAGTTGAAAAAATGGCGCTGGTAACGTTCGTCCTGGTCGCCGTATTCGGTGGGCTAACCCTCTTCTTCCACAATGATGAATTTATCAAGTGGAAAGTGACGGTGATCTACGCGCTGTTTGCGGGTGCGCTGCTCATCAGCCAGTGGGTGATGAAAAAGCCGCTGATCCAGCGCATGCTCGGCAAAGAGCTGACGCTGCCTCAGGAGGTCTGGTCGCGCCTGAATATCGCCTGGGCGGTGTTCTTTATCCTTTGCGGTCTTGCCAATATCTATATCGCTTTCTGGCTGCCACAGAATATCTGGGTCAACTTTAAGGTCTTCGGCCTGACGGCCCTGACGCTGATATTCACCCTGCTAAGCGGCATTTATATCTATCGCCACATGCCGCAGGACGACAAGCACTGATTGCTGACTGACCAGAACGTGTTCGACAGGCGTTCTGGTCTATTCTCTCCGCTGTGAAATCATAGTAGCATCCCGCCTGAAGTCTTCCGTTATGAGTTAAAACAATGACAACAAATAACGCCCCTCAGGGCGAACTGGTTTTACGCACACTGGCAATGCCCGCTGACACCAATGCCAATGGCGATATTTTTGGCGGCTGGCTGATGTCGCAGATGGATATGGGCGGCGCAATTCTGGCAAAAGAGATTGCTCACGGACGCGTGGTGACCGTGCGGGTGGATGGAATGACCTTCCTGCGTCCGGTTGCGGTAGGTGATGTGGTTTGCTGTTACGCCCGCTGCGTAAAGCGCGGCAATACATCCATCTCCATCAATATTGAAGTCTGGGTGAAGAAAGTCTCTTCTGAACCGATTGGACAGCGCTATAAAGCAACTGAAGCGCTGTTTATTTATGTCGCTGTCGATAGCGACGGTAAACCTCGTCAGCTTCCGCCAGCCTGAGTGGCAGGCAAAGAAAAGCCTCCTTTCGGAGGCTTTTCTTATTCCATCTGCGCCCCGCCATTCAGGCGGAAAACAATGTTCACGATCAGTCCGCTTCCCGGTTTACCGGGTTCGTAGCGCCATCTGCGCATCGCCGACTTCACTTCACGCTCAAACATATTTGAAGGTTGCGCAGACAAGATTTCCACGTTATCCACGCGGCCATCCGCAGTGACGTCAAATTTCACCCGTACGCGACCTTCAATACGCAAGGCCTGAGCTCGCGCCGGATACTGAGGCTGATTACGGCTCAACGCACGTGGGCCCGCTGGTGCGGCAACCGTCGGCTTCGCCGCCGGTGCGCTGTTATTCATGACCGGACGCGAAGGCGCTGCATTCTCGACCGGCTGGGACGCGCGCGGTTCAACCGGGCGTTCTTCACGTTTCGGACGCTCCTCGACCTTCTTCACCGGCTTTGGTTTCGGCTTAGGTTTTGGCTTCGGTTCAGGTTTGTGGATCACCACCGGTGCCTCCTTCGGTGGCTCCGGTACAGGCTCGGGTTCCGGTTCAGGCTCAGCAACCGGCTGTGGCGGTGGTGGCGCAACCTGCGGCGGTTCGAGATCCGCTGGCGAGACCATGGTTACCGAGATCGGCTGGGCGGGTGCGGGCATTTCAATAACCTGATGAACCGAGGTGTAGAGCAAACCCGCCACGACGGCACCGTGAATCACCACGGACAACAGCGTCGGCCAGGGAAAGCGGCGAGGTAAATCAAGGGTCATCGAAGTCATAATCATCAACGTTAAAAAACCGGACCCTGATTTTAAATGCAAATAGCAATCATATTCAATAAGACACTTTGTTCTGGCGCAATTTAAGCGCAGGAGTGGTCAAAAAAAGGGCATCCAGATCGGGGTATTAACGTTGTTTTTATCTTTACATTGCAGTCAATTGCCCTTTCACATAACGTAACTGACACTTTATAACGCTTAAGGAGCTTCACCGTGCTTTACGTGATTTACTCTGAAGATGTCGCTGATTCCCTCGAAAAACGTCTCTCTGTTCGCCCTGCCCATCTGGCTCGCCTGCAGCTGCTCCAGGACGAAGGCCGTTTGCTGACCGCGGGTCCAATGCCTGCTGTTGACAGCAATGACCCGGGAGCCGCCGGTTTTTCTGGCTCCACGGTTATTGCTGAGTTTGAGTCTCTTGAAGCGGCGCAGGCCTGGGCTGACGCAGACCCATACGTTGCGGCGGGTGTGTATGCAAAAGTGACGGTGCGACCGTATAAGAAAGTGTTCTGAGGTAAAAAGGCTCCCGCAGGAGCCTTTCTTCACATCAATGCAGTGACGCTAACCGCGCCGCAAACCCGACAAACAGCAGCCCTATCAGCCCGTTCCCCAGCTTTGCCAGTTTCTTTTTGGTTTTCAGATAACGCGTAACAAACGCCCCAGAGAAAATCAGGAAGCTCATGTACATAAAGCTAATCAGCTCAAGCGTGGTAGCGAGGATCAGGAAAGAGGTCCCGGTATTTTGCGCATTCACGTCGATAAACTGCACAAAGAACGAAACGTAGAACAGAATCGCTTTTGGATTCGTCAGGCTCAGGACGAGGGAGCGTTTCATGATCGTGCTGGCAGGCTCGGTTCCACTCTCTTGAGCGTTATTCTGACGTGTGATCACCGACCAGAGCATTTTTCCGCCCAACCACAGCAGATAGAAAGCCCCGAGATAGCGCACGATATTAAAGAGTACGGGGGTCGTCTGGATCAATGCCGCAACACCCGCCCAGGCCAGGAACATCAATACCGCATCACCGATAAACACGCCGGTCGCGGCAAGATACCCTTTTTTCACACCGTGACCGATCCCCGTTTTCAGCACAAACAGGGTGTTTGGCCCGGGAACCAGCACGATAAAAAATGCGCCAACAACATACGTCCAGAAATTCAGTACACCAAACTCCGCAAACACCTCTCCCTCCTTTTGCTAAAAATAACCGGAATATCGCCGCAATAACGATAGTCGCAAAATAAGACACAATATAATCAGCGGGCACCTTGCGGTGCCCTCATGGGTTTCAGATATCCTGGACTGCGAACAGCAACGCATTGCGGTGCCGGGTCAATCCACATTTTCTGATGGCGTGGATACGCATATTGCGGCGGGATTGTGCTTCCAGCCAACGAGCCTTGCGACGACTCACCTGTCGCAACATACGCCAGCGCCCTACTTCTGTTCTACTGCGCTTCATGTCTACAACTCTTTCTCAAACAGAGCCGCCATTATAAACCCAACCCGACAGCAAACCAGCGCTTTTACCTGGCGTTTTTATTTGCCAGATGAATCCTGATGCGTACACTCATAACAATACGCTTTCAAAAGGATTTTTTTATCTATGACAACCTTCTACACCGTGGTGAGTTGGCTGGTCATTCTGGGATACTGGCTGTTAATCGCGGGTGTGACGTTACGCATCCTGATGAAGCGCAGAGCCGTACCCTCTGCCATGGCCTGGCTTCTGATCATTTATATCCTCCCACTGGTGGGAATTATTGCCTATCTCTCTTTCGGTGAGCTTCATCTGGGTAAACGCCGTGCCGAGCGGGCGCGCGCAATGTGGCCTTCCACCGCGAAGTGGCTTAACGATCTCAAAGCCTGTAAGCATATCTTTGCCGAGGAGAACAGCAGCGTCGCCTCCTCGCTGTTTAAGCTCTGCGAGCGCCGCCAGGGGATTGGCGGCGTTAAGGGCAATCAGCTCCAGCTTCTGACGTCGTCCGATGATGTCATGCAGGCGTTAATCCGCGATATTCAGCTGGCTCGCCATAATATTGAGATGGTGTTTTATATCTGGCAGCCCGGCGGCATGGCTGACCAGGTCGCTGAATCCTTGATGGCGGCCGCACGCAGGGGGATCCACTGCCGTCTGATGCTGGACTCCGCGGGCAGCGTGGCATTTTTCCGTAGCCCCTGGGCGGGCATGATGCGTAACGCCGGTATCGAGGTGGTTGAGGCACTGAAGGTGAATCTCCTGCGCGTGTTTCTGCGCCGGATGGACCTTCGCCAGCACCGTAAAATGGTCATGATCGATAACTATATTGCCTACACCGGCAGTATGAACATGGTTGACCCGCGCTTCTTTAAACAGGACTCCGGCGTCGGGCAATGGGTGGATCTGATGGCGCGAATGGAGGGGCCGATTGCCACCTCGATGGGCATCGTTTACTCCTGCGACTGGGAGATAGAGACCGGCAAGCGTATCCTGCCGCCACCGCCGGATGGCAATATTATGCCGTTTGAAGAGGCCAGCGGTCATACAATTCATACTATCGCCTCCGGACCAGGCTTCCCGGAGGACTTGATTCACCAGGCGCTGCTGACGGCAACCTACTCCGCGCGTGAATATCTGATCATGACGACGCCCTACTTTGTCCCCAGCGATGATCTGCTGCACGCGATTTGTACCGCAGCGCAGCGCGGCGTCGATGTCAGTATCATTCTGCCACGCAAAAATGACTCTCTTCTGGTGGGCTGGGCCAGCCGTGCCTTCTTTAGCGAACTGCTTGCCGCCGGGGTGAAAATTTACCAGTTTGAAGGCGGTCTCCTGCACACCAAGAGCGTGCTGGTCGACGGCGAATTAAGCCTGGTGGGCACGGTTAACCTTGATATGCGCAGCCTGTGGCTAAACTTTGAAATCACCCTGGTGATTGATGACGCCGGCTTTGGCGGTGACCTGGCGGCGGTTCAGGATGACTATATCTCCCGCTCGCGGCTGCTGGATGCCAGGCTGTGGGTAAAACGTCCGTTATGGCAGCGAATAGCTGAACGACTGTTTTACTTCTTTAGTCCGTTGCTGTAAAACGTGCCCAACGATGTTAAACAGGTAGTCATCATGGAAATGGATCTGAACAATCGCCTGACCGAAGACGAAACGCTCGAGCAGGCCTATGACATTTTTCTCGAACTGGCGGTTGATAACCTCGATCCCGCAGACGTGATCCTCTTTAATCTGCAGTTCGAAGAGCGCGGCGGTGCCGAATTGTTCGACCCTTCAGAGGACTGGGCCGAACATGTAGATTTCGACCTGAACCCTGACTTCTTTGCCGAAGTGGTTATTGGGCTGGCTGATGAAGACGGCGGTGAAATTAACGACATTTTTGCGCGCGTCCTGCTGTGTCGTGAGAAAGACCACAAGCTGTGCCACATACTCTGGCGCGAATAATAAAAAAGGCTGCGATAGCAGCCTTTTTTATTTAATCCGGTAACGCGCTTCCGCAGCGGTTGCAAAACCGCGCGCTGTGTTCATGATCGACCTGGTGGCAGTTCGGACATTTGCGCCGCTGTTTATGGTTCTGAAACGCGCTGCTCATGTGCGTGGTAATAAGCCCCGTCGGAATGGCAATTACCGAATACCCAATCAGAATCAGCACGGATGCCACAATCCGCCCCAGCGGCGTATGGGGCGTGATATCGCCATACCCCACGGTCGTAACGGTCACTATCGCCCAGTAGACGGACGCGTTGAGCGTCGTGAAGCCATATTTCGGCCCTTCAATCAAATACATCAGCGCGCCAAAAACAATCATCACGATGGCAATAAACGAATAGAACAGAATAAGCTGATGGCGTGCGCTGACGATCGCGCTCCAGAATAAGCGCAGCGACGGCATAAAGCGCAGTAACTTCAGAATACGCAAGACCCGAATAACGCGCATCGCTCGCCAGGCGAAAACATAGTTGAGGCTGATCTCCGGCCACAGCCACATCACATAGAGCGGCAGGATCGTCGCTAAATCAATAAAGCCCCAGAAGCTAAAGACGTACTTTGCCGGGTTGGGCCAGCAAACAACACGCAGAATATACTCAGCGGTAAAGACCAGGGTAATAATAAGTTCCAGCCAGACAAACGCATGCCATTCCTCAAATGTCAGGTGATATTGCGTCCCCACACCCGATTCAATAAAGATGACCACTACGCTCAATAGCGCAAACAGCGCACACAGACCTTCAAAACGGCGTCCCGATACCGTTTCAGGATCGAATAAAAGATGATAGAGCCGCCGACGGGCTGAAGTGAATAAACGCGACACGGTAACCTCGCAAAAAAATAAGGGCTGACATCATGTCAGCCCTTGCGATTATAGCGGGTCTACTTTCAGGCAGGAAACCGCATGTCGGAAACTGCCCTCCAGCACCGGTCGCGTTTTCGCGCATTCCGGCCCGGCCATCGGGCATCGCGTGCGGAACACGCAGCCCGACGGCGGATTGATTGGCGACGGCAATTCCCCTTCCAGAAGCTGAATCGTTTTATTCTTTTCCAGATCCGGATCGGGGATCGGCACCGCCGACATCAGCGCTTTGGTATAAGGGTGCAGCGGGTTATGGTACACCTCGTCATAGGTTCCCAGTTCCACGGCATGGCCCAGATACATCACCAGCACGCGGTCGGAGATGTGTTTTACCACCGCCAGGTCGTGCGCAATGAAGATCAGCGACAGCCCCATTTCGCGCTGCAATTTCTGAAGCAGGTTAACCACCTGCGCCTGAATCGACACGTCCAGCGCGGAGACCGGTTCATCACAAATAATCAGTTTCGGCTCAAGGATAAGCGCACGCGCAATGCCAATACGCTGACACTGGCCGCCTGAAAATTCATGCGGGTAACGGTTAATGAGGTTAGGCAACAGCCCGACTTTCAGCATCATCGCCTTCACGCGGTCGCGGACTTCCTGACGCGGCATCTTTGGATGATAGGTGCGCAGCGGTTCGGCGATAATCTCACCGATGGTCATACGCGGGTTTAATGACGCCAGCGGATCCTGGAAAATCATCTGGATATCGCTGCGCACGTCGCGCCACTCGTCAGGCTTCATGCCCAGCAGATCTTTACCCAGCCAGGCCACTTTGCCGCCGGTGGCTTTCACCAGACCGATAATTGCACGCGCAAAGGTGGATTTACCGCAGCCGGATTCGCCCACCACGCCCAGGGTTTCCCCCTCATACAGACGCAAGGTGACGCCATCTACCGCTTTCAGGGTCTTCGGCGGCTGCCAGAACCACTGCTTGCCATCTTTGATGTCGAAATGCACCTTGAGGTCGGCGATTTCGAGCAGCACGTTGCGTTTTTCATCTACTGCGTTCATACCAGCTCCTCCTGCGGCTTAAAGCAGGCGCGCAGACGGCCTGGGGCAAATTCTTCCAGCGGCGGCGCGCTGTTACAGATTTCCATCGCGTGCGGGCAGCGCGGCTGGAACGGACAACCTTTCGGCAGCCGCAGCAGGTTTGGCGGGTTGCCCGGAATGGTGAGCAGGGATTCCCCTTCCGCATCAAGACGCGGCACCGCGTTCAGCAGGCCAATCGAGTACGGATGGGCTGGCTGATAGAACACGTCGCGCGCTTTGCCGTATTCCATGGTGCGCCCGGCGTACATCACCAGCACTTTGTCACAGATACCGGCAACCACGCCCAGATCGTGGGTGATCATGATAATCGCCGTGTTGAACTCACGCTTAAGCTCGTTCAGCAGGGTCATGATTTGCGCCTGCACGGTGACGTCCAGCGCGGTAGTCGGTTCATCGGCAATCAGCAGTTTTGGCCGGCACAGCAGCGCCATGGCAATCATCACGCGCTGACGCATACCGCCAGAGAACTCGTGCGGGAACATGCGCATGCGCTTGCGCGCTTCCGGCATTTTTACCGCATCCAGCATTTTAACGGATTCCTCAAAAGCTTCCGCTTTGCCCAGACCTTTGTGCAGCATCAGGACTTCCATCAGCTGCTCACCGACGCGCATATACGGGTTCAGGGAGGTCATCGGATCCTGGAAAATCATTGAGATCTGTTCGGCGCGAAGCTTGTTCAGCTCGAGCTCCGGCAGGTTAAGAATTTCGCGACCGTTGAATTTCGCCGAACCGCCAATCACGCCGTTAGCGGCCAGCAGGCCCATTAACGCAAATGCCGTCTGGGATTTTCCGGAGCCGGATTCACCCACGATCCCCAGCGTTTCCCCTTTGCTCAGGTTAAAGTTGAGATCGTTGACCGCAGTAACATCGCCGTCCGGGGTTTTAAAGGTCACGCGGAGGTCTTTAACATCCAGCAGAAGATTGCTCTGCTGCTGCGCCTGTGGCGCGGTGGCCGTTTCAATAATTGTCATGACGGCGCTCCTTAACGGTCTTTCGGGTCGAGGGCATCACGCAGGCCATCGCCGATAAAGTTAAAACAAAACAGGGTAACGACCAGGAAACCCGCCGGATAAAGCAGCAGCCACGGTGAAACTTCCATCGAGTTTGCGCCGTCGCTCAGCAGCGCGCCCCAGCTGCTCAGTGGCTCCTGCGTGCCCAGCCCCAGGAAGCTGAGGAAGGATTCAAACAGAATCATGCTTGGCACCAGCAGTGAGGCATAGACCACCACCACGCCCAGCACGTTAGGCACGATATGGCGAACCACGATATTACTGGTTGATACCCCCCCGACCTGCGCCGCTTCGATAAACTCTTTGCGTTTGAGGCTCAGCGTCTGGCCGCGCACGATACGCGCCATATCCAGCCAGGAAACCATCCCGATGGCCACGAAGATCAACAGGATGTTCTGGCCGAAGAAGGTCACCAGCAAAATCACGAAGAACATAAACGGGAAGGAGTTCAGGATTTCCAGTAGACGCATCATCACCGAGTCTACTTTGCCGCCAAGGTAGCCGGAAAGCGCGCCGTAAAGCGTCCCCACGATCACCGCCACCAGCGCGGCGGCGATACCGACCATCAGAGAAATACGGCCACCAATCGCCACGCGCACCAGCAAATCACGGCCGGATGAATCGGTACCGAAATAGTGGCCGGACTCCATATCAGGCGCGCTGGACATCATGCCCCAGTCCGTATCGAAATAGGTAAATTGCGACAGCATCGGCGCCAGGGTGACAAACAGCGCGATGATCACCAGCACAACCAGGCTGGCGACCGCCGCACGGTTATGCATAAAGCGACGGCGCGCGTCCTGCCAGAGGCTACGACCTTCTACTTCCAGTTTTTCACTGAAGTTTTCCAGCGCCTCGCTGTTTTTCTTACTCAACATCATGGCGTGCTCCAGCGTTAGTAACGAATTTTCGGGTCGATAACGGCATAAAGCACATCGACAACGGCGTTAAAGAGAATGGTCAGTGCGCCCACGAGGATCGTGAGGCTCAGAACGAGCGAGTAGTCACGGTTAAGCGCCCCGTTTACGAACAGTTGACCAATACCCGGCAGGCCGTAAATTGTTTCGATAACCATTGAACCCGTAATGATCCCGACGAATGCCGGTCCCATATAGGAGAGCACAGGCAGCAGCGCCGGCTTGAGCGCGTGGCGGAAGATGATCCGGCGCATCGGCAGCCCTTTCGCGCGCGCGGTGCGGATGAAGTTTGAGTGCAGCACTTCGATCATTGAACCACGGGTAATACGCGCGATACTGGCGATGTACGCCAGCGATAATGCCACCATCGGCAAAATCATGAACTTCAATGCCCCGCCGTTCCAGCCGCCCCCGGGCAGCCATTTCAGCGTGATGGCAAATATCATCACCAGCAATGGCGCGACAACGAAGCTGGGTATGACTACCCCGGTCATTGCCACCCCCATTACGGCATAATCCCATTTGGTATTTTGTCTGAGCGCGGCGATAACGCCTGCGGTGACCCCGAGAACGACGGCCAGAATGAATGCTGCAGCACCCAGTTTTGCCGAGACCGGGAAGCTGGAGGCCACCAGATCGTTAACGGAATAGTCTTTATATTTAAATGACGGTCCAAAATCACCGTGCGCCAGCTGCTTCAGATAGTTGAAGTATTGGGTGGTGATGGGATCGTTTAAGTGATACTTCGCCTCGATGTTGGCCATGACTTCTGGCGGCAACGTACGTTCACCGGTAAATGGACTTCCCGGCGCGAGACGCATCATAAAGAAGGAAATCGTAATTAGAATAAATAACGTTGGTATCGCTTCTAAACAGCGACGCAGGATAAATTTCAACATTGCCCGTACCTTCTGGCGTGTGCCTGATGAATGTTACAAAGTAGACACAGTGGGGCAAGCCAGGCTCGCCCCACGTATTGCCATTAATGCTTGATAATATAAAGATTCTTAACGGAAATATTATCCAACGGGTCTTTACCGGTATAACCCCCTACCCATGGTTTCACCAGACGGGCGTTAACGTAGTAGTAAACCGGTACAATTGCAGAGTCTTTATCGAGCTGTTCTTCTGATTTCGCGTACAGCTCTGCGCGCTGCGCATCGTCAGACACTTTCAGGGTTTCAGCGATGATCTTGTCAAACGCCGGGCTCTTATAGTGCGCCGTGTTGTTTGAACTGTCGCTGAGCATAGTGTTCAGGAATGATGTCGGTTCGTTATAGTCCGCACACCAGCCCGCACGCGCCACGTCGAAGGTCCCCTGATGACGCGTATCAAGGAAGGTTTTCCACTCCTGGTTTTCCAGCTTAACGTTCACGCCCAGGTTTTTCTTCCAGATAGACGCGACGGCAATCGCCAGTTTTTTATGCAGATCTGAGGTGTTATACAGCAGGTTGAACGTCAGCGGCTTGTCTGCGGTGTATCCTGCTTCAGCCAGCAGTTTTTTCGCTTCTTCGTTACGTTTTTCCTGCGACCATTTGAACCACTCAGGCTCAACCAGTTTCATCCCATCTGTATACGGAGGCGTGTAGCTGTACGCCGGCAGATCGCCCTGGTTTTTCACTTTGTTCACGATGATATCGCGATCCAGTGCCAGCTTCAGCGCAGTACGAACGCGCACGTCGGTGAACGGTGCTTTCTGGTTGTTGATTTCGTAATAATAGGTGCACAGATATGGATCGACGTGAACTTCTTTCGGGATCTCTTTCTTCAGCTTCTGGAACAGTTCAATCGGCATGTTGTTATAGGTCATGTCGATTTCACCGCTGCGGTAGCGGTTAACGTCGGTCACTTCGGAAGAGATTGGCAGGTAGGTGACCTGATTAATCACGGTCTTCGCGTTATCCCAGTACTGCGGGTTACGCTCCAGCACCATACGTTCGTTGACCACCCAGTCTTTCAGCTTATAGGCGCCGTTGGTCACGATATTGGCAGGCTGCGTCCATTTTTCACCAAATTTTTCCACGGCGGATTTTGGTACCGGCGAGACGGATGGGTGAACCAGCAGCTTATAGAAGTACGGAACTGGTTCGCTCAACGTCACTTCAAAGGTATTAGCATCGATCGCCTTCACGCCCAGGTCGGTGACCGGCTTTTTACCGGCGATAATGTCATCGATATTGGCGATGTGGCCATACTGCAGATAGCTCGCATACGGAGAGGCGGTATTTGGATTCGCCAGGCGCTGCCAGCTATATACGAAATCTTCGGCGGTAACCGGTGTACCGTCGGACCATTTGGCATCTTTACGCAGATGGAAGGTCCAGACTTTGAAATCTTTATTTTCCCACTTTTCTGCCACACCCGGTGCCGGGTGGCCGTCTACGTCAGTCACCAGCAGACCTTCGAACAGGTCGCGGTTAACGTTTGACTCAGGAACGCCTTCAATTTTATGCGGATCGAGAGACTGAACTTCCGCACCGTTGTTACGCACCAGCGTCTGTTTTTCCGCCAGTTGAACACCTGCAGGAACGTCCGCAGCCATTGCAGCGTTTCCCGCGATTAGCGCAGTTAAAATCCCCGCCGCTACCAGATTTTTTTTTGTGATGATGGACATTGTGTTGGTACTCCACTCATTATAATTACTGGCTTTCGCCAGCTGTCTAATCCCCTGTTGGGGCCTGTACAGCGCAGGAGTTTTTTTTTGCTGCTGTCAGGTTCTTTTTTTACTGCTTGCTATCACCGACTTTTTTATTACTGACCGCTCGTATGGCCGTCTTGCGTCGATTCTTGCCAGGCCTCCCCTGTTTGAGACCTGTGCTGGATATCTGAGAAGAGGATTATATGAAAATAATTCTCATCTACTTGTTTTAGGCTGCAAAATAGTAGGCCGGAAAGTATCAAATGGCGTAAACACGCGCCAATACATTTTGCAAATTTGTTAAGCAATTCTCTTTTACGGCCCAGGCCGTATCGTCCTGCCCAGCCCTTCCATACGTTGAGCACCCTAAAAAATACTTAAAATTCAAACCAATATGGAAGATTTTCCCTTCTGGCGCGTCGCTGCATTATCATCGCGTAGTTTTGTACGAAAATTTAACAATTGATTATTATTTAGCACATTCATCTAACGAAATGTTGAAATTACTAATATCATTTCGGTTATCCCGCAGCAAGCCCAAGACTATCGTGTGAGTAAAATAACAGTGCGTTCGAAGATTTTCTGTGCAGGCAGGCTTGAGATGAATTCATAACCCTATGAAATATATGAGATGAACATTATTAGTAGAATTTATTATGACAGGTAAGCTTTTCAACTTTATTTATATGATTTGCTGATATTGATACAAAAAAAACGGCGCCGAAGCGCCGTTCTTTCGTATGAAATATCAATGTAACAAGCCGGGGAAAATGCTTTTAATACCCGTGACAATGAATTCGATCCCGAGTGCCATTAACAGCAGCCCCATGATACGCGTAATAACGTTGATGCCGGTCTGCCCCAGCAGGCGTACCAGCAACGGCGCCATGCGGAAGACGCCCCAGCAACAGAGCGCGAAAACGGCAATCGCGACAGAAAAACCAATTAAATGCATGAGGCTATGGTAACGCGTGCCCCAAACAATGGTTGAACTGATGGCACCCGGCCCGGCCATGAGGGGCAATGCCAACGGAACCACGCCGATACTTTCGCGGATGGCGGTTTCTGACTTTTCCTGCTTGTTCTGCTTATCCTCACCCAGCTTACCGCTGATCATGGACATGGCAATGGTCACCACCAGGATCCCACCCGCAATGCGGAAGGAGTCAATCGAGATGCCAAAGAGCTGGAGAATGGCATCACCCAGGAAAAGCGAGGTGAGCAAAATGATTGCCACAGACAGGTTAGCGGTAAGATTGGTTTTGTTCCGGGCCGCCGCCGTCTGGTAACTGGTCATACTAATGAAGACAGGAATGATCCCCACCGGGTTGACCAGGGCAAACAGACCAATAAAAAATTTGAAATACGTTGGAAAATCAAAGAGCGTTTGGATCACGTTTTGCTCCGCTTTTGCACATGCCCGGGACAGTTACATTGTTAGGAAAAATCGCGCTGAAGATACGCTTTTTATTAGCATACTTCACCAGAAATCTGTGCCAAAACGTTAGCATTTCAGAATGTTAAACATATGTTGAGACAATGATAGCGTCACTTCCAATAGTTACTTAATTAATTAACAGTGGAAATATATCCATTAAATAACCCTGCTGAAAGGTATCAGCTTGGTGGAAAATTGACGCAGATCATGATTTCCGTACTCAGAAGTGAGTAATCTTGATTACGCCCCCAGGGAGGTCACCTGACAAAAAGGGATGATGCTAAGGTAAGGCTCTTTTAGTAAATTAGTGTACTGGAGCATAAAGTAACCCTTTGTTTTACTTTATGTAACGCAAGTCGTATTGGCACTGTCTATACTGTCTGACGTATCGAGCGCTGGTTTACTAAAAGAGTTTAAACATTATCAGGAGAGCATTATGGCTGTTACTAATATCGCTGAACTGAACGCCCTCGTCGAGCGCGTAAAAAAAGCCCAGCGTGAATATGCCAATTTCACCCAAGAACAGGTTGATAAAATCTTCCGCGCGGCCGCTCTGGCTGCTGCAGATGCTCGAATCCCTCTCGCTAAAATGGCCGTTGCCGAATCTGGCATGGGTATCGTTGAAGATAAAGTGATCAAAAACCACTTTGCTTCTGAGTATATCTACAACGCCTATAAAGATGAGAAAACCTGTGGCGTTCTGTCTGAAGACGACACCTTCGGGACGATCACCATCGCCGAACCTATCGGCATCATTTGCGGTATTGTTCCAACGACTAACCCTACTTCAACAGCTATCTTCAAATCGCTGATCAGCCTGAAGACCCGTAACGCAATCATCTTCTCTCCACATCCACGTGCGAAAGACGCAACAAATAAAGCAGCAGACATTGTTCTGCAGGCAGCAATTGCTGCGGGCGCACCAAAAGATCTGATTGGCTGGATCGACCAACCTTCTGTTGAACTGTCTAACGCGCTGATGCATCACCCGGACATTAACCTGATTCTGGCGACCGGTGGTCCTGGTATGGTTAAAGCAGCATACAGCTCCGGTAAACCAGCAATCGGTGTAGGCGCAGGTAACACCCCCGTTGTTATCGATGAAACCGCTGACATCAAACGTGCTGTTGCGTCTGTGCTGATGTCTAAAACCTTCGATAACGGCGTTATCTGTGCATCTGAACAGTCTGTAGTTGTTGTTGATTCCGTGTACGACGCAGTACGCGAGCGTTTCGCCAGCCACGGCGGCTACCTGCTGCAGGGCAAAGAGCTGAAAGCAGTTCAGGACATCATTCTCAAAAATGGCGCGCTGAACGCTGCTATCGTAGGTCAGCCAGCCTATAAAATCGCTGAACTCGCAGGCTTTACCGTTCCGGCGACCACCAAGATCCTGATCGGTGAAGTTAAAGTTGTTGACGAAAGCGAGCCGTTTGCTCACGAAAAACTGTCTCCTACGCTTGCTATGTACCGTGCGAAAGATTTCGAAGATGCGGTAGAAAAAGCCGAGAAGCTGGTTGCCATGGGCGGTATCGGTCATACCTCATGTCTGTACACCGACCAGGATAACCAGCCAGAGCGTGTTGCCCACTTCGGTCAGATGATGAAAACTGCCCGTATCCTGATTAACACCCCTGCTTCTCAGGGTGGTATCGGTGACCTGTATAACTTCAAACTCGCACCTTCCCTGACTCTGGGTTGTGGTTCCTGGGGTGGTAACTCCATCTCTGAAAACGTTGGTCCAAAACACCTGATCAACAAGAAAACCGTTGCTAAGCGAGCTGAAAACATGTTGTGGCACAAACTTCCGAAATCTATCTACTTCCGCCGTGGCTCTCTGCCAATCGCGCTGGATGAAGTGATTACTGATGGCCACAAACGTGCGCTCATCGTGACTGACCGTTTCCTGTTCAACAACGGCTACGCTGACCAGATCACCTCTGTGCTGAAAGCGGCTGGCGTCGAAACTGAAGTGTTCTTCGAAGTTGAAGCTGACCCAACACTGAGCGTTGTACGCAAAGGTGCTGAACTGGCGAACTCCTTCAAACCAGATGTGATTATCGCACTGGGTGGTGGCTCCCCAATGGACGCCGCGAAAATCATGTGGGTTATGTACGAACATCCGGAAACCCACTTCGAAGAGCTGGCGCTGCGCTTTATGGACATCCGTAAACGTATCTACAAGTTCCCGAAAATGGGCGTGAAAGCGAAAATGATCGCCGTCACCACTACTTCCGGTACCGGCTCAGAAGTGACGCCATTCGCGGTAGTAACAGATGACGCAACAGGTCAGAAATACCCGCTGGCTGACTACGCGCTGACGCCAGATATGGCTATCGTTGATGCCAACCTGGTAATGGAAATGCCGAAGTCTCTGTGTGCGTTCGGTGGTCTGGATGCCGTGACTCACGCGCTGGAAGCCTACGTTTCTGTACTGGCGTCTGAGTTCTCTGACGGTCAGGCTCTGCAGGCTCTGAAACTGCTGAAAGAAAACCTGCCAGCGTCCTACAACGAAGGTTCTAAAAACCCTGTAGCACGTGAACGTGTCCACAGTGCAGCAACCATCGCCGGTATCGCGTTTGCGAACGCCTTCCTGGGTGTTTGCCACTCTATGGCGCACAAGCTGGGTTCACAGTTCCACATTCCTCACGGTCTGGCGAACGCCCTGTTGATCAGCAACGTTATCCGCTATAACGCCAACGACAACCCAACCAAGCAGACTGCGTTCAGCCAGTATGACCGTCCGCAAGCGCGCCGTCGTTATGCTGAAATCGCTGACCACCTTGGTCTGAGCGCACCGGGCGACCGTACTGCTGCGAAGATTGAGAAACTGCTGGCATGGCTGGAAAGCCTGAAAGCTGAACTGGGTATTCCTAAATCTATCCGTGAAGCAGGCGTTCAGGAAGCTGACTTCCTCGCTCACGTAGACAAGCTGTCTGAAGATGCCTTCGATGACCAGTGTACTGGTGCTAACCCGCGCTACCCACTGATCTCCGAGCTGAAACAGATTCTGCTGGATACCTACTACGGTCGTGAGTTCAAAGAAGGTGACGTTGCTGCTGTGAAAACAGAAGCTCCGGTCATTAAAGCTGACAAGAAAGCGAAGAAAAGCGCTTAACTGACAGTCTGATGAAAAAAACCCGCCTGTATGGCGGGTTTTTTTATGTCTGAATAGCGGCGGATATTATTTTCTGTTGTCGTGCTGGATCGCCGTCAGCGAGCCTACGGACAACGCTTCCTTATAATGCTTACGACAGACCGACACATAGCGTTCATTGCCACCAATCACCACCTGCTCACCATCCGCATAAGGTTTTCCAGCCTGGTCGAGACGAAGCACCATGCTGGCCTTGCGTCCGCAGAAACAAATAGTTTTCAGTTCAACCAGCTTATCTGACCAGGCAAGCAAATACTGGCTTCCGGCAAACAGCTCCCCGCGGAAGTCCGTACGCAGCCCGTAGCACAGAACGGGGATATCGAGCTCATCAACCACTTCAGAGAGCGCGTGCACCTGTTCACGTGTCAGGAACTGGCTCTCATCAACCAGCACGCAGTGAATGGGCTCTGACGCATGCGCAGCGCGGATATCCTCCAGCAGGTCAGTTTGCGGGTTAAACAGCCTGGCTGGCGAAGAGAGGCCGATTCTGGAACTCACCTTCCCTGCACCGAAGCGATCGTCGATTTCAGCGGTATAAACAACGGTACGCATTCCTCGTTCCTGGTAATTGTATGAGGATTGCAGCAGTGCGGTGGATTTCCCGGCATTCATTGCCGAATAGTAGAAATAAAGTTGTGCCATTGGCCGTAAAACCCTAATCAATGTGTAATATTACCGATGATTCATTGTACCATATTTTGTCTGGTCATCAGCGACACGCCGCACAAACGATGCCGTGCTGAAAGGTGTAAAACGCCCTCTTTTCGCAAAAATAATCCGCTAAAACAGAGAGTAATGGCGGTCATGCTGGTGAATAGGTTATATGATTAGCCAAACATAACACTTCTTTTTATAGTGGAATCTGCGTTCATTAAAATTCACTATTTATTAACTATTCCTGCCTTAACACCGTCGCCTGGAACTAATACAAAAGGCTGATATTTATCCGCCGCAACTATAATTCCTGCGGCAAATGTAACAAAAAAAAGATGCAAGCGGCGGGGTTAAGCAGGTTATCGTGATAACAAGCGAGACTGCCAAAGAGGAAATTTAAGTTAGCGTAATTAATAATAGCGGCTTTATTTAGTATTTTTTGAATTCCTTACATTCCTGGCTATTGCACATCTGAATTTATGGCTCTATTATTAGGTCAACAAACCACCCCCCATTATAAGTTTGAGATTACTACAATGAGCGAAGCACTTAAAATTCTGAACAACATCCGTACTCTTCGTGCGCAGGCAAGAGAATGTACCCTTGAAACGCTCGAAGAAATGCTGGAAAAATTAGAAGTTGTAGTTAATGAACGTCGCGAAGAAGAAAGCGCTGCTGCTGCTGAAATCGAAGAGCGTACGCGTAAACTGCAACAATATCGTGAAATGCTGATTGCTGATGGTATCGATCCAAATGAATTGCTGAACAGCATTGCTGCTGCAAAAACCGGTACCAAAGCAAAACGCGCTGCCCGTCCTGCTAAATATAGCTATGTTGATGAGAACGGCGAAACTAAAACCTGGACCGGCCAGGGCCGTACTCCTGCTGTAATCAAGAAAGCTATGGATGAGCAAGGTAAACAGCTGGATGACTTCCTGATCAAGGATTAATCAAGCCGAATTCAGAAAAATCCCGCCTCTGGTGGGATTTTTTTGCCCGCAATTTATCACTAACATCCTCTTACACTCCGTCATAAAGCGTTATTTGGCTATTTAGTTTCGCTTACAAACAGGCTGGTCATGGCGTTTTATGGGCATAAAAAAACCGGTGGGCAGCGCCACACCGGTTTCATAGATTTACGCCTGGATTATTTCTTAATACCCATACTCTCTTTGAGCCAGCCTTTAAATTCTTCACCCAGCGTATTATGGCGAATGCCGTATTCAACGAACGCCTGCATATAACCGAGCTTATTACCGCAGTCATGGCTCTTACCTTTCATGTGGTAAGCCTCAACGGTCTCTTTCTCGATCAGCATATCAATGGCATCCGTCAGCTGGATTTCATCCCCTGCTCCTGGAGGCGTTTTCGCCAGCAGTGGCCAGATTTCAGCACTCAGGACATAGCGACCCACCACTGCCAGATTAGACGGCGCTACGTCGGCTTTAGGCTTCTCTACGACACCAACCATTGGCACGCTTTCGCCTGGCTCAAGGTTCACGCCCTTGCAGTCAACCACACCGTAAGCGGTCACGTCTTCAACTGGCTCAACCATAATCTGGCTGCAGCCCGTTTCGTCGAAGCGGTGGATCATCTCAGCCAGGTTGTCCTGGGAAAGATCGGATTCGTATTCATCCAGAATCACGTCAGGCAGAATAACCGCGACGGGCTCATCACCCACAACCGGGTGTGCACACATAACCGCGTGGCCCAGACCTTTAGCCAGCCCCTGACGAACCTGCATAATGGTGACGTGCGGAGGGCAAATAGACTGAACTTCTTCTAACAGCTGACGCTTAACGCGTTTTTCCAGCATGGCTTCGAGTTCAAAACTTGTATCGAAGTGGTTTTCGATAGAGTTTTTAGATGAATGCGTAACCAGCACAATTTCAGTAATGCCGGCCGCGATACACTCATTAACGACATACTGGATTAATGGCTTATCAACCAGAGGCAGCATCTCTTTAGGAATCGCCTTAGTTGCTGGTAACATCCTGGTCCCCAATCCCGCTACCGGGATGACGGCCTTTCTGACTTTCGAATTTAGGGCAGCCATTCAAATTCTCCTGAGCTGTTCAAGTTTTGAACTTTTATGCAATAAATAACGCGTTGAGTATATCAGCCTCGCCCCGCAGTCCGGGTCTGAAAAGAACGCGTTGCCGATGAATTAGGACAAATACGCATGAATCTGGGCAGCGATAGTAGCACTCCCGAGAAAACACAGGTAAAGCAATCTTAAAATTAAGATCCAATTGCTTATTCCGTGGACAACATTAAGCGAAGCCTTCCCCCGGCACCCCAAATTTGGCACTGCCAGGAAGAACAGCGATGGCTAATTTGATTTAGATACGCCGTTCCCAGTGTTCCAAGCGGCACCCCGTTGCTCACCTGAATATGGTGTTCCCCGGTATTCAGTGAAGCGTTGAGACCTGCAGAAACGAGGATAAGATTCTTTAAACCGCTATGGTAATAACCAACCAGCAGCGGGAACTGTCCGGGTAAATTGGCCTGACGAAAAAGCTGATTTACCTGTTTGAGTAAACTGCCTAACTCAGGGAGCCGTTGTCCCTGATGTGATAACTGTTCTTGCAATAATCCATTAAAGAGCGCGCGAAGTAACAATGCAGCTAATACGCCATTATCCCCTGCACGGGTTACGTCCAGAGAATAAAATGCGAGGTCGGAATCAGACAGAGGTGCAATATCCAGCACCAGCCCAGGCTGATCGGCCGCCACCAGCTGGCGATAGTTTACGCGGCAGTGGGAAATAGTTTGCTGAACGGGAGGCTGAAGTTCTTGCAACAATTTCGCCGCCGCTGGCGGATTACTCACCAGCGCGTCCCAGTCCTGAAAAAGGCGTTCCTCTTCCTCAACGCGGGAATTAAACATATTTGGATAAAGGCACGCTAATACCGTCTCACGTAACCGGTTCAGATCTTTGACGGGTTTCAGCAAAATATCCTGAACGCCAAGACGTAATGCTTTGGCAATATCCGCCATATTTTCTGTCGCGGAGATCACCAGAATGGGCATCTGGTCACCCTCGTTGCGCAGATGTTCAACCAGTTTCAGCCCATTCATTCGCGGCATCGCGATGTCGCAAATCATCAGATCGGGCGTAATACCGGTCATTTTTTCCAGCGCGTCGACACCATCTTCAGCCAGTAAAGTGTTTGCTCCCAGCGAGGATAACCACGAATCCAGTAGCGATCGGAAAACGGGCTCGTCTTCAACAATCAAAATGTGTTTTCCGGCCAATGGCTGCGTCATGGTTCCTCCCCTGGCTGACAGTTACTAAATAGTGGCATGCTATCGGCACTATCGCCTGTCAGATTTTGCTGAAGTAGTCAAAAAAGGTGCTTAACGTGCTGTTCGCACAAACGGCAGCAACTCGTCTATTTTCTTTTCGACGGCTAGCGAGCCCGCTGCGATGGCGGCCTCAGCCCGATGGAAATCAAGGGTAGAGATTTGCGGACAGTAAGGCTGAATAAGAATATCCGGAGGATCGCCAGCCATACGGTTACGTTTAAGGCGATTCTCAAGAACCTGAATTGAGGTGGTCATGATCTCCATGGCCGTCGGTGCGGCAACCGAGCGTCGTGCGGCCAGGCGACCAATTCTTCCGCGCAGGCGTTCATGCCAGGCAAGCTTTTCAACGTCGGCATCTTCGCTCTGCAGATTGACCGGCATAAGGTCTTGCTGCATCAGATGAGCGTCGTGCTGCAAATCAACGGCGATGACGATGTCCGCCCCCATGGCGCGCGTCAGAGAGATGGGAACCGGGTTCACGACGCCACCATCGACAAGCCAGTAACCGTTATGGGGCACGGGCGCCATAAGCCCAGGAATACTGCATGAAGCACGCACCGCAAGGTGAATATCCCCTTCGGTCAGCCAGAGTTCACGGCCTGTGCTGAGATTGGTTGCGACGGCGCCGAAAGGCATCCGGCAGTCAGTAAAGTCTTCGAGAGGCATCACCCGGCGGAACTGGTTAAAGACGCGTTCGCCGCGCAACAGCCCACCGCGCTGCCAGGAGAGATCCATCAGACGCAGCACGTCCCAATAGCTGAAGGAGCGCACCCAGGTTTCGAGATCCGGAAGCTTGCCGCACGCGTAGGCGGAGCCGACAAGCGATCCGATTGAACATCCTGCTACGATATCAACGTCAACGCCCATCTTGTTTAAGGCATTAATCACGCCGATATGAGACCATCCCCGGGCTGCACCTGATCCCAGCGCCAGTCCAATTTTAACCTTTCTCATTAGCCCTGTTTGACTTCCCCTGGATTCCTGACATAGCGTCAACGCAACTGCTCAGTTAACATAGTGCTACCCGAGGCGTTTTACGCCCTTATTTTTTGTTCCAGGAAGAGAATCGTGTCTCAACTCTGCCCCTGTGGTAGCGCTCTGGAGTATAGCCTATGTTGCCAGCGATATCTTTCTGGCAATCAGGTTGCACCGGATCCGTCACACCTCATGCGTTCACGGTATACTGCTTTTGTGATCAAAGACGCAGACTACCTGATAAAAACCTGGCACCCGTCCTGCCACGCCGCCGATTTCCGACAGGAGATCGAAGCCGGGTTCGCCAACACCCACTGGCTTGGGCTTACCGTGTTTGAATCTTCACCCGGTAGCCACCACGACGAAGGCTTTGTCAGCTTTGTTGCCCGTTTTACCGAGAACGCCAGGCCTGGCGCCATTATCGAGCGTTCCCGGTTCTTAAAGGAGAGCGGGCAATGGTATTATATTGACGGTACGCGTCCACAGTTTGGTCGTAACGATACCTGCCCTTGTGGTTCAGGAAAAAAATTCAAAAAGTGTTGCGGGCAGTAACGCCTGACAACCCAGACTTCGCAAATACAAACAGGATTTCCCGGCGATGCAATCATTACAACGTAAAGTTCTGCGCACTATCTGTCCCGATCAAAAAGGGCTGATCGCACGAATTACCAATATTTGCTACAAGCATGAACTGAATATCGTGCAGAACAACGAGTTCGTTGACCACCGTACCGGCCGCTTCTTCATGCGTACCGAACTGGAAGGCATTTTCAACGACACCACCCTGCTGGCCGATCTGGACAGCGCGCTGCCGGACGGTTCCGTGCGTGAGCTGAATCCTGCGGGCCGTCGTCGCATTGTGATTCTGGTGACGAAAGAAGCTCACTGCCTGGGCGATCTGTTGATGAAGGCCAATTACGGTGGCCTGGACGTAGAAATTGCCGCTGTTATTGGCAACCACGAAACTCTGCGCACGCTGGTTGAGCGTTTTGATATTCCGTTTGAGCTGGTGAGCCATGAAGGCCATACCCGTGAAGAGCACGACAACCTAATGGCTGCTGCCATTGAAGTGCATAACCCGGACTACGTGGTGCTGGCGAAATATATGCGCGTGCTGACGCCTTCCTTCGTCGCCCGCTTCCCGAACAAGATTATCAACATTCACCACTCGTTCCTGCCGGCCTTTATTGGCGCGCGGCCTTATCACCAGGCGTACGAGCGCGGCGTGAAGATCATCGGCGCAACCGCGCACTACGTGAATGACAATCTGGACGAAGGTCCAATCATCATGCAGGACGTGATTCACGTGGATCACACCTACACCGCAGAAGATATGATGCGCGCCGGACGTGACGTTGAGAAGAACGTGTTGAGTCGTGCCCTGTATCAGGTGCTGGCGCAGCGTGTCTTTGTCTACGGTAACAGAACCATCATTCTTTAATCTTTCGGAAAATGAATTGATTAGCTTTGCGCCTTTACGGATAAAAAGCAGGCAAACAGCTTCTTTTCCCTAAAGGAATGCTTTACAGGGGCGTCTCATTTGATATGATGCGCCCCGCTTCCAGCAGGAAGCAGGCCAGTAAAAAAGCATTACCCCGTGGTGGGGTTCCCGAGCGGCCAAAGGGAGCAGACTGTAAATCTGCCGTCATCGACTTCGAAGGTTCGAATCCTTCCCCCACCACCATCACTTTCAAACGACACTTAACAATCTGCTCGCACCGTGCATCATGTATTTCCGCAAGGGGAAGGATGAGAAGCTTCGACTAAGGTTCGATTCGAGCGCAGCGAGAAAGCGTTGCCGCAGGCAACGACCCGAAGGGCGAGGCGCAACGCGCCGAGTAATCCTTCCCCCACCACCATCACTTCAAAAAACCCGAACAAAATCGAACCGAGTCCGCCTTCGTAGGCCGGGTAAGGCGCAGCCGCCACCCGGCGACAGACGACTACATTGGCGGCAAACGACGCTTCACCGGCGAACTTTTCACAATCGACGTATTACATTGGGCATGCTCCGCCAGCCCGTCCAGCAGCGCATCCAGTTGTTCTATCGATCGCACCACCAGCCTAATCACAAAGCAGTCTTCCCCGGTCACCTTGTCGCTCTCAATACACTCCGGCATCGCCTGTATGTATTTATCCACCTTATGCAACAGCCCCGGCAAAGGCCGCACCCGTACCAGCGCCTGCAGCGTATACCCCAGCGCCGCGAGATTCACACGTGCGCCATACCCCTGAATCACACCGCGCTCTTCCAGCCGCTTCAGACGCTCTGCCGTGCTGGGTGAGGTCAGGCCAATGCGGCCGCTGAGCACCTTCAACGACATGCGCGCATCCTCAACCAGGCAGGCTAAAATTTGCCGATCGATATCATCAATAAGGTATTCCACTCGTTTCACCTAATTTAAAAATGCAGTTAACACCTTCAACCTTATCTCATCCCTGTAAAACCCAACAGCGATTTCCGACAATAGCGTTATTAATCAGGAGGTGAATAATGCGTGATTTACATAAAGGCGTCTGGCAGATGAGTCTGGCGATGTTAATTTCCGGCTCTATCGGCGCGTTTGTTTTGCTCAGCGGTCTGCCGGTGACGGAAGTGGTGTTCTGGCGCTGCCTTATTGGGGCAATAGCTCTTTTCATTTTTATCCGGGTAAGTCAAAAGCCCTTTAGCCCCCTCACCCGCACCACGCTGCTGCTGGCGATTCTCGGCGGTGTGGCATTAGTGGTGAACTGGCTGCTGCTCTTCGCAGCCTATGAGCGGATCTCTATTGGTCTTTCGACCGTGGTCTATAACACTCAGCCGTTTATGCTGGTCCTGATGGGGATGTTTTTAGGCGAGCGCGTCAGCGTGGTGAAATGGGGCTGGCTGTTCCTCGCCTTCGGCGGCGTGGTGATACTGCTCTCCAGCGAGCTGACCGGCACCCACGACACTAAATGGCTGGCGGGTATTGGTCTGGCAATGGCCGCGGCCTTCTTCTACGCGCTGACGGCAATCATTGCGCGCAAACTGAAAACAATCGCACCGCAGCATATTGCCTTTATTCAGGTGCTGACGGGCGTCGTGATGCTTCTGCCGTTTGCCAGCCGGCCGTCATTTTCCGGTGATTTTCCCTGGCCGATCCTGCTGACGCTCGGCATCGTCCATACCGGCATTATGTATCAGCTGCTCTACAGCGCGATTCAGAAGCTACCTACCCCCATTACCGGCTCCCTGTCGTTTATCTATCCGGTGGTGGCGATCGTTGTCGATAACCTGGTGTTCGGACACTCGCTGAACCTGACGCAGCTGGCGGGCGGCGCGTTGATCCTGTTTGCTGCAGCGGGCAACAACCTGGGCTGGGGCGAAAAAAAACCCCGCGAATGCGGGGTTGGTTTCAAGACGCTGAATTAGCGACGGGCACGCACAAACTGGTATTTGCGCGTCAGGTACTCCACCGGCGCGCTCCAGATGTGCACCAGACGGGAGAACGGGAACAGCACAAACAGCGTCATCCCCAGCACAAGGTGAACGCGGAAGATAAACGCCACGCCGTCCAGGTGCTCAGACGCTCCGCCGTGGAAGGTCACGACGGACTGCGCCCACCCCACCAGCTTCATCATTTCACTGCCGTCCATATGCTGCGCAGAGAATGGAATAGTCAGCAGACCCAGCGCGCATTGTACCATCAGCAGGGTGAGGATCAGGATGTCCGCTGCAGTGGTGGTTGCACGCACGCGCGGGCTGAACAGACGACGTTTCAGCAGCAGCAGCCCCCCCACCAGGGTCATCACACCGCAGGCACCGCCGGCGATCATCGCCATCTTCTGCTTCACTTCAATCGGCAGCCACGCTTCGTACATCCAGTGCGGCGTCAGCATCCCAAGGAAGTGACCTGCAAAAATCCCCAAAATACCGATGTGGAACAGGTTAGACGCGACGTGCATCCCTTTGCGATCCAGCATCTGGCTGGAGGCAGCACGCCAGGTGTACTGACCATAGTCATAGCGTAGCCAGCTTCCCACCAGGAACACGGTGCCCGCGATATACGGGTAAATGTCAAAGAAGAACATATTCAGGAAGTGCATTAGTGCCGTCCTCCGTTAGAGATATTCAAATATTGCGGGGCAACCGCGCCGGCAAAACGACGCTGGTGAGCGGAGATTTCAGACTCGCCGCAGTTCTGGTCAGCAAAGAATTTCACCTGCTCTTCTTCCCAGACCGCATCCAGCGCTTGCGGGGTATCGTCCCGGGCTTCATCCGCGATTTTCTCCGCCACTTTTTCACTGTCTACAGAGGCGTTCGCCAGCTTCACCAGCAGATCGAACAGTACGGCATAGCGGCTCTCACGCTGCTGTAGACGCGCGCCGAGCAGCGCAAGAATCGGGGCGATATCCTGCAGACCGCCCAGCGCCTCTTCTTTCGGCAGCTGCGCCAGATACTCCAGGTACAGCGGCAGGTGGTCCGGCAGCTCGCGGCTGTCGAGCTGCAGGCCGTGCTGCTCGTACTGAGCCATCAGGTCCACCATCGCCTGACCGCGGTCGCGGGATTCCCCGTGAACGTGTTCAAACAGCAGCAGCGACGTCGCGCGCCCGCGGTCAAACAGCTGGCTGTAGTCCGCCTGCGCGTCGAGCAGATCGCGTGCCAGCAGATCGCGGAGGAAAACGCCAAGCCGCTGGGCATCCTCTTTATCCAGGTTTTCAGATGACGCGAGTGCATCAAAGAGTTCCTGTTGATGCTGCGCAAGCGCAGCATCCGGGTACTCGAGCAGACGCGAAACAATGATGAGTTCAATCATTGGTGCGGCTCCGTTTTGCTGGTCACATCCATGGCGTCGATGCGGCGGCTGTTGAACAGGTTGAATTTACTGTCTGACCCGTGGCAACCGTCGCCAAAGGTAAAGCCACACCCGCTTTTCTCCGGGAAGGCCTCGCGGGCCAGCTCGCGGTGGCTGCTTGGCACCACGAAACGATCTTCGTAGTTAGCGATTGCCAGATAGCGGTACATCTCCTGCGCCTGCGCTTCGGTCAGGCCGACCTCTTCCAGCGCGCGGGTATCGTTCACGCCGTCAACGGTTTCCGCACGTTTGAAGTGGCGCATCGCCAGCATACGTTTCAGCGCCAGCAGTACCGGCTGGGTATCACCGGCGGTCAGCAGGTTGGCCAGGTACTGAACCGGGATACGCAGGCTTTCCACGTCAGGCAGAATGCCGTTGCTGCCCAGCTCGCCCGCGTCAGCCGCAGACTGAATCGGAGACAGCGGCGGCACGTACCAGACCATCGGCAGGGTGCGGTATTCCGGGTGCAGCGGCAGGGCCAGCTTCCAGTCCATAGCCATTTTGTACACCGGAGACTGCTGCGCGGCGTCGATGACGCTCTGCGGAATGCCGTCTTTCAGCGCCTGCTCAATCACCTTCGGATCGTTCGGGTCGAGGAATACGTCCAGTTGACGCTGATAGAGATCTTTCTCATTCTCGGTGCTTGCGGCATTCTCAATCGCGTCCGCGTCGTACAGCAGCACGCCGAGGTAACGAATACGACCTACGCAGCTCTCGGAGCAGACGGTCGGCATACCGGCTTCAATACGCGGGTAGCAGAAGATGCACTTCTCTGACTTACCGCTCTTCCAGTTGAAGTAGATTTTTTTGTACGGGCAGCCGGTGATGCACATGCGCCAGCCGCGGCACTTGTCCTGGTCGATCAGCACGATGCCGTCTTCTTCACGCTTGTAGATGGCACCGCTCGGGCAGGTCGCGACGCACGCCGGGTTCAGGCAGTGTTCGCACAGGCGCGGCAGATACATCATGAAGGTGTTTTCGAACTGGCCGTACATCGCCTTCTGCATGTTCTCGAAGTTCTGGTCTTTGGCGCGCTTTTCGAACTCGCCGCCCAGAATTTCTTCCCAGTTTGGACCGCTGGTAATTTTGTCCATGCGCTGACCAGTGATCAGCGAGCGAGGGCGGGCGATCGGCTGGTGTTTGCTTTCCGGCGCGTTGTGCAGGTTCTGGTAGTCGTAATCAAACGGCTCGTAATAATCCTCAATGCCCGGCAGGTGCGGGTTAGCGAAGATTTTACCCAGCAACATTGCGCGGTTACCCATGCGCGGCTGCAGCTTGCCGTTGATTTTGCGGATCCAGCCGCCCTTCCACTTCTCCTGGTTTTCCCAGTCGGTCGGGAAGCCGGTGCCCGGCTTACTTTCCACGTTGTTGAACCAGGCGTACTCCATACCTTCGCGGCTGGTCCAGACGTTTTTACAGGTCACTGAACAGGTGTGGCAGCCGATGCACTTATCCAGATTCAGCACCATGCCGACTTGTGAACGAATTTTCATTTTACGCTCTCCTGTACCTGGTCATTACCTTCGCCGTCTAACCAGTTAATATTCTTCATCTTACGTACCACCACGAACTCATCGCGGTTCGATCCTACGGTGCCGTAGTAGTTAAAGCCGTAGGCCAGCTGCGCATAGCCACCGATCATGTGGGTCGGCTTCGGCGTAATACGGGTCACGGAGTTGTGAATACCGCCGCGCTGCTCGGTGATCTCTGAACCCGGCAGGTTCACGATACGTTCCTGCGCGTGGTACATCATGGTCATCCCGGCCGGTACGCGCTGGCTCACCACCGCACGCGCCGTCAGGGCGCCGTTGCTGTTGAACACTTCAATCCAGTCGTTATCTTCGATACCTAAGTCTTTGGCGTCCGCTTCGCTCATCCAGACAATCGGACCACCGCGCGACAGGGTCAGCATCAGCAGGTTGTCGCTGTAGGTGGAGTGGATACCCCACTTCTGGTGCGGCGTCAGGAAGTTCAGCGCCTTCTCAGGGTTACCGTTCGATTTCGCGCCCATAACTGCGGTTACGGAGCGGGTGTCGATTGGCGGACGGTACACCAGCAGGCTTTCACCGAAGTCGCGCATCCACTGGTGGTCCTGATACAGTGACTGACGACCGGAAAGCGTGCGCCATGGGATCAGCTCGTGAACGTTGGTATAACCAGCGTTATAGGACACATGCTCATCTTCCAGACCAGACCAGGTCGGGCTGGAGATAATCTTGCGCGGCTGGGCCTGGATATCGCGGAAGCGGATTTTCTCTTCCTCTTTATTCTTCGCCAGATGCGTGTGGTCGCGACCGGTAAATTCACTCAGGGCCGCCCACGCTTTCACCGCCACGTGGCCGTTGGTTTCCGGTGCCAGGGTCAGGATCATCTCCGCCGCATCAATTGCCGTGTTGAGCATTGGCTGGCCTTTGGCCGGGCCGTCTGCTTTGGTGTAATTGAGCTTGCGCAGCAGGTCCATTTCGCTCTGGGTGTTCCAGGCGATGCCTTTGCCGCCGTTACCGATTTTCTCCATCAGCGGGCCGATGGAGGTAAAGCGCTCGTAGGTTGCCGGGTAATCACGTTCAACCGGAATGATGTGCGGCGCGGTCACGCCCGGGATCAGGTCGCATTCGCCTTTTTTCCAGTCCTTCACGTCAAGCGGCTGCGCCAGTTCGGCAGCGGAGTCGTGCTGGATTGGCAGCGTCACCACGTCGGTCTCTTTGCCCAGGTGACCTACGCAGACTTCGGAGAATTTCTTCGCGATGTCTTTGTAGATATCCCAGTCGCTTTTCGATTCCCACGCCGGGTCAACGGCGGCAGACAGCGGATGAATAAACGGATGCATGTCCGAGGTATTCATGTCGTCTTTTTCGTACCAGGTGGCGGTTGGCAGCACGATATCGGAGTACAGGCAGGTGCTGGACAGACGGAAGTCCAGCGTCACCACCAGATCCAGCTTGCCGTCCAGACCGTTGTCTTTCCACTCCACTTCTTCTGGCTTCACGCCGCCCTGCTTGCCGAGGTCTTTACCCTGAATACCGTTCTCGGTGCCCAGCAGGTATTTCAGCATGTACTCGTGACCTTTACCGGACGAGCCCAGCAGGTTGGAGCGCCAGATGAACAGGTTGCGCGGATGGTTTTTGCCGTTCTCAGGCTGTTCTGCCGCGAAGCGGATGGAGCCTTCCTTCAGGGATTTGACGGTGTAATCCACCGGTGACATGCCCGCTTGCTTCGCCTCTTGTGCAATGCGCAGCGGGTTAGTGCCCAGCTGCGGCGCAGACGGCAGCCAGCCCATGCGTTCAGCGCGCACGTTGAAATCAATCAGGTGGCCGCTGTAGCGGGATTTATCCGCCATCGGCGACAGCAGTTCCTGCGCAGTAACCGTCTCGTAGCGCCACTGGCTGGAGTGGTTATAGAAGTAGGAGGTGCTGTTCATGTGACGTGCCGGACGCTGCCAGTCGAGGGCAAACGCCAGCGGCTGCCAGCCGGTCTGCGGACGCAGTTTTTCCTGGCCCACGTAGTGCGCCCAGCCGCCGCCGCTCTGACCGACGCAGCCGCAGAAGATCAGCATGTTGATCAGGCCGCGATAGTTCATATCGAGGTGATACCAGTGGTTCAGACCGGCACCCACGATGATCATCGAGCGACCGTGGGTCTTGTCGGCGTTTTCAGCAAACTCGCGGGCGATACGAACGATCTGCGCGCGCGGTACGCCGGTGATCTGCTCCGCCCAGGCCGGGGTGTAGGCCTTCACGTCGTCATAGCTGGTTGCGCAGTTTTCGTCGTTCAGACCGCGCTCCAGGCCGTAGTTCGCCATGGTCAGGTCATAGACGGTGGTGACCAGCGCGGTAGAACCGTCGGCCAGCTGCAGGCGCTTAACCGGCAGCTTGTGCATCAGCACGTTTTTCAGTTCAACCTTGTTGAAGTGCTCGGAACCTTCACCGCCAAAGTACGGGAAGCCAACCTCGGCGATCTCGTCCTGGCTGCCCAGCATGCTGAGGCGCAGCTCCGTCTCTTCACCGGTGGTGCTGTTGCGCTGCTCAAGGTTCCACTTGCCCTTCTCGCCCCAGCGGAAGCCGATAGAGCCGTTTGGCGCCACCAGCTCGCCGTTGCTGTTATAGGCAACGGTTTTCCACTCTGGGTTGTTTTCCTGGCCCAGCGCGTCCACCAGATCGGCGGCGCGCAGCGTGCGGCCCGCGGCATAGTAGCCCTCACGCTCTTCCAGCATCACCAGCATCGGCATGTCGGTGTAGCGACGCACGTAGTCGGTGAAATACTGGCTCGGTTTGTCGAGGTGGAATTCGCGCAGCATGACGTGGCCCATCGCCATCGCCATCGCGGCATCGGTACCCTGTTTAGGTGCCAGCCACAGGTCGCACAGCTTGGCGATTTCCGCGTAGTCCGGGGTGACCGCAACGGTTTTGGTCCCTTTGTAGCGGACTTCGGTAAAGAAGTGCGCGTCCGGGGTACGGGTCTGCGGAACGTTAGAGCCCCAGGCGATGATGTAGCTGGAGTTGTACCAGTCGGCGGATTCCGGCACGTCGGTCTGCTCACCCCAGGTCTGCGGTGACGCTGGCGGCAGGTCACAGTACCAGTCGTAGAAGCTCAGGCAGGTCCCGCCGATAAGCGACAGGTAGCGCGCGCCGGAAGCGTAAGAGACCATCGACATCGCCGGGATTGGCGAGAAGCCCGCCACGCGGTCAGGACCGTAGGTTTTTACGGTATAGACGTTGGAGGCGGCAATCAGCTCGTTCACCTCTTTCCAGGAAGAACGAACGAAACCGCCGCGACCGCGCGCCTGCTTGAAGCTTTTCGCTTTGTCGGCATCTTCAATGATAGAGGCCCACGCATCTACCGGGTCGCTGTGCTGCACTTTCGCTTCACGCCACATTTTCATCAGGCGTTTGCGCATCAGCGGATATTTCAGACGGTTGGCGCTGTAGAGATACCAGGAGTAGCTGGCCCCGCGCGGGCAGCCGCGCGGTTCATGGTTCGGCATATCCGGACGGGTGCGCGGATAGTCGGTCTGCTGCATTTCCCAGGTCACCAGACCGTTTTTAACGAAAATCTTCCAGCTACATGAGCCAGTGCAGTTTACGCCGTGGGTAGAACGGACGACTTTGTCATGCTGCCAGCGCTGGCGGTAACCGTCTTCCCAGTCCCGGTTGGTATCCAGAACCTGGCCGTGCCCATCGGCAAAAGTTTCACCCTTCTGTTTGAAGTAGCGAAACCGGTCCAAAAATTTGCTCATCGGGTATCTCCTGTATGGAGCCTGTGGCTCTCTAAATCGACATTGCTGATTTGCAGCGAAGGTAACGCCCTGAAAGAGGAGGAGAATTGATAACGATCAAGACGAAGAGGGTCTGTAAAAGGAGGGGTTAGACCAAATACCACCAAAGCGGTATATTTTTAAAACGAATAAATAAATGATTTATAAAGATATTTATTATTCATCGTACAATAACCCCGGCAAAATTTAACATCTCAGGTATTAAGGGGTAGACATACCTGCAAAGCGATGGCGATCACAGTGTTACCCGCAGATGACTGCGGTAAAAGCTTTCAGTATGTTGTAACTATTATTCAGTCGAAAAAAAACGCGGCCCGAAGGCCGCGTTAACGGATAATCACACTTACTTATTTTTCTTGGTATTACGGCCATATACCAGCCACGTAATCACGACGCAGGCGATATAGAAGACGAGGAAGACTTTCATGGCGCCAGCCGGAGAGCCGGTCAGGTCAAGCGAGATGCCGAACGCTTTCGGAATAAAGAAGCCGCCAATTGCGCCAATAGCCGAGATAAAGCCCAGGGCCGCGGCCGTATCCGTCGCCGCTTCACGCATGGCCTGCTCTTCGCTTCCGCCCTGCGCTTTCACGCGATCCATCGTCAGCTTGCGGAAGATAACGGAGATCATCTGGAAGGTAGAAGCACTCCCCAACCCGGCCGTCAGGAACAGCACCATAAACACGCCGAAGAAGGCAAAGAAGTTACCGCCCTGCCCGTCAGAAGGCAGCGTCAGGAACAGCAGCGCGCAGAAGACTGCCATCACAATAAAGTTCACCAGCGTAACGCGAGTCCCGCCCAGACGGTCGGAGATCATGCCGCCCAGCGAACGCGCCAGTGCGCCAATGAACGGACCGAAGAAGGCGAATTGCAGGATCTGCACGTCCGGGAACTGGGTTTTCGACAGCATGGCAAAGCCCGCTGAGAAGCCGATAAACGAACCGAAGGTAGCCAGATACAGCAGCGCCATCACCCAGAGGTGTCCACGCTTCAGCACCGGAAGCTGCTCGCTCAGGGATGCCTTCGACGCGCTCAGATCGTTCATAAAGAACCACGCAGCGAGGGTGAAGACCACCAGGAACGGGACCCAAATCCAGGCCGCGTTCTGCAGGTAGAGGGAAGAACCATCCGCCTGCTCAACGCCGCCGCCACCGAAGGCGGCAAAAATAGAAATAGAGATCGCCAGCGGCGCAATCAACTGCATCACGCTTACGCCCATGTTGCCCAGACCGCCGTTAATACCCAGCGCGCCGCCCTGTTTCGCTTTCGGGAAGAAGAAGCTGATGTTCGCCATGCTGGAGGCGAAGTTAGCGCCGGCGAAACCGCACAGCAGGGAGATAATCACGAACACGCTGAACGGCGTGGAGGTATCCTGCACCGCGAAGCCTAGCCACACGCAAGGGACGATCATGATGCCCGTACTGAACGCCGTCCAGCGACGGCCACCGAATACCGGGACCATAAACGCGTAAGGGACACGCAGCAGCGCGCCAGACAGCGACGGCAATGCGGTAAGCATAAACAGCTGATCGGTCGTGAACGTAAACCCTACTTTCGGCAGGTTTACCGCGACCGCGCTAAACAACATCCATACGCAAAACGCTAAAAGCAGACATGGAACGGAAATCCACAGATTCCGGCTTGCTACACGATGGCCGCGCTGTTGCCAGAACGCCGGATCCTCTGGACGCCAGTCTGTAATAACGGCACCATTTTCCCTTTCGGGAGCGGATGAGTGACTCATAGACACCTCTGATTCTCGAATGATGCTGCAAACATTAGGGTTTTAGGGCTGCGGTAAGTTGATATAAATCAAAGGAAAAGTGCGGGGATTTGCGGCGCAAAAAAAGGGGTTATCCTTAGTGAGTAGGATAATTCGGTAAAAAAGACGTGGTTTTTCACTGCACTGAAGGTTCCTTGCTACCACCGCTTCTTCACCTATACTCCGTTGGCAATTTAGGGGTAATCCTTTATTGGTATGGGTATACTCCAGGGTATGCACCAGAATAGCGCCATTCCTGCAAGCAGGCCACGTCAGGAGCCCGGCAACTCTATGTTAAAAAGATGTTTATCACCGCTGACTCTCGTCAATCAGCTAGCCCTGATTGTTTTGCTGTCTACCGCCCTTGGCGTGGCCGGCATGGCGATTTCCGGCTGGCTGGTACAAGGGGTACAGGGTAATGCACATGCCATCAACGAGGCAGGTTCTCTACGCATGCAGAGTTATCGTCTGCTGGCGTCGGTCCCCCTGACGCAGGACGATCGGCCCTTAATTGATGAAATGGAGCGCACGGCCTTCAGCCCCGAACTGGAAAACGCCGCCATCCGCGCCGGCCAGCAGTCCCAGCTTAAAGCCCTGCAGGGCTACTGGCACACCCAGCTGGAACCCGGTCTGAAACAGGCGCGCAGCACCGAAACCGTTGCGCAGGACGTAGCGGGTTTCGTCTCCCGCATTGACGCGCTGGTCTCCTCTTTCGACCAAACCACCGAATTACGCATCGACCGGGTGGTAATGGTACACCGTGCCATGGCGCTGTTTATGGGCCTGCTGCTGATCTTCACCATTATCTGGCTCCGGGCGCGGCTGCTGAATCCCTGGAAACAGCTGCTGGCGATGGCGCGCGCCGTAACGAACAGAGATTTTACCCAGCGCACGCACATCAGCGGCCGCAACGAGATGGCCATGCTCGGCCAGGCGCTGAACACCATGTCGGCGGAGCTCTCCGAAAGCTACGCGGTGCTGGAGCAGCGCGTACAGGAAAAAACCGCCGGGCTGGAGCAGAAAAATGAGATCCTCTCCTTCCTGTGGCAAGCCAACCGTCGGCTGCACATGCAAGTGCCGCTATGTGAACGCCTTTCGCCGGTGCTGAACGGCCTGCAAAATCTGACCCTGCTGCATGACCTGGAGCTGCGGGTTTACGATGTGGAAGATGAAGATAATCATCAGGAGTTTACCTGTCAGTCCGACATGTCCTGCGATGATAAAGGCTGCCACCTGTGCCCACGCGGCCTGCCGCTGCAGGCTTCTGGCGGCACTACCCTTAAGTGGCGGCTGACGGACAGCCACACCCAGTACGGTATTCTGCTGGCCACCCTGCCAGCCGGACGCCATCTGAGCCACGACCAGCAGCAGCTGGTGGACACCCTGGTTGAACAGCTAACGGCCACGCTGGCGCTCGACAGGCACCAGGAAAAACAGCAGCAGCTGATCGTCATGGAAGAGCGCGCGACCATCGCGCGCGAGCTCCACGACTCTATCGCCCAGTCGCTCTCCTGTATGAAAATGCAGGTGAGCTGCCTGCAGATGCAGGACGCGGAAATGCCGGAAAGCAACAAACAGCTGCTGAGCCAGATCCGCAACGAGCTGAACACCTCCTGGGTACAGCTGCGCGAGCTGCTGACCACCTTCCGCCTGCAGCTGACCGAGCCGGGGCTGCGCCCGGCGCTGGAATCCAGCTGCCAGGAATTTAGCGCCCGGCTTGGCTTCCCGGTGAAGCTGGATTACCAGCTGCCGCCGCGGTTTGTCCCTTCCCATCAGGCGATTCATCTGCTGCAGATCGCCCGCGAAGCGCTGAGCAACGTGCTCAAACACGCTGAAGCGACAGCGGTTACGGTTACCGTCAGCCAGCACGCTAATCAGGTCAGGCTGACGGTTCATGACAACGGTCGCGGCGTGCCGGAAAATGCCGAACGCACTAACCACTATGGTTTAATTATTATGCGAGACCGCGCCCAAAGCCTGCGCGGTGATTGCCAGGTTCGACGGAGAGAGACGGGTGGCACGGAAGTTGTGGTCACCTTTATTCCCGAAAAACCGCTTACAACTGCTCAAGGAGAAACCCATGACTAATCAGGAACCGGCATCCATCCTGTTGATCGACGACCATCCGATGCTGCGTACTGGCGTAAAACAGCTGGTCAGCATGGCACCCGACATTACCGTGGTGGGCGAAGCCAGCAACGGTGAACAGGGGATTGAGCTGGCCGAATCCCTCGATCCGGATCTGATCCTGCTCGATCTCAACATGCCCGGCATGAACGGTCTGGAAACCCTCGACAAGTTGCGCGAGAAATCCCTTTCCGGTCGCGTGGTGGTCTTTAGCGTCTCCAACCACGAAGAGGATGTGGTCACGGCGCTGAAGCGCGGCGCGGATGGCTATCTGCTGAAGGATATGGAGCCGGAAGACCTGCTCAAGGCGCTGCAGCAGGCCGCCGCAGGCGAGATGGTGCTGAGCGAGGCCCTGACGCCGGTGCTGGCCGCCAGCCTGCGGGCGAACCGCGCCACCTCTGACCGCGACGTCAGCCAGTTAACGCCGCGCGAACGCGATATTCTGAAGCTGATTGCCCAGGGCCTGCCGAACAAAATGATTGCCCGCCGCCTGGATATCACCGAAAGCACGGTTAAAGTGCACGTGAAGCATATGCTCAAGAAAATGAAGCTAAAATCCCGCGTTGAAGCCGCGGTGTGGGTCCATCAGGAACGTATTTTTTAAGCATTACTCATCCGGCAGCAGCTTCCAGCGCGGGTCGTCGTCAGGTAATGCGACCAGCGGCTGCACCACAGCGAGCGTGATCTCATTGGATGAGACGCGCTGGCCCTTCGCATCTTCCACCACCGCCGAGAGATGCCAGCGGTTTGTCGCCCCTTCAGCGTCATTCCAGGCAGGCATGATCACGCTCCAGCCGTCGGTGCTGTCACTTTTCCCCGGGGACGTCAGGCTCAATGCCTGGGTATCACCCTGCCAGTGGATCTGACGAATTCCGTGAGTGCTGCGAACCTGCAGCTTCAGCATGACGGTTTCGCCCCCTTTGAGATCCCACGGCGGGGTTGCCAGCCAGACGGAGAGCGTTTTACGCTGGCGGAACTCCATCACCGGCAGGCTGTTACGCTCCGGCGAGTCATACCGGCTTCCGCGCAGGGATCGCGTGGCCGCGACCTCTCCGGCGGAGAGCTGCTTAACCAGCGGCACGCCGAAGCGATAGTTGAGCTTCAGCCCGAGGTTATTCTGGCTCTCTCCGCTTTCGCCCTGCTTATGCCCGGCGGTCAGCGTCACCAGCGGCACGGGGGTATAGTTAAGCCCGAGATTGACCGCCACCGGGTTGTGATACCCGGTTCCGCTGTTGAAGAGGTCAACGTTGTCGCCAAAATATTGCTCAAAGCTGACGCTGGTGTTCAGGTGATGAAACCACGGCAGCCAGGCTTTGGCGGTCACGTCATATCCCCGCGCCATGCGCTGCTCCTGGACGTCAGAGCTGTCGCGCCAGCCGGCAAAAGGCTGATAATAGTTAGCCGACAGGCGCAGATTTTCTCCCCATACCTCCGCGCCGAGCCCGGCACGCTGCAGGTTCTCATCCAGCAGGTTATCGTAAAAGGTGTTGTAGCCCAGCAGCCATTTTCCGGCCACCCAGCGCTGGCCGATTCCGGCGTTACTGACCAGGCCATCCGTCTGCTGCGTCAGGCCGAGCTGGCTCCAGCTCAGGTAACGGTTGTTATCGTTCCAGGGGATAAACCAGCTCCCGCTGCTGCCGTTGAATTTCCCGTCGTTATCCACCAGCAAATTGACGCTGGCATTCCCCCAGGGCGACAGCAAGGATTCAATCTGCTGGTTCACCTCGCCGCTCACCGCGTCGCGCACCTGACCAAAGGCAAACTGCCGCGCCTGCTGGCCCGTAGTCAGGCCGTTGTCGGTCATACTGGCTTCACCAAAGGCTTTCGCCATTTCGGCGAGATGCTTTTCCCCCTCCCCGGTGGGGGCTGCCATACCGAGATCGGGGAGATTATCCCCGTTATTATCAAAGGGATTTTGTGCCTGCTGGATAAAGGAATTCGGCGCACCGTGAACGGCTCCGGCTGTAACGAGGGAGAGTAAAACCAGCGTTCGGAAAGGGGGAGAAACAGTCATCAATGTCGTAAGAATTACCCGGTGCTTACGTAAGAACACCAGATACCTTAACGTGATTTCTCCCTCTTTGCAGCTTTACGGGGAATTTTCCGGAATTTCCTGAAACATTGTTTTGAGCTCAGGCACGCACGAACCGCAGTTCGTGCCGCACCGTAGCATCGCCCCCAGCGCGGTAACGGAACCGCAGCCTCCGGCAATCGCCTCCCGTATCGCGTTTTCTCCAACGCTGAAACAGCTGCAGATGATGCGCCCCGGATCTGTAACCTTCCCCACGCCCTGCCCGTTCAGCAGCGCATGGCGCTCAGCGGGCGTCGAGGGTGGTGACTGAAAAGCGGCTTCTATCACCGGGTGCGCCAGATCGGGCAAGGCGGTGCCTTCCCAAAAACCCAGCATCAGATGGCCGTTATGCCAGGCCAGTACGCTGCTGCGTTCCCCGGTTTGCGCAACCTGCAGCTGCCAGCCCCGGCCGCTGGCATAGTCCATGACCCACGACAGCAGCGGCTTATCACCCGCTATCGTCATTCGCGAGGCTTTACGCCACCAGTGAACCGAAGAGGGGATTTCCGGCCATTCCCGGGCATAGAGCTCCCCCTGCCAGGCGGGCTGCCAGGGCATGATTCTGACGGCGGTTTGCTTACTCTCCGGCTGCCCGGAAGCCGGATCGACGCGCACTTCCACCAGCGCGTTAACCTTTCCCTGGCGGGCAAACTCAGCGTTCCAGTGCATAGGAGCAAACGCTTCGCCTTCCCGTATTCCGTCGCTGATTCGTACTCTGGCCACCATCACGCCGCGCGGCGAGCCGATCCGCGCCAGCTGGCCGTCGCACAGTGAAAACCGAATGGCGTCTGCGGCGCAGACCTCAACAAACGGCTCCGCGATATGCTGCATCAGCCGGGGCACGTATCCCGTACGGGTCATGGTGTGCCACTGGTCGCGGATACGGCCAGTGTTGAGGATCACCGGGTATAGCGCGGTAGCCGTCGCGCCGTGCGGCAGCGGATCGACAGGCACTACGTTTCGGCGCGGTAAATTCCCCGTCGGCCACTGGTACGGCTCAAGCGTCTCCCACGCTTCACGGGTTAACCCCGCCAGTTCCTGAAGGTTCAACGCCCGCGCGCCGTCATTTTCAAACGCCGTCAGCGCCGCATGTTCGCAAAAAATCTCCTGCGAATGTTGCCAGGCAAAGGCCTCGCCGTAGCCCAGCCGTTTTGCAATCTGAGCCACGATCCACCAGTCCGGCTTCGCCTCACCCGGCGCGGGCAGAAACGCGCGCTGGCGCGAAATGCGCCGCTCGGAATTGGTCACCGTGCCGTCCTTCTCCCCCCAGCCCAGCGCCGGAAAACGGATATGGGCGAACCGGCTGGTGTCGGTATCTTTCATCACCTCAGAGACAATCACCAGCGGACAGGCCGCCAGCGCCTGACACACCGCGTGGCTGTCCGGCAGCGACACGGCAGGATTGGTGCCCATGATCCACACCGCCTTCACCTCGCCGCGGGCGATGGCGTCAAACAGCTCCACCGCCATCAGCCCCGGCGTCTGCGCCAGCCGTTCCGTTCCCCAGAAACGCGCCACCCGCGAAAGATCGTCCGGCTCGAAGCTCATATGCGCCGCCAGCTGGTTCGCCAGCCCGCCCACTTCCCGTCCGCCCATGGCGTTTGGCTGTCCGGTCAGCGAAAACGGGCCGCAGCCCGGACGGTTGAACTTCCCGCTGGCAAGATGCACGTTAATGATGGCGCTGCACTTGTCGCTGCCGCTGGAGGACTGGTTGATCCCCATGGTGTAGAGCGTAATGGCGCGAGGCACGGTAACAAACCAGTCGTAAAAGGTACCAATATCCTCTGCCGGAAGGTCGCAAAACGCCGCCACGCGGTCAATCGGCCACTCATCGGTGCCCTGGATCAGATTGAGCAACCCCACAAACAGCCCGGCATCGCTGCCGGGTTTAAGCGCCAGATGCAGGTCGGCAATATCGCAGGTAGCGGTTTTACGCGGGTCAATCACCACCACCTTCATCTGCGGGTTGTTGTGCTTTGCCTGCACCAGACGCTGATAGAGCACCGGATGCGTCCAGGCCGCGTTTGAGCCCACCAGCACCACCAGATCGCTGTTTTCCACATCCTCGTAGCTGCACGGCACCACGTCTTCGCCAAAGGCGCGCCTGTAGCCCACCACCGCCGAGGACATGCAGAGCCGGGAGTTGGTATCGATGTTCGCCGCGCCGATAAACCCTTTCATCAGCTTGTTGGCGGCATAGTAGTCCTCGGTTAATAGCTGGCCGGAGGCGTAAAACGCCACCGCCCGTGGCCCCCATGTGTCGATGATCTCCCGCAGTCGCTCGCCCGCCGCGTTCAGCGCCTGGGACCAGTCCACCTCAAGTCCATCGACAACGGGGTACAGCAATCGCCCCTGCAAACCCGTCGTCTCCCCCAGGGCCGATCCTTTCACGCACAGGCGGCCAAAGTTTGCAGGGTGGGTGTCGTCCCCCCGAACGCTGACCGCTCCATCCTCCACACTGGCGATCACGCCGCAGCCGACCCCGCAGTAGGGGCACGTTGTCCTGGTTTCCGTCATGAGGCCTCCGCGCGCATCACCAGCTCTTCGTTGCCGACCCACACCTTGCCATTTTCAATTTTGACCGGCCAGGCGCGCACCGCGGGTTCGCCACTCTCCACCTGACAGCCGTCGCGCAGGCGAATGCGCTGCTTGTAGAGCGGAGAAATAACGACCGGTTCGCCCGCCGCATCGCCGAGGATGCCGCGTGACAGCACATTCGCACTGCTGCCCGGCTCCAGGTCGTCCAGGGCATAAACAGTTTGACCAAAGCGGAACAGCGCGATCGGTTTACGGCCAAGACGCGCGCCAATGCCCGCCTGCTCCGGGATATCGTCAATGCCGCAGATTTCCTGCCAGCGCTTGCTTTCGTCCGACGGCGCGACGTTCACCGCGGTGCGGAACAGCGCCAGTCGGTCAGGATCGTTGAGCGTGGTTTGCCATTCGCAATGGTACGTCTCGACTACCCGGGCCATCTCCTGCTCCAGCTCGTGGGCGATGCCCAGGCTGTCGTTGAGGATCACCTCACGCAGATAGTCGAGGCCGCCCTCCAGGTTGTCCATCCAGGTGCTGGTGCGCTGCAGGCGATCCGCCGTGCGGATGTAGAACATCAGGAAACGGTCGACGGTGCGGATCAGCGTTTCGTCATCCAGATCGCTGGCGAAGAGATCCGCATGGCGAGGCTTCATCCCGCCGTTGCCGCACAGATAGAGGTTCCAGCCTTTGTCCGTGGCAATCACCCCCACGTCCTTGCTCTGCGCCTCCGCGCACTCGCGGGTGCAGCCGGAAACGGCCATTTTGATTTTGTGCGGGGCACGCAGGCCCTTGTAGCGGTGCTCCAGCCTGACCGCGAGACCAGTGGAATCCTGCACGCCGTAGCGGCACCAGGTCGACCCGACGCAGGATTTCACCGTGCGCAGGGATTTCCCGTAAGCGTGCCCGGTTTCAAACCCGGCCTCCACCAGCGCCTGCCAGATCTCAGGCAGCTGTTCCAGGGTGGCGCCAAACAGGTCGATACGCTGCCCGCCGGTGATTTTGCTGTACAGACCGTAGCGTTTCGCAATCTGGCCGATGGCGATCAGCCCGTCGGCGGTCACTTCTCCTGCGGGCATGCGCGGCACGATGGAATACGTCCCGTCCTTCTGAATATTGGCGAAGTAGCGGTCGTTGGTGTCCTGCAATGGCAGATGCGCCGGCTTCAGCAGGTATTCGTTCCAGCAGGAGGCCAGCACTGACCCCACCAGCGGCTTACATATTTCGCACCCGTGCCCCTGACCGTAGCGGCTGATGAGCTGGTCAAAGGTGCGGATATGGTTGACGCGCACCAGATGGTAAATCTCCTGGCGCGAGTACGGGAAGTGTTCGCAGATGTCCTTTTTCACCTCCACGCCCTGCTCGGCAAGCTGGAACTCCATCACCTGCTTCACCAGCGCGCTGCAGCCCCCGCAGCCGGTCGCCGCTTTGGTGCACTGCTTAACGGCGCCGATATCCGCTGCGCCCGCGCTCACCGCCCGGCAGATATCGCCTTTGCTGACGTTATGACACGAACAGATCTGCGCGCTTTCCGGCAGCGCCGCCACGCCCAGCGCTTTTGGCGCGCTGCCTGACAATGCGGGTAGTATCAGCGTTTCCGGCTCTTTCGGCAGGCTTATGCCGTTAAGCATCATCTGCACCAGCGTGGCGTATTCGCTGGCATCGCCCACCAGCACGCCGCCGAGCAGCGTTTTTCCGTCGTGGCTGACCACGATTTTCTTGTAGATTTGCTGCGGGCCGTGCGTCCACTGGTAGCTTAGCGCCCCCGGCGTGCGCCCGTGAGCATCGCCAAACGACGCCACGTCCACGCCGAGCAGCTTGAGCTTAGTGCTCATATCTGCCCCGGTGAAGGTTTTATCTTCGCCCGCGAGCGCGGCGGCGGCCACGCGCGCCATCTGGTAGCCCGGCGCCACCAGGCCAAAGATTTTCCCCTCCCACAGGGCGCATTCACCGATGGCAAACACGTTCGAATCGGAGGTCCGGCAGGCGTCATCAATGCAGATCCCGCCGCGCTCGCCGACAGCCAGCCCGCTGCTGCGCGCCAGCGCGTCCTGAGGACGAATACCGGCAGAGAAGACTACCATGTCCGTTTCCAGCTGTTCACCGTCGGCGAAGCGCAGCACCAGCCCGTCGTCCGTCGCAGCAATTTCCGTGGTGGCTTTACTGGTGTGAACGCCAACGCCCAGCGCCTCGATTTTCCTGCGCAGCATCGCCGCACCGTCATTATCAAGCTGCACCGCCATCAGATTGGGCGCAAACTCCACCACGTGCGTTTCCAGCCCGAGTTGCTTGAGGGCATTCGCCGCCTCCAGCCCGAGCAGGCCGCCGCCAATCACCACGCCACGACGCGAGCCCGCCGCGCGGGCCGCTATGTTGTCCAGGTCGTCAAGGGTGCGGTAGACAAAGCAGCCCGGCAGATCGTTGCCCGGTACCGGCGGTACGAACGGGTATGAGCCGGTCGCCAGCACCAGCTTGTCCCAGTGGGTCTCATGCCCGCTGGCGGTACGCACCACGCGCGCGTCGCGATCGATAGCGACGATCTGCTGCGAGAGGCGCAGCTCAATGCCGTTATCGGCAAAGAACTCCCCCTCCACCAGCGAGAGCGACGCCGCGCTTCGGCCGCCAAAGTATTCCGACAGATGCACGCGGTCATAGGCGGCATAGCGCTCCTCACCAAAGACAACGATCTGATACTGCTGATGCAGATTGCGGTTAACGCAGTCTTCGAGAAAATGATGGCCGACCATACCGTGCCCAACCACCACCAGAGTAGGTTTTGTCATAGCGTTCTGTCCTGCAACCTGCGGTTGCGTAGTGAAACGATCGAACAGCCAGTCCGCGCGTGCGGGCGCAGCCGTTGCCAGTAAATCGGTAAATGTTGCCGCGCTGCGGCAGTCGCCCATCAGCAGCACGCCAGCCAGCGCACCCTGATGGATCAGTAACCGACGATAGTGACGGGTTAGCGGATCCCAGGAACTCCAGACCACATCATCCTCTTGCACCGCCGTGCGCCCGAGACTGAACAGCTCCACGCCGGTCACCTTGAGGCGCACGCCGTTGTCGGTGAGGGCAAACGGCGCGGCTGTGTCACCCGCCAGCCGCGCGGCGAGAATATCCGCCTGCGTCATACAGGGGGCGACCAGGCCAAAGGTCTGGCCGTCAATTTCGCAGCACTCGCCAATGGCGTAGATACTTGGTACGGAGGTCCGCATCTGGCTATCCACCACGATGCCGCGCGCGCAGCGAACACCGCTGGCCTGCGCCAGTGCGACGTTGGGCTGCACGCCTGTCGCCAGCACCACGCGCGCGGCGGCGACGCGGCGTCCGTTGAGCAGCGTCACGCTATTCCCTTTAATCCCCGCGATGCCGGAGGCGAGTTCAGAGCGCACGCCCCGCGCCGCCAGCGCCTCTTCAAGCAGTACGCCCGCCTGCTGGTCCAGCTGCTGCTCCATCAGCCACGGGCCGCGATGAACGAGCGTGACGTTGTCACCTGAACGAGCCAGCGCTGCCGCCGTCTCTACGCCGAGCACGCCGCCCCCCAGCACCACCGCCGGACCGGCGATCGCCTGAATGGCGCGGGTATTCTCCAGGGTACGGAACGTGAAAACGTGCGGCGCATCGCCCCCAGGAATCGGCGGCACAAACGGCGTTGACCCGGTGGCAAATACCAGCGCATCCCAGCCCAGCGTGCGGGCGGTGGTTTGCACTTCCCGCGCGTCCACGTTCACGGCGAGTGCCTTTTCGCCCCGCAGCACCGTCACGCCGCGCTCCTGGTACCAGTGGTCATCCTGAAGGCAGATGCCCGCAGCCGTTTTTTCACCCCCCAGCACCGGCGAAAGCTGGATGCGGTTATAGGCATGCTCCGGCTCGTCACCGATGACGGTGATAGCGAACCGACCGGAAGCTCGCCCGGTGAGCGAAGCAATCAGCCGGGTTGCCGCCATGCCATTCCCGATAATGACCAGTCGCATCAACGCCCCCTCGTTACGCCGCTTTCGGCTGTTTTTCGTAGAGGAAATGGAGGATCTGCTGGCGCATGTGGTGATAGCGGCGGTCGTCCGCCAGCTGCACCCGGTTGCGCGGGCGCGGCAGGTCAACGCGCAGGATCTCCCCGACGGTGGCCGCCGGGCCGTTGGTCATCATCAGCACGCGATCGGAGAGAAGCACCGCCTCGTCCACGTCGTGGGTAATGAGCACGATGGTGGTGTTCAGCGCCTGCTGGATCTGCATCACCGAGTCCTGCAGATGGGCGCGCGTCAGCGCATCCAGCGCGCCGAACGGCTCATCCATCAGCAATACTTTCGGCTTCATCGCCAGCGCGCGGGCAATCCCGACGCGCTGCTTCATGCCGCCGGAGATCTCCCCCGGACGCTTGTGCAGCGCGTGTCCCATCTGCACGCGGTCGAGGTTGTGCTCGATCCACTCTTTGCGCTCGGCCTTGCTCATGGTGTGACGGAACACCTGATCCACCGCCAGCGCCACGTTGTCGAAGCAGGTCAGCCACGGCAGCAGCGAATGGTTCTGGAACACCACCGCGCGCTCGGGCCCCGGCCCGGCGATTTCGCGGTTGTCGCAAATCAGCCCGCCTTCCGTCGGCAGCGCGATCCCGGCGATAAGGTTAAGCAGCGTCGACTTGCCGCAGCCGGAGTGGCCGATAAGGCTCACGGTTTCGCCCTCGTGGATATCAAAAGAGACGTTCTGCAGCGCCAGAAACTCGCCGCTGGCGGTGGAAAAACGCTGGCTCACGGCCTGGACCTGAATTAATGGTTTCATGTTCGCTCCTTATTTTTCCTGCCAGCTAAAGCGACGGGCGATCAGCATCAGCCCCTGCTCCAGCAGCAACCCGACCACGCCGATGATGACGATGGCGATCAGAATGTTTTCGACGTTGAGGTTGTTCCACTCGTTCCAGATCCAGAAGCCGATACCCAGCCCCCCGGTGAGCATCTCGGCGGCGACAATCACCAGCCAGGCGATGCCGATGGAGAGGCGCACCCCGGTCAGCACAGCGGGTAGCACAGCCGGGAAGAGTATGCGGCGCATGATCGTCCACTCGGAAAGCTGCAATACGCGGGCGACGTTGAGGTAGTCCTGCGGAATGCGGCGCACGCCTTCGGCGGTGTTGATCACCATCGGCCAGATAGAGCAGATGAAAATGGTCCAGCTCGACGCGGGCTCCGCTTTCTGGAACAGCAGCAGGCCGATGGGCAGCCAGGCCAGCGGGCTGACCGGGCGCAGAAGCGCAATCAGCGGATTGAACATGCGCGAGAAAAAGGTGAAGCGGCCAATCAAAAAGCCCAGCGGAATACCCGCCAGCGCTGCCAGGCCAAAGCCGATGGCGACGCGCTGCAGTGAAGCAAGCACGTTCCAGCCAATGCCCATATCGTTAGGCCCGTCGCGATAAAACGGGTCGGCAAACAGGGTAATGGCGGAATCAAGCGTGCTGAGCGGCGTCGGGAAGCCTTTGCTGTTTATCGCCGCAAGTTGCCAGAGCACCACCAGCAGCCCGAGGCCGAGCAGCGCCGGGATAACGCGCTGGAAAAAGTCGTTCATCCGGCGCGCTAACGCGGGTGTGCGGCGGCGAACCTGTACCGGAGGCAGGACAATCACTTCCCCGCTCTCTGGCGTTTCTTGTGGTTTCGTGTTTTGCAGATGCGGCATAATCAGGCCCCTTTACGGTGAATAGCGAAATGGCTGGCGTACCCTTCCGGATCGGTGCCGTTCCAGACGGTGCCGTCCATCAGCGTGCTGCTGCGGTACGGTGATGACGGCGTGGACATACCGCCGACGGCGGTGGCGGCATCCTGCCAGACCGCGGTCTGGTTGATGCGCTGCGCGATGCCCGCGTAGTCCGGCGCGGCTTTGAGCAAGCCCCAGCGGCGGAACTGGGTTAAGAACCACATGCCGTCGGAGAGATACGGGTAGCTCACAGCCCCCTCGTTGAAGAAGCGGATCGGGTGCGCGTCCTGCCAGCGCTGGCCCAGGCCGTTGTCGTACTCGCCGAGCATGCGCCCGGTGAGATACTGTTCTTTGCAGTTGAGCCACGCCCGGCGGGAGAGGATCTGCGCGGTTTCGCGTTTGTTTTCCGGGGACGCCTCGATCCAGCGCGCGGCCTCCAGCACCGCGCTCACCAGCGCCCGGGCGGTGTGCGGGTTTTTCTCCACCCAGTCGCGGCGCGTGCCGAGGATCTTTTCCGGATGATCGGCCCAGATGGACTGCGACGTGGCGGCTGTAAAGCCGATCCGGTCGTTAATCGCCCGCGCGTTCCACGGCTCGCCGACGCAGAAGCCCACCATGTTGCCGATGCGCATGTTCATCACCATCTGCGGGGGCGGCACCACCACCGTGCGCACGTCGTCAAAGGGGTTAATGCCCGCGCTGGCCAGCCAGTAGTAAAGCCACATGGCATGCGTCCCGGTCGGGAAGGTGTGCGCGAAGGTGTAGGTTCCCGGCACCAGCTGCCCGATCAGCGTTTTCAGCCCGTCGAGATCGCGAACGCCCTTCTCCGCCAGATCGCTTGAAAGCGTGATGGCCTGGCCGTTCTGATTGAGCGTCATCAGGTTCGCCATCTGCTGCGGCTTGCCGGCGATGCCCAGCTCCAGCCCGTACAGCAGACCGTAAAGAATGTGTGCGGCGTCCAGTTCTCCCGCCACCAGCTTGTCGCGCACCGCCGCCCAGCTCGCCTCTTTGGTGGGAACGATGGTGATACCGTATTTTTTATCAAAGCCTTTTAACGCTGCGATAACCACCGGCGCGCAGTCGGTCAACGGGATAAACCCGACGCGCACCGTCTCCTGTTCCGGTTTATCTGAGCCAGCCGCCCAGGCAGCCTGCATAACACCCGGTAACAGCGCTGCGCCACTCGCCAGCATGCTGGCCTGCAAAAATCGCCGTCTCGACAAATCCGCCATAACCGCTCCCGAAAAAAAGCCAAAAAAAAGCGCCCGCCGTGCCGAAGCACCGCTGGACGCCTTTATCCCGAAGACAAATGCACCGCCGTTGGCGCACCGTCAAAAATGGTTAATTAAATAATGCAAAGCCAGTGCCAGGTTTAAAGACCCTCTTTCAGGGCCGAAAACCGGGTTTTGCCCGCGTTCGCGCACCTCAATCAGGCATAAAATGCCCGCTGATTGTGCAGCTACTCCTTTGGTGTTACCTGCCAGACGCTCTTCACCGTAAGCAGCGCGCGGGCGATATCGACCATGCGCTGGTTCTTGTCCATCGCCATTTTGCGCAGCGTTGTCCAGGCCTGTTCTTCACTCATGTTCTGGTGGGTCATCAGCACGCTTTTGGCTTTATCAATGGTTTTGCGCTCCTCAAGCGTATCGCGCAGCGACGCGAGCTGTCGAGAAAGCTGCTCTATCTCTCGTGCTTGCTGGCGAACCAGGGTCAGCAGCGGTTTATCCGGGTAGTGCGCCAGCGGATCGTCCTGTTCATCCCCGGGAAGCGGGTACGCCTCGTCGCGCTGAATACGCTCATCCACCGCGACCATCAGATCGGCGATGATCGTCTCCTCCAGCGCGCGCAGATGCTCCAGCCGCGCCGTTTGCAGCGCAAACCAGGCGAGTGCGGTATGGCCATTGTCTGCAGCAGGCTGGCGGGTACAGGCCACCCGCCGGAGCTGCTCCGTCTCACGATCGGGCTGACAATTAAGGGAGAACGAAGTCTGCACGTCGGCCTGGCTGTGGGAGAGAAAGATCTCAAAGCAGGCCTGCTGCCCGTCAATGCGGTCAACCAGCCGCTGGCGGGTCACATCATCGAAAAAGCCCTGCGTGAAGCCAATTGCCCCCAGGGCCCGCTCTTGTCCCGCCAGCTCTTTCCCCTGCATCAGGCTATATAGCGCGACGAAACGGCCCGCGATTTGCGGGTCGTCAATGCTGTCATTAAGCTGCGGTACGATACTAAGCAGGTGGCGCAGCATGCGGGAGTAGTGCTCCATTGCCTGCGGAGCCGTCAGCGTTTGTCGATTTACACCGTCGCGCAGCGCGGGAAGCGTCTCCAGCGTGAGCAGCGCATTGCCGATACGTTCGCAAACGGCGCTTCCCGGAAAGGCGGACTGTTTTCCAAGAATGTCGTTCAGTGCAGCAAGGTTTTCGTCCACCAGCGCCCGGCTGGCTTTGCATTCAGGCGCATAGAGCTTACCCTGTGAGCAGAGCCAGACGTTAGATGCGCCGCGCTCGCACTGGAGCATATGCACCAGCTGGCTAATACCGCGCACCAGCACGTTCAGCTGCGCCAGCCTGCTGAGCTGCTCCCGGCGCATCCGCCTTGCGCGCTGGAGCCATTCGGTTGCACCTGGCGAAATGCCGGCCATTAATGTCATGCTTACTCTCCCGGACAGCGAAACTCCGGGAAATTAAGCAATATTCGTGCCTTTATAAGAACAGGAGTCAACATGCAGAAGATTGTGATCGTCGCCAACGGGGCGGCCTACGGCAGCGAATCCCTTTTCAACAGCCTGCGCCTGGCGATCGCGCTACGCGAAAAAGAGAGCGATCTGGTATTGCGGATATTTTTAATGTCCGATGCCGTGACCGCCGGGCTGAAGGGTCAAAAACCGGCGGAAGGCTACAACATTCAGCAGATGCTGGAGATCCTGACCGCGCAGGACGTGCCGGTAAAACTCTGTAAGACCTGCACCGACGGGCGCGGCGTTACCGGGCTGCCGCTGATCGAGGGCGTAGAAATCGGTACGCTGGTTGAACTGGCCGAATGGACCCTGACCGCGGATAAAGTATTAACTTTTTAATAATAAACCCGTAAAAATATTATTTTCTTATGGACGCGGTTTCAGCATCAAGTTTACCTGCGGGGTTGCCGATAGGCATGGAAACAACACAGCAGGTATTTCACTTATGTTCAGATCCATTCGCGCACGCATTATCGCCGCGACGACAGGCTGCCTCGTCGTCGCCCTTCTTCTCAATACCGTAATTAACTTCCAGGTCACGCGCCAGGATAACCAGCAGTCTCAACGCGATATTCTGACCAGCACCAGCGCCAGCCACAACATGGCGATTGCCGACTGGGTCAAAAGCAAAATGACGGTGATTACCTCCGCGCAGAGCATCGCGCTGGCTGACGATCCGGTTCCGGCGTTTAAGCAGCTTGCCCAGGGGGGCGGTTTCACCAACGTTTACGTGGGCTACGCCAGCAAGACGGCGAAATTCTCCGACCCGACAGGCGTCCCGGCGGATTATGACCCCACCGTTCGTCCCTGGTATCAACAGGTGGTGAGCACGGACGGCCCGGTGGTAACGGCACCCTACGTTGATGCCGGGACCGGGAAGCTGGTGGTCACGTTTGCCGTGCCGGTGAAGGAGAATGGCGCTCTGAAAGCGGTGGTGGCGGGCGATGTCGCCATGGATAGCGTGGTGGCGAACGTGCGCGGGATCCACCCCACGCCGGCCAGCAGCGGGTTGCTTCTGAACAGCGACGGCACGGTGATTGCCGCCAACGAGCCGGCCCTGACGCTGAAGCCGTTTGCCGAGACGATCAAAGGCATCGACCTTGCGGCGCTGAAGAGCGGTAACCCGGTCGACGGAACGCTGAATGACGAGGAAAAAACCTTTATCGCCTCAGCCGTGCCGGGCACGAACTGGCTCCTGGTCGTCGCCCTCGACAGCAGCGATGCCACCTCCGGCATGCGTTCCCTGCTGAAAGCGTCGGCGATTTCGCTGGTGATCCTCGCACTCCTGAGCGGCGCCCTTGTTCACGTCCTGATTGCCCGCCTGCTGAAGCGCCTGTCCGACATTCGCGACGCGATGCACAACATTGCCAACGGCACTAACGATCTGTCCCAGCGCCTGCCGGACAGCGGCGATGACGAAGTGGCGCAAATTGCGCAGGCGTTTAATGCTTTCAGCGATAAGCTCTCGGTGGTGATGGTACAGCTCCGCGACGCCAGCGCCTCGGTGAAAAACGCCGCGCAGGAGATTGCGGCAGGTAACCAGGATCTCTCCGGACGTACCGAGCAGGCCGCATCCAGCCTTCGCGAAACCGCCAGCGCCGTGGAAGAGATCACCGCCTCCGTCACCCAGTCGAATGAATCGGCAGCAGAAGCCAACGACCAGGCCAGCAAGGCCTCTGCGGCCGCAGCGCGCGGCGGTGAAGTGGTTTCGCAAGCCATCAGCACCATGCAGTCCATCGAAGTGGCGTCCGCTAAGATTGGCGATATCACCAGCGTGATCGACGGCATCGCCTTCCAGACCAACATTCTGGCGCTGAACGCCTCCGTCGAGGCGGCGCGTGCCGGTGAGCAGGGCCGCGGGTTCGCCGTGGTCGCCGGTGAAGTGCGGAACCTCGCCAGCCGCAGCGCCCAGGCGGCGAAAGAGATCAAATCGCTTATCGACTCCACCACCGACAGCGTGGCCACCGGCTCGCGCTACGTGCATCTGGCCGGGGAAAGCATGGATGAGATCCGCTCCAGCATCGGCAGCGTCTCCGGCATCATGCGCGAGATCTCGATTGCCACCAGCGAGCAGATGAAAGGCATTCACGAGATCAACCACGCGGTGACCCATCTCGACAGAATGGTGCAGCAGAATGCCGAGCTGGTGGTGCAGTCCGCCGCGGCCGCCAGCGCATTGCAAAGCCAGGCGGGCGACCTTGCTGAAACCGCCGGCCATTTCCGCATTTAATTTTCTTCAGGCGCGCGTTAAACAGGGTAAACGCGCGTCAGCTGAAAGGTTTCAGGAATTTTGTCATTTTTGTTTAATCGTTATGCCATTTTTTGATCAAAATCAGCATCCCTTGCTCCCCGCTTTGGTGTTATGCAATGAGTATTTTGTGAACAACATCACGCTCGGGATGGGCAAAATCGACGGGGTAGAAAATGGCACTGGTGAAAACAAGTTTGAAACTGTTTGGCGGGGATACGGTGGTGGTGCGTTGCTCAGAGCGCTGTCGTATTCATCTGATGAGTGCGAAAGCACAGAAACAATCCCAGGCGGATATTCTGACCGTGCAGGATGACAAGGCGTGGCTTACCGTGCCGTATACCGGCACGTGGGATGTGCTGATCGACAGCCACAGCCAGTCGCTGGAGCATTCGGTCAGCTACGTGGCAGCGTAATTTAAACGCCCGGCTCGCCGGGCGTATTCTCAGGCAAAACCCGGTCGCAGCGTGCTGTTGAGCGGGTTCCCTTCCAGCAGCGCCTTCACTTTCACCACCAGCTCATTCAGACAATCGTCCTGCATGCCGAGGCGGGTCAGCTCCTGATCGAGGGAGAAGAGATATTGCGCGTTGGTGCCAAGCGGCCCGCTGGCGGCGGCGATTAACGGGGCAATTACCTGCGTGCGGGTGTCCGCTTCATACAGCGGGTGGCGCGGATCCATAATAAACACCAGCGCGTTAACGGTGCGCCCGTCGTCGAGCTCCAGCTTGCACCAGCTCGGCATATAGCAGCCGGTGATCATCTCGCGCTTCCAGAGCAGCGTCAGCTCCTCTTCGAGCGTGGCATCCGGAAGGCGATACGCGACGCCCGTGGTGCGTCCGCCCTCTTTTAGTGCAAGCATGCGCCCTGGCTGACAGGCGCTGCCGCGTCCGGCCGTCAGGCGCAGGCAAAATGCGCGATGCCAGCCGGGCAGCGTGCCGGTTGCCGATTCAACAAATTCGAGAGCCGGGTTCCACATCAGTGAACCGTAGCCAAAAATCCATACCGGGCCATCATCCGGGCGGCAGGCAAGCGTAGCAGCGAGCGATGCCGCACGTTGTTCAGCTGACCAGAGAAGCGATTCCTCAATAGCACCAAATGCCGTCTTACAATCTGCCTTCATTAAGAAATCACGCGTTAACACTTTACACCTCCGCCACTGCATGCTTCCTTGCGACATCTGTAATTCGCCTTCCCGGCATTCTGTGCTGGTCATTTTGCCAGCAGTCAAATTACGATAAGCAATTAGCGGACCAGTTGCAATACAACGGAAGTTCAACCGCCTGAAAAGTCAAAATGAAGGCAGCGAATAATTTCACGGCTATTTCTTTTTATGCCATTTATCATCGTCTCCTTTCTCATAGTCATGTTTTACTGCGGCCCAGGCGACCTTGTGTGCCGTCTCTTCCCGGCTGGCATCATCCCGCCGATCGTCTTTATCTTTGTACTGATCCCAGGCGCTGTTAAACGCTTCTTTGTAGATATCCTGCGCGTGTTCGGGCAGGACGTTTTTCACGTTATCGGGTAATTCGCGTTTCGTTTTATATGGCATCACTAACCTCTCTTTTGCCTAAAGAGTTAAGTGTGGACGACGATACGCCGGTGTGCCAGCCGGTCATAAACAATGAACGGATGAACTTCATAATTCATTGTTATTCAACATATATTTAAAAGAAGTATCTTATTATAGGCATTAAACAAGAAAACCATAACAAAGGGTAAAATTAAGTAAATAATAAAGGTTATTTAACACATTTCTGTTAATTTATTGCCCTTAAAATCTATCTATAATTACAAGCACCTGCATTGATGGAGAAGCACATGACAGCAACACACGAGGCGGTAAAGACCCGCCACAAGGAGACGTCTCTCATTTTCCCGGTTCTGGCACTGGCTGTGCTGCTCTTCTGGGGAAGCAGTCAGTCACTGCCAGTGGTGGTTGGTATCAATATTCTTGCTCTGGTGGGCATTTTAACCAGCGCGTTTAGCGTCGTTCGTCATGCGGACGTATTAGCCCACCGCCTGGGCGAGCCTTATGGCTCTTTAATTCTCAGCCTTTCCGTCGTTATTCTCGAAGTCAGCCTGATTTCCGCGTTGATGGCAACCGGCGATGCCGCCCCGACCCTGATGCGCGATACGCTTTACTCCATCATTATGATTGTGACGGGCGGCCTGGTAGGCTTCTCTCTGTTACTGGGCGGACGCAAATTTGCGACCCAGTACATGAATCTTTTCGGCATTAAACAGTATCTGATCGCCCTCTTCCCGCTGGCCATCATCGTACTGGTCTTCCCGATGGCGCTGCCGGGTGCAAATTTCTCCACCGGCCAGTCGCTGCTGGTCGCGCTGATTTCCGCCGCCATGTACGGCGTATTCCTGCTCATTCAGACCAAAACGCACCAGAGCCTGTTTGTGTATGAGCATGAAGACGACAGCGACGACGATGACCCGCACCACGGTAAACCGTCGGCCCACAGCAGCGCGTGGCACACGGTTTGGCTGATCGTGCATCTGATTGCGGTGATTGCCGTCACCAAGATGAACGCCAACCCGCTGGAGACGCTGTTAACCGAGCTGAACGCGCCGGTGGCCTTTACCGGTTTCCTGGTGGCGCTGCTGATCCTGTCCCCTGAGGGTTTAGGTGCGCTGAAGGCGGTGCTGAACAATCAGGTGCAGCGTGCGATGAATCTGTTCTTCGGCTCCGTGCTGGCGACCATTTCACTCACCGTGCCGGTGGTGACGCTGATTGCCTTTATGACCGGTAACGAGCTGCAGTTTGCGCTGGGCGCGCCGGAGATGATTGTGATGGTGGCCTCGCTGCTGCTGTGCCAGATTTCATTCTCCACTGGCCGCACCAATGTCCTGAACGGCGCGGCGCATATGGCGCTGTTTGTAGCGTATTTGATGACGATCTTTGCGTAGTCTTTTTGCCCAGCGGCGCTGCGCTTACCCGGCAATATGTCCCATAAAAAAACCCGCCGAAGCGGGTTTTTTTATTAGTTGCTGGTATCCAGCTCGTCGAAGCTTTTCACCAGATCGTCAATCGCTTTGATCTGCTTCAGGAACGGCTCCAGCTTATCCAGAGGCAGCGCGGATGGGCCATCGCATTTCGCGTTAGCCGGATCCGGGTGCGCTTCAATGAACAGACCTGCCAGGCCGGTCGCCATACCGGCGCGCGCCAGCTCGGTCACTTGAGCACGACGGCCGCCAGAGGCTGCACCAAACGGGTCGCGGCACTGCAGCGCATGGGTAACGTCGAAGATCACCGGCGACTGGTTAGAAACGTTCTTCATCACGCTGAAGCCCAGCATGTCCACAACCAGGTTGTCGTAACCGAAGTTAGCGCCACGGTCGCACAGAATAATCTTGTCGTTACCGCCTTCGATAAACTTATCAACGATGTTACCCATCTGGCCAGGGCTCACGAACTGCGGTTTTTTCACGTTGATCACGGCACCGGTTTTCGCCATCGCGGCAACCAGGTCGGTCTGACGCGCCAGGAACGCCGGAAGCTGGATTACGTCTACCACGTCTGCCACAGGCTGCGCCTGCCAGGACTCATGCACGTCGGTGATCACTTTCACGCCAAACGTCTGCTTCAGCTCCTGGAAAATTTTCATCCCCTCTTCCAGGCCCGGGCCACGGTAAGAGTTGATGGAGGAGCGGTTGGCTTTGTCAAAAGAGGCTTTAAACACGTACGGAATGCCCAGCTTCTGGGTCACGGTCACGTAGTGCTCGCAGATACGCATGGCGAGATCGCGGGATTCCAGCACGTTCATACCGCCAAACAGCACGAACGGCAGGTCGTTTGCTACCTTGATATCACCAATGCTAACCACTTTTTGTTTCATAGGATCGCCTTATTCAGGTGTGAATCGGAATTAAGATTAATGCAGTGTAATTTGTTTGTGCGAGATCGCGTTGATCTGCGCGCGAATCATTTCGCTAATCGGATCTTCCGGACACTGCTCGACGAAATAGCTCAGATCGTTCAGCGCCACGTGCTCGCAGTCGAGCTGGGCATAGATAAGCCCGCGGTCGCGAATTTCGTAAGGATCTTCCGGATTAAACTGCAACAGCACTTCACTGGCACGCAAGGCCAGCTCCATCTGACGCTCTTCCATCAGCGCTGACTTCAGCGTATCCAGCAGCTTGCGAATGACTTCGGCGTTGTCGGCTTCGTCGAGATCTTCGTTAAAGAGCTCGGCCACCGGGCTGATGTTGCCTTTCAGCCAGACGTCCAGCGTATGCTCGTCCAGCGTGTCGCCGTTAAACGGATTAATGAGCCACATCTCACCGTCCAGCCACTCCGCACGCAGGATCATCTGCGTCGGGAAAATAACCGGCACCAGCGGAATATCCAGGCGGTGCGCAACCCACAGCAAAATAGAGCCCAGCGCAACGGCGCTGCCCTGACGATTTTTTAAGACCTGGTCCAGCCATAATGCGTCAGACAGGCGATACACGCCACGCGTGTCGCAGAAACCCCATTCGCCGTAGAAAAGCTCCAGAAGCTTCTCTAATTGCCAGTCCTGCGGGCGCGCCTGATTGATCTCTTCACGCGCCAGGCTGACCAGATTCTCCAGCTCATCGTAAACGTACTGCGACGTAAAATCGTCGCGTATCATCTCCGAAATCAGGATCATGCCATCGCAAAGCGGCACTTTATTAAATTCGAAATCGGCTAAGGACCTCATGACTTACCCCAGTAACGACTGAGCGAACAATGACGCTCAGGCGCGATAAAACTCAAAACGATGTAGATGATAACGCCAAACTGCCTTTCAGTCAGCCTTACGCCTTTATCAGTAAATGGCAGATACCCGGATCTCAAGACCACTGCCCCAGCGTCAGGCGTTCGTTGCCGCCGTAGTCGCGGCAGGTTTCGACAGCGGCGTAGCCTGCCTGGGTAAACAGTGCCCGCACGGATTCTCCCTGCGTCCAGCCATGCTCCACGAGCAGCCAGCCGCCGGGGAGCAAATGCTCTCGTGACGTTGTCACAATGTGATCAAGATCGGCTAATCCCGCGTTGGCGGCCACAAGCGCCGTCAGCGGTTCGAAGCGAACATCTCCCTGCGCAAGGTGCGGATCATGTTCGTCAATGTAAGGAGGATTGCTGACAATCATCGCAAATGAGCGGTTCTCCAGCGCGGCAAACCAGCTGCTTTGCAGCACCGTTACGTTGCTGAGCCCGAGACGTTCCACGTTACGCAGCGCCAGCGCCACCGCGTCGGGCATCACATCCACTGCCGTCACATCGCAGTCAGGCCGCTCGCTGGCCAGCGCCAGCGCGATAGCACCGGTGCCAGTACCGAGATCGAGAATGCGGCAGGCCGCTGCGGGTAAACGTGCCAGCGCCTGCTCAACCAGACACTCGGTATCCGGACGCGGGATCAGCGTTGCCGCCGAGACGTAAAGCGGTAGCGACCAGAACTCGCGCTCACCGACAAGGTGCGCCACCGGCTCGCCGTTTTTACGGCGGGCAAGCAGCGCGGCGAGCCGTGCTTCCTGCTCTGCAGTCAGCTCAGTTTCGCCGAATGCCAGCAGGTACGTGCGGGCTTTACCCGTCACATGCTCAAGCAAAATTTCGGTATCGCGCTTCGGGCTTTCGCTTTTGGAAAGCTCAGCGGCCGCCTCGCGTAACCAGCGCTGAAAATCCATTATTCCTGCTCGGACAGCGCCGCCAGCTGGTCGGCCTGGTATTCCTGCACGATAGGCTCAATCAGCATATCCAGCTTCCCTTCCATCACCTCATCCAGACGGTACAGGGTCAGGTTGATGCGGTGGTCGGTCACGCGCCCCTGAGGGAAGTTGTAGGTGCGGTTACGGTCGCTGCGATCGCCGCTGCCCAGCAGGTTACGACGCGTAGAGGCTTCCGCCTGCTGACGCTTCGCCATTTCCGCCGCGTGGATGCGCGCGCCCAGCACGGACAACGCTTTGGCTTTGTTTTTGTGCTGCGAACGTTCGTCCTGACACTCCACCACGATGCCGGTCGGCAGGTGGGTAATACGGATGGCGGAGTCGGTGGTGTTAACGTGCTGACCGCCCGCCCCGGAGGAGCGGAAGGTGTCGATGCGCAGGTCCGCCGGGTTGATGTCCGGCAGTTCCGCTTCCGGCAGCTCCGGCATCACCGCCACCGTACAGGCGGAGGTATGAATACGGCCCTGAGATTCGGTGGCCGGAACGCGCTGCACGCGGTGACCGCCGGATTCAAACTTCAGACGTCCGTACACGCCGTCGCCGCTGATCTTGGCGATAACCTCTTTGTAGCCGCCATGTTCGCCTTCGTTGGCGCTCATGATCTCCACGCGCCAGCGGCGCGATTCGGCGTAGCGGCTGTACATGCGGAACAGATCCCCGGCAAAGAGCGCCGCTTCGTCACCGCCGGTACCGGCGCGCACTTCGACAAACGCGTTACGTTCATCGTCCGGATCTTTCGGCAGGAGCAGCACCTGAAGCTGCTGCTCCATCTCTTCGGAACGCGCTTTTGCATCCTGCAGCTCTTCCTGCGCCATCTCGCGCATCTCAGGATCGTCGAGCATCATCTGCGCGGTTTCAATATCTTCCTGAACCTGTCGCCAGTCGGTAAAGCATTTTGATACATCACTCAACTGCGCATATTCACGCGAAAGCGCGCGAAAACGTTCCTGGTCTGCGATAGTCCCGGCATCGCCGAGCAGCGCCTGTACTTCTTCATGGCGCTCGTGCAGAGCTTCCAGTTTAGCGACGATAGAAGGCTTCATAGGCGTAAGTGCACCTTGTCTTAGAAAATGGGTATAGGGCGCTATTCCAGCCCGAGGCTGTTGCGCAGAATAGTCAGGCGTTCATCATCCCCGTCACGGGCAGCCTGTTGAAGAGATTTGGTTGGCGCATGGATCAGGCGGTTGGTCAGCTTCCACGCCAGATCCTGCATAATCGCCTGCGCGTCGCCGCCCTGTTCCAGGGCCGCTAACGCTTTGGCAGTCAGGTCATCACGCACCTGCTCCGCCTGTCCGCGATACTCGCGGATGGTCTCGCTGACGCTTTGCGCGCGCAGCCAGGCCATAAATTCGCTGGTTTCTTGCTCAACAATGGTTTCCGCCTGCACCGCCGCCGCTTTACGCTGGGCGAGGTTGTGCGAAATAATGCTTTGCAGGTCATCCACGCTGTAAAGATAGGCGTTAGCCAGCTTGCCAACCTCTGGCTCAACATCGCGCGGAACGGCGATATCCACCAGCAGCATTGGCTGATTACGGCGGGATTTCAGCGCACGCTCCACCATCCCTTTACCGATGATCGGCAGCGGGCTGGCGGTAGAGCTGATAATAATGTCCGCCTCTTTCAGACGTTCATCAATATCGCTCAGCGCAACCACCTCGGCACCCACTTCGTCCGCCAGCACCTGCGCGCGTTCGCGGGTGCGGTTCGCGATAATCATCTTTTTCACTTTATGCTCGCGCAGATGGCGCGCCACAAGCTCGATGGTTTCGCCCGCGCCTACCAGCATCACGGTGACGGTCGACAGGGATTCAAAGATTTGCCGTGCAAGGGTACAGGCCGCGAAAGCAACAGAAACCGCACTGGCACCAATGTCGGTTTCGGTTCGCACACGCTTCGCCACGGAGAAGGACTTCTGGAACATGCGCTCCAGCTCGCTGGCCTTGAGATGCCCTTTCTGGGAATCTGCGAAGGCTTTTTTTACCTGGCCGAGGATCTGCGGCTCGCCAAGCACCAGCGAATCCAGACCGCTGGCGACGCGCATCAGATGGCTGACCGCATCGTTATCCTGATGCCAGTACAGGCTGTTGCGCAGCTCGTCTTCGTTGAGATTGTGGTAGTCACATAGCCAGCGGATCAGCGCGTCGTGCAGGTTATCCTGCTCTTCCACGCTCAAATACAGCTCGGTACGGTTGCACGTCGAAAGCACCACGCCACCCTGCACCATCGGCTGTGCAAGCAGGCTGTCCAGCGCCAGGTCAAGCGTATCCGGCGAAAACGTAACGCGTTCTCGCAGCGAAACCGGGGCCGTTTTGTGGTTGATGCCGAGTGCTAATAGGGTCATGTTGAGCGGGAGTAGTACCAGCGTTAATAAGGTTAGCAGGACGCATCATACAGGATGCGCGAGATCAATAAAAGAGACCGCCTCCTTTCGGAGTAATAGGTTACTCAACGCTTTGAGATAATTTGAACGTAGACGGTAGCACTGCGGGGCGCTAGCATTAACAGTTATAACTGCAACGTATCTCAAGGATTTGTCCTCATTATGACCCGACTGATTCGCCTGCTGCCGCTGGCAGCACTGGTTCTGACCGCCTGTACTGTCACCCAACCAAAAGGCCCGGGCAAAAGCCCTGATTCACCGCAGTGGCGTCAGCACCAGCAGGACGTCCTTAATTTGAAGCAGTACCAGACGCGCGGCGCCTTCGCGTATCTCTCTGACGAACAAAAGGTTTATGCCCGCTTCTTCTGGCAGCAAACGGGGCAGGACAACTATCGCCTGCTGCTGCTGAACCCGCTTGGCAGCACCGAGCTGGAGCTTATCGCCAAACCGGGCGAAGCGCAGATCACCGATAACAAAGGCCAGCACTATACGGCGACTGATGCTGAAGAGATGATTGGCAAGCTGACCGGGATGCCAATTCCACTGAACAGCCTGCGCCAGTGGATCCTCGGCCTGCCGGGCGAAGCGACCGACTATACGCTTGACGATCAATACCGTCTGAGCCAGGTCAACTACACCCAGAACGGCAAAACCTGGAAAGTGGTGTACAGCGCCTATGACAGCAAGAGTAAACCTTCGCTGCCATCAAACATGGAGCTGACCCAGGGCAGCCAGCGCATCAAGCTGAAAATGGACAACTGGATCGTTAAATGATGACCCACTGGCCTTCTCCGGCAAAACTGAACCTGTTTTTATACATCACCGGCCAGCGTGCTGACGGCTATCACACTCTGCAGACGCTGTTTCAGTTTATTGACTATGGCGACACGATTGCCATCGAGCCGCGTCAGGATGGACAGATTTGCCTGCTGACGCCGGTCGACGGCGTGGCACATGAGGACAACCTGATCGTCCGCGCCGCGCGCCTGCTGATGAAAGCCGCCGCGGAATCGGGCCGTCTGCCGGCGGGAAGCGGTGCGGATATCCGCATTGAGAAGCGTCTGCCGATGGGTGGCGGTCTCGGCGGGGGCTCATCAAACGCCGCCACCGTGCTGGTTGCGCTGAACCACCTCTGGGGCTGCGGGCTATCGACGGATGAACTGGCTGGTTTGGGCTTAACGCTGGGCGCAGATGTCCCTGTGTTTGTTCGCGGCCACGCGGCCTTTGCCGAGGGCGTGGGTGAGATCCTCTCCCCGGTCAACCCGCCGGAGAAATGGTATCTGGTTGCCCACCCCGGCGTGAGCATTCCGACCCCGGTCATCTTTAAAGATCCTGACCTGAAAAGAAATACCCCGGTACGGTCAATAGAAACGTTATTAAATTGTGAATTCAGCAACGATTGCGAGGATATCGCAAGAAAACGTTTTCGCGAGGTTGATGCGGTGCTTTCCTGGCTGTTAGAATACGCGCCGTCGCGCCTGACCGGTACAGGGGCCTGTGTCTTTGCTGAATTTGACACCGAATCCGCCGCCCGTCAGGTGCTTGAGCAAGCGCCGGATTGGCTGCATGGTTTTGTAGCGCGCGGGATGAACACCTCCCCCCTACAGCAGGCCATTCTGGCGCAGACTGAGTTTCGGTGACAACGTCACCCTGTTCCAGACGTTGCATCGCGCTCTTTAATACACCGCCTGGATAGCCTTCGCTTAGGCCCCGCAGTTTGCGGCGAACGTTATCCACCACTGGACGCATGCCTGAGGTTCTTCTCGTGCCTGATATGAAGCTTTTTGCTGGTAACGCCACCCCGGAACTAGCACAACGTATTGCCAACCGCCTGTACACTTCCCTCGGCGACGCCGCCGTAGGTCGCTTTAGCGACGGCGAAGTCAGCGTACAAATCAACGAAAATGTACGCGGTGGTGATATTTTCATCATCCAGTCCACCTGTGCTCCAACAAACGACAACCTGATGGAACTGGTTGTTATGGTCGACGCCCTGCGTCGCGCTTCCGCAGGCCGTATCACTGCTGTTATCCCTTACTTTGGTTATGCCCGCCAGGACCGTCGCGTCCGTTCCGCGCGTGTGCCCATCACCGCAAAAGTTGTCGCTGACTTCCTGTCCAGCGTCGGCGTTGACCGCGTACTGACCGTTGACCTGCACGCAGAGCAGATCCAGGGCTTCTTCGACGTCCCGGTTGATAACGTATTCGGCAGCCCAATCCTGCTGGAAGACATGCTGCAGCTGAACCTGGACAACCCAATCGTGGTATCTCCGGATATCGGCGGCGTGGTCCGTGCCCGTGCTATTGCCAAGCTGCTGAACGATACCGACATGGCGATCATCGACAAGCGTCGTCCGCGCGCTAACGTTTCTCAGGTGATGCACATCATCGGTGACGTGGCTGGCCGCGACTGCGTGCTGGTTGACGACATGATCGATACCGGCGGTACGCTGTGTAAAGCCGCTGAAGCGCTGAAAGAGCGCGGTGCCAAGCGCGTGTTCGCTTACGCGACCCACCCGATCTTCTCCGGTAATGCCGTGAACAACCTGCGCAACTCCGTCATTGACGAAGTTGTGGTATGCGATACCATCCCACTGAGCGACGAGATCAAGGCACTGCCAAACGTGCGTACCCTGACCCTGTCCGGGATGCTGGCCGAAGCGATTCGTCGTATCAGCAACGAAGAATCCATCTCTGCAATGTTCGAACACTAATCGAACACGGCCAAAAAACCCGCTGCGGCGGGTTTTTTTGTCTCTGGGTTTTATTTGTATGATTAATGCCTCCTTCACCTGCCATTCATATGACAGATGATGCGCACACGGATGATAGATAATTGTGAAAAACGTAGCCTCCTCACATGTTCTGCCCTTTCGCGCCCTCATCGACGCCTGCTGGAAAGAGAAGTACACCTCGTCACGCTTTATCCGTGACCTGATTGCCGGGATCACCGTCGGAATTATTGCCATCCCGCTGGCGATGGCGCTGGCGATTGGCAGCGGCGTTGCGCCACAGTACGGTCTGTATACCTCGGCCGTTGCCGGGATTGTTATTGCCCTGACGGGCGGCTCGCGCTTCAGCGTCTCCGGCCCGACCGCCGCCTTTGTGGTGATCCTCTACCCGGTTTCACAACAGTTTGGTCTGGCAGGCCTGCTGGTTGCCACCCTGATGTCCGGCGTCTTTTTGATTCTGTTCGGTCTGGCCCGTTTTGGTCGCCTGATTGAATATATTCCCCTTTCCGTGACGCTGGGGTTCACCTCGGGGATTGGGATCACCATCGGAACCATGCAGATCAAAGATTTTCTCGGTCTGCAGATGCCCCACGTCCCGGAGCACTATTTACAAAAAGTGGGGGCGCTGTTTATGGCGCTGCCAACGGCCAACCTGGGCGACGCCGCCATCGGAATAGTCACCCTGGGGACGCTGATCGTCTGGCCTCGTCTCGGTATTCGCCTGCCGGGCCATCTGCCCGCCCTGCTGCTGGGCTGCGCGGTGATGGCTATCGTCAATATGTTCGGCGGTCATGTCGCGACTATCGGCTCGCAGTTCCACTATGTTCTGGCGGACGGTTCGCAGGGTAACGGCATTCCACAGCTGCTGCCGCAGCTGGTGCTGCCGTGGGACATGCCTGGTTCGAGCTTCACCCTGAGCTGGGATTCCCTTCGCGCCCTGCTGCCCGCCGCGTTCTCTATGGCGATGCTGGGAGCGATTGAATCCCTGCTGTGCGCTGTGGTGCTCGACGGCATGACCGGCACCAAGCACAAAGCCAACAGCGAACTGGTCGGTCAGGGCTTAGGCAACCTCATCGCACCGTTCTTTGGCGGGATTACCGCTACGGCAGCCATCGCCCGTTCTGCGGCAAACGTGCGCGCAGGTGCGACCTCCCCCGTTTCAGCGGTTATCCACTCCGTGCTGGTGATTCTGGCGCTGCTGATCCTTGCCCCGCTGCTCTCCTGGCTGCCGCTTTCCGCCATGGCCGCCCTGCTGCTGATGGTGGCCTGGAACATGAGCGAGGCGCATAAGGTGGTGAACCTGCTGCGTCGCGCGCCGAAAGACGACATCATCGTGATGCTAATCTGCATGTCGCTGACCGTGCTGTTCGATATGGTTATCGCCATCAGCGTCGGGATCGTGCTTGCGTCCCTGCTATTTATGCGCCGCATCGCGCAGATGACGCGCCTCACGCCGGTTAACGTGGAGGTGCCTGAGGATGTGCTGGTGCTGCGCGTGATTGGCCCGCTATTCTTTGCCGCGGCGGAAGGATTGTTCAGCGATCTGGAGTCCCGCATCGCGGGGAAACGGGTTGTGGTGCTGAAGTGGGATGCCGTCCCGGTTCTGGATGCCGGTGGTCTGGATGCCTTCCAGCGCTTTGTTGCACGTCTGCCGGAAGGCTGCGAGCTGCGGGTCAGCAACCTGGAATTCCAGCCCCTGCGCACCATGGCGCGTGCGGGCGTGCAGCCGATCCCTGGCCGCCTTGCCTTTTATCCTAACCGTGAAGCCGCGTTAGCGGATCTATGAGTTACCTGATGCAGAGAAACGTCTCTGCATCATCACCCCGATCGCCTGCTGGAGCCATGCAAGCACGGCAGGCGTCATCCAGGTTCCTTTCATCAGATGCGGCTCCTGCTGCATAGCCGTACGAAACTTTTGCTGGGTCTCGGGGTTGGTGCCTGCGTAGGACTGGAACAATGCCAGCCAGTTTTCAGCCAGCTTTTGCGCCTCCTTCGAGTCAGGAGCGATATTGTCCCGCTGCGCCTGATGCAGTTTCGCCACCAGCGGCGGCCACTCCATCATGCGGTCAAAATAATGTGCCCGGGTAAAGGCCATCTCTTCGGCAGTGAGATACTTCTCCCATATCCTGAGCTTAGATTCCGCAAACGCCCGCGTGATGTAATCTGTCATCTCCGGGGTGATGCCGGTCTGCGCCTGCATCTGTGGCTCTACGCTGTGCATCTCGTTCAGCCGGGTGAGAAACTCCGGCTTGCCCGCCGTGTCCTGTTCAAGACGTTCCATCCAGCGGGTCGCCAGATCCATCGCCCGCGTGTCAGTAACGGGTATATCCTGTTCCAGCAGCGCGTTAGCCTCTGCCACCAGCCCTGACCAGATAGCCGCCAGCGCATCCTTCTGTACCGCAAACGGCAACTGCTGTAACTCTTCTTTGCTAAACCAGCGATCGTACATATTCATTAACTCCAGAGTCTGTAGCCAGGACTCCAGATCCGGCGTCGCATCGTCGGTAAGCCCGGTACGCAGCTCCACCAGCCGGTCGCGCAGCGTGTGTATGCTGCGCAGCTGTTTATCCAGCAGCGTGATTTGCGCATCGAGTAGCTCGGTCAACGACAGCGACTCCTTTTCCAGAAAATCCCTGATTTCAGCAAGTTCCAGCCCCGCTTTTGCCAGCGCCTGGATCATGTGCAGACGCTGGACATCCGCCAGGTTGTAAAGCCGGTAACCTGCCGCGCTTCTGGCAGAAGGCAGCAACAGCCCTGTTTGCTCGTAGTGATGCAATGTCCGCACGGTGATACCGGCTCGTTTCGCCAGCTCACCCACCTGAATCAACATAACTGCTCCTTTTTACTTTGCCAGTGCCACCACTCTGGAGCCTTACGTTACGTGAGGGTCAATATGCTATGCAAAAAAAACGACTCCGGATGGAGTCGTTTCGATGTTCTTAATCAGGCTCTAGCTGTGCTTATGCTGGTCACGACGACAGCGTTTGTCGTAGTGGCGCACCCACCAGTATTTATCGCAGACTTCCTCATGTCCGCTTACGCGCGCCCCGGCGAGCCACAATACTGCACCGAGGAAGATGCTCAATACCGCGCCATGCGCGAAGTATTGTGGGAGATCAAGCTGCGGCAGTTGGTTTAAAATGGAATAACCTACGCCGACTACCATCACGAACAGTCCCAACCCCATTAGCACGTTACCGAGCATCGAAGCGTTTTTGCGTTTCACATGTCACCTCCGGAACTTTGGGTTGTCAGGGGAAAAGCCCCTATTCCTTGTGTGTAAAGTATAGACAACGCCCTTTTTATGAGTTGCGTGAATGATCACAATTACGGATAACGCACAAACAAAAGTTTACAAATAAGGCGTTGAACAGCTTGAAATTCTAATTGTTCAGATGAGTAATTATTCGAATTTCGCCGGGATAACCGCAGAATTTTGTCAAGCGGCGCGCCAGACAGTAAACTACGCGCCAGATCTGGAACCCATTAGGAATTGAATCGTGACGATTAAACTGATTGTCGGCCTCGCCAACCCGGGCGCGGAGTATGCGGCCACCCGCCACAACGCCGGAGCCTGGTACGTCGATCTGCTGGCCGAACGGTTACGTGCTCCCCTGCGTGAAGAACCTAAATTCTTCGGCTACACCTCACGCATCAACCTTGCAGGAGCGGATGTTCGCCTGCTGGTGCCCACCACCTTTATGAACCTGAGTGGTAAAGCGGTGGCGGCAATGGCAACGTTTTATCGCATCAACCCGGATGAAATTCTGGTGGCTCACGATGAGCTGGATCTCCCGCCTGGCGTAGCAAAATTCAAGCTGGGCGGCGGACACGGCGGTCACAACGGTCTTAAAGACATCATCAGCAAGTTGGGCAATAACCCGAATTTCCACCGTTTGCGCGTGGGAATCGGCCATCCGGGCGATAAAAACAAAGTTGTCGGTTTCGTGCTCGGTAAACCCCCGGTTTCCGAACAAAAACTGATTGACGAGGCGGTAGACGAAGCGGCACGCTGCACTGAAATCTGGCTGCAAGACGGCTTAACCAAAGCGACAAATCGCTTACACGCTTTCAAAGCGCAATAATCCGCCAGATACGGCTTTTTTACCGCGCGTCATGCGGGTTACGTGTATAATAGGCGTAGTTATTTACTTTTCATCAATCGGTTATCGTTAACGGATTGATTATCAAGATATTAAGGTGATTTAGAAATGGGATTCAAATGCGGTATCGTCGGTCTGCCAAACGTGGGCAAATCCACCCTGTTTAACGCGCTTACCAAAGCGGGTATCGAAGCGGCGAACTTCCCGTTCTGTACCATCGAACCGAACACCGGCGTGGTGCCAATGCCGGACCCGCGTCTGGACCAGCTCGCGGAAATCGTGAAGCCGCAGCGCATTCTGCCCACCACCATGGAGTTCGTGGACATCGCGGGCCTGGTGAAGGGTGCCTCCAAAGGCGAAGGTTTGGGTAACCAGTTCCTGACCAACATCCGTGAAACTGAAGCGATCGGCCACGTTGTGCGCTGCTTCGAGAACGACAACATCATCCACGTTAATAACAAAGTGGATCCGGCTGACGATATCGACGTCATCAACACCGAGCTGGCGCTCTCTGACCTCGACACCTGCGAACGCGCCATTCACCGCGTGCAGAAGAAAGCGAAAGGCGGCGATAAGGATGCGAAAGCGGAACTGGCTGCGCTGGAAAAATGCCTGCCACAGCTGGAAAATGCCGGCATGCTGCGCGCGCTGAAAAACCTGACTGACGAAGACAAAGCGGCGATCAAATACCTGAGCTTCCTGACCCTGAAGCCAACCATGTACATCGCCAACGTTAACGAAGACGGTTTCGAGAACAACCCGTACCTGGACAAAGTCCGTGAAATCGCCGCGGCGGAAGGTTCTGTGGTTGTGGCGGTTTGCGCAGCCGTTGAGTCCGATATCGCCGAGCTGGACGACGCCGACCGTGAAGAGTTCATGGCCGAACTGGGTCTGGAAGAGCCGGGCCTGAACCGCGTGATCCGCGCGGGCTATGAGCTGCTGAACCTGCAGACCTACTTCACCGCTGGCGTTAAAGAAGTGCGTGCGTGGACGATTCCTGTGGGTGCGACTGCGCCTCAGGCAGCCGGTAAGATCCACACCGACTTCGAGAAAGGCTTCATTCGTGCGCAGACTATCGCGTTTGAAGACTTCATTACCTACAAGGGTGAGCAAGGCGCGAAAGAAGCAGGCAAGATGCGTGCGGAAGGAAAAGATTATATCGTTAAAGATGGCGACGTGATGAACTTCCTGTTTAACGTTTGATTTGTTTTGAATGAAAAAAATCCACGCTATGGCGTGGATTTTTTTCGAGATAAATTTCCCTGATAGTATTAATTTAAAAAATACCTTCTTTGAGAGGATGATCTTTTATTCCTCCCCAAGGGTCATCTAGCAAAAACTTAGCAGCAATAGCTTCTTTTGCCGGTACAAGAGTGAAATTATAGTAAATTTCATCTCCTTCACAAATCTCATAAAAGAGTGAATAAACTTTTTCATTCACATCTATATTTAAATCGAATTTCTCAGTTGCAGAAGCGATTTGCAGCTTATCTTTATCCGTAATGAAAAATGGCACAACAATACAGCGCTGAGCATTTTCATCCATTTTGAAAGCATTATCTTTCTTGATATTGACGTTTGCTCCAAACGCGTCCTCTGGTAATGGATCGAATATAACATAATCCTTGTGGAGAACAGCACCTTGAGAAACATTGCCTTTTCCCCACTGACTCAGTTTTTCGTCATAATCTCGGGATCGTAACACTATTTGACTATGCGAAATCAGCAGATCAACTATTTGTAGTTTTTTATCATTCATTACACTACCTCGACTTTTATTATCTTTCTAACTGGAAGTTCTGATAAAAGTTTACCAATACTTGAACCTGTACTACAGTTACTGCCCTTCGCTATCCGTCATTCGCTCCGACGTGCCGTTGGGCAAACAGTGGAATCAGAAGATCTCCGTCGCTTCAAGGCTGACAATACGGGGCAGCAAACTTTATTATTTGGATAGCTATGGCTAAGAATATGATGAGCCTCATATTTAGTGTTATGATTGTATTAAGCCACAAAAACCTTACTTTAAAATGGCTTTATCAGATTCTAATAAGATGGCGCCATTCTTGTTATCACTTTTTTATCCAAGTCTAAAGAATAATGCCAATCATACCAACCATTTATTTTTTCCGAAAAGGAGCAGACAATCAAAACCTCTTTTTTATCGTTTAATGTCAAATAAGAAAAAGACGCACCTTCTGGAGGCGTAAATGTTGAAAGCAAAGTCCCATCAATATTTAAAACAGTTAATAACATCGGTAAGGGTAATGGTTTACTCAATACAAAAATTATTTTTCTCTTTTCATCTATCATTGCCAGATCTAAATCATCTATACCGATAGTGACTTTGTGTGTATTATATATCCAATGCAATTCATTTTTTTCTTTATTACAGATAAAATTATTAATCATGTTAATCTCATTTCATAAATTAGGGCTTGAGCAACGACTCGTCAATAACTTCCAAATAATTCATGCGTTCTGCAGGTGGCACAGCCATTTCGACTTGTGAACCGCCACCAGGCAGATATACATTCGCACCTTTATCAACTTGAGGTCCAACCGCACCAATTTTAACTGGTAATGGTTTCTTAACTTCATAAGTTATTACTCTATCAATATCCGGTTTCCATTCCATCTTCACAGCGAGCTCATTTCTAACATATGAAGCATTAGGAATATCGTCAAATGTAGCAAACCCTCCAGGTCTCGTCGCTGGCTGGCCTGGAGATACGGCCATTTTTACTCGAGTCCCTGGGACTAATGTTGCATCTAAAGGAGGCTCATTTAATGGCCAAGGCGATTGTTCATTAACTAATTTTTTATAAGCAGAAGCCGCTTCAGTTGATGATTTGAAACGACCTTTATGCTGCCGCTGAAAATCATTCCAAGTATTAGTTCGCCCACATCGTAAGCCTAATGGATCTGCCCACCCCAACGCATTCGGCGCATACTGGTAAAGGTTTATCCCCCCCGCCAGCCCTATCGGGTCCTGCTGCGTAAACCTTCCGCAATCCGGGTCATAATACCGGAACAGATTGTAGTGCAGCCCTGTCTCACGGTCCAGGTATTGCCCCTGCATACGCAGGTTCTGAGAATATCCTGATACCTGCGTCTCGCTTTCCCGCAGCAGCTTGCCCCAGGCGCTGTTCACGCCTTCCCAGCGCACCTGCCCTTCGATATCCGTCATCCGCTCCGGCGTGCCGTTGGGCTGGCAGTGGAACCAGAAGATCTCCGGGTCATCAGCGCCGTCAATACGCGCCAGCGGATCGTAGCTGTCCTGATCGCTGTAGACGTAGGTCAGCGGCACATCCCCGTGAACTTCCTGCAGCAGGCGGAACCCTTCCCAGACAAACCGCGTGGTGACAGGCTTACCGGTTGGCTGGCCGCCCAGCATCTGGCGGCGCGTTTTGCTGATGCGTCGCCCGAGCGGATCGTAGCGGAAGCTGACCTGCGTCTGCGGCCTGTTGCGGTCCCGCGGCTGGCTGATGACTTCCGTCAGGCGGTGTTCGCCATCGTAACGGTAGTACCAGCGGGTCTGGCCGTTATCCTTCTCCACGGTGCGGCCGTGGATGTCATAGCGCCAGCGAATGCCGTTCAGCTGCGTCAGACGGTTGTACGTGACCTTCTCAGCAGAGCCTTCGAGCGGGTTACCGGCAGCATCCCAGCGCCACTGCTCCTGGCCGGGCAGCGTGCCGTCCTGAACCAGCAGACGTCCGGCGCTGTCATACTGCCAGCGGTACCAGCTGAACGGGTTATCGTCCCGCTCTTCCCTCACCAGGTTATTGCGATAATCGTAATCCCAGCGGCGGGACCAGCGGCGCGGCGACGGGCGCTGGGCGTTGCCGGTAAAGACGTCCCGCCGATGCAGTCGGCCCAGGCGGTCGTATTCGCTGCGGGTGGTCAACAGCCCCTGGGTGCGGCTGGTCTCACGGTGGAGTTCGTCGCGTGTAAAGTCGGAGACCGACAGCTTATCGAGGGCAATGCTGAGCAGATGCCCGCTGCCGTAGTAGAACTGTTTCAGCTCGCGGCCATCGGGCAGCGTGACGGAAGTGCGGTTGCCCAGCGCATCATATCCCCACGCCAGCTCACCATGCTCGCTCGCTTCGCGCGTAACGCGACCAAGCGCGTCATACTCAAAGGCAAGCTCCTGCTCCGCCTCGGTGGTCCATGCGTCGGCTGAAAGCGCCGGATGCAGCCCAATCCGGCTCAACAGCCCGGACGGCGTGTAGTGGTAGCGGGTCTGCCCTTCTGGCGTGGTGCGGGCGACCAGCTGGCCGCTCGCGCTCCAGGCGAAGGCGTGGGTGATGGCCTCCGGATGGCCGGCGGCATACGTGCGCGCTATCGTGCGTCCGCAGGCGTCATAGCGATACTGCGAGGCCACGCCATCAAGCCCTACCTCTTCCAGCAGCAGCGAGTCAGCGCCCCAGCGGAACTGGTACGCTTCGCCGTTTTCGTTTTCCAGGGCAATCAGACGCCCGCGGCTGTCCCAGCGGCGACGGACCTCTTCACCCTGCGTATTACGGGTGGCGGTTAAGCGCCCCGCCTCATCGTATCTGAACTCGCTCTCTTTCCCGTCGGCGCCCGCGTGCCTCACCGGCAGGCCACGTTCGTTCCATTTAAGCGACTCCGTCCAGCCTTCCGGACGGTCGAGCTGCACCGGGCGCCCTGCGGCGTCGTAGCGGTAGCGCGTCTCTTCACCGTCGGCGCCAGTCTCAGTCACCAGCCAGCCCAGCGGGTGATAGCGATAGCGGGTAATACGCCCGGAACAGTCCGTCGAACGCACGACCTGCCCGGCCTCGTTGTACTCCTGGTAGCGGCTGTTTCCGGCGGCATCGACCTCTTCAACGACCTGGCCGAACTCGTCCCGGCGCAGCTGCGTCGTCTGCCCCAGCGGATCCAGCACGCGCTTCAGCCCGTGGTGTTCGTCGTACCAGAAGCGGGTGGCGCTGCCGTCGGCTTCGATAATGGCCGAGGGAAGCGCGCGGTGCTCCAGCCAGGTGGTGGTGCGGGTATTGCCGTCGGCGTCGGTCTCCTGAACCCGGTTGCCCATTTCGTCGTAGACGAAGGTGACGGCATTGCCGAGCGGATCGATACGGCGCGTCAGAAGCTCGTTATCGTCCCACTCGTAGCGCCAGTTTTCACCGCGCTCGTCGACGTAGCGCACAATCAGATTCTGTGCGTTCCAGTAGTGGCGTCGCGTCTGGCCGTCGTAGTGCTCGACGGTCGTCAGCCCCGCGTCTAAATCGTAGCTAAAGCGGCAGCCATCGCCAGTGCTGGTGCGGTTTTCCACCACGCGCCAGTGGTCGAATTTTTGCCAGCGGTATTCGCTCTCCAGCCCCCCCGGCAAGCGGTGCCAGACCATCAGGCCGTGGTCGTTGTAACGGTATTCACGCGTCACCACGCCGGAGGCATCCGTCGCGCTCGCCAGCTGGCCGCGCGCATCGTAGCCCCACTGCATCAGCGGCCAGGTTTGGTTGCCGTCGAAATGGCTGACTGCGGTAACCCGCTGCGGGAAACGTTCATCCTCATAGCGCAGGGTGACGTCGATAGCCCGCGGCTCGTCGTGAAGACCAACCAGCCTGCCGTGCTCGTCCCACGCCGTCAGCAGCGCGTTGCCGTATTCGTCGCTGAGGGAGGCCAGACGCAGGATAGAAGGATTCGCGCGGGTCGGTTTGTACAGACGCCACACCGCGCCGTCATCGTCAGCAATCGCCACGTCGCCGCTCTCATTGCGGCGGATAATGATGCCTTCGCTGATGCTGTAAAACGCCCGGTCGACCGGCGGCAGCTCGAAGCTCAGCTCGCGCCCGGTTTCATCGAACCAGGTCGCATTGTTATCTTCCAGCGTCAGATAGCTGTCAAAAGTTGTAGCCCAGCCCAGACCGAACAGCCCTTCGCGGGTGGTCAGGCTGTTATAGCTGCGCTGCCAGCGCAGCGGAAAGCGCCCCGGCAGCGAGAAATCGAGCTCGTCGTCGTCATTCAGCACCTTCACGCCGGTGGCGGCGTGAACCGGGTGCGAGGAGCCAAACACGGCATTCACCGCCATATCCGCCAGCATCCCGCCGCCTGCCGCCGCCAGCGCACAGGGCATGTTTTTCAGGATCTTGCCCGGACGCCCGCGCAGCAGGGAGAGCGCAATCATCCCCAGCGCCAGACCCGGCGTTTTACCGCTTTTGATATCGCGGACCGTGAGCGTGTCCCCGCCGATGATCACATTCGGGGAGACGTCGTCCGAGACGGTGCCTTCGCAGGTGGTGCGATCTTTCGCGCGCACCGCGGGCTGGCCGTTAATGAAGACGCTTTTGGAGCCTTCCGCCAGATACTGCGGCCCGGAGTGTTTTTCACACGCCACCTTGTCTTCTTCCAGCGGCGAAGTTCCCGCAGCGGCAGAGGCCACGCTCGGCTGCCACATTTCGCTGCCAAACTGTCCGGCGGCGGAAAGCAGCATGCCCGCGTAATCGGCAAAGCTGCCCGGCGACTGTGGCTCAGGGGGCGGGGTATCGGCGGGCGTGAGCGTGCCTGCCGCGCGCGCGGCAGGGATTGCGTTGGTCAGAACGTTATTCGAACCGGTGGTGATTTTGCCCGCAGGCGACGGCGGGAAAAGCGCATTGCCTAGCCCCTCAGCGGCGTTGCTAATATCGTCGGTGATCCCCGCCACGTTCGCCAGCACACCACCGATAATTCCGCTTAACAGACAGCTGGATCCAATCGCCGCCACGCCCGCGGCGGCGGCTCCGGCACCGAGGAGTGGCGCGGCCGCCGTAGCCGCCAGCCCTACCGCCGCGCCAATCACCGCATAGGCGGCACCTTCCGCCACAATGCTGGTGATGTCAGCAAAAATGCTGGAGTGAATAATCTCGTCGCCCTTACGGGCCGCGTTGTTATCGCTCATGCCTTACACATTCCGGTTGTCGTTTAGCGTCAGACTCTGCTTAAGCGCGCTCCAGCGCACCTCGTCCTCTTCGGTAAAGGCTCTGAGTGCCGAGAGGGTAAAAATCATCAATACCGGTTTGCCCGGCGTCTGCACAGCCAGCTGTTTTTGCCACAGACGCTGCCCGTTGCGGTCAAAAGTGGTCTCGACTTCCAGTCCGCTAATTTTTCCATCTGGCCCTGCTTTCACCTGCTGGAACTCACTCTGGGCAATCTCACCCATCTGAGGACGCAGCACATCCCACTGGCGGTGAAACTCTTGTTCGTAGTCGCTGCCATCGGGAATCACGCCGCGGCTGACCACCACGGACAGCCCGCTTTCGTCATCGCGAATGATGTTCATGCTGTTATCCTGCCAGGCAGCAGGAAAAAGGGAAAATGAACCTTCCTGGAGGGTGTATTTCATAAGTGAACTCGGGATGATTAATATTGAGAGAAACAAAAGAGGCCAATCCATGCTGGCCTTTTGGCTGGCTGTTTTATTTAAGCCACTGACCTGACTGTTCGACTAAAACATGACTGCCTTTGCTGACAACCAATTTCACAGGTGCATACGTCACGGTATAAGCGATCTCGCCATTCTTGTACGTTGAGCCGATTATTTTACCTGCGGAGTCGTGTAACGTTTTACCCCTTAAGGAGATCGTACTGTTATCGCTTTTGCGCACGCCGAGATAAACCATCTCGTCACATTTGCTCTCAAAATGGCCGCATTTGTTTATCAGCGAAATAGCGAATTTATCGGTGTCCAGTTTTCTGGTTTCCGCGTTTTGAACCGAAGCGGCTTTACGTAATGTATACCGCAGCGGAGCATAGTAATTTCCTTTTTGAGGAGGAGTAACTAAACGCCATTCCATTTCACGCCCCTTTATTTCCAGAACAGCCCGTCCACCTACACCGCCAAACGATGAGTTGAACTCAACGCTGGCACGATTGCCAGCGATCGTACCGCTAAGATTTTGCTCATCATCTTCCGGGCAATCTATGCGGTTTCCTCTCTGGGAAATATAGCAATAAGAGCCGGTGATCCGGTTGTCTGATTCAGCTAATCGCAGGGTTAACGTCGAGTCGTTCTTGAATTCGCCAGCCCACTCCCCTTCAAATACGAGTTTTGATTGGCCGAACGTTGCAAAATGCATCGCATTAAATCTGGCGGCCCACTGCTGAATATCGGCATGAATAACCGGGCTATTGTCAGATGACTGGTAATGAATAACGTCCGACGTCGGAACCACCCAAGCTGCAAAGATTTTGCCGTCAGGATTGATGACCAGCGCGGATGCATTCTCCTGATAGAGATCTTTTAACCAGCCTTCAACAAACAATCCACCACCTGTGGTGGTATGCGGTTCACCGAAGACATCAAAGTTATCAATAAAGGTCTGGTAATGATTTCCCAGCGTTTTCCTGAGATTGTCCGTCACTTCGCTGTCGTTAACGATGTGACTGACCGTAACGAGCTTGTTGTATTGGGATAATTCAAGCGCCGTTGTGGTTTCAACGGGGCCTGTCAATAACGCCGTGAACAAAACGACTGCCAGATATTTTTTGGCCATAATTCACTCTGAAGTACCATTTTCGTAATTCATTGTTATTTTTACAACCTTACTGTCTTTAAGCTCAAAAGAGAGCAATTTCTTTCCCAATTCATAGGAAACCCACTGCTCCCCGGAATCATTTTCGACCTGACCACTGCCGTAAGCTTTAATAAGTTCATTTATTGTTGAACCAATATGGATCCCGCGAACTGTTTTGCCATCCGGAGCAGTTAACGTAATCTGCGCCACAATATAATCGTCAACACTTCGCTCGGTTTTATCCCACCAGAGATTGGAACTGAATATTCTTAACCCAGTCTTCTGATGCTGGTAGAATTTATAGTTCGTTCCGTCAAAAGGAACTTCACCGACAAAACTACCTTCCACAGAAACTGCAATTTTACGCGCAACCTCAGGAGTCCATCTCTCACCCAGTGCCACAATCTGGTCGTTTAACTGCAGAGAAAAATCATCTTTAGCCACAATGCGCGGCATAGTCTGAGCCACTACTTCATAACTGCTCAGAAAGGTAGACATGAGTGTAAAAAAAAGAGAGACAGAAAGGCGTTTTTTCACGTTAATCGTCATTTGCTGGATAAGTATTGTGCTACTCACTACTTTAAAAAGCAGTGAGTAATGAAATAAACATTTTTAGTCAGCGCTAATAGCGACCCCACCCAAGCAGTCAGGTTTTTTTACCGTGAAACTGAAGCTTATTTTTTGTCCATTCATATCCTTTGGCGCTGTATAACTGGTCACTTCGTTCTCCGAACGGCCTCGTGGATAATCAGTTAACGTCAGTTGCGGATAATGTTTTTTAACAGTGTCGAGAGTGATGCACTGGCCGGACGGTGAAAAATTCAGTAACGGTGCCATCCCGTCACTTTCTTTACTTAAACGTAAATCAATTGCAGTAATGTTCGTTCCATCCGCCAGTTTGATATCGTCGGCATTGTAGAAAATGATATATTCATTTTGTTTCGTTAGCTTGAATGACAACGAAGCGTTATCCAGACTGTTAACGGACAATGTTTTGAGTGATGCGCTCATTTCTGCAATGAACTGCCAAAGATCCTGTTTCTGCATGTTACCTCCTGCCATTCCCGTCGTTAATAAAGCCGCAAGCACCGCACCCGTTTTTAGACTATGGATAATTTTTATCATACCAACCGCCATAATAATCTTCGTAATATTGCCCTGTGGTAGACGTTTGTTCGCCTTTGCCAAAGATACGGCCTATCTGCGTACGCGCTTCACTTTCCTTTATAGCCCCACGTTCGAGAGAATCATAGATACGATTATATTGTGTCTGATTTGCCGGATTGCCTGCAATACCTATATCCCCACCCTTGTTGGCTATGATTTCGCGTTGGACCCGGATATTGTTCAACGTTGCAGCGCCTTCATCACTGAGTGTGCTGTTGAGATAGGCGTCGCGCGAAGAAAAATCAATGTTGGGTTCATATAAAGCGTGACCACTTTCATGTGACAGAGACTGAACGACTGCATTCGGGTTACCGAGCTCATTTTTATCAACGGTAATAACGCGCTTTTGACGATTGGCAAACGTCCCCTTGCCTGCTTCACCTTCTTCAAATGTCCAGCCTCGTTTCTTTAACGTCGCTATGTCATTTTTCATCGTCGGTGATTTATCGACAAGACTATCTACATCCTTTCCATATCCGCTTGAAGGAACATTGGATGCTGGAGGCGTAGCGTTTTTAGAGGTTTCGGCAGGTGCGCTGGCAGCCACACCAGCCTTACTCTCCTTTCCCGGCGTAAATTTCGCCTGCACCGCCGCATCAATATCCCCTTTATGCCCTGATCCCGGCGCCGTTGTGCCCGGCTTGGTGCCAGAGGTATTCAGATGCAGCTTACCGCCCGTGGTGATATAACCATCCCCTTCCACGAAGAAGTTAAACTCTTTGCCGATCAGGTTAATCTTGCCGTTAGCGTTCAGCTCAATAGCGCTCTCACCTGAGACCAGCCGCAGCTTCGTCCCGGATGCAATAACATACTGCTCGACCGCCGCATCCAGCTTGCCTTTCCCCGTCAGGATCTCGGTTCCACCTTTCACCGCTTGAGTCTGGTTTGCTTCCACACGATGCAGCTCATTTTTCTTCACGTAATGGCTGCGCGCCCCGCCGACGCTGTGCGTTTCATCATTTTTAACGCTGGTATCCATGTTGCGCTCGGCCTGGATCCATACCTGTTCTGCGCCCGCTTTATCCTCAAAGCGCAGGGCGTTGGCGTTGTCCACGGAGCCCCCCTTAGAGCGGCTCATAAAGCCCATCTGCGTCGCCGCAGCCGGCAGCGCCCACGGCGGCATGCTCGCGTCGTTATACACGCGGCCGGTAATAATCGGACGGTCCGGGTCGCCGTTGATAAAGTCCACCACCACCTCGTCGCCGACGCGCGGGATCTGCACCCCGCCGTAGCCCTGGCCCGCCCACGCGCTCGACACGCGAACCCAGCAGGAGCTGGTGTCATCGCCCTTCGCCAGCCGGTCCCAGTGGAACTTCACCTTCACCCGGCCATATTTATCCGTCCAGATACTCTCCCCCTTCGGCCCCACCACCTTCGCGGTCTGCGGGCCGTAGGTGCGCGGCCAAGCCGTGCTCTGCGCCGGACGGTAAACCACCGCCGACGGAATGACCGTGAAATCGGTACGGTGTATGGTCTCCCCCTCGCCGCTGGCGTAGCGGTTCTCCTCGAAGTGGTAGCCCGCCGCCGTCACCAGATACTCCCCGTTGTCGCTGAAGAACGGCGCGTTGGTTAACGTGAAGGTGTGCCCTGGCGCTATCCCCGCCGCCGTGGCGGTGGCCTGAATCTGCTGGTGCTCAACCTGCCAGCGCTCCTGACGGATACGG